>CACWTR010000022.1 GCA_902763865.1 uncultured Bacteroidales bacterium | reverse complement strand
TCTTTTCGGCATCTTTGCCTTCAGTCCCTTGAACCGTAGCCTGCTACGCTTCGGCGGGTTTGAAGTCAAATCTGCTCGAAAATAGCCTAAGAGCAATCCCAAGCTAATTTATAGAACCCACCTTAATCTGTCTGCCGTTCAGGTCAAAACGGTGGTCGTTCTGGTCCTTGATGACGATTCCAGAGGGAGTGAGTTCCTTGCGCACGGGGTGCTCGCCGCCGGCTGACTGCTCCCGGTTGCCAATGGCCTTGATGCCTGTCACGTCGGGGAGCAGCAGCAGCCCCTGGTACTCGTCTTCGGTGATAGGAATGACGGTGCCGTGGCGGGGCGTGAATGCCCCGGAGGTGGCTGTGTTCTTGCGGAAGGTGAACTGGAAAAGGTCGGGCGAAGAGCAGAACTGGTAGTGGCCGTTCATGTAGCAGTCGTACATGAGAATCCAATCGTCGCTGTCGATGAGGCGGAAGATTCCAGCGCCCTCCACGGCCTCGGTTGTTTGCTGCAGGGTGCCGCTGGGCTTGCTCCATTGGCTGCCTTCCTGTCCGACGGGGGCGGTGAGGCTGCTGGCTGTCACCTGACAGATGCCGCCCGCTCCCTCGTTCTTGTAGAAGGCGTGGTAGAGGCTGTCGTTCTCGTTGAAGACGATGTCCATGTCGATGGTGGCACCGCCGCGGTCGTAGAAGTAGATGGGTTCCGTCTCGAGGTCGGTGAAGTCCTCGTTGGCGTATGCATAGAAGACCTTGTCGTAGGGCACGGAGCCGTCGTTAGTCAGGATGGAGAAATAGACGAGGTACTTTCCGGCCACGGGGTCGTAGATAGTCTCCGGTGCCCAGACGCGCGTCACGTTGGCAAAGGACGTTCCTGCGTAGCGTGTCGGGAAATGGACGGTGCTGCACGTCCAGGTGACAAGGTTGTCGGAGCGCATGAGCACCATGCCGCGGTTGCTGCTCCAGCCAAGGGAGCTGCGCATGTCGGTGGCGACCATGTAGAAGCGTCCGTCCTCGCCTCGCAGGATGTGGGGGTCGCGCAGTCCGCCCATGACGGTGATGTCCTTGGCGGTTATGACGGGTTTGCCCTGATTGATGACCGTGTAGTCGTAGCCGTTGTCCGAGAGGGCATAGTAGATGTTCTCGTCGGAATTGCTGGGGAAGAAGGTGAAGAGGTAGTGGGAGTAGGGGCTGTCCTTGCGGCGGACATAGACGTCGAAGGTCTTGGTGGCAGTCTCCGTGCCGTTGGTCAGCGTGGCGGTGAGGGTGACGTGCTGGCGCTTTCCTTCGGGAATGCCTACAACCTGTCCGTCGCTCGATAGCAGTGCCGTGTTGTCGGACTGCCAGGTAATGGCGGAGCCATAAGTGCCGCTGGCGGGCAGCTTGACGCCTTCGTAGAGATTGTTAATGCTGCTGGGCAGTGACAGTTCTTCGAGGTCGATGCGTATGGCCTCCTCGCTGCTGAGGTTGTTCAGGGCGTCGGCTTCCGCCACCAGCTCGGCGATGTCCTCGGCTGTGAGGGTGGTGTCGTAGATGCGGAAATCAGCATAGAGTGCATCCTTCAGGTAGGCGTCGCCGGCGTAGCAGCTCTTTCCCAGGTAGTTCATCACGAGCTTCTTGAGGTCGGCAGGATGCGTCTTCATGTTGCCGTTCTGACTCTTCCTCACACCATTGACGTACAAGGCACCGGTGTTGCCGCTTTGCGTGTAGGTGACGTTGACCCACTCTCCCTGTGCAATAGGCATGGTGGCGGAGCAGTTGGTCTCGCCGCTCCAGTTGGAGGTCGAGATGGAATAACGCGTGTCCTTGGCACTGAGGAAGAGATAGCCTTCGCTGGAACTGCGGGCAAAGCACCAGATGAAGTTGCCTGCACCGGAGACGGACGTGGTCTTCGGCACGAGCAGTGTCGTAGAGATGGAGAATGTCTCGTCGAGGCTGCTCATGACATTGCGGAAGTCCGGACCGAAGTCGAAATAGCCGTCGGCATTGCCGAGGCTGAGCACGGGCTTCGAGGCAAAGCGTGTCAGCTCGGCTCCGTTCTGGAGGGTGCCGGTGAACTGCCGTGCCGTGTCGCTCTCGGACGAGAAGTCGAACACGACGGGGAACTCCACTTTCTGTTCCTCCTCCTGTTTGGGGCGAGCTTCATAGAGCATCTTGACCTCGGCAGTCGTGAGGGCTTTCGCATAGATGCGGAAATTGTCCATCATGGTTCCGGTCATGTAGGCGTCGGACTCGTAAGGCGAGCGTCCCAGCCAACTCTGAGAGATGCTGGATGCAAAGTTCGCGGGATGAACTGACGTGGAGACCGTGCCGCGACGCACGCCGTCGGTGTAGATGGCACAGGTGCTGCCGCTCTGGACAACCGTGACGGTGTGCCACTCATCCTCGCTGAGTCCGCGTGCGGAGGAAGCCTTATAAGCATTCGAGTTCTTTATCTCGTAGTACCAGTCGCCGTTTCCTGCTTTGTTGACGAGAGCCGAGTACTGCCCCGTGCCATTGCCCATTGCCCATGCCCAGCAGAAGCTGTTCAGCGAGTTGGGAATGCCGATGCAGATGTCGAGCGAGATAGAGTAATTGCCGCTCAGCTGTCCGAGCACTTCGCGTGCCATCGCGGTGCCGAGGTCCAGGTAGCCCTTGTCGTTGCCTGTAGAGAGGACGCGGTTGCCGTTGCTAAGTTCGAGGAAAGAGGCGGACCCCATCGGCGTGGCGGAGTAGGTGCCGCTGTCGTCGCCGTCACGGTCGAAGCTGTAGCTCACCAGCAGGTTGCCGATGTCGTCTATGGTGTCCTGTGCATTCATGTTAATGGTCATGCCTGCCGACAGGAACATGCAGCAGAACATGAAGGATGTGTATAACCCTTTGTTTAATTTCATTTTGTTTTCCAGTGTTTTAAGTTAATAATAGTGATGTGAACCTTCAGGACAGTAGGAAGCGTGCGTACTGAAGGTCCTCAGGTGTTGTTAGCTTGATGTTTTCGCGATTGCCTTCAATCATGACAATCTCGCGTCCCATTGCTTCGACAACCGAGGCATCGTCGGTAAAGGACTCCGAGTAGGGCTGTCGGTAGGCTTCCTTCAGCAGTGTCAGGGGAAAGGTCTGCGGAGTCTGCACGAGGCGGTAGTCGCTGCGTGGCCGTGTTGCGCTCTTGCCGTCGGGAAGAATCTGGCGCACCGTCTCGACGACAGGCACGACAGGCACTACGGCATGACCCGTGGCTGCAGCTTCGTAGCAGCGGCGTATGGTGTCAGCCGAGACGAAAGGACGCACCCCGTCGTGGATGCCGACAACTGCTCCCGCTTCGTCCGGCAGGAGCGCAAGGCCGTTGCGGACACTGTGGAAGCGCGTCTCGCCGCCAGCTGCAATCAGCTGAGGGGAACGGAAGTCGTATTGCTGGCAGAGTCGGTGCCAGTAGTCGTGCTGCTCGGCAGGCAGTACGAGCACAACCCGGACTTCCGGAAGCGCTTGCCTGAAAGCCTCGATAGTATGCATCAGTACCGGTTTCCCTCCGATGGGGAGGAACTGCTTCGGTATCTCACTGCCCATTCTGAGTCCCTTGCCGCCTGCCACGATGATGGCAAACAGGTGCTCTCCGGTCATTGGCGTCATCCTCCTACCAGTTCCTGGTATATCATGCCCTGTCGCAGAGGCTGGGATGCACCTTTGCCAAGGAAGAAATCGACGATGGTGTAGCCGAACTCGAAGGCGGCGCCGGGACCTTTACCCGTAATGATGCCGGCATCCTGCTCGACGATAGCCGAGGTGCAGGTGGCGCCCTTCAGTTCGGGCTCAACTCCGGGATAGCACGTGGCGCGATGGCCTTTCAGCAGGCCAAGATGTCCGAAGACAAGCGGAGCGGCACAGATGGCTGCAATTGCCCCGCCTTTCTCGCGGTGGCGCACGATGGCTTCCGTCAGGGGGCGGCATGCATCAAGGTTCGTTGAGCCGGGCAGTCCTCCGGGCAGCACTATCATCTCTGCCTGCGAAAAGTCTGCATCCTGAAGCAAGATGTCGGCCACGATACCAACGCCATGTGCTGTCGTCACGACACGGTCGCCCGTAACGGAAACCGTCTGCACTTCCAGCCCGGCACGTCGCATGATGTCAACCGGTGCTATAGCTTCGATGTCCTCGAAGCCTGTTGCTAAAAAGACGTAAATCATACCTTATATATTATATATGAATAAAGAGTTATGATGCAAGATTTGTGCAGAATGAACCATAATTGGCCCTTCTGTTTTGCAAAGTTAAGAAAAAATCCTTAACTTTGTCCGCTCAAAGCAAAATAAATTATGGAAAAGGGTAAAAGATGTGCAATCTTCGGGAATACCTATCAACCCAAGAAGTGCGAGGCAGTGCATAAACTCTTCGAAGCGCTGCAGGAATCGGGTATCGTCCCGCTCATCGACACATCCTTCTACGAGTACCTGCACGAAGAGATGCACGTCTCCATTCCCAGCCATCAGCTGATAACAGGAGATGACTTCGAGGCAGACGTCGCTGTCAGCATGGGCGGGGACGGCACTTTCCTGACCACAGCCATGAGGGTAGGGAAGAAGCAGATTCCCATCCTCGGCATCAATACGGGGCGGCTTGGGTTCCTGGCAGACTTCTCCCCGGACGACATCGCCCTGACCTTCCGTAACCTCCACGCCGGTCTGCTCCACACGGAACGCTGCAACGTCCTGCAGGTTGAATATGACACCGCGGACGGCAGTGCACAGCAGGAAGCAGCACCTCCCGGCTATCCCTTTGCTCTCAACGAGGTGGCCGTGCTCAAGCGCGACAACAGCAGCATGATAAGTATCCGTGTTGACCTCAACGGCGAATACCTCACTACGTATCAGGCCGACGGGCTTGTTGTCAACACTCCGACCGGCAGTACGGCATACGCCCTGAGCGTAGGCGGCCCCGTCATGTTGCCGGGGTGCCAGAACGTAGGACTTGTCCCTGTCGCCCCCCACGGACTGACCGTCAGACCGCTGGCCCTTCCCGATAACTTGGAGATAACGCTTACCGTGGAAAGCCGGAGCCACAACTTCCTGGTCGCTATCGACGGACGCAGCGAATCCTGTCAGGATACGACGCGCCTCACCATCCGTAAGGCTCCCTATCAGGTCTTCGTGCTGAAAAGACCGGAAACAACTTTCCTCCATACCCTGCGGAGCAAACTCCTTTGGGGAAGTGACACCAGAACCATCGAACATTAAGAAGAACCGTCAAACCGTCAATTTGTGAAATTATCAAATCGTGAAGTTGTCAAATCGTAAAATAATAGCATGGCTTTGGCATTCCTCCCGAGGATTGCGGCTGCAGTCGGTTCTCAATGCGCTCATCGGCATCATGTCCGTCATTCTCGACTTTGCCTTTATCTATGCAACGAAGTGGACGATTGACATTGCAACGGACAAAGCCGAAGGTAGCCTGCGCTCTGCTGCCTACGCCCTGGTAGCCATCATGGTCAGCAAGATTCTGCTCGGCTTTGCCAGGAAGTGGGTCAGTGCCTTGCTTGGCGTCCGCTCCCAGAATATCCTTCAGCAACGTCTGTTCTCCCATCTGCTCCGCAGCGAATGGAAGGGCTTGGAGGAACGTCACAGTGGCGACATCCTGAACCGCATAGAACGCGATGTACTTGACCTCACATCGTGTATTACAGAGACAATACCCGCCTTGCTCGAAGTCTCCTTCCGCCTTGTCGGTGCTTTCTTCTATCTCTTCCACATGGATGCACGCCTTGCCTGTCTGGTGGTTTGTATCGCTCCATGCTTCCTGGTGCTGAGCAAGCTCTATGTGCGCAAAATGCGAACCATTACACGCGACATCCGTTCCACCGAGAGCCGCGTACAGAGCATCCTGCAGGAAAGCATCCAGCATCGTGCTATCCTCAAGACGCTGGAGCGGACAGGCACCATGATAGAAAAGCTCATGCTGACGCAGAGCCAGCTACGCAAGCATGTTCGGCACCGTGCTGTCTTCAGCAGTACGTCCTCCACCCTGATAAGCATTGGCTTCGGCGCCGGCTACCTCGTCACATTCCTGTGGGGAGTAGATAGCCTGCAGTCGGGAGCCATCACCTACGGCATGATGATTTCCTTCATACAGCTTGTCGGGCAGATACAGGGGCCGTTCCGCGATATGACGCGATTCATACCTATCCTGATCAATACCCTGACTGCAAGCGAAAGACTCATGGAGCTGCAGGAAGTTCCGCTCGAAGACGAAGCAGCCCCCATCATCTTTCCTGATGGTGCAGGGGTGCGCATCTCCGATGTCAGCTTCCACTACAAGGAGGGAGGACGTCCCATCCTCTCCCATTTTTCATGCGACTTTCCCAAAGGCTCCACAACAGCCATACTGGGCGAGACAGGGGCAGGCAAGACAACACTCATCCGTCTCATCCTTGCTCTTATTAAGCCCTCGGAGGGCAAAATGGAGATGTACGACGAGACAACGTCTGTAGGCATATCTCCGCGGATACGAAACAACTTGATTTATGTGCCGCAAGGAAATACCCTTTTCAGCGGAACGATACGTGACAACCTCCTCATGGGTAATCCTGATGCCACAGAAGAAGACATGCGCCAAGCACTCGAGACGGCTTGTGCAGGTTTCGTGATGAACCGCCCGGACGGACTCGACACCGCCTGCGGCGAACTCGGGGCTGGACTCAGTGAGGGTCAGGCACAGCGCATCGCCATAGCCAGAGCCCTGCTGCGAAAGGGTTCGGTTCTCCTTCTGGATGAAGCCACAAGTGCCCTTGACATGCAAACCGAACAGGAACTGCTGAAGAACCTCAGCAGACGCGAAGCCGGACGAACCATAATCTGCGTAACGCATCGTCCTGCCGTCATTGCATACTGCTCACAAGTTATCGAGATGAAACGAATTATTGAACATTAGTTAAAATTATGCAAAAAATGTTTGGTAGTTAACGTAATTAAAGATATATTTGCATGAAGAAATCAAAAAACTAACAAAGATATACTATGAAATCAATGAAACTAATGCTACCGGCACTGTTGCTGACATTTGGTCTCGGTGCCTTTGCCCAAGATGATGACGAACTGTTGGAAGCTACGTCGGAGGACGAAGCAATCGAGTCCCTTGTGCCTAAAAATCCGTATGAGAAGCCAATCTTCCATCGTCTGCAGCTCGGCTTTGTAGGTACCAGTGCCAAGTACACCAATAATAGCCTTCAGAAGAGCCCGACTGCACCAAGAAAAGAAACGTATTTCCTTCCCGGAGTTAGCTTGGGATGGATGTGCGACCTGCGACTCATGAAGACACAACCGTTCTATATTGAAGTCGGTACGACATTCGCCTATCAGACAGGAAACAGCAAAGAAGACAGCATATATTCCTATCATGTAGGTATGCCCAAAGGAGAATACACAATACGTAACTACCGCGTTCATGCATTCAGCCTGACAATTCCCATTAACCTCACTTGGCAGTTCCGGAACATCAAAGGTATAGAAGGATTTACCCTTGCACCCTTTGCCGGTGTATATGGTCGCTTCAATCTCGTGGCAAACCGAAAGGAAACAGCAACCACTACTTTATATGATGACAATGGCAATGCTCTGCCTACCACTGTTACGACTATCAGCAAAAGTCTGAGGACTGACAACAACAATGGCCGCAACGGTTGGATGGAAGGAAGAAACCATATCGGCAAACTCTTCCAGGTGGGTGCTCAGGTGGGCCTTAATGCCTTCTACAAACATTACTCCTTTGGCGTTGCATACATGTGTGACATTACTCCGTTTGCCAGTGCAAGCAGCCCTGCCGGAACAACGAAGGTACCCAAAAGTGTAGGCGGCTATACCGTTACCAGCGGAACCGGTAGCGATATGTACATCTCCACGCGCCACAACTTTGCAATTACCGTAGGATACATCTTCTGAGACAAGACGTCCAAGCAGACAAACAATCGGGCAGAATGAACGCTTTCGGGCTTCGTTCTGCCCGATTCTTTTATTACACCTTCGATTGTCTTCGGTGGAAGGGATTTGTCGGTTGCTTTGCTGTGTCACTTTCACTAACGTAATGCCGACACAGCACCCTTGTTGTGTGATTTGTTTCCTTTTCTTATATTTTCTTGGCATTTTCCTCTCATATCTTGATTTAATTTTGTAACTTTGCCTCGGAATACTTTTACGTCATATATGCAACACATTAGGAACTTCTGCATCATAGCCCACATTGACCACGGGAAGAGTACGCTGGCAGACCGTCTGCTTGAATATACGAAGACTATTACCGTGACCAAAGGGCAGATGCTCGACGATATGGATTTGGAACAGGAGCGCGGCATCACCATCAAGAGCCATGCCATACAGATGGAGTACACCCTCGATGGAGAAAAATACATCCTGAACCTCATTGACACTCCGGGTCACGTCGATTTCAGCTACGAGGTGAGCCGCAGCATCGCAGCTTGCGAAGGAGCCTTGCTTGTCGTCGATGCCACACAAGGCGTCCAGGCTCAGACCATCAGCAATCTCTACATGGCCATCGACCATGACCTGGAAATCATTCCCGTCATCAACAAATGCGACATGCCCAATGCAATGCCTGATGAGGTTGAGGACGAAATAGTAGATCTCATTGGCTGCAAACATGAAGAAATCATCAGAGCCAGCGGCAAGACTGGCATGGGAGTAGAGGATATCCTTCGTGCTGTCGTGGAGCGTATCCCTTGTCCCAAAGGGGATGAAACTGCACCATTGCAGGCACTTATCTTTGACTCTGTATTCAACTCCTTCCGCGGCATTATTGCCTACTTCAAGATTGTCAACGGCACGATGCGAAGCGGCGACCAGGTGCAGTTCATCAATACCGGCAAAGAGTACAAGGCTGACGAAATCGGCGTGCTGAAGATGGACATGGTGCCCAGACAGGAATTGAAATGCGGAGATGTAGGTTACATCGTTTCCGGCATCAAGACTGCAACAGAAGTAAAGGTAGGCGATACGATTACGACTACCTTGAATCCTTGCAAGGAAGCCATTTCCGGCTTTGAAGAAGTCAAGCCAATGGTCTTTGCCGGTGTCTATCCTATCGAAACGGAGGACTTCGAGAACCTGAGGGCTTCGCTCGAGAAGCTTCAGCTCAACGATGCCAGCCTCACATTCCAACCGGAAAGTTCCGTTGCTCTCGGCTTCGGTTTCCGTTGCGGTTTCCTAGGGTTGCTTCACATGGAAATTATCCAAGAAAGACTCGACCGCGAGTTCGATATGGATGTTATCACAACCGTGCCTAACGTCTCGTACCTCGTTTATGACAAGCAAGGGAATGTGACGGAGGTGCACAATCCAAGCGGAATGCCGGACCAGACTCTCATTGACCACATCGAGGAACCCTATATTCATGCATCTATCATCACGACGGCCAACTTCATCGGCCCCATCATGACACTTTGCCTGGGCAAGCGCGGAGAGCTGCTCAAGCAGGAATACATCAGTGGCAATCGTGTAGAATTGCAGTATGCCATGCCCTTGGGCGAGATAGTCATTGACTTTTATGACAAGCTGAAGAGCATCAGCAAGGGGTATGCCTCATTCGACTATCATCAGGACGGCTACCGTCCGAGCAAGTTGGTCAAGATGGACATCCTGCTCAACGGTGAACCCGTTGATGCCCTATCCACCTTGACCCACTTCGACAACGCCGAGACGTTTGGCCGACGCATGTGCGAGAAACTGAAAGAACTGTTGCCTCGCCAGCAGTTTGACATAGCGATACAAGCTGCCATAGGAGCCAAAATTATAGCTCGTGAAACAGTGAAGCAAGTCAGGAAGGACGTGCTGGCAAAGTGCTATGGCGGTGATGTGAGTCGCAAACGTAAGTTGCTGGAGAAACAGAAGAAAGGTAAGAAGCGTATGAAACAGATAGGCAACGTACAGGTGCCGCAGAAAGCCTTCCTTGCTGTGCTGAAACTGGATTAAATAATTAAGGAATATGGACAATCGCCGCGATATTGCACGGGAAATTTCCCGCATCTATTGCCACATGACACCCTCTGGAATCGATGTCTTGAGTAGCATTCTCGTTCCCCTGAAGTACCAAAAGGGCGACACCATTCTGGAGGAGGGAAAAGTGTGCCGTGCACTCTATTTCGTAGAGAAAGGAATGGTGCGGCAATACTATTATAAGAATAAAAAGGATGTCACGGAGCACTTTTCTTTCGAGGGACGCATAGTCTTCTGCATCGAGAGTTTCTTGAAGCAGGAGCCCAGCCGCCTCATTGTCGAGGCACTCGAGAATACTCAGCTCTATGCCATTCCATACGATGGCCTGCACAGTCTCATGGCACGTAACCAAGAGATGGAAATGCTCTATCGCAAGATACTTGAGCATGTAGCCATCAGCAGTCAGGAACATGCCGACAGTCAGCGCTTCGAGAATGCTGCCGAGCGTTATGACCGCCTTCTTCGCGAAAAACCTGAAATCATCCTTCGTGCTCCGATGGTTCACATTGCCAGCTTCCTACAGATGACTCCCGAGACGCTCAGCCGTGTACGCGGTGCTGCCATATCTGGAGCCGTGAAGAACAACTCAACGCCACGAGACCAGAACGATGCATGGTGGACACATGCAGTCACGAAGTAACATACTTTTTATAATGAAAGAACAAAAGACAATACAGGTCAAAGACAAGACTTTCGCCATCTCTGTTCCGCAGGATGAGCTGAAACTTCAGATTAAGCGCATCGCAGACCAGATAAGTCACGACTATGCGGGCCTTCAGCCTATCTTCTTGGCTGTGCTGAACGGTTCCTTCATCTTTGCTGCCGACCTCCTGCGCGAGGTGGACCTTCCCTGCGAAATCTCCTTCGTCAAGCTTGCCTCCTATCAGGGCACAAACACGACGGGCAGCATTCGTGAAATCATCGGCCTCAATACTGACATTACAGGACGTCCGGTTATCATTGTCGAGGATATCATTGATACGGGGCTTACAATGGTGCACATGCTCGAGACGCTGAAAGGACATAATCCTGCCAGCGTTGATGTCTGTACTCTGCTGCTCAAACCGAGCAAACTGCAGGTTGAACTCGACGTGCGCTACTGCTGCCTGGAGATTCCCGACGATTTTGTCGTAGGCTACGGCCTTGACTACGACGGCTTCGGCAGAAATACAAAAGATATCTACACGTTAATCCAAAGTTAATAAATTCAAATTTCAAGATAAATGAAGAACATCATCATTTTCGGTGCTCCGGGTTCGGGTAAAGGCACCTACAGCGACGAGATTGTAGCAAGGTACGGAATGGGACATATCAGCACGGGGGACGTACTCCGTGCTGAAATCAAGAATGGAACAGAACTTGGCAAGGTGGCTCAAGGCTACATCTCCAATGGTCAACTCATTCCCGATGACCTCATGATAGACATATTGGCTAAGACCTACGATGCACAGCCGACAGGCAAGGGAGTTATTTTCGACGGCTTCCCCCGTACTATTGCTCAGGCTGAAGCCTTGAAGAAGATGCTTGCCGAGCGCGGACATGAGCTTGGCCTGATGATTGAACTTGTGGTCGAGGAAGACGTCCTCATGGCCCGTCTCCTGAACCGTGCCAAGGAACAGGGACGTGCGGATGACAACGAGGAGACCATCAAGAAGCGCTTCGATGTTTATCACAATCAGACGGCTCCCCTCATCGAGTGGTTCGAGCGTGAAGGCATCCGTCACACCTTCTACTGGGCCAATACCCCGACAAAGGAAAGCATGATAGCCTCTATCTTCGAATTCCTGGATAAAGTGAAGTAATGGCAGAGTCGAACTTCGTAGATTACGTCAAGATATGCTGCCGCTCGGGTAAGGGTGGTCGTGGCTCTATGCACATGCACCGCGCCAAGTATGTTCCTAACGGCGGTCCGGACGGAGGCGATGGCGGACGTGGCGGGCATGTCTATCTGCGAGGCAACCACAATTACTGGACGTTGCTGCATCTTCGCTACGAGCGACATGTCTTTGCCGGTCACGGCGGCAACGGCGGCGCAAGCGGCAGTACGGGTGCCGATGGCGAGGACCGCTATATCGATGTCCCATGCGGCACGGTTGTCTATGATGCCGAGACAGGGCAGTACCTTTGCGACGTTACGGACGACGGACAGGTCGTTATGCTCCTCAAAGGTGGTCGTGGCGGTATGGGCAACAAGCATTTCGCCACAGCCACCAATCAGGCTCCACGCTACGCCCAGCCCGGCGAGCCCATGATGGAGCGTACTGTCATTCTTGAACTCAAGCTGTTGGCTGACGTAGGACTCGTTGGCTTTCCCAATGCAGGAAAGAGCACGTTGCTGAGTGCCCTGTCCAGTGCCCGGCCTAAAATCGCCAACTATCCCTTTACGACGATGGAGCCGTCGCTCGGCATTGTGCCTTATCGTGACGGACGCTCCTTCGTCATGGCCGACATACCCGGTATCATCGAAGGTGCCTCCGAGGGGCGCGGGCTTGGCCTTCGCTTCTTGCGTCACATCGAGCGTAACTCCCTTCTGCTCTTTATGGTCCCAGGCGATACCGATGACATCCGCCGCGAGTACGAAGTGCTGTTGAGCGAGTTACGCAACTTCAATCCGGAGATGCTCGACAAACAGCGGATACTTGCCATTACAAAGAGCGACCTGCTCGACGATGAGCTCCGGCAGATGCTCTCCGAAGACTTGCCCGAGGACCTGCCGCACGTCTTCATCAGCGCAGTGACAGGCTTCGGGCTCGACCAGCTGAAGGACCTTCTCTGGACAGCCTTGAACAGCGAGTCGGGCAAGATAGCTGCCATTACGCAACAGGAAAGCATCGTCCATCGCGACAAGGACTTCGCAGCATTTCGTCAGGAACTCATGGACGAAGGTGAAGACGAGGAAATCATCATTGCCGACGAAGATGCCATAGAGGACGCAGAAGAGTTTGATGACTTCATCTACGAGGAAGATGAATAACCTCATCATTTACAAGACTCCCTCCTGGCTTACCGCCTTCACGACAGGCCGGGACTGTGGGGTAGAGGCGCTGGGACTTCGTCTTGAAGAGCTTGCCTTGCCTCGGCAGGTTCATTCCGACCATGTCTGCTGGATGAGTGAAGCCGGTCGTCCGGATGCGACAGATGCCGTCATTACCGACAAGCCCGGACTTTGTGCCTGCGTCAAGACGGCTGATTGTATTCCTGTCCTTCTCTACGACACACACCAGCGCATCGTGGCTGCTGCCCATGCCGGCTGGCGCGGAACGGTGTCCCGCATCGTTCAGAAGACCATCAGGCAGATGCAACCTCACAGCCCGGCTGACCTTCATGCCATCATTGGACCGGGAATCTCGCTCGAATGGTTCGAGGTGGGGGACGAAGTCTATGAAGCGTTCCGCGCAGCAGGATTCCCAATGGAACGTATTGCAAAAAGGGTAGGGGCTTGGCATATCGACCTGTGGGAAGCTAACCGTTGGCTCCTGGAACAGGAAGGCGTAAAAGACATATATATACAAAGTACGTGCACACGCGCGTGCGATGACTTCTACAGTGCCCGCCGCGAAACCATCAACACGGGACGCAACTACAACGGAATCTTTATCAATTTATAATTCATTAATTATAATTAGTGGAAGCATAATTCATAGCTTGGAGATGAACAGAATTTTACTTTGCCTACTTCTTCATTGTTCATTGTTCAATGTTCAAAGTTCAATGATTTATGCTCAGGACGTAACGCCGGACATTGACGAGTGGCAGGTCATGAAGGTGGAGGCGGCCAAGGACCCGTTTGCCGGCGGCAGCCAGTTTACCATCAACTTTGCCAACTACACGGAGGAGGAGTGGTGCTATCCGTTGCCCGGAGCCAGGTTTCTCAGTCCCTTTGGCGGTGCGCGCCATCATTCCGGCACCGACATCAAGACCCATGTCGGCGACACGACGCGTGCAGCCTTTCCCGGCGAAGTCATCCTTTCCGGTCCGCATTACGGCTATGGCAACTGCGTCATTCTTCGTCACGCCAATGGCCTCGAGACGCTCTACAGCCACCATTCGCGCAACCTGGTCCGCGTGGGTCAGTGGCTGCATGCCGGCGATCCTGTCGGCTTAGAGGGGCGTACAGGACGCGCCACCACCGACCACTTGCATTTCGAGACACGCGTCCGGGGCAAGGCTTTCGACTCAGAGCGCATCTTCGACCATGCCCGTCACGCTCTTCGCCGACAGATATTCGTCGTCACTCGCCTGAAAAACGGTAGCCTGAAGTTCACCGCGGAAGAAATAGAAGACTAAACGCTGTTTCATCGAATTTTACCTATGTCTGCCGACCGACACTACAGCAAATCCATCGAGCTGAAGCTTCTGCCATCCGTCGCGACAGGTGACGCCGAGGAACTTCTCAGCCTGCTGGATTCATTTTCCAGAAGCGAACAGCGTACCGCGGGCTACATGCTTGGCGAGCGAATGCTCACGGATGTGCAGACCGACCTCTACTGGCAGCTGACCTCAGCCCTCGTCCGCCACGACAGCCGTGCCTATCTCATCACGCTTATGAAGACTTTCCTTGTCCGACTGTCTCGCGGCACGGCCAGCCTCTCCGACCAGCCTTTTGCGCGGCTTGCCTCCGAGTTCAATGCCATCGAGCAGCAGAAGGTTGCCCTGCTGCTCTTGCCGGAGCTTCGTACACCACAGATGGTGGAAGAGCTTTTCACCGTCATGGGCATAGCGAAGGGGCGCGAGCAGATGGTCTATCTTGTCCGCATCGACACGCTTCCCTGCCTTTTCCTTTTGTTGCGCTCGCTGCGTTACATCGAGCATGACCGGACGGAGGTGCTGAAAGTGGCCCGTCAGCTGATGAAGCGTGGCACAGGTATGAGCTTCAACCTGGCCAGTATCATCAAGGTGGCTTTTGGCCTTGACGAACTCTCCGGAACCTTTTCCCTTCGCCTTCAGCCCTACCAGATTGCTCGGCTCGAACAGTCATACGAGGCTTTCTGCCAGAGCGTATCCTGAGCTTTTTGAACGCTGCTTCGTTTCCCCCTCACGTCATGTCTTGTCCGGCATGACGCGACGTGTTGATTGCTTCATCGTCATGGAGTGATTGCACATACATGTAGATGCAATTGCTTCATCGCGATGGAGCAAAGAAATCGACGTGAGGATATTGTCCCCGCGACGTGAGGACAAAGAAAAACAGACGTGTCTCAATCGCCAATGAGACACGTCTGTTTCGTTGTTTGTATCCTGAGGGGTATGCTACTTCCAAGTGAGCAGTCGGCCAATCTGGTCGTGTAGGCTGGCCCAGTGAGCGCGGCTTTCAGCATCGGGGGCTTTCTGAGCGGCAGCCTTCGTCTTGCGCTCGAGCTGCTGAAGCGTGTAGAGCACGGCGGGGCGGACGGCTTGGTTGCCATTGCCGTAGGCGCGGCTCAGGTGCAGGTACATTGTGTTTTGCAGAGCAACGCGGTAGGGCGTTACCTTCTTGTTGTTGTCCAGTTCGGTGAAGATAAGCTTGGTGAGGTCAGCCAGATATGCCTGCGGCTTATAGAGGTCGTTGAGGGCATCGAGGCGGTTCATCAGGTTCGTGACGACATACTGTCCTACGCCGTTGGTGACTTGCTGAGGGTCGCTCCAGAGTCTTCCGGCATAGCTGAGGTCGCGGAGCCATGTGGGTTCGTTGAGTGCCTGCTCGTCAATGAAGCTGAGTGCTGCCTTCTGTTTGTCGAGTGGCTGCGGCACAAAGACGGGTTCGAGCGAGCCTTTGGGCTGGAAGTTGATGCGGTAGCCGCCGATGTTGCGTATGACGTGGCCCATGTAGCGCAGGAATTGTGAGCGCATCTGGCTGTGCATACGCTCAATGCCCGACCAGTAGAGGTCCTTGTCGTCGTCCTGTGTCCACTCGGGCAGGCTGAGGAGCTCGCGCTTGAGGTTCAGAATGCCGTAGCGACTGGCCTTGACGGGGTCGTCGCCCAGGTCTTCAGTCTGGCGCCGCGGGTCGCGGTACTCGCTCTCTCCGTCGCCCCACCAGAGGCGCTTGTTCTGCTGTGCGCGGAGCGTCATGGGTTCCAGCATGCGGTGGTCTTCGTCCTCGTCCTTGGCATCGAGCATAGGCGTGTAGCCCCACTGAATGGCCCATTTGTCGTAGTCGTTGATGCGGGGGAAGATGCCGACGTGCGAGATGCCGTCCTCGGGCTGTGCAACGTAGTTGAAGCGTGCGTAGTCCATGATGGAGGGCGTATGTCCGTGTGCTTCGACCCATGCTTTGTCGCGAAGGCTATCGACGGGCACGGTGGAGCTGCTGCCGAAGTTGTGGCGCAGGCCGAGTGTGTGGCCGACTTCGTGGCTGGAGACAAAGCGGATGAGTTGTCCCATGAGCTCTTCGTCGTAGTTCATCTTCTGTGCAGCTTCGTCGATGCTGCTGCACTGTACCATGTACCAGTCGTGGACAAGGCTCATGACGTTGTGGTACCAGCAGATGTGGCTCTCGATGATTTCGCCCGTGCGCGGGTCGTGTACGTTTGGGCCGTATGCGTTCTCGATGGGGCTTGCCAGGTAGCGTATGCAGCTGAAGCGGGCATCCTCCATGCTCATTGTGGAGTCGTTTTCGGGCCATTCCTCGGCGTGTATGGCATTCTTGAATCCTGCCTTCTCGAAGGCTGCCTGCCAGTCGTTGACGCCCTGGATGAGGTACTTGCGCCACTGCTTGGGCGTGGCGGGGTCGATGTAATAGACGATGGGCTTGACGGGTTCAACCAGTTCGCCGCGACGCATCTTCTCCACGTCCTCGGGCCTGGGTTCCAGTCGCCATCGGGTGATGAAGCGCTTCTCTTCCACGCGCTGCTGGCTGTCGGAGTAGCTGGTGTAGTCGTCGGTGAAGTAGCCTACGCGCGGGTCGAAGTATCGGCGCATCATGGGCTTCTCGGGCAGGAGAACGAAGCTGATGTTCAGTCCGAATGTGGCGCGTCCGGTGGCACGGTTCGTGATGAGGGAGTTTCCGCCTGCGGCAAAGGTCTTGACGAGACGGACTTCCGTGTTCATGGGGAAGGACTTGATGTCCTCGATGTAGGAGGCATCGCCTATCTGACCTTGCAGGCCAAAGCCGTCCTTGATGCTCTTCGAGAGGCCGATGGCGGGGTTGTCCTGGTTGAAGAAGTCGTTCACCTTTATTTTATATAAGCCGTCCTTGTGGCTCTCCACCTTGAAGGAGCCGATGATGGGGTTCTCGTTGCTGATGGTGATGGCTCGGTTGATTTTCTGCGTCGTGTCGGCATAGTTGATGAGCAGGCTGGCGCGAAGCAGCAGACGGTCGTCGGGAGCTGACTCAAAGTAGAGCGTCTCTCCGTTGACTTGCTCACCGCCGAACCAGCCGCTGTTGGAGGGAGTGGAGGTGTAGCGGGTTGTGGTCAGGAACTCGCGGCCCAGCAGCGAGTCGGCAATCTCGAAGAACCAGTCGTTCTTCACCTTCGTGACGTGGAAGAGTCCTTTTCTGTCGATGCTTGGCTTTTCGACCTTCGCGCTGTCCTTCGGAGCCTGAGCCTCCTGGCCTTTCTGTTTCTTCTTCTTTCCGAAGAGGCCCTTGCCCTTTTTGTCCTTCGCCTCCTGCTTCTTGCCCTTGGCGACTTGTTCGGTCTTGTCCTTCTTTTCGTTCTTGTCCCTGGCTGTGGCTGGTACATAGCCCACAATTGCTGCCATGAGCAGCAGAATCAGATACTTCGTTTTCATCGCGTTGCTCGTTTATCATGTAATTGAAGTGCAAAGGTACAACTTTTAATTCAGAATAGTGTTTCATTAAACCAAATAAATCCAGAAAAAGATTCACGGGAAGCAAATTTATGAATTATGTGTTGTGAATTATGAATATTTCTTTGTATCTTTGCAGCCCAAAATGGATTAAAGATTGGACGACAAATAACACATACGACATGAGTAAGAAATTCATAGAGCGCAACAAGCTCAACCTCAGCGACGTGAACAAGGAGGTGCTGCAGCAGTGGGACGAGGAAGACGTATTCCACCATAGCATGTCCGAGCGGGAAGGATGTCCTTCTTTCATATTCTATGAAGGCCCTCCATCGGCAAACGGACACCCCGGCATCCACCACGTCCTGGCACGTAGCATCAAGGACACCTTCTGCCGCTTCAAGACGATGAAGGGCTTCCAGGTGAAGCGCAAGGCAGGATGGGACACACACGGACTGCCCGTGGAGCTGGGTGTCGAGAAGGAACTTGGCATCACGAAGGAAGACATCGGACGGACCATCAGCATCGAGGACTACAACCGGAAGTGCCGCGAGAACGTGATGATGTACACCAGCGAATGGGCCGACCTGAGCCACAAGATGGGATATTGGGTCGATATGGAGCACCCCTACATCACCTACGACAACAAGTACATCGAGACGCTCTGGTGGCTCCTGAAGCAACTCTACCAAAAGGACCTGCTCTATAAGGGCTACACCATACAGCCGTATTCTCCGGCAGCAGGTACCGGCCTCTCCAGCCACGAGCTCAACCAGCCCGGTTGCTACCGCGACGTGAAGGACACCACGGTGACAGCACAGTTCCGCCTCACCCCTGCAGTGGGAGCCAAGACGCTGCCGTTCACTCTTCCTTCCGAGGGAACGGGCAAGGTTTACATCCTTGCCTGGACCACAACGCCGTGGACACTGCCCTCGAATACAGCCCTGTGCGTAGGTCCGAAGATAGATTACGTAGCGGTCAAGGGCACAAACCCCTATAGCGGAGAACAGGCCATCTACATCCTGGCCGAAGCTCGTCTCTCGGCTTACTTCCAAGCCGAAGAAGGCAAGGAACTCGAGATTCTCTGGAAAGGTAAGGGAGAAGACCTCCTGGGCTTGAAGTATGAACAGCTCTTCCCCTGGGTGAAGCCCTGCGAACTAAAAGACGGAAAAGTTGCTGAGAAGAGTGCTGAAGCCTTCCGCGTTATCCCCGGCGACTACGTGACAACCGAGGACGGCACGGGCATCGTGCATATCGCCCCGACTTTCGGCGCCGACGATGCCAAGGTAGCCAAGGATGCCGGCATCCCCAGCCTGTTCGTCATCGACAAGGCCGGCGACACGCGTCCGATGGTTGACTTCACAGGCAAGTACTTCGTGAAGGACGATATGGACGAGGATTTCATTCGTACCTGTGTCAACGAAAGCTATTGGCAACATTCCGGCGATTTCGTCAAGAATGCCTACGACCCGAAGTATGCCGGACTCGATGAGAAGGCTTTGGCTAAGACCGAAGACCTGAACATCGTCCTGTGCATGGAAATGAAGCAGGCTGGCACCGCTTTCAAGATAGAGAAGCACGTGCACAACTACCCGCATTGCTGGCGTACGGACAAGCCAATCCTCTATTATCCGCTCGACTCATGGTTCATTCGTTCCTCGGCAGCCAAGGAACGCATGATGGAACTCAACAAGACCATCCTCTGGAAACCTGAAAGCACCGGCACGGGACGCTTCGGCAAGTGGCTGGAGAACCTCAACGACTGGAACCTCTCCCGTTCACGTTACTGGGGTACGCCCCTACCCATCTGGCGCAATAAGGACACGCGCGAAGAGATTTGCATCGGCTCGGTTCAGGAACTCTACAATGAGATAGAAAAGGCCGTTGCCGCAGGTGTAATGCCGAGCAATCCTCTCAAGGAGCGCGGCTTCGTGCCAGGCGACATGAGTCAGGAGAACTATGACCGCATCGACCTGCACCGTCCCTTCGTGGACCAGATTTGGCTTGTCGGCAAGAGCGGCGCCGTCCTGAAGCGCGAACTGGACCTCATCGATGTTTGGTTCGACTCGGGTGCAATGCCGTATGCACAAATACACTATCCCTTCGAGAACAAGGAACTTCTTGACAAGGGCACGGCCTTCCCCGCAGACTTCATCGCTGAAGGCGTGGACCAGACACGCGGCTGGTTCTATACCCTGCATGCCATCGCCACGATGGTCTTTGACAGTGTCTCCTACAAAGCCGTCATCAGTAACGGACTGGTGCTTGACAAGAACGGCATGAAGATGTCAAAGCGCTTGGGCAATGCTGTCGATCCCTTCGGAGCCATAGAAAAGTACGGCAGCGACGCCGTCCGCTGGTACATGATAACGAACAGCGCACCTTGGGACAACCTCAAGTTCGACGAGGAAGGCGTACAGGAAGTAAGCCGCACATTCTTCGGCAAGCTCTTCCAGACGTATTCCTTCCTGACAATGTACGCCAACGTAGATGGGTGGTGTTACGAAGAACACGACGTGCCCATGAACGAGCGCCCGGAGATGGACCGCTGGATTCTCTCTTGCCTGAACAGCCTCATCCGTGAGGTGGAGCAGTGCTACGAAGACTACGAACCGACCCGTGCAGGCCGTCTCATCCAGACTTTTGTGGTCGATAACGTCAGCAACTGGTTCGTCCGGCTCAGCAAAAAGCGCTTCTGGGGCTCCGCCATGAGTCTCGACAAGCTGAGTGCCTACCAGACACTCTACACATGCCTTGAGACTGTAGCCCGCCTGATGGCACCTATCGCGCCCTATTATGCCGACCGCCTTTGGCGAGACCTGAACGATGCAACCGGCAGGGGCGAGACGAAGAGCGTGCATCTGGCTAAGTTCCCGGCCTACGACGATGCCAAGATAGACCAGGAACAGGAGCAGCGAATGGCTCTTGCCCAGCAAGTGACGAGTATGATCCTCTCGCTACGCAAGAAAGAACAGATAGTCGTGAAGCAACCCTTGCAACGCATAGCTATTCCCGCCACCAGCGCTGAACAGCAGCAACGCATCCAGGCCATGCAGCAACTCATTCTCGATGAAGTTAATGTCAAGGAACTGGAATTCGTTGAGGCTCAAGGAATCCTTGTTAAACAAGTGAAGTGCAACTTCAGGACGATGGGCAAGAAGTTCGGCAAGCTGATGAAGAGTGTCAATGCAGCAGTCCTTGCTATGAGTCAAGAGCAGATAGCCGAGCTGGAAGCAAAGGAGCACCTGACCCTCACCATCGATACAGGCGAGCAGGTGACCATCGACCTCGAGGACATCGAAATCTTCAGTCAGGACATACCGGGATGGAGCGTGGCCAACGAAGGCACATTGACTGTTGCCCTTGACCTCACCATTACCGAAGACCTGCGACTCGAAGGCGTTGCCCGCGAACTTATCCGCAGCATTCAGACGCTCCGTAAGGACAGCGGCTTCGAGATAACCGACCGCATCCACGTTACCCTTCCCGACAGCGAGGACAACCGTGCCTGTCTGGGCAAGTTCAGCGACTATATCTCTTCACAGGTTCTTGCCGACGGAATTAGCCTCGGCTCAGAACTGGCAGTTAACAGAATATGATAATGTAAAAAGATATGGAAGAAAACAAAGTCAGGTACTCCGACGAAGAACTGGAGGAGTTCCGCCAGCTTATCAACGAGAAGCTCGCCAGAGCCAAAAGTGACTATGAGATACTGATGGAGAAAATCAACGGAAGCGACACCGACGACGAGGACCCACATTCCACCTACCATACGTTGGAGGAAGGCTCCGAGACACTTTCCAAGGAATCGCTCATGAACGAGTGTATGCGTGCACAGAAGTTCATTACGGGCCTGCAGGCTGCATTGGTTCGCATCCAGAACAAGACCTACGGCATCTGCCGTGAGACAGGCAAGCTGATTCCCAAGGAACGCCTTCGTGCGGTACCTCACGCCACGCTCTCCATCGAAGCAAAGCAAGCACGCGACAAGAAACGCTGATGACCCGCAAACATGCTCAAACGCTGACCTCTGTAGCCCTTGCACTCGGCATCGTTGCTATCGACCAAGCCATCAAGGTTGCGGTCAAGACCGGCATGTACCTTCACCAAAGCATACGTGTCACCGACTGGTTCCGCATCCTCTTCACCGAGAACAACGGTATGGCATTCGGCATGGAAGTGTTCGACAAATGGTTCCTCACATCCTTCCGCATTGTGGCCGTCGTCTTCCTGATGGTATATATCTGCCGAAGCATCAGAAAAGGGGTGGGGTGGGGCTATCTTGTCTGCCTGACGATGATAGCCGCCGGAGCAGCAGGCAACATCTTTGACTGCATGTTCTATGGGATGATATTCAACAATCCTCCTGCTCCCTTGGTAGCCGAGTTCGTCCCCTGGGGGACGGGTTATGCGCCGATGATGCTTGGAAGGGTGGTTGACATGTTCTACTTCCCTCTTGTAGAATGGGACTGGCCAGCCGGTCTGCCCTATATTGGAGGCGAACACTTCATCTTCTTCAGCCCCATCTTCAACTTTGCCGATGCAAGCATTTCCTGTGGAGTGATAGCCCTCATTCTTTTCTACAACCAAAGGATGTTCAGATGACAAGGACAGCCCCCTCCCTGACCCTCCCCAGAGGAGGAGGGCTTGTTCAGTTTCTTTACTCTGCTCTCAAAAGGAGTTGGAGAGGGACTTCCTTCTTCTCTCCTTTCTTCCTTTCCCTTCTCTTCCTGGCCTGTTCTCCGTCCCGTCCTCGCGGCATACTGAGTGAGGACAAGATGACCGATGTGCTTGTTGACATCCATCTGGCGCAGGGCATGGCTGAAGCACAAGGCGCGAATGTCGAGGTGGAGCGCTACAAGTACATACAGGCTGTCTTTCGGAAACATCGTATCAGCGAGGCCGAGTTCGATTCCTCGATGATTTATTACAGCGGAAAGGCAGAAGACTTCACACATTTATATAATGATGTAGTGACCCGCGTCCGTGCCCAGGCAGAACGCATGGGACTCGAGGCAACGGCACAGGACCAGTTCGCCTCCCTCACCAACGAGGGCGACACAGCCAACATCTGGTTGGGCAAGGACTTTGCCTGCGTCGTCTCCAGCCAGGTCGGTTGCATTTATTCTTTCCAGCTGAAGGCCGACTCCACCTTCCGCCCGGGCGACAGCTTTATATGGCGCTTCAAGTCGCAGTTCGTGGCCCGCTCCATGAACAACGAAGCAATTGCCCTCCTGAATCTTTACTACGACACAGACACTGTTGCAACGGTAAACCAGCTGATTCACAACAGTACTAAGAACGAGTTGCGATACGATCCGGTCAAGGAAACAGACACGCTCGGCCTTCGTTCAGTCATGGGCTTCATCTACTTGCCGATGTCCCGCACGGACCCGCCTAAGCCTTTGCTCATAAGTGAAATAAAACTTATCCGCATGCATAAGGTTGTGATTCCGGAAGGAAAGGCAGAACAGGAGGAAGACCTGGATTCGCTGGACATTGATTCCGTTGGTCTTGACACGACGCTTCGCGAGAGGAATGAACGACTTACGCCTCTTCAGATGCGAGAGAGCCAGCCAAGAAGACGCACGATACACGTCACGAAGGAGAACCCCAACCCCATTCATCCGCAAAAGGGCATTCCTGAACGCAGGAACCGTCGGCGCAGATAAATCATTGCATCATCACGATGAAACGCGCGTATCACGACATACTCTTGCCCGACGGCACTTTGCAGCACGGTCCTGTCATCGTGGAGACAGATGCCGAGGGACAGTACCTCGGTTGGCGGCGACTTCGGGAAGAGGAAGCCCTCACCGAGTGGATTGGCGGTACATTTAGCCTTGCCGACAGCTGTCAGAAAGAAAAATAAGACATCTAAACAAATAAAGGAAGACGGAGAATTGTTTATTAGAACAAAATTCCATACCTTTGTAGTTGTTAAGACGTATTTAAAGGGAATCAATTAATCACATTATACATTATATATAAATATAGTACTGTTTGCCATGAACAACTTATCCATAATGAACCATGCAGCCGACAACATCCGTATTCTGGCTGCAAGTGCCGTAGAGAAGGCCAAGAGCGGACATCCCGGCGGAGCCATGGGAGGTGCCGACTTCATCAATGTGCTTTTCAGCGAATATCTGCAGTATGACCCCGAGAACCCGACGTGGGTGGGGCGCGACCGTTTCTTCCTCGACCCCGGTCACATGGCTCCCATGCTCTACAGCCAGCTGTGTCTGATAGGCAGATACAGCCTTGAGGAATTGTCCCAGCTGCGGCAATGGGGCTCTCCTACGACGGGACATCCCGAGTTCGACCCCGTCCGCGGTGTGGAGAACACCAGCGGTCCGCTCGGACAGGGCCACGCCTATGCTGTAGGTGCTGCCATTGCAGCCAAGTTCCTGGCTGCCCATACCGGCAACCCTACCTTTGCAAAGGAAACAGTCTATGCCTACATCTCGGATGGCGGCATTCAAGAGGAAATTTCGCAAGGTGCCGCCCGTATAGCCGGTACGCTGGGACTGGACAACCTCATCATGTTCTACGATTCTAACGACATACAGCTTTCGACAGAGACAAGCGTCGTTATGAACGAAGATACGGCCATGAAGTATCGCGCCCTGGGTTGGGACGTGCAGGAAATAGACGGAAACGATGTTGCCCAGATTCGCACTGCCTTAGAGAAAGCCAAAGCCGTGAAGGGCAAGCCTGCCCTCATCATCGGCAAGTGCATCATGGGCAAAGGTGCTCTCAAGGACGACGGCTCCAGCTACGAGCGCAACTGCAAGACGCACGGCGCTCCCCTCGGAGGTGAGGCCTACAAGAACACCATCAAGAACCTGGGCGGCGACCCCGAGAATCCGTTCCAGATATTCCCCGACGTGAAGGAGCTCTATGCCCGTCGTGCCGAGGAACTGAAGGGGCTGGCTGCTGAACGTTATGCCGAGGAGAAGGCATGGGCCGCAGCGAATCCCGACAAGGCAGCACAGCAGGAGGACTGGTTCTCCGGCAAGGCTCCGAAGATTGACTGGAGCAAGTGCGTGCAGAAAGACGGCGACGCTACGCGCAATGCCAGCGCAGCCTGTCTCTCCGTCCTGGCCGAGCAGGTACCCAACATGGTTTGTGCCAGTGCCGACCTCTCCAACAGCGACAAGACGGACGGTTTCCTGAAGAAGACCCACGCTTTCCAGGCTGGCGACTTCTCCGGCGCTTTCTTCCAGGCCGGTGTTGCCGAGCTGACGATGGCCTGCTGCTGCATCGGAATGTCCCTGCACGGTGGTGTCATCCCGGCTTGCGGCACGTTCTTCGTCTTCAGCGACTACATGAAGCCTGCCGTCCGCATGGCTGCCTTGATGGAACTGCCCGTGAAGTTCATCTGGACCCACGATGCCTTCCGCGTCGGTGAGGATGGTCCGACCCACGAGCCCGTCGAGCAGGAAGCTCAGATTCGCCTGATGGAGAAGCTGAAGAACCATCACGGCGCGAACTCGATGCTCGTCCTGCGTCCCGCCGATGCACAGGAGACCACTACGGCCTGGGCAATGGCAATGGAGAACACGAAGACTCCGACAGCCCTCATCCTGAGCAGGCAGAACATACAGACGCTGCCCGCCGGCAACGACTACGAGCAGGCCCGCAAGGGAGGCTACATCGTGGCCGGCAGCGACGAGAACCCCGACGTCGTGCTCATCGCCACGGGTTCCGAGGTAAGCACCCTTGTCAGCGGAGCCGAGTTGTTGCGTCAGGACGGCATTCGCGTGCGCATCGTGAGTGTCCCGTCGGAAGGTGTTTTCCGCAACCAGCCTGCATCGTACCAGCAAAGCGTTGTGCCCGCCGGGGCCAAGGTGTTCGGCCTTACCGCCGGCCTGCCCGTCAATCTGCAGGGCTTCCTCATCGGTGCTGCTCCCGAGAGCCGGATATGGGGACTCGAAAGCTTCGGCTTCTCGGCTCCGTACAAGGTGCTCGACGAGAAGTTGGGGTACACAGCCGAGAATGTCTATAATCAGGTAAAGAGTATGTTATAACCGGTAATCCGGAAGATTCGATTCATAATGATGGATGTCAAAGTAGTCGGGTTAGCCAGCGACCATGCTGGCTACCCGCTCAAAGAGTTTGTTAAGACTTATCTGGATGCCCGCGGCATAGCGTGGAAGGATTACGGGACCTACTCGACGGAAAGTTGCGACTATCCCGACTTCGGTCACGCCTTGGCTCGCGGCATCGAAGCAGGGGAAGTCTATCCGGGCATTGCCGTTTGCGGTTCAGGCCAAGGCATTGCCATGACCCTGAACAAGCACCAGCAGATTCGCGCCGGGCTGTGCTGGACAGCAGAGATGGCGCAACTGATCCGTCGGCACAACAATGCCAACGTCCTTGTCATGCCTGGCCGGTTCATCGACACAGATATGGCAAAGGAGATTATGGACGCGTTTTTCGCGACTGAATTCGAAGGTGGGCGTCACGAAAGACGTGTCGCCAAAATCCCGGTCTGATAAGGGAAGCCTTGACAAAGCGCGTTGTTAGTCTCCAAGGTTATTCCTGGTGGGTGTTTCTGTTCACGAGTGCATCTATTTCCTTGGGCAGTCGATGTTTTTCCACCCTGCGGATGATGTGCCGCAGGTTCCATTTGCTTGCCCTTTCCGTAATGGTGACGGAGTGGGAAGTCTTTCCGTTGTCGTGGATATACTTCAGCGTCCAGCGCAGGTCGAAGACCGTGTCACCATAGGTTTCGCAACTCTTTGACAAAAGCACCCTTTTCTTTGGCCCGACTTTCTTTTCTCCTTGCCAAAAGCTAAGATATATGCTGTTTATTAAAGAATCGAACATCTTTTTATTGTTATTGACACGCAAAATTAGTAATTTTTTCTGTTAATTGCAAGTCTTTTTCGATATATTTACCTCCTCTCTTCGTTTTGAGATATAGTAATGGGGGGGGTAATTTCTCATCTTCAGAGTCCTTAAATGACAAACATTGAGAACTTTAGAACAATTGTTTTTGTCTTTTTCCTGATTCATCGGTAAGCGGAGTCAGATAGACGAGACTGACGTTTGTAGCTGAAAACTGTGCTGACAAGCGCAACGTCGGACGCTGAAACGCAAACTGATACGACGCGATGACTTGATTGCTTCATCGTCATGGAGTGATTGCACATACATGTATGTGCAATTGCTTGTTCACGATGAAGCAACGAACACATCGCTTTGTCATTGCTTCCGCGACAGGTTCGCCGAGGGCAGACGACATGTGCTCCGCCGCCATTTTGTCTTTCTTTATGCCATTTTGTCTTCGACCACCGGCCTTGCACGCTCTTTGTGTCGTGGAGGGTAGAAAGGAGAACATACTATGATACAGAACACACAAAATCAGCAAAACGAAGAGAAGAGCTTGCAGAAGTACGCCCGCAACCTCGTGGATGAGGCAAGGGCCGGAAAGCTCGACCCTGTCATCGGACGTGATGACGAGATTAGGCGCGTCCTGCAAATCCTCTCCCGTAGGACGAAGAACAACCCCATCCTGATTGGCGAACCCGGTACGGGCAAGACTGCCATCGTGGAGGGACTGGCCCACCGAATCCTGCGTGGCGACGTGCCCGAGAATCTGAAGAACAAACAGCTCTATAGCCTCGATATGGGGGCCCTGGTTGCAGGAGCAATGTACAAGGGCGAGTTCGAGGAGCGACTGAAGAGCGTAGTAAAGGAAGTAACTGAGAGCCAGGGCGGAATCATCCTCTTCATCGATGAGATTCACACCCTTGTCGGTGCCGGTAAGGGCGAAGGGGCAATGGATGCAGCCAACATACTGAAGCCTGCCCTGGCCCGTGGAGAGATGCGCAGCATCGGCGCGACAACCCTCGACGAATACCAAAAGTATTTCGAGAAGGACAAAGCCCTGGAGCGACGCTTCCAGACCGTAATGGTGGATGAACCGGACACCCTGTCCAGCATCAGCATTCTGCGAGGACTGAAGGAACGCTATGAGAACCACCACAAGGTCCGCATTCAGGATGATGCCGTCATAGCAGCCGTACAGCTCTCGGAACGCTACATCACCGAGCGTTTCCTGCCCGACAAGGCCATCGACCTCATGGACGAAGCGGCTGCCAAGCTGCGAATGGAACGCGACTCCGTGCCCGAGGAACTCGACGAAATCACCCGTCGGCTCGCACAGCTCGAAATAGAACGCGAAGCTATCCGCAGGGAGGTGAAGTCTGCAACGTCAACCGATGCAGACGTCAGCAAGCTGAAGGAGATAGAGAACGAAGTGGCAAACCTCCGCGAACAGGAAGGCAAGATGCGCCGGCAATGGGAGGAAGAGAAACGGCAGGCCGACAAGATTCAGACCCTAAAGGACCGCATGCAGCAGCTCCGGCAGGAAGCTGAACAGGCAGAGCGCGACGGCAACTACGCAAGGGTGGCCGAGATTCGCTACTCCAAGTTGCCCGAGCTGGAGAAGCAACTGAAGGAGAACTCATCGGTAAGCAGCAAGCTGCTTCGCGACGAAGTGACTGCCGACGACATAGCCGACGTCGTCAGCCGCTGGACCGGCATACCCGTCAGCAAGATGCAGACCAGCGAGACAGAGAAACTGCTGCACCTTGAGGAAGAACTGCACAAACGCGTCATCGGTCAGGAGGAAGCCATTGCCGCTGTCAGCAATGCCGTCAGGCGCAGCCGTGCCGGACTGCAGGACCCCAAGCGCCCCATCGGGTCGTTCATCTTCCTGGGCTCCACAGGTGTCGGCAAGACGGAACTGGCAAAGGCACTGGCCGAGTACCTTTTCGACGACGAGACGATGATGACACGTATCGACATGAGCGAGTATCAGGAGAAGTTCAGCGTGACAAGGCTCATCGGTGCACCTCCAGGATACGTCGGTTATGACGAAGGCGGACAGCTGACCGAGGCTGTACGACGCAAACCCTATCAGGTCGTCCTCTTCGACGAGATAGAGAAGGCACACCCCGACGTCTTCAACACGTTGCTGCAGGTGCTCGACGACGGTCGGCTCACGGATTCCAAGGGACGAACCGTCAACTTCAAGAACACCATCATCATCATGACCAGCAACCTGCTCCCCTCCGCTTCGGCAGAAGGAAAAACCGACGGAGCAGTCCGCGACATGCTCGTGCAGCGAGGCATCCGTCCCGAATTCCTGAACAGAATCGACGAAATCATCGTCTTCCATCCTCTCAGCTGGGGTGAAGTAAAGCAGGTTGTCCGCTTGCAGGTGGACAATGTCAAGAAGATGCTCAACCAGAACGGGCTTTCCCTCAACATCTCGGACAGCGCCATAGACTTCCTTGCTCAGGAAGGCTACGACCCGGACTTCGGTGCTCGACCCGTGAAGCGCGCCATTCAGCACCTACTGCTCGACGACCTCTCGAAGGCACTCCTCGCAGGCCGACTTGACCGCGAAAGGCCGATCAAGGTTGATGTCAAGGAAGGCAAGCTCTCAATTGACAATTGACATCGCCCGCTCGGAATAGTCGTAAAATGAATAAGAGCGTTGTCACCGGATTCCGGTACAACGCTCTTATTCTCTTTGTCTAACCCTTTTTCAGCGGTGCGGACGGGACTCGAACCCGCGACCCCTAGCGTGACAGGCTAGTATTCTAACCAGCTGAACTACCGCACCTCTTGCTGAATTGCGCATGCAAAGGTACTGCTTTCTCCCGACATACGCAAGTTTCCAGCCTTTATTTTTCTTTTATCGTAGCTGTTTTTCCAATCTCCGCAGCTTATTCATCCAATAATCACACGTGTCCAGCCGTGAACATCGGGTTCTATGCCGTACTGGATGTTGCGCAGCTTCTCGTAAAGCTTGCGGCAGATGGGACCCGGCTGGCCGTCCTTGCTGAAGACGAAACTCTGCTTGGTGTCCAGGTCGTCAATACGCTCGATAGGGCTGATGACGGCTGCCGTTCCGCAAGCTCCTGCCTCCTCGAAGGTGGCAAGCTCTTCCTCGGGAATCTGACGGCGCTCTACTTTCATGCCCATGTCCTCGGCCAGTTGCATGAGACTCTTGTTCGTTATGCTCGGCAGGATGCTCGTGCTCTTCGGTGTGACGTATGTGTTGTCCTTGATGCCAAAGAAGTTGGCAGCACCGCACTCGTCCATGTACTTCTTCTCCTTCGCGTCGAGATAGAACTCGCAGCTATAGCCGAGGTCATGTGCCATCTTATTGGCACGGAGGCTGGCTGCATAGTTGCCGCCCACCTTGTAGATGCCGGTGCCGAGGGGAGCGGAACGGTCATACTCGCGGATGATGACGTAGGGATTCGTGGCAAAACCACCCTTGAAGTAAGGTCCGACGGGGGTGACGAAGATGAGGAACAGGTATTCCGTGGCGGGATGTACGCCCACCTGTGCGCTTGTGCCAATCAGCAAGGGACGGATGTAGAGCGTGGCTCCGCTCTCGTAAGGCGGGATAAAGCGTTCATTGAGGCGCACCACCTTATCGACCATCTCGTTGAACATCTCTGTAGATATCTCAGGCATCAGGATGCCGCGACACGTGCTTTGCAGCCTGGCAGCGTTCTCGTCGGAACGGAACACGCGCACCTTGCCGTCAGGACAACGGTAGGCTTTCAGCCCTTCAAACGCTTCCTGACCATAGTGCAGGCTGGTTGCAGCCATGTGAAGGGGAATGGTCTCCTCGCTGCAAACCTCGATTTCACCCCATGCGCCGCCACGATAGTAGCAGCGCACATTGTAGTCGGTCTTCATGTAACCAAACGAAAGGTTACTCCAGTCTATTTCTTTCATAGTTTAGTCGTTTTGTTATTTGGTCGCTTAGTCGTTTGGGGTTGTTATTTGGTCGTTTTGTCTTTTGGGAAAGTTACTGATGGCCATAGGTTATTAATCCTAAACGACCAAACGACTAATCTGCCAAACAACCAATCTGCCTACAAAGTTACGACTTTTCATCGACATTGAGCAAGGATTTGCAGTTTTTTTCTGCTTCGTAGAGTTTCTCGTGACAATACTTCATCAATTTCTGTGCTTCGCGCAAGCGCTCCGCCATCTCGTCGATGCCTATTTCATTGCGTTCCATCTGCGAGGCCATCTCTTCAAGCTTCTGCATGGCCTGCTCGTAGGTTAGTTCTTTCTTTTGCATGATACTACTGTTGAATGTATTTCTCCATGTTCTGTAATGGTCGTCAGGGCATCGCCTTTAGCAAGGCCGTCTGTAGAGCGCACGACTTTGCCGTTACAGGTCGTAATGCTGTAGCCTCGTTTGAGGAGAAGGCAAGGGTCGAGCAACTCAATGCGTTGCTTCATGAGTTGAAGGCGATGCTTCTCGTGCTCAATGTGTTGTATGGCCGAGGACTTCAGTCTTTGTCGGAACAGTTCTGACCTGCTTGGCTCACGTTCAAGTCTTTGTCTGGCCGTGCTCTGGATTCGTTCAGCAAGGAGCTGAAGCCTGCTTTGCCGCCCTTGAATGAAGTTTGAGAACAGCAAAGGCAGAACGGATTTCTGTCGTTCCAGCCGTTGTTTCTCGCGATAAATCCTATCATCGGCCAAACGCGTAAGGCGCATATAGAGGTCGTCGAGCAGGGCGGCCTCCTGTGCCTGATGGTCGATGATGAAGGCTGCGGCTGCTGTAGGCGTCTTGACGCGAGTATGGGCAACAAAGTCGAGCACCGTCTCGTCGCGTTCATGCCCGATTCCCGTCACGACGGGCAACGGATACATCGCTATGCAAGCCGCCAGCTCGTAGCTGTCGAAGTCGCTCAGGTCGCTGCTCGCTCCGCCGCCCCGGATGATGACGACGAGGTCAGCCTCTCCCCAACCCTCTCCCGTGGGAGAGGGAGTTTCTCGCGACTGTCCCCCCCTCTCCCACGGGAGAGGGGTCGGGGGTGAGGCTATTGCCTCGAGCGCGGCGATGATGCTCTCCGGCACCTGTTCGCCCTGCATGACTGCGGGGAAGAGCTGCACGTCGAAGTGGAAGCCGTAGTCGTTCTGTTCGAGCTGATGGCAGAAGTCGCCGTAGCCGGCAGCCGTCGGACTGCTGATGACGGCGATGCGCCGGAGCAGGCGTGGCAGCGGAAGGCTTTGGTTGTCGTGCAGGATGCCGTCCTTCTCGAGCTGAAGGAGAATCTCGCGCCGACGCTTGGCGAGGTCGCCGAGGGTGAACGTGGAGTCGATGTCGAGCACGTTGAGCGAATAGCCGTACTGCTCGTGGAACGTCACCTTGACCAGCAGCTTCACCTGCAAGCCCTTACGGAGCGTCTCGCCAGCTTCCTTCTGGAAGCGCAACCTTATTATATTATAGTTGCGTGCCCAACAGGTGATGCGGGCACGTGCCACGATGCGGTCGCTCGCCTCGTCTTTCTGAACGAGCTCGCCGTAGAAGTGTCCGCCGAAGGCAGGCGTACTGACGTCGCTCAGTTCGCCCACCACCCAGTACGGCTCTTCGAAACTCACCTCGACAAGCTCGCGTACCAAGCTGTTCAGCTCAAATAGTGTCAGTGCCTCGTTCATCGTTCACACGCCTGATTTGTTCACAAAGGTACGAAGAATAATTCAAAACTCAAAATGAATACATTCAAATTACTTCTTTACTACAGGCTCAACGGTATATCCTTCGCGTCGGAGCATGGCAATAAGTCCGTCGGCACTCAGCAAATGGCGGCAGCCGACGGCAATCAGGCAAGGCCGCTTGGCGATGTTTTCTTTGATGACAGGTATCCATGCCTCGTTTCTCTCGCGCAGAAGGTGCTCGTTCTGGTAGTCCTTCTTATCTTGCATCCCGTTCCCAAAACCCTCTTCATTCCACTTCGTCAGCTCTTCTTCAAACTCCCCTAAGAACTGGTAAAACTTGCAGGTATCGTTCTCAAGATAGGCTTCATGGAGCTTTGGGAACTGTAAGATGCTGTCATTATCCATCCGACGAACAAGCTTGTAGATGATTTTAGCCTGCTCCTTCATGGAAAGCGTGTCGATGTATTTCGTATCTGTGTACATGGACATTATCATTCCCATCACAGATGACGTCTTTTCCAAGCCGCCGGTTTCCTTGCCGCGCTTGATGACTTCCTCGTGCAAGGCCAAGTCCACGCTTCTGCACATCCTTACCCTTGTAAAATTATACATACTCAGGCGGATGCACCAATAGCCGGGTGTCTTCTTCCAGTATTCCATGTCCTTCATCTTGTAAGACATGAACTTGTTGACCTCGTTGAAGTGCGACACGCTGTCGAAGAGTGGCTTGTAGAACACACCTTCGGGCATCATGTATTCCGGCCCAGGATTGTATATCCGCCCATAGAGTTTCTTCAACTCTTCCTTCGAGCCGTTCTGTTCGTCAGTCTTTGCATCGACTTCAAAGATGACGGTTTGAGCCTCGTCCAGGGCTTCGGAAAGCCCCGTGATGCTGTAAATCTCCTCGTCCGTGAAGCTGATGCCGTCGCCGTGACACGTCCCGAAGAGGAACGAGCGCCCGGACAGTCCGCTACCATTGATAGTCCACAACCAGCCGGGATTGCCGGCAGAAACATTTTGCCCAAGCGCCGAAATGGCTGCAAGGACGAGCAAAAGGCTGATGACTTGTCTCTCCATAATCTCTTTACCTTATACATTATTATATATTATATGTCTTCGCTTCTGCTTTTCTCTGTGGCCTCCATGTCCTCGTCGAGGCGGCCGCCCCAGAGGTACTTGTCGGTCTCGCGTGCCGCAACGCCGCTCAGCAGCAACAGGGCGACAAGGTTGGGTATCGTCATGAGGGCGTTCATCGTGTCGGCAATGTTCCAGATGACGTCGAGGCTGATGATGCTGCCAAAGAAGAGAGCTACAATGTAGAGGATGCGGTAGAAGCGGTTGATGCGATGGCGCTCGATGTAGTTGACGGCACTCTCGCCGTAGTAGCTCCAGCCCAGGATGGTGCTGAAGGCAAAGGTGAGGATGCCGAAGGTGAGCAGGGGCGCGCCCACATACGGTATCTTCGAGAAAGCAACCTTCGTCAGGGCTGCGCCGTCGGCATAGCTGATGTCTGGATAGGCCAGGATGCTGCTGACGAGGACGAGTCCCGTCAGGGCACAGATGACGACCGTGTCCCAGAATGTACCCGTGCTGGAGACGAGCGCCTGCCTTACCGGGTTGCGCGTCTGAGCAGCCGCTGCCACGATGGGAGCACTGCCCATGCCGCTTTCGTTGGAGAACAGTCCGCGGGCTATGCCATAGCGTGCTGCCATCATCACCGTAGCTCCGACGAAGCCGCCGCCTGCTGCCGTGGGATTGAAGGCAGAATCGACGATGAGCTCGACGGCAGGCCAGACGAAGCAGCTGTTCATGCAGAGGATGTAGATGCAGCCCAGGACATAGAGCGCGGCCATGAAGGGGACGAAGATGGTGCAGACACGGGCAATGGACTTCACGCCGCCCATGATGACGAGTGCCGTAAGGATGCTGATGCACACGCCCACTACCCACGTCGGGATGCCGAACGTCTCGTTTGCCAAGAGAGCGATGGAGTTGGCCTGCACGGTACAGCCGATGCCGAAGCTGGCGAGTGCCGTGAATATGGCAAAGGCAAGAGCCAGCCACTTCATGCCAAGGCCGAGTTCAAGGGCATACATCGGGCCTCCGTAGGTCTTGCCGTCCTTTCCGCGGACACGGTACTTGACAGCCAGCAAGCCCTCGGCGTACTTCGTAGCCATGCCAAAGATGCCCGTCAGCCAGCACCACAGCACAGCCCCCGGTCCGCCCAGCGCGACGGCTGTCGCCACGCCCACGATGTTGCCGGTGCCGATGGTGGCGGCCAATGCCGTTGCCAATGCGCCGAACTGCGAGACATCGCCCGTCGCATCCTTGTCCTTCTGGACAGAGAGGCGGATGCCCGTCAGCAGTCTGCGCTGCGGAATGCGAAGCCTGAAGGTGAGAAATACATGCGTACCCAGCAGCAGGACAATCATCGGCCAGCCCCACAGTATGGAACTGAGCAGAGAGAAGAGGTTGTTGATTGCGTCCATCGGTTAACGTTTGCTTATAGGAAGTCGCGGACGATGTCCTCGGTCCTGTCCCAGAGTTCGTGTATCTGCTTGTGGCGGAAAAACTTGTCGCCGACATTGATGATGCGGTTCGAGCGGTTGAAGGTGCCTGTCTGCTGCTCCTTGTCCTTGTCGAGAAGAAGGTGGATGGCTGTGTCGGCTCCCTGTCGCGGTGTGCGGATGAGGGGACGGAAGCAGAGGTCCGTCAGCGTGTCGAGGAACATGTGCAGGCGGATGATGTTTGTTGAGACGATACCCGGGTCGGCAGCATTGACCGTGATGCCTTTTTCCTTCAGCCGTGCTGCCAGCTCGAAGGTGAAGAGGGTCAGGGCCAGCTTTGTATTACTGTAGATGGGGATTCGCCAGAAGCTTCCGTTGCGGCCTCGGGTGAAGAAATCGGGGAAGTCGAGGGTTCCGTACCTGTAAGTGAGCGACACCATGTTCACGATGCGGCTGCCTTTGCCCATCAGGGGCAGGAGAAGTCGCGTGAGCAGGTATGGTCCTACATAGTTCACGGCAACGGTCTGTTCCAGATTGTCCGTCGTCGTATGGAACTTGGCGGGCAGGATGCCTGCATTGTTCATGAGAAGGTCGAGCCGCGAGAAGCGGGATTTTATCTCGTCGGCAAAGCGTCGGACGGAACTGAGGTCAGCCAGCTCAAGTCCAAGAATCTCGACGTCCTGGTTGCCTGTCTCGCTGATGATTTGCAGCCTTTTCGTTTCTGCAGCTTCGGGGTGATGGCAGGCCATGATTGTATAGAAGCCGGCTGCTGCCACAGCTCTTGCTTCCTCGAACCCCATGCCTGTTCCTGCACCGGTGACGATGGCAATGCTGCGGCCCCCCTCTAACTCCCTCCCTTTAGGGGAGGTCTGGGGAGGGTCTGAAGGGTGGGGCAGGTCAGTTCTGTTCCCTTTCGATGCGCTCGATTTCATTTAGTATATCCTTTGGTAAGTGTTCGTCAAGATGCTGATGACAAGCCATTTCGAGGGTGTACATCCTGCCGATACAATAGTTGCTGTGCTTGCAACCGCAGCGGTGGTGCGGGTCCTCTTTAAGTCGGTTCACGAAGTCCGGCTCGTTGAGCAGGCTGCGTGCCATCTGTACGGCTTTGAATCCGTGGCCCAGCACTTCGTTGATCTTGTCGCCGGCAACCAGTCCGCCCACGTAGATGAACTTCATGTCGGGCAATGCCTCGCGGAACTTCAGTGCATCCCGGAGGAAGAAAGCCTCTTCGTAGTGGACCGGCTTAGTCATGATGCTGCGCACGAGTGGTTTGCAGGAGCGAATGCCATACTTGAGCAGAGGGTCGGTCATGTAGTGCGTCATCGTCTGCAGGGGCAGTTCGCCGCGCATGACGTACATCGGTGTGGCACTCACCAGTCCTCCGCTCAACACGATGGCGTGTACGCCCAGGTCCTGCAGTCGGCGGGCAACGGGGATGCTGTGCTCCTGGAGTGAGATACCGTTCATCAGTCCGTCGCGCATGTTCATTTTGCAGACGACGGCCATATCGTTGCGTGCTGCCTTCATGACCTCTTCCACGCAGAGGGACATGAAGCGCATGCGATTCTCGAGCGAGCCGCCGTATTCGTCTTTGCGATGGTTGAAGTAGGGGTTGAGGAACTGGTCGATGAGATAGCCGTGCCCGCAATGAATCTCCACTTCGTCGAAACCTGCCTCGCGAGCCAGGTTGACGGCCTCGCCGAACTTACGTGCCAGCTGCGGCAGCTCGTCGCGACGCAGGCCGCGCACAATGGTGGGGCTGTAGAGATTGAATCCGTTGCAGGCTCCGACGGGGATGCAGCCGCAGATGTTCTTGTGGCTCATGTTGCCGCAGTGTCCCAGCTGGATGCCGGCAGCAGCGCCTTCCTTGTGGATGCCGTCGGTCAGCCGCCGAAGGCCTGGGACAATGTCGGACTTCATGACGAGCTGCCGGTCGAAGCTCAGGCCGCTCTCCGTCACAGCGGCGTAAGCAACGGTGGTCATCCCGACGCCCCCGCGGGCTACGCTGGTGTGGTAGTCGTAGAGCATTTGGCTGGGTTCGTGTCCCGGACACATGCTCTCGAAGGCTGCGCTGCGGATGGTGCGGTTCCTCAATGTCAGCGGCCCGATGTGGGCCTCCTCGAAGACTTTATTCATTTCATTATTCATATAACTCTTAATATAGAAGTGGAATGATGCATTTGCGGTCAGAGAGTGCTTCCTTGCCGAACTCATCCTTGTATCTGTTGTATATGGCGTGTGCACGCGGAACGAGGTTGGCAGCTGTCCAGATGGGGAACACCCAGGCTGCCGGTGTGGCAGCAGCAAGGGCAAAGCCGGTCCATTCTACGATTTCGCCCAGGTAGTTGGCTGAGGTGACATAGCGGTACATGCCTTTTTGCGGAAGATAGTGACGCGTGTCGCCCGGTTTGCGAAGATGGCGGATGACGTGATCGGAGTGAAGGTTGACAGCCATTCCCACGAAGAACAGCAGGATGCCGCAGACGGCGTTCCAGCGGAGAAGGTAGGCTGCACCTTCCTCGAAGTCGGGGTTGGGGAACAAGTAGAGTCCTCCGCCCTGAAGGAAACCGTTGATAAGGTTGAACAGGAAGCCCATCATCATAATGGCAACGGGCATTTTCCCTTGTCCCTTCAGCAGGAAGGGAAAGACGAGGCTGCGCTGGAAGTAGTGCAGCTCGAAGAGGCAGAACAGGACAAGCTGCGGCAAATGCCACTTCAGGGGAGAGCTCCACCATATCCATAGCATGACGATGAACACGGGCACCTCCATCAGCACCCATCCCAACTTGTTGTTGACGCTCCATCCCCACTGCCTGGTGCGGAACTGTCCGTAGCCTGCGGTGACGAAGTACAGACTCACGAATACCACAACGGCCATAGCAGTCATGCTATATATCAGACCGTTAAAGATAGCTTCAGTTATCATGGAAAAGTTCAATTATAAGGCTTCACACTATATATATCGCTGCCGAAGGTCGTTACTTAGTCCTTGTCAACTTGAAGTCTGTCTTTTTTTCAAACTTGCCAAAGATGAACTTGCCGTCATCGGAAAGGCGAAGCGTGTCGGGTTCATCGTCGGGGTCGAAGATGACCAGATTGTCTTTCACCACGTATTCCACCTTCTCCGAGGAGGGAAGCACAGCCATAGCAGCCTGCATCGCCTTGCGCTTTACCCAGCCGATACCGGCTTGCTTCATGACTTCATCGTTCATCTTCATGTCCAACTTCATGACGGCTTGCTTATCCGACTTGAATTCTACGGTGATGCCGATTCTCATCCCGTTCATGATCTCATTCATTTTTTTGCGGGCTTCGGGCTCTTTCTTGTTGAACTCGGCTTTTTCTTCATCGGTCATCTTGCGACCTTTCTCCTTCTCTATCTTGGCTATTGCCTGGGACTTGGCTTCAGTCCAGGAGTTGTCGATTTCCTTCTTCATAGCATCCGCCATGATGTTGGGATTATGATAGATGCGTCCCTTCAAGTCTGTCTGTGCCAGCAAGGGGGACAGAGAGCAGGAAGCAATAAGTGAGACAGTCACTAAAAACAATCTGTACTTCATAATGATGCTTGTTCTTGGGGTTAAAGGAAAAACAAAAGGGAAGCTAAAAGTTCCGTTTCTCTTCGCAGATACTTTTAACTTCCCTTTAATTATTGATTTACCCTCCGAAGTTGTCGAAGCGAATCATGTCGTCCTCTACGCCGAGAGAGTGCAAGAGGTCGAGCACGGTCTTCGCCATCATTGGAGGTCCGCAGAGGTAGTACTCGCAGTCCTCGGGTGCCTCGTGCGCCTTGAGGTAGGTATCGCCCATGACGGGTGCCACGAAGCCCGGCGTATATTTGATGCCTGCTGCATCTGCCTTCGGGTCCGGACGGTCGAGTGCCAGATGGAAGTGGAAGTTGGGGAAGTCCTTCTCGAGCTGCAGGAAGTCGTCGAGGAAGGGAATCTCCTCCAGAGCGCGTGCGCCGTAGAAGTAGTGCATGGGGCGCTTGCGGTCTTCGTCCTTCACGCCGTGGCCTTTCAGCATGTGCATAATCTGAGCGCGCAGGGGAGCCATGCCGGCACCGCCGCCGACCCATATCATCTCACGTCCTGTGCCGTACTGCGGGCGGAACTCTCCGTAGGGGCCGCTCATGATGACCTTGTCGCCGGGCTTCAGCGAGAAGATGTACGACGATGCGATACCCGGGTTGACATCCATGAAGCCGGGGCCTTGGTCCTTCGGCTTGAAGGGAGGCGTGGCGATGCGGACGTTGAGGGTGATGATGTCGCCCTCGTCGGGATAGTTGGCCATAGAGTAAGCGCGGATGGTCTCCTGCGGGTTGACGCACTTGAGGGAGAACATGTTGAACTTCTCCCAAGCGGGCAGATAGGTGTCGCCGATGAGGCTCTTGTCGAAGTCCTTGTCGTAGTCGATGCAGTCGAACTTGGGGATGCGAATCTGCGCATACGAGCCGGGTTCGAAGTCCATGTGCTCGCCCTTGGGCAGAGCCACCTTGTACTCCTTGATGAAGGTTGCCACGTTCTTGTTGCCAATCACGGTGCACTCCCATTCCTTTACGCCCATTACGCTGTCATCTATCTTGACCTCGAGGTCGCCCTTCACCTTGCATTGGCAACCCAGACGCCAGTGTTCCTTGATTTGCTTGCGAGTGAAGTGGCCCTTCTCGGAGTCGAGAATGTCGCCGCCGCCAGAGACTACCTGCAGCTTGCACTGTCCGCAAGAGCCCTTGCCGCCGCAAGCCGAGGGCAGGAAGACGCCCTCCTGGCTCAGTGTGCTCAGAAGTGAAGCGCCCTGAGGCACGGAGAGTGTGTCCTTGCCGTTGATTGTTACGTTCACGTTGCCGCTCGGCGAAAGGTAAGCCTTCGCTACGAGCAGTATTGCCACCAATATCAGTATGATGCCCAGGAAGACAGCAATACTGGTTAAAATCAAATTCAAATCCATATTCTGTTTCCTCCTTTCATTAGATATTTAAGCCCGAGAAGCACATGAAGGCAAGTGCCATCAGGCCGACCGTGATGAATGTGATGCCGAGACCCTGAAGAGGTTTGGGCACGTCGGTATAAGCCATCTTCTCGCGAATGGCAGCCAGGCCAACGATAGCCAGCAGCCAGCCGATGCCTGAGCCGAGTGCGTAGGCAATGGCATCGCCGAAGCCACCGATGAACTGAGCATTGGTAGGCTCCATCGTGACGCGCTGCTGCATGAACAGGCTGGCGCCCATGATGGCGCAGTTCACTGCAATGAGGGGCAGGAAGATGCCCAAGGCTGCATAGAGCGAGGGGCTGAAGCGCTCCACAATCATCTCCACCAGTTGCACGATGCCGGCAATGACGGCAATGAACAGGATGAAGGCGAGGAACGTCAGGTCAACGCCTGCTACGATGGCATCAGGACCGAGGACATACGTCTGCAAGGCATAATCCACGGGCACCGTGACGAGCAGCACGAAGGTGACTGCCACGCCGAGGCCGAGAGCTGTCTTCACATTCTTGGATACGGCCAGGTAAGAGCACATACCCAGGAAGAAGGCGAATATCATGTTGTCCACAAAGATGCTGCGGACAAAGAGACTA
>CACWTR010000021.1 GCA_902763865.1 uncultured Bacteroidales bacterium | reverse complement strand
CTTATGCACACATTTTAGGAGGACAAAAACGTACAACTATCAGTCTTTTGTTTTCCTTTTGGCATATTTTGTTTTCCTCCCACAGAGGGGTTTATAAAGAGAGGTGGAACCTTTGGAATGGGAGAACACCCGCTACACGCTGAACGAGAAGACGCGCGAGATAGAGTCGGAGGTGCAGGGAACCTTCAGACAACTGCCGCTCAGACTGGCCTGGGCCATCACCATCCACAAGAGTCAGGGGCTGACCTTCGACCGCGCTATCATCGATGCCAACCAGTCGTTTGCTCCCGGTCAGGTGTATGTGGCGCTGAGTCGCTGCCGCACGCTGGAGGGCTTGATGCTGGCCTCGCCCCTACAGGCCGGTGCCATCATCAACGACGAGCGTGTAGATTCCTACATCGCCCAGCAGGAGAGCGAGGCGCAGCGCAGCATTGAGCAGTTGCCGCAGTTGAAGCAGGAGTATGAGCGCCACCTGCTGCTGCAACTCTTCGACTTCCGACCATTGCTCTACCAGCAGGAGACGATGGTACGCATCTTTGCCGAGTTCTTCTACCACAGCCATGCCTCGCTCAAGCAGCTACACGACCAGGCCCTGACGGACCTCCGCCAGAAGGTCATCGACGTGGCCGTGAAGTGGCAGCAGAAGATTCAGGCGATGACCATCGAGCAGTTGCGCGACACCGACTTCCTGGACCGCGTGCGACGCAGTGCCGACTACTTTGCCGACACGCTGAACGCCATCCTCGCCAAGCCCCTGGAACTTACCGCCAAGGTGGAGACCAACAACAAGCAGGCGGCCCGACGACTGACTGGCAGCCTGCCCGACGAGCGCCGGACCTGGCTCTCCCGCCGCTACCTGCTCACGAAAATTGCCGAGCAGGGCTACACCGTCTCCATATACCTGAAGGAGAAACAGATGTCGATGCTCGATGCAATCGATGAGAGTTCATTAAAGCCCAAGCGACAGCGGGAGAGGAAACCCAAGGCTCCCAAGGAGGTTAAGCCCAAGACATGGGAAGTCAGCCTCGACCTCTACCGGCAAGGCAAGCCTGCCGAAGACATCGCCATCGAGCGCAATCTCACGCTCGGCACCGTGCTGGGCCATCTGGCCCGCTACGTCGATAGCGGCGAGGTGGATTTTAACGACCTTGTCTCCCGCGAGCATCAACTCATCATTGCCAATGTCGTGCGCAAGATAGGCACAGCCAACGCCACTTCCGCCATCAGGAATCTCTGTCCGCCCGACATTACCTACGATGAAATCCGCCTTGTGTTGGGACGACTTCAGCCTGCAAAGCCACAAATAAAAGATTAAAATTAATTACGACGGATTCCTGCCAGTCAATTCTATGGAACCGAATGTCAACTCTGGCTATTTCAGTGCGTATTTAATGGGAAATATACTAAAATGCTTACTGCCCTTTCAGGGCTGTTCCGAAACTAATGAATGGTGGTACGACCTAGGATAATCATATTAATTTATAGTTCATGTAATTAATTACACATTATTTTTTGTCTTGCTTCCATCGAACTGCGGTTAATTGATTTGTTTCCCGCTTGAAACGATTTGTTTCCACACGAGGAAACAATTTGTTTCACACGGGAAACAACCCGATTCAAAGTGCGTTTCGCGCAGAAATTCCACGGATTGTGTTATATGTTGATTACAGGTGTAGCATAAATCCGTATAATCCGTTAAATCCGTTGTTGTTATATATAATTATTGCTGTACGGAGAAAAGCACCGGCGGTGCGAAAGAACACCCCCGTCTGTAGTCTGTCGTCTCTTCGAGATTTCAGGGGGGGCGCCTGTGCCTGAGGCGACAGCCGAGGAAGTAAAAAAGGAAGTAAAAATGAAAAAAACTCCTTTTTCTGCAAAGAAGTAAGCGGAATGGTTGGTAATGCCAAGTTTTATGTGTAATTTTGCAGACATGAACGAATTGGGAAACATTGCAGTGCTTGGTGGCGGCAGCTGGGCGACGGCCATCGCCAAGATGCTCCTCGAGAAGAAACAAGGCCCGGCCTACGTCAACGAGCGCATCTGGTGGTACTTCCGCAGGGATGACCGCATCGAGGACTTCCGTCGCCTCGGTCACAACCCCGCTTACCTCACCAGCGTACATTTCGACACGGACCGCATCACCTTCGAGAGCGACATCAACAAGGTCGTCGAGGCTTGCCAGACGCTCATCTTCGTCACGCCTTCGCCCTACCTGAAGGGACACTTGAAGCGGCTCCACGTCCGCCTTCGCGACAAGTTCATCGTCACTGCCATCAAGGGCATTGTGCCCGACGAGAACCTCATCCTTTCCGACTACTTCAACCAGATGTATAACGTGCCCGAGGAGAACCTGGCCGTGCTGGGCGGACCGAGCCACGCCGAGGAGGTCGCACTGAATCGCCTCACCTACCTCACCGTCGGCTGCTCGGACCGAGAGAAGGCAAAGGCTTTTGCCGCGATGCTCTCCAGCGACTATGTCAAGGCAAAGACGAGCGACGACGTCATCGGTATCGAGTACGCCTCGGTCCTGAAGAACGTCTATGCCATCGCCGCCGGCATCTGTCATGGGCTGAAGTACGGCGACAACTTCCAGGCCGTGCTCATCAGCAACGCCATCCAGGAGATGGAACGCTTCCTCAATACCGTCTATCCCATAGACCGTAGCATCACCGAGAGCGTCTATACGGGCGACCTGCTCGTCACGGGCTACTCGAACTTTAGCCGTAACCGTGTCTTCGGCACGATGATAGGGCAGGGCTACAGCGTGAAGAGTGCACAGCTCGAGATGGAGATGATTGCCGAAGGCTACTTTGCCACCAAGTGCATGAAGGACATCAACAAGCACCTGCATGTCAACATGCCCATCCTCGATGCCGTCTATAACATCCTTTACGAGCGCATCAGCCCTACCATTGAGATAAAGCTCCTGAGCGACGCGTTCAGATAGCCCCCCTCTAACTCCGAGACCCCCTAACCCCCTTTAGGGGGGATATATTATTAATAAAGTAAAAAGACATGAAAAGGACAATCATCGCCATCCTGCTTGCGCTCGTTAGCTTGGCAAGTCAGGCACAGGGAAACAACTACACCATTAGAGGAACCGTTGACGATCCAGTCGTGACAGTCGTCTATCTCGAGCAACAAGGAGAAGGATACGAGACTTTGGACTCTGCCATCGTGACAAATGGAGAGTTTACAATGAAGGGCAAAGTCGATAAGCCCGTTCCTGCCGTCGTTATCAACAAATATCGGAATGTGCTTAACTTGTTTATCCTTGAGCCAGGAGACATCACGCTCAAATATCCGTTCTCTGCAGTCGGCGGAACTCTTAATGACAGCATGACATATTTGGCAACAGAATACCCTCGGTCGATTGACAGCACACTCGATGATGAGGCAAGGAGTAAGCGCTTCGAGCAGTATGCCGAGACGATGTACCTTCGCCACAAGGACGATGCTCTCGGCCTAAGGATACTCGACATGTGTTTTGCCTCGCCCACCGACAAGTTGCGGCTCTACAACATGGGAGGCCTTATGATAAAGGAGTATCCATCCTTCGTCAGCAGCAAGGAGGTGTGGGCCAAATACGAAGCCACCAGTGAAGGCAAGAAGATGCTGGACATCCAGAGTGCTTTCGACGGCAAGCGACTCTCCGACTATGTGGGCAAAGGGAAGTATGTTCTGGTGGATTTCTGGGCAAGCTGGTGTCCGCCTTGCAGGGAAGAGATACCGGGCGTCGTTGCCGCCCATGAGAAGTACAAAGAGCGCGGCTTGCAGGTGCTCGGCTTGATAGTCAATGACGACAAGAAAGATGCTGACAAGACCATAGAACAGATGGGCATCCCGTATCCGCAGATATTCGGCATCACCTTCGAGCAGATTGCTTCCTACGGCATCAACGGCATTCCGCACATCATCCTTTTCTCCCCCGACGGCACCATCCTCAAGCGAGGCTTGCGCGGCGACGACATCGAAAAGGCTTTGGCGAAAGTCTTCGGGGAGTAAAGAAGGAACACAAATAGTCATTTATTTAACCACGAATTGCACGAATCACACGAATTATTTCTGCCAACTGAGGGCGTAGCCAATTCGTGAAATTCGTGCAATTCGTGGTAAGAAAAAACACTTGTGTTGTGAGGTTACTTAATAAGGTAAAAAGATGAAGCGGATTATCAAGAAGATAGTGAAGGTCATTCTCTACACCTTGCTTATACTTGTACTTGCGTTTATTTCCATATTTGCATGGGATAAGGTCGGCCAGAAATGGCAGGAACTCAACTTTAAGCCCAAGCCGCAGCTGACCGTCATAGGTAAACCGTTCATCGACTTCGAGGCCGAGTTGCCCGACAGCACCGTGCATCGCCTGTCCGAATATGCAGGCAAGGGGCAGTATGTCCTGCTCGACTTCTGGGCAAGCTGGTGCGGTCCCTGCATCCGCTCTTTTCCCATGCTGAAGGAATTGCACGAGAAATATCACGATCGAGGCTTGCTCATCATCGGCATCTCCGCAGACAGGAACCCCAATGCCTGGCACTATGCGCTCGGTCAGCACGCGTGTCCCTGGCCCATGCTGCGCGAAACGACTGCTTCGCAAGAAGGTCGCGCCTCAGCTACAGACTTGTATGCCATAGAATACTTCCCGACGTTTGTTCTGCTCGACCCCGAGGGCCAAGTCATCTTCTCCCCTTACGAAGAGCACGGATATGTCGAAGACGAGCGAAAGCAGCTCATAGAGAAACTGGCCGGAATCTTCGAGGAGTGAAACAAGCTTTGCTGTGAAGTCCTCCAACGACACGTGAGTAGTTTGCCAATAACTCGTTATTAAATCGTCAATTACTGGCGGATAGCGTGAGCGCGTGATGCTTTCCGTTGCCTAATCAGCCGTCTGGGACAGCTCCCCGACGGCTTTTCTTTTACTTTGTTTTGTAGTTTCGATGAATTGTCGTACCTTTGCACGCGAAAAAAGCCTCACCGTCAATGAAGAGTGAAGGAATTGCTACTGCGCCGCAAATAGCGAAATAGCAAAATCGTAAATAAACAGTAAATAGTAAATCGTTAAATAGTAAATAAAGAAGATGTTAAAACTTGACTATTCCAAGGCTCTGCTGAGTGCGGAGCAGATTGCAGCCTTCGCACCGAAGGCAGAAGAGGCACAGAAGGCTCTCGAGGCCGGCACCTGTGCAGGTAATGATTTTCTTGGCTGGCTCCACTTGCCCAGCAGCATCACGGCTGAGTTCATGACGAAACTCCAGGCTTGCGTCCAGACGCTCCGCGAGAACTGCGACACCGTTGTCGTGGCTGGCATCGGCGGCTCCTATCTCGGTGCCCGCGCCGTCATTGAGGCTCTGGGCAACAGTTTCCAGTGGCTCACCAACAAGGGCGAGAACCCCAACATCCTCTTTGCCGGCAACAACATCGGCGAGGACTATCTCTACGAGCTCACGGAGTACTTGAAGGACCGTCGCTTCGGCGTCATCAACATTTCCAAGAGCGGCACCACGACAGAGACAGCGCTGGCCTTCCGCCTGCTCAAGAAGCAGTGCGAACAGCAGCGTGGCAAGGAGATGGCCCGCAAGGTCATCGTGGCTGTCACCGATGCCAAGAAGGGTGCTGCCCGCACTTGTGCCGACAAGGAAGGCTACACCTCCTTCGTCATCCCCGACAACGTGGGCGGTCGTTTCAGCGTGCTCACACCCGTTGGTCTGCTGCCCATCGCAGTGGCTGGCTTCGACATTGCCAAGCTCGTGCAGGGTGCTGCCGACATGGAGAAGGCAGTCGGCTCGGACGTTCCCTTCGAGCAGAACATCTGCCTGCAGTATGCAGCCGTGCGCAATGCCCTCTACCAGAGCGGCAAGAAGATAGAGATACTTGTCAACTTCCAGCCCAAGCTCCACTACATGAACGAATGGTGGAAGCAGCTTTACGGCGAGAGCGAAGGCAAGGACCACAAGGGCATCTTCACCGCTGCCGTTGACTTCTCGACCGACCTCCATTCGATGGGTCAGTGGATTCAGGACGGCGAGCGCTCCATCTTCGAGACCGTTGTCAGCGTGGAAGAGACAGAGCACAAACTGCTCTTCCCCAGCGACGAGGAGAACCTGGACGGCCTGAACTTCCTGGCAGGCAAGCGCGTCGATGAGGTGAACAAGATGGCAGAGCTCGGCACACAGCTGGCTCACGTCGATGGCGGCGTGCCCAACATGCGCGTCATCATGCCACGCCTGAACGAGTACTACATCGGCCAGCTGATCTATTTCTTCGAGAAGGCTTGCGGCGTGAGCGGACTCATCCTCGGCGTCAACCCCTTCAACCAGCCCGGCGTAGAAGCCTACAAGAAGAACATGTTCGCCCTGCTCGGCAAACCCGGCTACGAGAAGGAGACTGAAGCTATTCGCAAACGTCTTGCTGAAGAATAACATCAATAGTTTTATATCACTACGAATTTCACGAATTTCACGAATTAGCTACGCCCTTGATGGCATTATTTAATTCGTGCAATTCGTGTAATTCGTGGTAAAAAGTAATTGTCTGTTGAATACTGATAGTTGTAAAGCCGTGCTGTTCGACATGGACGGTGTGCTGTTCGACAGCATGCCGAACCATTCGTATGCATGGTCGCATGCTATGACGCAGTTCGGGCTGGAGATGACGGCCTACGAAGCCTACCTGCACGAGGGCAGGACCGGCAGCGGCACCATCAATGTCCTGGCCCAGCGCTATTGGGGACGCGATGCTACGCCCGAGGAGGTGGAACGCATCTATGCCGCCAAGTCAAAGCTGTTCAGCACGCTTCCCGAACCTAAGCCGATGCCCGGAGCCCTTGAAGCGTTGACTGCCGCCCGCGAGCTTGGCTGCAAAATAGTCCTGGTGACGGGCAGTGCACAAGCCTCTCTGCTGGAACATTTAGAGCAATACTATCCCGGCTTCTTCCGTCAGGAACTGATGGTGACGGGCTTCGACGTGAAGCGCGGCAAACCCGACCCCGAGCCGTACCTGATGGGACTTCAGAAGGCAGGCATCCGGGCAGGGGAGGCCATCGTCGTGGAGAACGCACCGCTCGGAGTGGAATCGGCCCACGGAGCCGGCATCTTCACCATCGCCGCCAACACCGGTCCCTTGGAGGACAGCCTGCTTCGGGACGCCGGAGCCGACATCGTCGTCCCCGGCATGATGGAGGTCGCCGCTTTGTTGCAGGGGAGAAAGGCGTAAAAACAACCGGATATTCTTCTTCCTGCCCTGTCAAGTTTAATCGTCAGGCTACACAAGAAACCCCGAAGGACGTGGTGCAAAACTTATTTTCATGACGTGAAAATTGATTTTCACGTCATGAAAATTAATTTTCAAACCATGAAAATTGATTTTCAAAGTTTGAAAATAGTTTTGTGGTCACGTTCTTTTGACTTACGGAACACGCTCTTCGGGATTATACTACACGTTCATCGGAATTATGGGAAGGATGGATGAGAGTTTGTGGCAGGGGAAATTTTGATTTTCGGATTAATTTCCGTACCTTTGCAGGCGCAAAGCCTCACCTCGGCCCTTCCGACCCTCTATAGCTCCCCCTTAGAAGGGGGAGGACATGGGCGAGCACTCCGCGAAGGGAGCTTCCCCTCCTCGGGGAAGAAAGCCTCACTCCAACCCCTCTCTGAGAAGAGGGGAGAACAAATGGTAAATGGCTAAATGGTAAATGGCTAAATGTTAATATGGAGATTCAGAAACTTCAGCGTATCTATGCACGGCACCCGGGAGTGAAGGCCCTGGCTGCGGCTTTGCAGTCCCCCGACAAGGGGAGAGGTGCCATACAGCTTGCCGGATTGCAGGGAAGCTGTGCGCCGCTGGTGTTTGCATCGCTCGTCGAGAAGGCTCCCCAGGTGCTGAACATGCCCTATCTCTTCGTGCTGGACGATGAAGAGGAGGCAGGTTATTTCTATCACGACCTTACGCAGATGCTCGGCGAAGAGCAGGTGCTTTTCTTCCCGAGCAGCTACAAACGGGCCATCCGGTTCGGGCAGCGCAACGCGGGTCAGGAGATACTGCGCACCGAAGTGCTGTCGCGTCTCTCGTCGGGAACACTGCCGCTCTTTGTTGTCACGCATCCTCAGGCGCTTTGCGAGCTGGTCGTGACGCGGCAGGAACTCAGCCAGCAGACGCTGACGCTCGGGGTAGGGGAGCGCGTGGATAGCATGTTCGTGCAGGAGACCCTTCTCGCCTTCGGCTTCCACCGCACAGACTATGTCTATGAACCCGGCCAGTTTGCTGTGCGCGGCAGCATCATCGATGTATATTCCTTTTCCTGCGAGCTGCCTTACCGTATCGATTTCTTTGGCGACGAGGTGGATAGCATCCGCACTTTCGAGGTGCACAGCCAGCTGAGCCGCGACCGCCAGCAGAGCATCACCATCATTGGACAACTGGACAATCTGACAACTGGACAATCTGACAATCTGACGAAGGAGAGCTTCCTTGGCTTCCTGCCGGAGGATACTATCATGGTCGTGAAGGACCTCCTGTTCCTTTGCGACACAGTGGAGCAGACATACAACGAAGGTTTCAGCCAGTCAGCTGTGACAGAAGGAATAGAGATTAGGGATGAGAAATTAGAGAGTTCAGCCCTGCTCGTGGCTCCGGATGAGTTTCGGAGGCAGATTCTTGACTTCCGCCGCATCGAGCTGAATCCCTCTTCCCTAATCTCTAATCCCTCCTCCCTAATCCGTTTCCACACTCATCCTCAGCCCGTCTTCCACAAGAACTTCGACCTTCTCATCGAGGCGTTCAGGAAGTTGCAGGACGCGGGTACGGACCTCTACATCCTGGCCGACAGCCGCAAGCAGACGGACCGACTGGAGAGCATCTTCCACGACAAGGAGACGGGCATACAGTTCACCCCCGTAGATCGCACCCTCCACGAAGGCTTCAGCGACGATGACCTGAACCTGGCCTTCTTCACCGACCATCAGATATTCGACCGCTTCCATAAGTACAACCTGCGCAGCGAGAAAGCGATGGGCGGCAAGGTGGCACTCACGCTCAAGGAGCTGCAGCAGTTCGAGGTGGGCGACTATGTTGTGCATATCGACTATGGCGTAGGGCGGTTTGGCGGCCTCGTGCGGATGCAGAACGGCGACCAGCTGCAGGAGGTCATCAAAATTATCTACTCCGGCGACGATACCGTCTATGTCTCCATCCATTCCCTGCATAAGGTGTCGAAGTACAAAGGCAAGGAAGGTGAACCGCCGCGCATCAGTCACCTCGGCACGGGAGCCTGGGAACGCATGAAGGAACGCACGAAGAAGAAAATCAAGGACATCGCACGCGACCTCATCCTCCTCTACAGCCGACGGCGTGAAGAGAAAGGTTTCGCCTTCAGCCGCGACAGCTTCATGCAGCATGAGCTGGAAGCAAGTTTCCTCTACGAAGACACGCCCGACCAGCTGCGAGCCACCCAGGACGTCAAGCTCGACATGGAGCGGCAGCGACCGATGGACCGCCTCGTTTGCGGCGACGTCGGCTTCGGCAAGACAGAAGTTGCCATCCGTGCAGCATTCAAAGCTTGTGCCGACAACAAACAGGTGGCGGTACTCGTGCCGACCACTGTGCTGGCCTATCAGCACTTCCACACCTTCTCGAGCCGACTGAAGGGCTTCCCCGTCAGGATAGAATACCTCACCCGTGCACGTTCCTCTCAAAAGACAAAAGAGATACTCGACGGGCTGAAGGACGGCTCAGTGAACATCGTCATCGGCACACACAAGCTCATCGGCAAGTCTGTCCGGTTCAAGGACCTGGGCCTGCTCATCATCGACGAAGAGCAGAAGTTCGGAGTCTCGACCAAGGAGAAACTCCGCCAGATGAAGACCAATGTCGATACGCTGACCCTGACTGCCACGCCCATCCCCAGAACCCTCCAGTTCTCGCTGATGGGGGCTCGCGACCTCAGTGTTATCCAGACACCACCGCCCAACCGTTATCCCATCCAGACACAACTCTGCCAGTTCAATGCCGAAATCATAGCAGAAGCCGTTGGCTTCGAAATGAGCAGGGGAGGGCAGGTGTTCCTCGTCAACAACCGTATCAGCCAGTTGCAGGAACTTGCCGAGCTCATCCGCAAGCATGTGCCCGATGCTCGCGTCGCCGTGGCTCACGGTCAGATGCCGCCCGAAGAGTTGGAGAAGATTATGGTCGATTTCACTAACTACGACTACGACGTCCTCGTCTCCACCACCATCATCGAGAGCGGCCTGGACATCCCCAATGCGAACACCATTATCATCAACGGTGCACACAACTTCGGACTCTCCGACCTCCATCAGATGCGAGGTCGCGTGGGGCGCTCCAACAAGAAAGCATTCTGCTACCTGCTCGCACCGCCTCTTTCCGCACTCAGTATCGATGCCCGGCGTCGCCTGCAAGCCATCGAGAACTTCAGCGACCTGGGCAGCGGCATACACATCGCCATGCAGGACCTCGACATACGCGGAGCCGGCAACCTGCTCGGTGCAGAACAAAGCGGCTTCATTGCCGACCTCGGCTACGAGACCTATCAGAAGATTCTCTCGCAGGCCGTCACCGAACTGCGCAACGAGGAATTCCACGAGCTTTATGCGGAAGAAGTGCGTGAAGGCAACATCGTAGAAAGCACCGAGGTGGTAGATGAGTGCCAGCTCGACAGCAACCTGCCCATGTACTTCAGCGAAGAATACGTGCCTACCAGCAGCGAAAGGATGCTACTCTACCGCGAGCTGGACGCAATGGAGAGGGACGAGGATGTCGATAGGTTCCGACAGCGTATGAAGGATCGCTTCGGCCCCCTGCCTCGCGAGGCAGAAGACTTGCTGCTCGTCGTGCCCCTCCGTCGTCTCGGTAAGCACTTCGGATGCGAGCGCATCGTCCTGAAGGCTGGACACGCAAGGCTCTTCTTCGGACCCGACGACGACAATCCCTTCTACGAAGGACGCATCTTCGGACAAATCGTCAGCTTCGCTACTGCCAACGCATATCGGTGTCACTTCAAGCTCGACAAAGGCAAGAAAAGCCTTCTCATCGACGACGTGCAAACCATCGGCCAAGCAGTAGAACTGCTCAGACAAATCAACGCATACTAAACCATCAACCATGCTCAGGCATCTGACAATCAACAATTACGTTCTCATCGAATCTCTCGATATTGAGCTGCAACCCGGTTTCTCCGTCATGACGGGTGAGACGGGTGCCGGCAAATCCATCATCCTCGGCGCACTTGGCCTGCTCATGGGCCAGCGTGCCGACACAGGCAGCATCATGCCCGGCGCGGCCAAATGTACAGTAGAGGGAATCTTCAACATAGAAGGCTATGATATGCAGTCGCTCTTCGAAGAGAACGAACTGGACTACGAACCAGCCGAGTGCATCCTGCGCCGCGAAGTTGCGGCCAGCGGCAAGAGTCGTGCCTTCGTCAACGACAGTCCCGTAGCCGTTGGCGTGCTCAGGCAGATAGCCCTCCGACTGCTCGACATACACTCGCAACACAGTAACCTGTTGCTCGAGAATCCTGCTTTTCAGCTCGGCATCGTCGATACCGTTGCCGACCATGCAGCCCTGCTGTCACAGTATAGTGAATGTTACGCACGCATCGCCGAGGCGCGTCGTCGGCTCCATGAGGCGGAAGAGCGCCTGGCAAGACAGCAAAGCGAGGAGGAGTATCTTCGCTTCCAGCTTGAACAGCTCGACGAGTTCAAGCCCCAACCTCACGAAGACGAGGAACTGCGGCAGACGCAGTCAGCCCTTTCACATGCCGAGGACATCAAGGTTGCACTGTCCGGAGTCGATTCCCTGCTCAATGGCGGCGATGAAGAGGGTGGGGCAGGAGCCATAGATGCCATGCGTCGCTCGTGTCAGGCGATGCAGCAGATAGTCAAGGTGTATCCAGCTATCGAGGCCTACCTGGACCGGTTGGAGAGCGCCGTCATAGAAGTGCGCGACATAGCAGCGGACATCAGTAGTCGTGCAGAGGACGTAGAATATAATCCTACCCTCCTACAACAGGTCACGGAGAGGCTGGACAACCTCTTCTCCCTTGAACAGAAGCATCATGTCGGTTCCTCCGATGAACTCATTGCCCTTGCCGAAAACATGCGCTCGCAACTATCGTCCCTTGCTGATTCGGAAGACAGCATCCGCACCCTGCGTCTGCAGATAGAAGCCGATACCGAGCAGGCGACAAAGCTTGCGGCGAAACTCACGACCGGTCGCGTCAAGGCTGCACGACAAGTGGAGAAGATGGTGAAGGAGGCTCTCGTAGCGATGGACATGCCGGCTGTCGTTTTCAATGCCGACATCGCAAAGTCTGAGACACTTCTGCCTTCAGGTCAGGACATTGTCACTTTCCTCTTCTCTGCCAATAAGAGTATGTTGCCCAGGCCACTGGCCGATGTCGCGAGCGGCGGTGAGATGGCGAGGGTGATGCTTGCACTGAAAGCCTTGACAAGCCGGCAGACACATCTGCCAACTATCATCTTCGACGAGATTGATACCGGCGTGAGTGGCAAGGTGGCAAGCTCTATGGCACAGATCATGGCACAGATGTGCAGCACGGCAGGCCAGCAGGTGCTTGCCATAACCCATCTTCCCCAGATAGCAGCCAAAGGCAATGCGCACTATTTCGTCTATAAGGAAGATCAAGGCACGCGTACCTTGACACATATCCGTCAGCTCGACCACGACGGGCGTATCACCGAACTTGCCCACATGCTCAGCGGAAGCAAGGTGACGGAAGCTGCACGCGAGAACGCCAGGCTACTGATAAATGAAGAATAAGGTTAGAACATACATCGAGCACGAGATTGGGCTCCAAGCCAACGCTCTCGTACATGTTGCCGTCAGCGGCGGTGCAGACTCAACAGCCCTCCTGCTCATCATGCGGGAGCTGGGCTACAGAGTTCATGCCCTGCACTGCAATTTCCATTTGCGGGGCGAAGAGTCCGACCGCGACCAGGCCTTTGTCGAGGAACTTTGCCGTCAGCAGGATGTTCCTCTGTCTGTGCGGCATTTCCGGACTGAGGCAGTTGCAAAGGAGTGCGGCATCAGCATCGAAATGGCGGCTCGCGACCTTCGCTATGAATGGTTTCGCGAAGTGGGGGATTGCATTGCCGTTGCACATCACCGCGAAGATCAGGCCGAGACGTTGCTGCTCAACCTGCTTCGTGGAACAGGTCTGCGTGGCTTGTCCGCTATGCAGCCACGTCATGATGGCATCATACGGCCTCTGCTTTGTGTGAGCCGCGAAGAAATTCTTGCTTATCTCGAACAGCGGGGACAGTCCTTCGTCACTGACAGCACCAACTCGGAGCGAGTTGCCCTGCGCAACCGTCTGCGCCTTGACTTCATGCCGTTGCTTCGCGACATGAATCCATTTGCAGTCGAACATCTCTGCCGTGCCTGCGACAATGTCCGTCGCAGCCTGCCATATTATATAAAAGGTATCGAGGCCGCATTCACAGAGCTTGGCGTTACGGCAGATGCCTTTCCGCTGAATGCGCTTCTTCAGAAGGGAGAGGCAAGGACCTTGTTGCACGAATGGCTCTTGGGCAAAGGCTTCAACAGCACTCAGGAGCAGGAAATGCTGTGGGCTGAGAAATCGGAGGTCGGCAAGAAATGGCAATCAAGAAGTCACATCGTCCTTCGCGACCGCAAGGCTTTGCTTCTTGTTCCTGAAAAGAAGGATATTGTTCGTATGCCTGTGCTCAAGGAGGAACAGGTTTCCTGCATAGGCGAGACGGGGCCGGACATTGCATACTTCGATGCGGACCTGCTGGCTGCTCCTATTGAGATGCGTCCTGTTTGCAAAGGCGATGCCTTTGTTCCTTTTGGCATGAAGGGAAGGAAACTGATAAGCGATTACTTGACCGACCGCAAGCTGAGTCGCTTGGAAAAGAGGGAACAGTTCGTGGCTACCTGCGGGGAAGACATCATCTGGCTCATCGGTCATCGCAGTGACAATCGTTATCGTGTCACCGACAGGACGAGCCGCATACTGAAGCTTACCTGTGAATGGTCCCAAACGAATCCATGAGGATAACGGAAGGAGAGTGACTGAAGAACTACAAGGAAAGCAGTCAGGAATGTTCAGAGCTCGACGAGGATGCGTGCGTTAAACATGCGACCTGTCAGGTAGTTGGGCACGGCGTACTGGTGGTTTGAGATGTCGGTTATCCAGTAGTAACTGCTGACGTTGTCAAGTCCGAAGATGTTGAAGCAGTCAAGTCCAAGCCAGATGTTCCGCAGATACCGGAGACGGTGGAGATGACGGTCTTCATTGTTGATGAGGCGATAGTTCATGCCAATGTCAAAACGACGGTAGGCAGGTGCCCTGAAGGCATTGCGTTCCAATCCTGTGTGTGGCGGACCGAAGGGAAGTCCGTCGGCAAACGTAGCTTTCAGGTTCATCTTCCATCGCGTAGTGCCTGGGAAGTAGTCGCTAAAGAAGAGGTTGATGTTGTAGCGTTGGTCGGTAGGCTGCGGGATGTCCTTTCCGTTGAGTTTCATGCCCGCCTTCATCAGCGAGAAGCTTATCCATGAGTCGGTGCCGGGCACGAACTCGCCATAGAGCTTGAAGTCTGCTCCGACGACGTATCCTGATGCCAGGTTATTACCGTAATAGACAATTTTGAGGTTATCGACATTGTAGGGATTCAGCTTCCATTGTGCTTTGTAGTAGGCTTCTGTTGTGAACTTGAAGGGGCGTTGTGCTATCTTGAATCTGAACTCCATGCCTGCTACGACTTGGAAGGAGCGCTGTGACTTGATGTTCTTGTTGAGCTGTACGGTAGTGTTGCCGGCAAGTGTTATGGTGTCGCGCAGTTCCTTGTAGAAGGGACGTTGGTTGTAGAGTCCCATAGCGAGGCGGAAGGTGAATCTGTCGTTTGATGCAGGAACGAATCCTATGCTGGCGCGTGGACTGAAGAGCCACTCTTTGTTCCAGCCCCAGTAGCTGAGTCGCATGCCATAGTTGAGGCTGAGAATGCCGAGTCTGCCTTCTTTGCGGTAGGTGTCCTGTGCATAGAGTTCAAGGTGGTTGGCATCGATTGAGTTCTTTGCCCGCATATTGTAGATGATGTTGAGGTCGGTTCCTGTATGCGGGACGGAGTAGCCGCTGCTGTCGCGATATTCCCATTCGTTTGAGTTCTCGCGGACCCTTTCGTGCTTCCATCCGATGCCAGTCTGAATCAGATGACCGCCTTTCTTCAGGTCGTAGTCGAGCTTGATGGCCTGCACGGAGCTGTAGAGGAAGTTGCGTGCGTGTTCCATGTAGGAGCCTACGCCGAGTTGTTCGTCGCCGTTTGTTTCGTTGAGCCAGTACTGTCCCTGTATGTCGTAGGTTTCCTTTTCGCGGTTGCTGAAGGCTGATGTGGTAAGGGTCAATGTTCCTGCATTTCCGAATTTTCTCGCAGCACGGATGGTGCCGAAGATTGTCTGGAACTGGTCTTCCTCTTTGCCGTCGAAATAGACCTTGAAGCTCTTGACATCTTCCAGCGTGCCGAACTTCGTCTCGCGGTCTGTCGGCTTGAAGTTGTAGTTGTTGCGATTGATATAGACGATGGCATCGAATGTCCAGGCATTCGAAGGCGCCCAGCGCAGATAGGCCTGATAGTCGAGGAAGTTGGGTTTGTACTCGCCTTTAGTCTCGAGCGAGCCGAGCAAGTACTGGTTGGTCTTGTACCGCAGTCCGTTGGAGATGGAGAATTTCTTGTTCCCGTAGCCGACATAGACGTTTGCACCGAGCAGGCTGGCTGCTACGGATGCTTCGAGTCGTTCCGGATGGGCGTATGTGATGTCGAGTACGCTGGACATGCGGTCGCCGTACTTGGCTTCGAATCCTCCTGTCGAGAAGTTGATCTTCTCGACCATGTCGCCGTTGATGACGGAGAGTCCTTCCTGCTGTCCGCTGCTGATGAGCATCGGACGATAGATTTCCACGCCATTGATATAGACACAGTTCTCGTCGAATGAGCCGCCTCGGACGTTGTACTGGCTGGAGAGTTCGTTGTGGGTGCTGACACCGGCTTGCGTTGCTACGAGTTCTTCTACGGCGTTGCCCGAGGTGCTGGGCATACGTTTCAAGTCACTTTTGTTGAGTTCCTGCATTGAGCCCATCTGCCGTCTTGTCTCGGCCACGGTCACTTCGGAGAGTTCCTGTCCGCTTTCGCGCATGACGATGTTGAGTGTCAGGTTGCCGCGGGGCTTCTTGAGTACGCGGCGGCGCGTCTCGTAGCCCATCATGCTATATACGACTACGACGCTGTCTGCCGTCTGGAAGGTGAGGTTGTACTGTCCTTCGAGCGATGCTGTCGTGCCGAAGGGTTGTCCTTCGATGCGTACTTGGCAAAGAGGTATAGGGTCCTGATGCTCGTCGGACACTTTTCCTTTCAGGTGTACTTTGGCAGTGTCGGCAGGTTCTTCCTCTTGCTGTGCCGACATGTTTGCCGCGCAGAGCAGGAGGGACAGAAGAAGCAGGAAGAATCGTTTCATCTTAATATAATAACGCAGAATCGTCGGTTTTATTGTCCTGTTGCCTCTCATTTTTTGCTGATTCGGGTCTTGCCGGGTCAGAGAGGGGGGTAGGAAACGAGGGAAGCACCCGTCTGCGCATTTCTGTGCGGGCAGGTGCTTCCTGTTGTTTTCTGTGCCGTAGTGCGGGAGGTGTTAGTCCTCCTTCTGTGCGCCGACACGCTTCTCGGCGATGCGTGCCTTCTTACCGGTGAGGTTGCGCAGGTAGTAGAGCTTGGCACGACGTACCTTACCAACTTTGTTCACCTGGATGCTGTCGATGTTGGGGCTGTTGAGGGGGAAGATACGTTCCACGCCAATGGTGCCGGACATCTTGCGGACAGTGAAGCGCTTTGTTTCGCCGTGGCCGCTGATTTTGATGCAGACACCGCGGTAGAGCTGGATGCGCTCCTTGTTACCTTCGACAATTTTGTATGCAACGGTGATGGTGTCGCCAGCCTTGAACTTCGGATGGGTCTTGCCTGTTGCAAATGCTTCTTCAGCAATTTTGATTAAATCAGCCATAATGCTTTTTGGTTATAAAATTGTTTTGTCGATCGCACGTAGGCATAACAGGTCTCTCTTTTCCTGCCAGCGACCTACGGGAAAGCGGGTGCAAAGGTACGAAAAAGAATTAAGAAAGAAGAATTGGGGAGGAAGATTTTTTGCTCTTTGCGTAAAAATATGTACTTTTGCATGCTTTTATGAACGATTTATGTTTATCAGACTAATTAAAGATATGAGAATTGCGATACTTTCAGCTGTCTTGTGTGTGTCTTTTTTTGCCACTCCTTCGGTACATGCCCAGGTGGCTTACCGTGTGCACTCCTTCGGTTGGGAGCGTGTGGAGGTGACGCCGGAGTTGGATGCGACGCCGTCGGCAGAGGCTGCGGCCCTGTTGAAGCCTTATAAGGCCGGTGTGGATAGCATCATGGCTCCTGTTCTCGGGATGAGCCGTGTGGCTATGTCGCCTAAGCGTCCCGAGAGTCTGCTGGGCAACTGGGCAGCGGACGTGATGGTCGAGGGCGGCACAGCCACGGGGCTGGAGCCTGCCGACATGGGGCTTGCCAATGTGGGCGGCCTGCGCAACAACATGCCCGAGGGCATTGTCCGGCGCGGCGACATCATGCTCATATCGCCTTTCGAGAACTACCTTGTCGTGCTTGAGATGAAGGGCAGTGACCTGCTGGAGCTGATGCGCAACATTGCAGCCGTCAAGGGCGAGGCCGTGAGCAGCAGTGTCCGCATGGAGATTACTGCCGACGGCCAACTGCTCTCCTGCACCATTGGCGGCAAGGAGATTGACCCCGAGCGCACCTACACGGTAGCAACCATCGACTATCTGGCTGAGGGCAACGACAAGATGTATGCGCTGAAGAAGGCTGTCAAGCGTCACGACATCGGCCTGCTGGCCCGCGATGCCATGATGGAGTATGTCATCAAGCATCGAATCATAGACAGCAAGATGGAGGGACGAATCGTTGTTAAATGAAGATATAAGAATTTGCTATCGCCTTGAAGAATTAACGATTATGAGACACGTTATACTGCTTTTTATTTTTTCCCTTTTCACCTTTCACGTAGGCTTTGCTCAGGAGCATAAGTTGCTCCTGGTCCATACGAGCGACACGCATTCCTGCATCGAACCCATATCGCCCAACTTCAGCGACCCGGTCCAGGCCAACAAGGGCGGCTACCTGCGGCGCGTGGTCCTGCTCGAACAGATGCGGCGCGAGCACCCCGACAACATGCTTCTGCTCGACTGTGGCGACTTCAGCCAGGGGTCGGTCTATTACAATCTCTACCGCGGGGACGTGGAGGTCAAGCTCATGAACCTGATGCGCTATGATGCCTGCACCATCGGGAACCATGAGTTCGACTTCGGCTTGGAGAACCTGGCCCGCCTCATCCGTATGGCCGAGTTTCCATTCGTCTGCTGCAACTACGACTTCACGGGCACGCCTTGCGAGGGACTCGTAAAACCCTATATAATAATAGAACGCGCGGGCGTGCGCGTAGGCATCCTCGGTGTCTGCCCTCAGCCCGAGGGTCTCATCACGAAGCACAACTACGAGGGGATGCGCTATGAGCGACCTGCCAAGGCAGCACAGCCCGTCATCGACCATCTGCGCGGCAAGGAGCACTGCGACCTCGTCGTCTGCCTCAGCCATCTCGGGTTTGGCGATACAGCGGACATGGACCCCGACTTCATAGCAAACACTACGGGGCTCGACGTCGTCCTGGGCGGACACTCGCACACCTACTTCGACCATCCGCGCTACCTCAAGGACAAGCGGGGCCACGAGGTGCTGTTGGACCACCAGGGCAAGAACGCCCGCTTTCTGGGCACGATAGAGGTCGGGGTAGGCGAGCCCTTCTGAAGAATCGGAGACATCAGACATGAGAGACTACAGAAGAACCAAACTGGCCTGTTACCTTGGTTTCGTCACGCAGGCAATCGTTGCAAACTTCACTCCGCTGCTGTTCATGGCCTTCCATCGGGAATATCACATCCCGATTGCAAGGCTGGCGCTGATACCGGCAGTGTTCTACATCGTCCAGCTGTTCACAGACTTTCTTTGTGCCAAGTTCAAAGATATAGACTACCGCAAGAGCATCATCATCTCGGAAGTGGTTGCCGCCTTGGGACTTGCAGGCATGGCTTTCCTGCCGTCGGTGTTCCCCGATCCGATGGTCGGCATTCTCGTCTGTGTCGGCGTCTATGCAGTGGGCAGCGGCCTTATCGAGGTCCTGTGCAGCCCCATTATAGAGGCGTGTCCTTTCCCCGACAAGGAAGGCATGATGAGCCTGCTTCATTCCTTTTATTGCTGGGGAGCGGTAGGAGTGATTCTGGGCTCAACGTTGTTTTTCTCGCTCTTCGGACTCGAGAACTGGCGTATCCTGACTTGCCTTTGGGCTCTGATTCCGCTCTACAACATCATCAACTTTGCCACTTGCCCCATCGAGCCTATTGTTCCGGATGCCGAGAGCATGAGCATGAGCAGTCTGCTCCGCAACCGCATGTTCTGGCTCTTCCTGCTTCTGATGGTAGCAGCCGGAGCCTCCGAAAGCTCTATGGCACAGTGGACGTCGGCCTTCGCGGAAGCTTCTCTCGGTGTTGACAAATCCATCGGTGACCTGGCTGGACCTTGCGGCTTCGCTTTCTTCATGGGTCTCGGACGGCTATGGTACGGCAAGAAGGGGCAGAAGATGGACCTGACTGCCTACATGACCGGAGCCGGTGTCCTCTGCTTCGCAGCCTATCTGACGGCATCGCTGTCTTCCCTCCCTCTCGTCAGCTTTGCAGGCTGCATGGTCAGCGGATTGGCAGTAGGCATCATGTGGCCGGGCTCCATCAGCCTGACGTCAGCTCGCATTCCTGAGGGCGGCACAGCACTTTTCGCACTGCTCGCCCTGGCCGGTGACATGGGGGGAACACTCGGACCGTCCCTCGTAGGGCTTTGCACCAAGTCGGCAGAGAACGACATCCAAAGCGGCCTCCTTGCAGCATCATTCTTTCCCCTCATGCTTGTCGTATGTCTCATTGCTATCATGCAAAAGTTCAATCGACGTGACACTAAAACTATTTTCACGTCGTGAAAATCTATTTTCATGACGTGAAAATTAATTTTCAAAGCGTGAAAATAGATTTTCAAATCATGAAAATAACTTTTGTGTCGTGTCGTCCGGACTTTTACAAAACAAGACATACCGTTTCTGGGAACAGTATATGGTATGATTATCCTGGATCGTACCACCAGCGCCCTAAAAGGGCGGTAAGCCCATAGCCCAGTGCATCGCCCTGGGGCATAGCGCATATCATTCTTCGCCCTGAAAGGGCAAAAGAATAATCCAGGAAAGTCTTTTGCCCCTTCGGGGCGTGCTTCATGTCACATCGACCACCCAGGGCGATGCCCTGGGCTATGGGCTCACTGCCCTTTCAGGGCTGTTCCGAAACTAATGGATGGTGGTACGACTCAGGATAATCATAATATATGGAAGTAAGAAGCGGCAGAAATTGAATGCTAAAGCATATTTTTCCACTATTAGTTTTCCGTTATGCGCTTTTTGTTGTACCTTTGCAAAGTAAAAACAGAAAATAATCGTGAAAACAGAGCCACAGGAATTGCTCAAACAGATAAACTTTCCCGCTGACCTCCGAGCGCTGCCCGTAGAGGCGTTGCCTCAGGTGTGCCAGGAGCTCCGGCAGGACATCATCCAGGAGATGGCCGACAACCCGGGACACTTCGCCAGCAGTCTGGGAGTCGTGGAACTCACAGTAGCACTGCACTATGTGTTCAACACGCCCTACGACCGCATCGTGTGGGACGTCGGGCACCAAGCGGCAGGGCACAAGATTCTGACCGGCAGGCGCGAGGCTTTCCCCACCTACCGGCACTTGGGCGGGCTGCGTCCCTTCCCGTCGCCCGACGAGAGCGAATACGACACCTTTGCCTGCGGACATGCCTCAAACAGCATTTCCGCAGCCCTCGGCATGGCCGTTGCTGCCAATATGAAGGAGCAAGGAGCGGGGAGCAAGGAACAGGAGAAAAGGAAGGTGGTGGCCGTCATCGGCGACGGCAGCATGAGCGGCGGACTGGCCTTTGAAGGCTTGAACAATGCCAGCAGCATGCCAAACGACTTACTCATCATCCTGAACGACAACAATATGAGTATCGACCACAGCGTGGGCGGCATGAGGCATTACCTGCATCAGCTCCACACGTCGAGCCTCTACAACAAGATGCGCTTCCGCATGTCAAACGGTCTGGTACGGCTCGGCGTGCTGAGCGAAAGCCGCCGGCAGAAGATTCTGCGCTTCAACAACTCGCTGAAGTCGCTGCTGGTCGGCCAGCAGAACATCTTCGAGGGAATGAACATCCGCTACTTCGGTCCTGCCGACGGCCACAACGTCATCGAACTTGTGGCTACCCTGCGCCAGATAAAGGACATGAAGGGGCCAAAGCTGCTCCACCTGCACACCGTCAAGGGCAAAGGCTTCAAGCCTGCAGAAAAGAACCCGACCGTCTTCCATGCTCCGGGCAAGTACGACCCCGAGACGGGCGAGCGACTCAAGGAAAACACCGACGGCGCCGCCCAACCGCCCAAGTTCCAGGACGTCTTTGGTGAAACGGTGCTTGAGCTGGCCCGCCAGAACGACAAGATAGTCGGCATCACACCCGCTATGGCAACCGGGTGCAGCCTTTCCATCATGATGAAGGAGATGCCGGAACGCACCTTCGACGTAGGCATTGCCGAAGGGCACGCCGTCACCTTTGCCGGCGGACTGGCCAAGGAGGGACTCGTCCCCTTCTGCAACATCTATTCTTCGTTTGCCCAGCGAGCATTCGACAATATCATCCACGACGTGGCACTCTGCCGTCTGAACGTCGTCTTCTGCCTGGACCGAGCCGGAATCGTAGGGCAGGACGGTGCCACCCATCACGGTGCTTTCGACCTGGCGGCCCTGCGCCCAGTACCGAATCTCACCATTGCTTCGCCGATGGACGAGCACGAGCTGCGCTGCCTGATGTACACCGCACAGCTGCCAGACCGCGGGCCCTTCGTCATCCGCTATCCACGAGGCCGTGGAGTACTGACCGAATGGCGCTGTCCCCTCCGGGAGCTGCCTGTCGGACGCGGACGTCTGCTCTCGGAAGGCGGGGACACAGCTGTCCTCAGCCTCGGACCCCTGGGCAACGTCGTCAGCAAAGTGGTCCGTGAGCTCCGCGAGGAAGGCAAGTCTGTCACGCACTACGACATGCGTTTCCTCAAGCCCATCGACGAGGACATCCTGCACAAGGTAGGCACCACCTGCCGCCGCATCGTCACCGTCGAGGACGGCGTAGTCCGCGGCGGACTCGGTTCAGCTGTCCTCGAGTACATGGCCGACCATAACCTCCACCCCGAGGTAGTCCGCCTGGGCCTGCCAGACCACTTCGTCGAACACGGCACCCCCGAAGAGCTCTACCACATCGTAGGGCTCGACGAGCAAACCATAAAGAGAGCACTCCTATGAAAATCGTCATCGCCGGAGCAGGTGCAGTCGGTTCGCACCTTGCCGCACTCCTTTCCAGGGAAGACCAGGACATCATCCTCATCGACGAGAATCCCGAGAAGACAGCCAAACTGCTGAGCATGGGCGACCTGGACATCATGACGCTCAACGTCTCGCCAACCTCCATCAGCGGACTGCGGGAGGGAGGCGTACAGCAGTGCGACCTGTTCATAGCCGTTACGCCCGAAGAGACGCGCAACATCACCTGCTGCATGCTGGCCCATACGCTCGGGGCACGCAAGACCATCGCCCGCGTAGATACTGCCGAATACACGATGCAGCAGTACCGCGACCTCTTCCAGCAGATGGGCGTCAATTCCATCATCTATCCCGAAGGACTTGCAGCCCGCGAGATACTGGACGGCATCAGACGCTCGTGGGTGCGGCAGTACTGGGAAGTGGCAGGCGGAGCACTCGTCATGCTCGGCGTCAAGCTGCGCGAGAAGGCACGCATCACAGGCATCGCACTCCGCGACCTCTGCGATGCGGAGACACCCTACCGCATCGTAGCCGTCAAGCGAGGCGACGACACCATCATCCCTACCGGCAACGACGAACTGCGCAACGGCGACATCGCCTACTTCATGACCACCAAGCGCTACATCCAATACATACGCGAGATAACAGGCAAGGAAGACTACGAGGACGTGCGTAACGTCATGATCATGGGCGGCGGACGAACCTCTGTCCATGTGGCAGAAGGGAAGCCCGACTTCTATAACATGAAGATTATCGAACAGAGCGAAGAACGATGCCGACGCCTCAACGAAATCCTTGAGGACAGCGACATCCGCATCATACAAGGCGACGGACGCGACACCGGACTGCTGCTCGACGAGGGACTCTCTGACATGCAAGCCTTCTGCGCCCTTACACCAGAGACCGAGACGAACATCTTGGCCTGCCTTGCCGCCAAACGCATGGGAGTCCGAAAGACCGTGGCCCTCGTTGACAATATGGACTACATCTCAATGGCCGAGAAACTCGACATCGGTACCATCATCAACAAGAAGATGATTGCCGCCGGACGCATCTACCAGATGATGCTCGACACGGATGCACACAACGTCAAGTGCCTCACCGTAGCCAGTGCCGACGTGGCCGAAATCGTGGCGCAAGAAGGCAGCCCGGCCTGCATGAAGCCTGTCAGCGAGTTGCGACTGCCGGCTGGCATCACGTTGGGAGGCTATGTCCGCGGCGACAACCAGGGTGCGCTCATCTACGGCAACACGCAGCTACAGCCCGGTGACCGCGTCGTCGTCTTCTGCAAGAGCGGACTCATCAAAATGATGGACCGCTACTTCAAGGGAAGAAGTAGCGGCCTGCATCTCTTTTGAATCATCATTCGGTGATGTTCTGACTCATCATTGAGTGATGACGATTCCGCCGTTCTGCGGAATGGTGACTGACAGCTGCTGCTTCTTTCCCAGGGCAGTTGTCGTCATGCTCCCCTCCAGCTTCTCATTGTCGCCATAAACTGTCAGCGTGCTGCCCGCATCGAACATCGGCAGCTGGATGGTCAGCTCGACGGCTTGCTCCTGAGCATTCAGTCCGGCCACATACCATTTGTTGCCCGAGCGACGTGCCATGATGACGTAGCGGCCCGGGTAACCGTCGATGAAGCGCGTCTCGTCCCAAGTTGTAGGCACCCCTTTCATGAAGTCAATCTCGAACTGCGGCTGCTCGGTGAGGTTGCGGGGCGTCAGTGCAAAGTTCTGCCCGCTTGACTGGAAGACGACGGCTGTAGCCAGCTCGAAGACATCGGACGTGCGGCGTGTGTTGCCCTTGCCTGCTTCTTTGTGAAGACGTTTCTGCAGGACGGTCCCGCCGTATTCCATCGAGGCAACGGCATTGCGCACGAAGGGATGCAGACATGCGTGCCGGGCTTCCATCTCGCAGAAGCCTTGGCTGAAATACAGGTTCTCCGAGGCAAGGACAGCCTCCGAGCTGCAGTAGTTGGGGTACATCTTTTCCCATCCTCGCGGCAGCGTGCAGCCGTGGAAGATGACCTGAATGCCGTAGTCATTGGCGTCGGAGAGGATGGCTTCGTAGAGTCGCATCGTCTCCTGCTTGTCGCCCCCGAAGAAGTCAACCTTGATGCCTGCAACACCGCCGTCGCGCAGCCACTTCATCTCCTGCTTGCGGACGATGGGATTGTGCATGCACTGGCGAGCCGACTGCGGTGCATCGTTCCATCCGCCATTCGAGTTGTACCACACCCACGGCCTAATACCTTTCTCGCGACAATAGGCAAAGAGCTTCTCCATTCCCTTGCGTCCGATGTTCTCGTACCATCCGCCGTCTATCAGGCATCCTTCCCAGCCGAGGCTGGCTGCAAGGTCGATGAAGCGAACCTGGTCATCGTAGTTGATGCTGGCATCTTGCCAGATAATCCAGGACCATGTGTTGCGCGAACCTTTGTATTCGGTGCTGGGCTCGTAGAGCTGTTCCACGACGTCCCAGGGAACCGTTGTCTCGACGATGGGCTTCAGCGACGGGCCGAAGGTGAGGGTGCGGTAGGGCGTCCACTGCGTCATCCAGTCGTTGGGCGAGATGTTGCAGTCGGCCAGTCCCATCTGTGCGCCCGTGCTGCCGAATCCGTTGTTCTCGCCCTGCATGGGGAAAGCAATGGTGAAGAGGCCGTCGGACGTGGCATCGCTGAGATGGCTGGCACAGTAGTTGCCGCTGACGCCTGTCTCGGAGATGAGTAGCCAGCTGTCGGTTGCCCCGTTGCGTCCAGACGCGTCGGACTTCCAGGGGTGTCCGGGAATCCTGAACAGGCAGGGGAAGGTCCAGCCCTGACCGTACTGGCTGCGAGTGGTGACGGGTTTGTCCCAGATGTAGTTTTCCTCATAGCTGGGCTTGGTGCGCTTCCAGCCTACCATCGGGGAACTCTGCGGACAGATGAAGGCCGTGGCGTCGGCAGGGAGGCGGAAGCCTGAAGCTTCGCCTGTCACCACGATAGCCGTGGTTTCAGCTCCTTGCCCTTGGAAAATACGGTAGCTGTAGGCAATGTTGTTGTTGAAGACGCGGAAGCCTACCATCAGCGCCAGCTTCTGCTCCTTTGCTTCGGGATTGGTGAACAGGAAGTACCTGCTGTTTTCTTCGGTGCTGACCTGGCTTTGCTTGCTTCCGCGCAGGCGGTATTCGTTCTTGTGGGTTCCGAGGTCTTCCGTCTTCAGGAACTCAAGGTCCTTGCTCATGTCGGCCACATTGGTGTAGAGTCCGAGCGGGGAATCGAGCAGTACGGGTACGTCGAGCGTATCGGCAGGAGCGCCCTTCTTTTTGGCTTTGACTAAGGTACGGTAGCCTGCGGAATAGCAGAGCCGTCCGCCGTCGAGGCGGACATCGAGGTAGGTGAGGCCGTCGGGCGAGAGGATGCGATGGTTTTTCATTGAGTTCTCAGCAGGGAATGCTGCGGCTGCTGCAACGAAGAGGGCAGCGAGGGAAAGAGTGATTTTTCTCATTTGTTATCGGGTTATTAGGTTGAAGTTATTCTGTTGTGAGTTGTCAATCTACGTCATAGTATATCTGTGCCGAGCGGTAACGGGGCTGGGCAAGGATTTGTCCGTGTAGGGCGGCAAGGCGCTGGCGGACTGCCGACATGGGGACAGAAAGTTCGAGTTTCAGTATCAGCTTGCGGATGTGCATGAGCTGAATGCGGCTTACCGGCGGAGTGTCTGGTCCGAGGACGCGCTCGCCGAAGACTTGTCGCAGCAGGGCGGCAAAGTCTGCGGACAGGCTCTCCACTACGCCTTCTTCGCGATGCTTGAGGTAGATGAAGATGACGTGGCAGAAGGGCGGATAGAAGAAGAGTTCGCGTTCCTGCATTTGCTGGGCGTACATGCCTTCGTAGTCGTGGGCCGTGACCTGCCGGACGATGTCATTGTCCTTGTCGCAGGTCTGCAGCACCACGTGTCCGCGTGCTCCCTTTCTGCCGGCTCTGCCCGCCACCTGCTCCATCAGCTGGAAGGCGCGCTCGTAGCTGCGGAAGTCGGGCTGGGAGAGCATTTGGTCGGCGGAGATGATGCCTACCAGACTGACGCGGTCGAAGTCGAGTCCTTTCGTGACCATCTGCGTGCCGAGGAGTATGTCGGTCCGTCCTTCCTCGAAGTCGTGCAATATCTGTTCGTAGCTCAGACGTGAGCGCGTCGTGTCGAGGTCCATTCGGGCGATGTGTGCATTGGGCAGGATGGCCGCAAGTTGTTCCTCGATGCGCTCCGTCCCGTACCCGCGGCTGGAAAGGTCGTGGCTCTCGCAGTTGGGGCAGGTGGATGGTATGCTGTAGGTCGTTCCGCAATAGTGGCAGACCATCTGACGATAGCCTCGGTGAAGCGTAAGACTGACATCGCACTTCTGGCAACGAGGGGTCCAACCGCACAGGCGGCACTCCATGACGGGCGCATAGCCGCGTCGGTTCTGGAAGAGGATGACCTGCTTCTTCTGCTCCAGGGCTTCCCGTATGCGGACAAGCAGCTGCGGCGAGAGTACGCCGTGCATCATCTTCTTGCGCCGCATCTCCTGTACATCGACCACTTCGATACTTGGCAACTGCATGCCGGCAAAGCGCGTCTTCAGCACGACGAGCCCATACTTGCCGCTAACGGCGTTGTGATAGGATTCCAGGCTTGGCGTGGCAGAGCCCAGCAGGGCCTTTGCCCCAGCCTGTGCCGCAAGGACGATGGCTGCGTTGCGGGCATGATATCGGGGAGCGGGTTCCTGCTGCTTGAAGGATGTCTCGTGCTCTTCGTCGATGATGACGAGCCCGAGCCGCCTGAAGGGGAGAAAGATGCTGCTGCGCACTCCCACGACGATGTCGTATGGTGCATCGGAGAGCATCTTCTGGTAGAGTTCCGCACGTTTCCTGTCGGGATAGCGGGAATGATAGACGCCAATCCTGCCGCCGAAGACGCGGCGCAGCCTTTCTGTCAGTTGGGTTGTCAGGACGATTTCCGGCAGCATGAAGAGCACCTGCTTCCCTTCTTCGACAGCTCTCTTCATGAGATGGATGTAGATTTCCGTCTTGCCACTGCTCGTTACGCCGTGGAGCAAGCATACATTGTGGGTCTGCCATTGCTCGAGAATGCCGTCCAGAGCCTTTCTTTGCGGTTCTGTCAGCTCGGCTCCTGCCCGGTTTCGCCCGTGAGGTGCATTCCCGTCAGCCTTGTCCTTGGGCGGAAGGCCAGCAGGGACTTCGTAGGTCTCAAGTATGCCTTTCTTGCAGAGTTCGCGCAGGATGGCATCCGAGCATTCGGATGATTGCAGAAGCGTTGCCTTGTCGCAGTCGCCCCCCGTCTCTATCAGGCAGGCAAGCAGGGCTTCCTGTCTGGGCGAGTGATGCAGGGAGTCGAGCGCTTCGTGCTGCTTTGCCTCGGCCCCATAAGCTTCAGTGACTCGGACGCGGATTGCCATCTTGGGCTTGTAGGTACGTTTCAGTTCCTCCTTCATCAAGGCTGCCCCTTTCTCCAGAAGACTCCTGACGACGGGCAGCATGCCCTTGATGCCGGTCTCTTTTTGCAGGTTGGCAAGGGTCATTTCCGGCTTTGTGCAAAGCGCCTGCCACACTTTCTCTTCGTTTGGAGTGAAGGATGTCGGGGATTCCCATTCTTTGTTCAGCAGGACCTTGCTCTCGCTCTCCAGCTTGAGACCCGATGGAAGCGCTGCCTTGAAGACATCGCCCAGGCTGCAGAGGTAGTAGTCGCTGGTCCATTGCCAAAGTCGCAGCTGAGAGGGAAGTACACTCGGTTTGCTGTCCAGCACCTCGGAGATGGCCTTGGTAGGATAAGGGGGCACCTCGTCGTGCAGCCGCAAGACGACGGCGGTGTAGAACTTCCGGTTGCCAAAAGGTACAATGACGCGGCAACCGACCTGCAGCGAGGCTTGGTGCTCGCTCGGCACGGCATACGTGAAAGAACCCTGCAACGGCAGCGGCACTATGACATCTGCAAACTGTGGCATACCGAGTACAAAGGTACGAAATAATCCACACAGCACAAAATGTTTCGGCAGATATTTGTGCCGGTACACGCGACGTCTTGATTGCTCCATCGCGATGGAGCAATTGCTTCATCGCGATGAAGCAATTGCTTGATCACGATGAAGCAACGAACACGACGCGTCGGGTCCCCCCTCCGCCGCAAGTCGTCCGCTATACATTATATATATTATAAGGCTCGTGGACAAATAATGTGTTGTTGCACAAGAAGCGACTAATGTGCACAAAAAAAGTTAAAATGTGCATAAATGAACATATTATAGTGCCCAAATGTTGCATAATTGCTTAAAAAGTCGTTACTTTGCACCGCAAAAACAAAAAGGGGGTTAAAAGTTCCCCTACGTGCCCGCTCCGAGGAGAGGGAGAGAATAAACGCAAAAAGGTAAATTGTTAAATAGTAAAGTAAACTTAGTTATGTCAGAAATTGAAGCAAAAGTAAAAGAGATTATTGTTGATAAGCTTGGTGTTGACGAATCAGACGTTACTCCCGAAGCATCTTTCACCAACGACCTTGGTGCTGACTCTCTGGACACCGTGGAACTGATTATGGAGTTCGAGAAGGCATTCGAGATTACCATTCCCGACGACAAGGCCGAGAAGATCTCTACCGTTGCTGATGCAATCGCATTTATTGAAGAAAACAAGTAAATGGAATTAAAACGAGTTGTAGTGACAGGTATCGGTGCCGTCACTCCTTTGGGCAACACGGCTGCCGAGACTTGGCAGAACTTGCTTGCGGGTGTGAGCGGTGCTGCTCCTATTACGCATTTCGATGCCTCCAAGTTCAAGACGCAGTTCGCCTGTGAAGTCAAGAACTTCAATCCCGAACTGTTCATTGACAAGAAGGAAGCCCGCAAGATGGACCCCTATTGCCAGTTTGCACTCTCTGCAGCTACGATGGCTGTCGAGGACAGCAAGCTGGACGTAGAGGCTGTCGATAAGAACCGGGTGGGCGTGGTCTTCGGCGTCGGCATCGGCGGCATGAAGACCTACGAGGAAGAAGTGACGGCTTACGCCAAGACCGGCGACACCATCGGCCCCAAGTTCAACCCCTTCTTCGTGCCCAAGATGATATCCGACATCTGTGCCGGCCACATCAGCATAAAGTATGGGTTCCACGGTCCGAACTACATCACTTCCAGTGCCTGCGCCTCTTCGTCCAACGCGCTTGCCGATGCCTTCAACCTCATCCGGCTTGGCAAGGCAGACATCATCGTCAGCGGAGGTGCCGAGGCAGCTATCACGGCTGCCGGTGTCGGTGGCTTCACTGCCATGCATGCACTGAGCACACGCAACGACGACCCGCAGACGGCCAGCCGCCCCTTCAGCGCAAGCCGCGACGGTTTCGTCATGGCAGAAGGAAGTGCCGTGCTCATCCTCGAGGAGCTGGAACACGCCAAGGCCCGCGGAGCAAAGATATATGCCGAGATGGCAGGAGCAGGCATGAGTGCCGACGCTCACCACATCACGGCATCGCACCCCGAAGGACTCGGCGCAAAGCTCGTCATGGAGAATGCCCTTGACGATGCCGGCCTCAAGCCCGAGGACATCGACTACATCAACGTGCACGGCACCTCGACACACGTAGGAGACATCAGCGAATGCAAGGCTATCCAGGCCGTCTTCGGCCAGCACGCATACGAGCTCAACATCAGCAGCACCAAGTCCATGACCGGACACCTGCTCGGAGCCGCAGGAGCCATCGAAGCTATGGCAAGCGTCTTGGCAGTCAAGGAAGACATCGTTCCCCCGACTATCAACCACGCCGATGGCGACGAGGACCCCGAGATTGACTATAAGTTGAACTTCACCTTTGGTCAGGCACAGAAGCGTACCGTCAGGGCAGCTCTGAGCAATACGTTTGGCTTTGGTGGTCATAACGCCTGCGTCGTATTCAAAAAGTACGTAGGATAAGGCTGTGTCTGCCGAGAATCTGATAGACGCGATAAAGCTTCCTTTCCGCAAGGAGAAGGAGCTTTGTCGCGCTTTTCGTAGAATGATAGGATTCTATCCCCACAATATCGGACTGTATCAGGAGGCACTGATGCACAAGTCGATGTTGGCTCACGGCAAGAGTGGCTCACCGCTCAACAACGAGCGGCTCGAGTTCCTGGGCGATGCCGTGCTGGGAGCCGTTGTCAGTGAGATAGTCTATCACCACTTCCCCAACAAACGCGAAGGCTTCCTGACCAACACACGCAGCAAGATAGTGCAGCGCGAATCGCTCGGAAAGCTTGCCAACGAGATTGGGCTCGACAAGCTCATCCGTCGCCATGAACAAAACCAGACGCACAACAGCTACTTGGCCGGAAATGCCTTCGAAGCCCTCATCGGGGCCATTTATCTGGACAGAGGATACGCCCATTGCAAAACCTTCATAGCGGACAAGATACTGCATCGCCTCATCGACATCGACAAGGTTGCCTATCAGGAAGTGAACTTCAAGAGCAAACTGCTGGAGTGGTGTCAGAAGCACAAAGTCTCCCTCGAATACATCCTGCTCGAAGAGACAAAGGCAGAGGACGGTTCGCCCCTATTCAACACCAAGGTCGTCATCAATGGTCGCGACTGTGCCCGAGGCAAGGGCTATTCCAAGAAGGAAAGTCACCAGAAGGCAAGCAAGAACGCTTTGCACCGCCTCAAGCAAGACCGACGCCTGCACGACGAACTGCTACATTGACAAAATGATTTTTACAACTATCATACGCCCCGTCTTCACCCCGCGCCGCCGTCAGCTCGACCTCTATGTCAATGAGGCTGAGGCTTTGCAAAGGGCGGTCCTCAGGCGTTTGCTGGACAAAGCAGCCCAGACGGAGTGGGGCAAGGCACATGGCTATGGCAAGGAACTTTCATACGAGGACTTTGCCAAGCACACTCCCCTCAGCACCTACGAAGAACTGAAGGGATTCATCGACCGCATGCGTCACGGCGAAAAGGACGTGCTCTGGCCGGGAAGGGTGAAGTGGTACGCCAAGTCCAGCGGAACGACCAACGACAAGAGCAAGTTCATCCCGGTCTCGACCGACGGCCTGCACGACACACACTATGCAGGCGGCACCGATGCTGTTGTCTGGTACCTGCGCAACAACCCCAAGAGTCGGCTCTTCGACGGAAAGGCACTCATCCTTGGTGGCAGCCATGCTCCCAACTACAACCTGCCAGACAGTCTCGTGGGCGACCTCAGTGCCATCCTCATTGAGAACATTAACCCGCTGGTCAACTTTGTGCGCGTGCCAAAGAAAGCTACGGCACTGCTTTCCGACTTCGAGATAAAGCGGGACCGCATCGCCCGCGAAGCCATGAACCGTGACGTGACGAACCTGAGCGGTGTCCCCTCTTGGATGCTGTCCGTCCTGAACCGTGTCATGGAACTCAGCGGAAAGCAGTATCTCAACGAAGTTTGGCCCAACCTGGAAGTATTCTTTCACGGCGGCGTGGCCTTCACCCCGTATCGCAGTCAATACGAGCACCTCATCCCGTCCTCCCGGATGCACTACATGGAGACGTATAATGCTTCAGAGGGATTCTTCGGCTTGCAGGACGACCCGCTCGACCCAGCAATGAGCCTGATGGTTGACTACGGCGTGTTCTATGAATTCATCCCGATGGATGAGTTCGACAGCCCTTCGCCCACCGTTGTTCCGCTCTGGGGAGTGGAGACGGGACGAAACTATGCTATGGTCATCTCCACCTCAAGCGGCCTGTGGCGCTACATCATCGGCGATATGGTACGTTTCACAGAACGCAACCCCTACAAGTTTGTCATCACAGGTCGCACCAAGTCCTTCATCAATGCATTTGGCGAGGAACTGATTGTTGACAATGCAGAGAAGGGTCTCGCCGAGGCTTGCCGCCGGACGGGAGCCGAGGTGCTGGAATACACAGCCGCACCGGTCTTCATGGATGCCGAAGGGAAGTGTCGCCACCAGTGGCTCGTGGAGTTCAGCCGCGAACCCGATGACATGGCGGAGTTCATCCGCATCCTCGACGAGACGCTACAGCAGGTCAACTCCGACTACGAGGCAAAGCGCTATAAGGACATCACGCTCCAGCGGCTCGAGCTCATCAAGGCTCGTCCCGGAGTCTTCAGCGACTGGCTCAAGCAGAAAGGCAAGCTCGGTGGCCAGCACAAAGTGCCCCGCCTCAGCAACAACCGCGACATCATCGAACAGGTCATTGCCCTCAACCATTAGGCTGTGTCCCTCGCATTCTCTTAGAAATCCCTTCGGCCAATCGTGTGTCCAAGGGGCAAAAAGCTTAATAAAGCTGAAAAGTTCTTTTCTCACCTTTTCACTTCTTCACCTTTTCACTTTTTCTTCGTACCTTTGCAAATGAAATGGTGAAAAACGTGAGAAACGTGAAGACGAGACAGACGATTATTGGCTCCGTGTTGCTGCTTCTTCTGGCAGCATGTGCAAGCATTGGGGCCCCCGATGGCGGTATCTACGACGAGATTCCGCCCAGGGTTGTCTCGTCCCTGCCGGCAGATCGTTCCGTCGGCAACAACAGCTACAAGATGCATATCCGCTTCGATGAGTTCATCAAGCTGGAGAATGCCAACGAGAAGGTCATCGTGTCGCCTCCTCAGATAGAGCCGGCCAACATTCGTGCCGTCGGCAAGAGCGTGAGGATTACGCTCTACGACAGCTTGCAGGCAAACACCACCTACACTATCGACTTCAGCGATGCCATCGTGGATAACAACGAGGGCAACCCGATGGGGAACTATACCTACAGTTTCAGTACGGGCGAGTCAATCGACACGATGGAGGTATCTGGTTTGGTGCTCAGCGCTGATAACCTTGAGCCGATAAAAGGGATGCTGGTCGGACTCTATCCGCTTGACTCCCTTTTTAACGACACCCTCTTCCGCCACAAGCCCTTCAGCCGTGTCTCCCGCACGAATGGCTCCGGACGTTTCTGCATCAAAGGCGTCAAGCCGGGAACTTACCGTGCTTTCGCTCTCGAAGATAAGGACGGAGATTTCCTCTTCTCCCAGAAGAGCGAGCGCATAGCCTTCATGCAAGATTCCTTCACTACTTCCTGCAAGTGGGACCTGCGCATGGACACGGTGTGGCGCGACTCGATAAGCTTCGACTCCATCATGGCAGTCCCCTACGTCCATTATTATCCCGACGATCTGGTGCTCAACGCCTTCCTCGAAGCAGGCCAGGCCCAGCATCTGCTCAAAGTGGAGCGTCCGGACCCCGACGTCATGAAGCTTTACTTCACTGCGCCTGCCGATACGCTGCCCGTCATTCGCGGACTGAACTTCGACGAGAAGATTCTTGTTGCCGAAGCCTCACTCCACAACGACACCATCACGTATTGGTTCACCGACACTGCCTTCACGCATCGCGAGGACACGGCCCGGTTCGAGCTCACATACCTCGAGACCGATTCGCTGGGAACTTTGCAGCCGCATACGGAAGTGCAGGAAGTGGTGCCCAAACTAACATGGGAGAAGATACGGAAGGAGAAGGAAAAGAAGATAACCGACTGGCAGAAGGCACGGGAGAAACGCGCCAAGAAGTCGAAGGAACCTCTGCCACCGGAAGAGAACCCGCACGAGAGGACATTCCTCGACATTTCGGCCAAGCCCTCCGGCGGCATCGACCCGAACCAGAACGTGCGCTTCATTGCCAAGCAGCCTATCTCCAGTGCTGACACGACGCGCATGCACCTCTATATCAAGCAAGACAGCAACTGGCTGCCCGAGCCTTTTCTTTTCCTGCCGGACCAAGATGCCAAGTCCTACACGCTCTATGCCGAATGGGAGCAGAAGCGACAGTATCGCTTTACCATCGACAGCGCAGCCGTTGTAGGCGTAATGGGGGACCACTGCAGGGCCATAAAGAACGAGTTTTCCGTCAAGGGAGAGGATGCCTACGGCTCGCTGTTCGTCCACGTCATACTGCCCGATACGGCCCAAATCATCGTCCAGTTGCTGAACAACGGAGACAAGTGCGTTGCAGAACTTCCTGCCGGAAAGGACGGTCGTGCGGACTTCTTCTTCCTGAAGCCCGGCAACTATTACCTGCGCTGCTTTGTCGATAGAAACGGCGACGGCGTATGGACCACCGGAGATTTCGACGCTGGCCTACAGCCCGAACCGACGTACTATTTCCCACAACCCCTCCAGGTGAAGGCAAAATGGGACATCGAGCAAGACTGGGCTCCGCTGCAGATTCCGCGTCTGTCGCAGAAGCCTATGGCTATCACCAAGCAGAAGCCCGACAAGAAGAAGGACATCAAGCAGCGCAACAAAGAGCGTGAGCGTCTGAAGCAGGAAGAGAAGAGAAAGTAATCCGGGGCGGAGCGAATAAGGTAATACACGATATGATGAAGCTTGTCAAGAAAATAACGGCCCTTGCAGTCCTTATCCTTGCCGGCTATCAGTCAGCCGGCGCACAGTGTACGGCCCGGAACACGGCCTTCTGTGCCGGCGAGGAACTTACCTACGACCTCTTCTTCAACTGGAAGTTCATTTGGATCAACGCCGGGACTGCCTGCATGAACATTGAGAAGACGGATTGGGAAGGCACCCCGGCCTACAAGGGCTACCTCATTACCCGCACCAGCAAACGCCTCGACCGCTTCTTCCAGATGCGCGACACGATACAATGCATCGTCTCCGAAGACATGGCCCCCCTCTACTACAAGAAGGGAGCCAACGAGGGCGGACGCTATTATGTGGATGAGGTGTGGTATTCCTACGCGGATGGCAACACTCACCTGCGGCAGCGCTATCAGAACCGCAACGGCGAAGTGACACATAACACCTACGACTCCCCAAAGTGCATCTACGACATGCTGAGCATGCTGCTGCGTGCCCGCTCCTTTCAGGTGGATAAGTTCCGTAAGGGCGACAAACTGCACTTCCCGATGGCCGACGGACATAAAGTGGAAGACATCACACTCATCTATCGCGGACGGGAGAAGTTCTGCATGAAATCGACGGGCGTCACCCATCGCTGCCTTGTGTTTTCTTTCGTGGAATATCCGGAAGGGAAGGAAAAGGAGGTCATCACTTTCTACATCTCCGACGACGAGAACCACATTCCCATCCGCCTCGACCTCTTCTTGCGTTTCGGTGTAGCCAAGGCCTATCTCAACACGAGCAAAGGACTGCTGCACCAGTAAAAAGTCGGAAAGAGGAGACTCGAACTCCCGACCCCCACGTCCCGAACGTGGTACGCTACCAACTGCGCTACTTTCCGTTCCACGCCTAAAAGCGTGCCTTGGTGATGAAGCATCCAAGAGAGGATGTCTTAAAACCGAGTGCAAAGGTACGACAAAAAAGTGAAATAGAAAACAGAGAACAGAGAAAATTACAGCCGTAACGAGGAAAAAAGTGTTTTTTCTCCACTTTTTTAGCCAAACACTTGCACAGTTCGGAAAAAAGACCTACCTTTGCACTCGCAAAACAGAAAACGGTGTCATAGCTCAGTTGGTAGAGCAAAGGACTGAAAATCCTTGTGTCCCCGGTTCGATTCCTGGTGACACCACACGAGAAAGGGACTGCATCCAATCCGATGCAGTCCCTTTCTCTCGTTTGTGGGCACCATGCCGACAACGCTCACGCCGCCCGACGCAAAGCGCTGCGCCCCGCAGAACAAAACCTCAGACGACGTGACATAAAACTATTTTCACGACGTGAAAATCAATTTTCAAACCATGAAAATATATTTTCATGACGTGAAAATTAATTTTCAAGCTTTGAAAATAACTTTTCGTCGCGTTGCATAATGTTTTCTCAGGATTATTTATTAACTTTGCACCATAAACATATATATATGTATATAATGAAGAAGATTTTCCTTGTCCTGTGCCTGCAGCTTGGCACTTTGGTTTCCTTCTCGCAGACGATGAAGGAGTGGGACGACGTGAGCATAACCAGCCTGAACCGCATCCAGAGTCACGACCTCAGCATTCCTTTCGAGGATGCCGATGCCGCCCATTCGCTCGACCTGAGCCGCTCGCCCTGGTTCCTCGACCTGAACGGCACATGGAGGTTCCGCTGGTGCGCCGTTCCGGGGAAGGTTCCCCGCGGCTTCTATGCAGACAACTACGATGTCAGCTCATGGGAGGATATCACCGTCCCCTGTCCCTGGCAGGTGTATGGCGTGAGGCACAACAAGAGCTGGGACAAGCCGCTCTACGTCAACACACGCTACCCCTTCACCTATACCAGCGACTATTCCGTCATGGCATCGCGCCCGGGAGACTTCACCTACAACGAGCAGATGAAGAATCCCGTGGGCTGCTATCGCCGCAGCTTCTCCCTGCCCGAAGGCTGGATGGGACGCAAGACGTTCCTGCGCTTCAACGGAGCAGGCCACGGCTACTATGTCTGGGTGAACGGACAGTTCGTCGGCTATGCCGAGGACTCCTATCTGCCCAGCGACTTCGATGTCAGCGACTATGTCCGCGAGGGCGAGAACAATGTCTCGGTGCAAGTCTATCGCTTCACGAGCGGCAGCTTCCTCGAGTGCCAGGACTACTGGCGGCTGACGGGCATCACCCGCGATGTCTATCTGTGGTCTGCACCCGCGCATCGCATCGATGACTTCTTCTTCCAGACGACCACCCTCACCTCCGGCGGCACTTCGGGCCAGGCACGCATCCAGGTGACACTTGAAGGCGAATCACTCAAGGGCATGAAACTGGAGATGACCGTCAGCGACGGCGAAACAGTCGTCAAGGAACTCTCCCGCACACTCACCACCTCGGCCAGCATCACACAGAACTTCTCCTTTTCCGGCGTGGAATGCTGGAGCGCCGAACACCCCAAGCTCTACGACCTGACCCTCCGCCTGCTTACTGCCGACGGCGAACTGGTCGATATGCGAGCCTGCAAAATCGGGTTCCGCACGGTAGGCATCCGCAGCGACGGTGCCTTGCTCATCAACGGCAAGCGCCTCGTGGTGCACGGCGTCAATCGTCATGACCATAGTCAGGAGACGGGACGTACCGTGAGCCGCGAGGAGATGCTGCAGGACGTGCTGACGATGAAGCGCCTCAACGTCAATGCCGTCCGCACGAGCCATTACCCCAACAATCCCTACTTCTACGAGCTATGCGACCGCTACGGACTCTATGTCCTGGCCGAAGCGGATGTAGAGTGTCACGGTGACATGGGGCTGTCCAGCGTCGAGCTTTTCCGGGGGCCGATGGTCGAGCGCAACGAGCGACACGTCCGCACCCTTCGCAACCACGTCTGCATCTTCGGCTGGAGTGCAGGCAACGAGAGCGGCGGCGGCAATAACTTCCAGAGCGTCATGCAGGCCATTAAGAAGCTCGACACCAGCCGCGTCACCCACTACGAAGGCAACAGCCAGTGGAGCGACGTGACGAGTACCATGTACGGCAGCTACGCGGCCATGCTCTCTACGGCCAAGAGCCGGCAGGGAGGCACCAATCAGCGGCCCCACATCCAGTGCGAGAATACCCATGCGATGGGCAACTCGATGGGCAACCAGATAGACTACTTCCGCGAAGTCTATGAACCCTATCCTGCTATGGCCGGCGAGTTCGTGTGGGACTGGAAGGACCAGGGACTCCGTATGCCCGTCAAGGGCAAGGCCAACCAAAGCTATTGGGCCTACGGAGGCGACTTCGGCGACAATCCCAACGACGGAAGCTTCTGCTGCAATGGTGTCGTCCTTCCCGACGGCACCCCGACAGCCAAGAGCTTCAACATGAAGGGCGTCTATCAGCCGCTCGACATTCTTCTGCTCGACAGCGAGAAAGGGACGTTCCGCGTCAAGAACAAGCTCCAGCAGATTCGTTTCAACAACTATGACACAAGATATGTTATCAGCGAGGACGGGATTGCCGTTGCCGGCGGACAGCTGAACGACCTTGACCTCGCGCCCTGGGACAGCACCACCATCACGATTCCCTACGACGGCATCCTCTTCAAGCCTGAATCGCGCTACACGATACGCTTCTCTTCGACCCTTCGCGAAGCAACCCCGTGGGCGGAGGCCGGCTATGAAGTGGCCGCATCGGAGGCCGTCATTCGCGAACAGACCTCACCACGCATCTATCAATACAACGGAACGGATACCCTTGCCTTGAGCGGCTCGGGCAGCAGCTATACCGTCAGGGGACAGGGCTTCACCGCCACCTTCTCCGGCGGAACACTTTCACGGTATGTCCTCGACGGCACGACACTCATCAACCAGCCCATGAAGCTCAACACCTTCCGCGTACCGACAGAGAATGACAAAGCACAGGAAGGCAACTGGGAGATGCTTGGCGTGCGTACCCTTACGCTGAAGCCCGGCACGTGGCAGGTGGAGCAGGACAGCAGCAAGCAGTGGGTTCAGCTTTCAATAACGGACACCTACAGGACCAGCACTTCTGCCCTGACCTTTACCGTAAACAAGCAGTTCCGCATCTATCCGGACGGCACAGTCTGCGTCAGCACGCTGACCACGCCCGACGTGGAAGGTGCCGTCTTGCCCAAGCTCGGCTTCCGTCTGGAGATGCCCGCATTGGCAGAGAACCTCACCTGGCTTGGACGCGGACCCTTCGACAGCTACCGTGACCGTAACTACGCAGCACATTTCGGCATTTATCACAGCACCGTTACTGACCAGTGGACGAACCACATCCGTCCGCAGGAGACGGGCAACAAGGAAGACGTGCGCTGGCTGGCCGTCACATCCGCATCGGGCAAGGGCCTGATGTTTGCCGCTCCAAGCGGAATGTCGGCCACCGTGGGCCATTGGCGTGCAGAGGACATCTACACGAGCCGCTACAACCGCAAGGGACATCCGCATGAAGTCACCTTCCAGTCCGGAACAGTCGTCTCGCTCGATGCCTGGAACCGTGCTCTTGGCAACGCCTCGTGCGGGCCGGATGTCCTCGACAAGTACGAGCGCAAGCTTACGCAGACTCCCTTCTGCTTCTTGATTATGCCCGTCCTGTCAGCGGCCTCCGACACGCTCCTGACCGAGCAGGGAAGTCTGGGGCTGCCCGTCTGCCAGCCCGTCCGCTTCTCCGACGACGGACACGGCTGCGCCGTTCTCTCCTCCGACAATCCCGCGGGGACAGTCATCTACTATAGCATCGACGGCGGCAGCTACCAAACCTATAGCAGCCCCATCGACATGCGGCAGGGCGGCACCCTGCGAGCATACGCCGTGCGAAGCGGCCTGGCACCAAGCATCGTGGGCGAAAAGACCTACGGCTTCTTCGTTGATAAGACGGAATGGAGCATCTACAGCTACGACAGCCAGCAGGGCGGGGGCGAAAGGGCCGACTATGCCATCGACGGCGACGAGAACACCATCTGGCACACCCAGTACAGCCCTTCTACACCGGACTGTCCGCATGAACTCGTCATCGACATGAAGCACACCTATCGCGTCACAGCCTTCTCCTACAAGGGCCGCACCGATGGCAGCAACGGTCGCGTGCTTCGCTACGAAGTCTATTTCAGCTCGAATCCCCGCCTGTGGGGAGAACCTGCTGCGAGCGGCACCTTCAGCAATACCGGCGACAAACAGACCGTAGCCATCCCCTCGAAGCCCGAGGCACGCTACATGAAGTTCCTGGTCCGTTCCGTAGTCGATAACAAGGGCTATGCCTCTGCCGCAGAGCTCTACATCGAAGCGGAAGCGATGATGCCACGCTCCTTCTGGCCGATATCAACCATCGACACCTCGCACCGCTACCGCATTCGCGAGAAGCAGTCCGGCCTCTGTCTCCACTATCAGCCGAATGCCAACGAAGGACATTTCTGCCTGGACAAGTACGATGAGCAGGACAACTCCTTCGTCTTCACCTTCGCGCAGGTACAGGGCTTCACGGCCTTCTACCGGCTGAAAGCAGCCTCGCACTACATGTCCTTCGACAGCAGTGCAGGCTGGCGTGTCATCTCCTCTACGACAGCCCCGGCTGGCAAGAACGGCTACATCCAGGTGGAACGCCTTCCCGAGGGCAATGCCTATCTGCGAGCCGGATGGCAGGACAGCCGTCACTTCGGCTTCGACTCCCGCGCCAGCGGCAGCTACGTCTATGCTGACAAGACCGTGCCCGGCGAGTTCATCCTCGAGGACATCGACGAAGAGTCGGATGCCATCAGCAGTCCTTCCTCCTTCCTTCCTGCCTCAAGCGGTGAAGCCTACGACCTGAGCGGACGCCCCCTTTCCCCCGGCTACCGCGGCATCGCCCTCCGCCGTTCCCCCGACGGCCACATCCGGAAGGTGCTGATACCGTGACACTCTGAAAGAGGCGCATCCTGTTACGGGTGCGCCTCTGTTCTGTGTGTCTCTGAAATGCTTGTTGCATTTGTTGCATTTGTTGCATTTTCCTGCTCGCGTGCTTTGAGCAGGAGGTCGTGGATGTAGATTTTCACTCCGAAGATGCTGCCCGAATAGAC
>CACWTR010000020.1 GCA_902763865.1 uncultured Bacteroidales bacterium | reverse complement strand
CGGAGTTCAACAAGCTTAACCTCAGCTATACGCTGATGAGCAAGCGCAACCTGCTGGCCCTCGTCAAGGAGGGACTGGTCAGCGGTTGGGACGACCCCCGCATGCCGACCATCTGCGGCTTCCGCCGTCGCGGATACAGTCCGGAAAGCATCCGCGGCTTCATCCGCAAAATTGGCTACACCACCTTCGATGCCCTCAACGAGATGGCCCTGCTGGAGAGTGCCGCCCGCGATGACCTCAACAGCCGCGCCATCCGCGTCAGCGCTGTGCTCAATCCCGTCAAGGTTGTCATCACGAACTATCCCGAAGGTCAGGTCGAGATGCTTACTGCCGTCAACAACCCCGAGAACGAAGCCGACGGAACGCACCAGGTTGCCTTCAGCCGCGAACTTTGGATAGAACGCGACGACTTCCAGGAAGAGGCAGAGAAGAAGTTCATGCGCCTGGCCCCGGGCAAGGAAGTGCGCCTGAAGAACGCATATATAATAATGTGTACCGGCTGCACCAAGGATGCCGACGGCAACGTCACGGAGATTCAGTGCACCTACGACCCCGACACGCGCAGCGGCATGCCCGGCGCAGACCGCAAAATCAAGGGCAAGACACTGCACTGGGTCAGCTGCCAGCATGCCGTACAAGCTGAAGTACGGCTCTACGACAGGCTCTGGAAGGTTGAGAACCCGCGCGACGAACTGGCTGCAATACGCGAGGCGCAGGACTGCGACGCGGTGACGGCCATGAAGCAAATCATCAACCCCGACAGCCTCACCGTCCTGAAGAACTGCTACGTCGAGGAGTTCGCCCTGACCATGCCTGCCCTCAGCTACCTGCAGTTCCAGCGAATCGGCTACTTCAACGTCGATACCGACAGCACACCACAGCACCCCGTCTTCAACAAAACCGTTGGCCTGAAGGACACCTGGGCTAAGAAATAGACACTGGAACGCAAGTCGCGCCAAAACGACTCACGAGTCATAAGCCAACGGCTCACGAGTCACAAGCCAACGGCTCACGAGTCACAAGCCAACGACTCACGAGTCACAAGCCAACGGCTCACGAGTCACAAGCCAACGGCTCACGTGCCGTCGGCAGCCGACAACTCACGAGAAGCCAAAAAACCAGCCAATGGAAGAGAACAACAAGTACTATCAGTCGCGCCACTTTCTCCGTCTCCTGCACCGCTACGAGAAAGCCGTATCGGAAGGGCACGTGCCCTATCTGGAGGCAGACGAGCTGACCGACATCGCCGAATACTACATGACCGGGAAGCAGGATGCCAAGGCCAACCAGGCCATACAGGCAGCCATCGACATGCATCCGGACAGCGTCGATCCGCAGATTTTCCTTGCCCGACAGAAGATGTTCTACGGCCAGCTTGACGAAGCACGCAGCATCATCGAGGCCATCACGGAGCAGGATGACAGCGAGGTCATCTACATCCGCGCCGAACTGCTCATCAAGGAAGGGCAGGCCGACAGCGCCTCCGACTTCCTGCTCGGGAACATGGCGGAAATGCAAGACTGCCTCGACACGTATCTCTACGATTGCGTTTCCATCTTCATGGACTACGACCAATGGGAACTGGCCGAGGAATGGCTCGGACGCCTCCGCGACACCTTCCCCACCCATCCGCAGCTCCCCATCATGGAGGCCGAGATACTGATGGGGCTCGACAACTACGAGGATGCACTGCCGATGCTCAAGGAGATACTGGAAGCCGACCCCTACAACTCGGAAGCCTGGAATCTCCTGGCCGAGACCTACGTGGCACTCGACATGTACCCCGAGGCACTGGAAGCCGCCGACTACGCACTCGCCATCAATCCGCAGGACAGCAATGCCGTCCTCATGAAGGGTAACGCCTATATGCGCGACGAGCAGATGGATGCCGCCATCGAGCAATACAAGCAGTATCTCGAAGCGCAGCCCGACGACCTCAGCGTCCAGCTTTCACTCGCCCTCTGCCTGAACAGCGAAGAGCGATACAAGGAGGTGCTGCCCCTGCTCGACAAAGCAGAGCAGTACGCACAGAAACTGCCCGGGCGCAAGGCCGACCTGCCGCAGATATTCCAGATGCGGGCCTATGCACTATGCCGCATGGACAGGACCGCCGAAGCACTGGAGGCCATCGACAAGGCAAGGGAAACCTGCGACAGCCTGGAACTGTGGAGATACGACCTGACGAAGGCAGACATCTACCTCCAGAGTCACAAGATAAAGGAAGCAGAGAAGTACTTCTGCAAAGCGATGGAAAAGACTCCCGAGAAGGGCGAAACCTTCTTCAACATCGCCGTAATCTACAGCAATGCAGGCTACTACACCTGCGCCATCGAACTGTTCGACGAAATCTGGTCGTACTACGGAACGCAGGAAGGCAAGTTCGTCGTACCACATATCGCCGCCTGCTATCTGCACCTGAACGACATGGAAAACTTCCTGAAATTCCTTCAGATGTCACCATACTGCGACCGCAACGCAACCATCCTTCTCTTCCGCGACCGCTTCCCCGGCATCCCTCCCGAGGACTACTACGCCTATGCCTACAAGGAGATTCACGGCGTCTTCCCCGAGTCGTTCAGCGAAGACGGCGGCCTTTCCGCCGACAACACCGAGTCAGAGAACACCACTTCCAAGTCATAAACAGACAAAGCCACAACCAACACAAAGATGAGAAACCTATCAATAGCTCTGGGCACATTGTTCATCGCGTTCCACTGCGCCCTGTACAATCCCGCACTTGCCTGCACGAACCTGATTGTCGGCAAGAAAGCCTCCACGGACGGCAGCGTCATCATTTCCTACAGTCAGGACTCCTATGGCTCCTACGAGCCGTTGCGCGTGATTCCAGCCGCCGACCACCCTGCCGGAACAATGCACCCCCTCTATCACTACGAAACGAGCAACTACCTGGGTGAAATACCGGAAGTGCCTCACACATACGGCATCGTCGGACTGATGAACGAGTACCAGCTCACCATCCACGAAACGACCTTCGGCGGACGGCCTGAGCTGACCGACACCATCTCGGGCCTGCTCGACTACGGGTCGCTCATGGTCCTCACACTCCAGCGAGCCAAGACCGCACGCGAAGCCATTCAGGTCATGACCGACCTGACCGAGAAGTACGGCTACGAGAGCGAAGGGGAGAGCTTCAGCATCGCCGATCCCAACGAGGTCTGGGTGCTGGAGATGATAGGCAAAGGACCCGGGCGCAAGGGGGCCGTCTGGGTGGCTGTACGCATTCCGGACGACTGCATCAGCGGTCATGCCAACCAAAGCCGCATCCACCAGTTCCCGCTCAAGGACAAGAAGAATTGCCTCTATGCCAAGGACGTCATTAGTTTTGCCCGCGAAAAGGGCTACTTCAGCGGCAAAGATGCAGACTTCTCGTTTGCAAATGCTTACGCTCCCGCCGACTTTGGCGCCCTGCGCTATTGCGAGGCACGAATCTGGAGCTTCTACAACCGCCACGCAGCCGAGGACATGGCCCCATACCTCTCCTATGCAATGGGCGACACGAAAGGCAAGGTCATGCCACTCTACATGAAACCCAAAGCCCCCCTCTCCGCCCAGGACGTAAAGAACATGATGCGCGACCACTACGAAGGAACCCCAATGTCCCTGACCGAAGACATCGGCATGGGAGCATGGGAAATGCCCTACCGCCCCACCCCGCTGAGCTTCGAGGTGGACGGGAAGAAGTACTTCAACGAGCGCCCCATCAGCACCCAGCAGTCAGCATGCGTCTATGTCAGCCAAATGCGCTCCTGGCTCCCCGACCACATCGGCGGACTGACATGGTTTGCCAACGACGAGGCAAACATGGTGGCCTTCACGCCCGTCTATTGCCACATGACGCAAGCCCCGGAATGTTATGACAAGTCAACCGCCGATGCCTTCCACTTCTCCACACGCTCTGCCTACTGGGTGGAGAACTGGGTCAGCAACATGGTTTATCTGCGCTACAACGTGCTCTTCCCCGAACTCCAGAAGGTGCGTGACCGCCTCGAGGCAGACTACAATTCACTGCAGGCCGACATCGAGAACAAGGCAGCAGCCATGAGCCAAGCCGATGCCGTCAAGTTCCTCTCAGCCTACAGCCATCGCATCGCCGGCGGAATGATGGACGAATGGAACCAACTCGCACAGCTCATCATCGTGAAGTACAACGACATGGCCGTCAAGCGCGTGGACGAGAACGGACAGTACGAGAAGACTCCCGGAGGCGACCCGCGTCCCGTACTGCGCCCAGGCTATCCCGAGAACTTCCGCCGCCAGATTGTCCGGCAGACAGGTAAACGTTACGAAATGCCAGAGTAGAAGAACGACATGAACTATCACGGTATCATCCTCGGCCTTGCAACTTTCCTGTGCATCGGTGTATTTCATCCCCTCGTCATCAAGAGTGAATACTACTTCGGCGTACGCTGCTGGCCGATGTTCCTTCTCCTTGGCATAGCAGGATGCTTTGGTTCGCTGTACGTCGAGAGCATATATGTTTCCGTCATTCTCGGCGTGTTCAGCTTCTCGTGCTTCTGGTCCATACTGGAGCTCTTCCAGCAACGTGAACGTGTCCGCAAAGGCTGGTTCCCGAAGAACCCCAAACGCTCTGAGCCATGAAACGCTACAACCGAGTTCTCTCCATAGCCGGCAGCGACAGCGGCGGCGGCGCAGGCATCCAGGCAGACATCAAGACGATCACAGCCCTGGGTTGCTATGCCAGCACCGCCATCACAGCTGTCACCGTGCAGAACACCGTCGGCGTGGAGGCCGTCCATCCTGTTCCTGTTGACATCATCCGAGGTCAGATAGAAGCAGTGCTGAGCGACATCGGAGCAGATGCCGTGAAGACGGGCATGCTGCATTCTGCTGAGACGGTGCTTGCCGTCAGCCAAATGCTGCGAAGGCACAAGGTGAGCAATCTGGTCATAGACCCCGTAATGGTCTCGACAAGCGGGCATCAGCTCCTGGAAGAAGATGCTGTCACATCGCTTCAGGCTGACTTGATTCCCCTGGCACGCGTCATAACCCCCAACATTCCCGAAGCTGAAATTCTGCTTGGAGGCAAGAGGCTGAATTCGCAGGAAGACCTGCCCGACGCTGCCCGAAGACTCGCGTCAATGTACGGAGTGTCGGTACTCCTCAAGGCTGGACACCTTTCCGATAACCAACTCACGGACTACCTCTACGACGCAGAGACAGGCGAACTGCTTGAGTTGCCCTCAAAGAGAATACCGACACAAAACACCCACGGCACGGGATGCACGCTTTCCTCGGCCCTGGCCGCATGCCTGGCTAAAGGCATGACGACGAAAGAAGCTGCCCTGGAAGCAAAGAAGTTCATTGCCGGTGCCATCCTCTCCGGTGCCGACTACTTGACTGGTCACGGCCACGGACCCGTGAACCACCTCTGGCAGATAACTGAATAGGAACGACTAAAGAAGAATATCGGAATGGAAATATACATCAACAACAAACCTGTGACAACCGAGCTGTCCAACCTGAATGCACTTGCCGCACAGCTCTCCCTGCCCGAAAGGGGAGTAGCCGTTGCCGTCAATGGCAAGATGGTGCCGCGTGAGCTTTGGGAACAGACCCCCCTCTGCGAAGGACAACAAATCGTCGTCATCAAAGCTGCCTGCGGAGGATGATGGTACAATTCATTTCACACCATACGGAACGCTACACCTATCTAGACGGCATACGGCTCGTCCTGGAAGGCGGAATCAGATGGGTGCAGCTTCGCATGAAGGATGCAACGGACACGGACTTTCTCCGCGTCGGGGCAGAAGTACGCAAGCTTTGCACCGCCTATCACGCCACGTTCATCATCGACGACCGCGTCGAGTTGGTTGGCGAGCTCGGTGCCGACGGAGTGCACCTGGGCAAGAATGACATGCCTATCCGCGAAGCCAGGCGAATCCTCGGACCTGAGGCCATCATCGGTGGAACGGCCAACACCTTCGAGGACATCCGAGAGCACTTCCATGCATCAGCCAACTATATCGGCCTCGGACCGTTCCGTTTCACCACGACGAAAGAAAAGCTGTCGCCCGTCCTTGGCATCGATGGCTATCGGCGCATCATGCAGCAAGTTCGCGAGGCAGGCATCGACATTCCCGTCGTAGCCATTGGCGGCATCACCTCCGCCGACGTTTCCGCCCTCATGCAGACAGGCATTGCCGGCATCGCCCTCTCCGGTGCCATCCTGCGGGCAGACAATCCAGCAGAAGAGATAAACAGACTGAGAGCTATCATCCAATAATCATGAAGAAACTGACCATTGCAGGGCGCGAGTTCAATTCGCGCCTGTTCCTGGGGACAGGAAAATTCAACAACAACGACCTCATGACCCGTGCCATAGAAGCATCGGGCACTGAGATGGTGACGGTTGCCATGAAGCGCGTCGAACTGAACGATGCCCACGACGACCTGCTGACTCACATCACACAGAACCCCAACATTCAGCTCCTGCCCAACACGAGCGGTGTCCGCAATGCCGAGGAAGCTGTCTTTGCCGCACAGATGGCTCGCGAAGCCTTCGGCACGAACTGGCTGAAGCTTGAGATTCATCCAGACCCGCGCTATCTCCTGCCCGATTCTGTCGAGACGCTGAAAGCGACGGAGGAACTCGTCAAGCTGGGCTTCATCGTGCTGCCCTACTGCCAAGCTGACCCCACGCTCTGCAAGCATCTGGAGGAAGCAGGAGCTGCCACGGTGATGCCGCTTGCAGCTCCCATCGGGACGAACAAGGGGTTGCGCATGAAGGACTTCCTTGGAATTATCATCGAACAAGCCACGGTGCCCGTCGTGGTTGATGCCGGCATCGGAGCCCCCAGCCATGCTGCCGAGGCAATGGAGATGGGAGCAGACTGCTGTCTCGTCAACACTGCCATCGCTGTCTCCGGCGACCCTGTGCGCATGGCCGACGCTTTCCGGCAGGCCGTCATAGCAGGTCGCGAAGCCTACGAAGCAGGCCTCGGAGCTGTCAGCAACGAAGCCGAGGCCAGTTCTCCGCTGACCGCCTTCCTCTGAACCTGCCCGAGATAAGCTATTCCTTCAAGCATCCAGACTCCTTAGCCTCATCCCAGAAAGTGATGTACGACTATCTCATAGTTGGTTCCGGCCTGTTCGGAGCTACGTTTGCCCACGAAGCCACGCGTCGGGGAAAGAGATGCCTGGTTATAGACAAACGCCCGCACCTTGGCGGTAACATCTACCAGGAGCGTGTGGAGGGCATCAACGTACACAAATACGGCCCACATATCTTCCACACGAACAACAAGGAGGTGTGGGACTATGTGAATCGGTTTGTGCCATTCAACCGCTATACCAACAGCCCTGTCGCATGCTATCACGGCAAGCTCTTCAACCTGCCCTTCAACATGAACACCTTCTGCCAGATGTGGGGTGTCACTGCACCGGAAGAGGCTATGGCTATCATCGAGGAGCAGAAAGCAGAAGCCCGCACAGAGATGACGAAGGCAGGCGTTTCCGTGCCACGCAACCTCCGGGAGCAGGCTCTCCTGCTTGTCGGCAAGGATATATTCGAGACGCTCATCAAGGAATATACCGAGAAGCAATGGGGACGGCCCTGTCACGAGCTTCCGGCCTTTATCATCAAGCGACTGCCCGTGCGCATGGTTTTCGACAACAACTACTTCAACGACACGTATCAGGGCATCCCTATCGGCGGGTACAACAAACTGACGGAAGGGTTGCTGGAGGGCATAGAGTGCAGGACCGGCACCGATTTCTCGTGCACGGACTACAGGAACTGGAGGAACAAGGCAAGGAACCTGGTCTATACCGGCGCCATAGATGAATACTTCGGCTATCGGCTGGGCAGGTTAGACTGGCGCACAATCAGCTTCCGGACACACGTCTGCGACACGCCCAACCTTCAGGGCAACGCCGTCGTCAACTACACGAGCCACGACGTTCCATACACTCGCACGATTGAGCACAAGCACTTTGAGATGTTTGGGGAAGAGGTGTATCGCAATCCCAAGACTGTAGTCTCGGAGGAGTATTCTTCCGAATGCCGTCCCGGCCAGGAGCCTTTCTACCCGATAAACGACGAGCGCAACAATGCTCTGGCCAAGGCTTACTCCAGCCTGGCAGAACGGGAGGAGAACGTTCTGTTTGGCGGACGTCTGGCAGAATACAAGTATTACGACATGGCACCGATAATTGAGAAGGTCCTTCGTTTGTTTGAATAGTCAGCCTCAGCCCGACAATGCTCATCCCACGAATCCATACGTTCTGGTCGCTCTCCAAGAGCCTCGTCCTGTACGGCATCATAGGAAGCTGTACCGCCATGCTCGACTTCCTGCTGTTCTCCGGACTCACTCTTTGGACTCCGCTGCATTACCTGCTGGCCAACGCACTAAGTTGCTCCACGGGTATTTTGTGCAGTTTCCTGCTGAACCGGAAATACAACTTCAGGGTGACGGACCATCCTGTCCGGCGTATGATTCTGTTTTTCTCGGTTGGCATCTTCGGGTTGTTCCTGAGTTCAGCCATCCTTCGTTTCTGCATCGAGAGCCTGAACATAGAGCGGACCGTTTCAAAGCTGATCACCATCCTGATAGTGGGCATCGTACAGTTCCTGCTGAACAAGTTCATATCATTCAAGAAGGCAGGACAAGGGAATCATACTGCAATGCTGCAACCTCAAAAAGAAGACCATGAGTAGAGTTTACATCGTTATGCCTGCCTATAATGAGGCTCAGAATATAGAGACGACGGTGAGGCAATGGTATCCTGTAGCAGAAAAGCTCCACGGGGCGGGTGTCGATGCCAGGCTCGTCATCGCCAACGACGGCAGCCGGGACGACACCTTCGGAATCATGGAGCGACTGAAAGTCAGCCATCCGCTGTTCGAACCGCTGGACAAACCCAATTCCGGACATGGCGCGACGGTGCTCTACCTGTATCGCTATGCCATCATCAACGGTGCAGACTACGTCTTCCAGACGGACAGCGACGGACAGACCAGTCCGGACGAGTTCTGGCAGATGTGGGAGGACAGGGACAGGTATGACTTCCAGATCGGGCACCGGACAGGGAGGCGCGACGGAATAGGCCGGGTCTTCGTGGCAAGAACGCTTCGGATGGTCGTTTGGCTCATGTTCCACGTATGGGTGACGGATGCCAACACTCCATTCCGCCTGATGCGGACGGACAAGCTGCAACGAATCATGGATGTCATCCCCGCTGACTACGGACTGTGCAACGTAGCCATATCCGCCATCGCCACCAAATGGAACTACCGCATCGGGTGGCACAAGATTACCTTTAAGCCCCGGCAGGGCGGCGTTAACTCCATCAACATGCGACGCATCTTCCGGATTGGCTGGAAAGCACTGAGCGATTTCCGGGAAATTAACCGTAACCTCCAAGATACCGACGGACTATGATGCGAAGTGGATTGAGGAACGACATAGCGTTGTCGATAGCTGCAGGGTTCGCCTGTTGCTTCTTCAGCTACGCCCTTGCGCTCAATCCCTTTACCTCGTACAGTGGTTACGACCCCGCCATTTTCCAACAGGTGGGACTTGGCATGTTGCAAGGGCGCATCCCCTATGTCGATTTGTTCGACCACAAGGGTTTCCTGCTCTATGCCGTCAATGCCATCGGCTTGTGGCTCTCGCCCGGGCACACCGGTCTATACTGCCTGTTGAGTCTTTGTCTGTCGGCCACCTTCCTTTGTTGGCTCCGTATCTCCGCCTTCCTGATGGGGAACCATGCCCTGAGGTATCTTCCCGCGCTGTTGGCAATGTCCTTTGCTTGCCTGCGGGAGGGGGGCAACATGACCGAGACATGGAGCCTTCTTCCACTGAGCATACCGATATACTACCTTGTCAGGCAGGAGTTCAAGGGGCAGGAGATAAGCCTTCGCGACTGCTTCTGCATCGGTGTCTGCATTGGCATCGTTGCACATTTCCGGCTGAACAATATCATGCCCGCGTTTGCAGTCTGCCTGTACATATTCCTCGACCTTTTGCACCGGAAGGAATTCACGAAGCTGGCCAAGGAAACCTGGCTGGTGTTCTTGGGAGGGTGCCTGGTTGTCCTGTCTGTGGGCGGACTGTATGCCGGGCTGTACGGCCTACAGCACATGGGGGATTACTGGTTCGGAAATATCGGCTTCAACCTGCTCTATGTTGACCGGTTCGCGCACGAACCGCTGTGGCGGGCCAGCGGTTTTTACTTCCCCGCCCTGTCGTTGACCATGATGCTCTGCTGCGGCTGGAACCGCGGCAAGAAGCTCGTATGGTTCACACTTTCGGCTTTTCTTCTCACGCTTCTGACGACAGGCAGAGCCTATTATGCCCATTACTTTACGCTTTTCTCTCCGCTCATAGTCGTCTCCCTGTCCCTTGCACTGGGCAACAGCGTCTTCAGCATAAAGAAGCTTGACTGGCGACTGACCGGGTTGGTTCTGTTAGTCCTGACGGCAGGGCTGGCGGGTATCTTCCGCAAGGCTGTCATGCAAAAGGCCGACAACCTCGTACGTCGCGAGAAGGCGATTGCCGAGTGCTCCGAAGTGCTGAACGCGCTGGACGAGAAGCAAAAGGCTTCAATCTGGAACTACAACACGATGACGGCTGGTGCCAACGTTCTGCAACGCTCGGGGCTGGTTCAGTGCAACCGCATCTTCCTGCCTTTCCAGTCGAAGGGCGATTACGGCGTTGCAGAAACGAAAGGGCTGACCGAGACTTGCCCCGAAGTCATCCTGGCGGATGGCGAAACCATGCGGGAGGAACGCATCCCCGCAAATGCGCCGGAGAACGAAGGCAAAGCAGCTGAGTTAGCCTTCATCAGGCAGAACTATCACCTGATTTATCATTCCCACTCCATGATACAGATGATGAAAATCTGTATCTACGCCCGCAATAAGCGGCCAGCCCTGCAATAGAAACCCGAATCAACGCTTCATAAAACTATTTTCATGACGTGAAAATAGATTTTCATGACGTGAAAATTAATTTTCAAAGCTTGAAAATAGATTTTCATGACGTGAAAATAACTTTATGACGTGGAGATGCAACTTTCTGGTTTAATTTCTTCAGTTTTCACTTCTCAGTTTTCACTTTTATTCGTACCTTTGCAGGGAAAATAAGAGTGAATCGTCAAATCCTGAAATAGTCCATGCCCCTTATACTCCCCGACAGGCTGCCGGCCATAGAATTTCTGCGTGAAGAGAACATCTTCGTGTTGGGCAGCCAACGCGCCGACACGCAGGACATCCGTCCGTTGCGCATCGCCATACTGAACCTCATGCCCCTGAAGATTACGACAGAGACAGACCTGGTCCGTCTGCTGTCGAACAGTCCGCTGCAGCTCGAAATACACCTGATGAAGGTGAAAGCCCATACGAGCAAGAACACGCCCATAGAGCACATGCGGGCCTTCTACCGCGACTTCGAAGAGATGCGGCCCGAGAAGTTCGACGGCATGATCATCACCGGTGCTCCCGTGGAACACCTTGACTTCGAAGCAGTGAACTACTGGGACGAGATGACGGAGATATTTGCATGGGCCCGTACACACGTGACCAGCACAATGTATATATGCTGGGCGGCACAAGCCGGGCTCTACTACCACTACGGCATTCCCAAGTACCCGCTTCCCGAGAAGATGTTCGGCATCTTTCCGCAGGTGCCGCTCCTGCCCCGCCTGCCTATATTCCGCGGCTTCGACGACATCTTCTACATGCCCCACAGCCGTCACACCGAAATCCGCAGGGAGGACATACTGGCCGCACCCGAACTGACGCTGATAGCAGAAAGCGAAATCAGCGGAGTCTCGATGGTGATGGCACGCAACGGACGCGAGATATTCATCACGGGCCACTCGGAATACTCTCCCCTGACGCTCGACACGGAGTACAGGCGCGACCTCGGCAAGGGCCTGCCCATACACAAGCCCTACAACTACTATCGCGACGACGACCCGGAGAAGGGACCGCTCGTCACCTGGCGCGGACACGGAAACCTGCTCTTCCAGAACTGGCTCAACTACTACGTCTATCAAGAAACGCCCTTCGACATCAATGAAATACATTGAGCTACTCTCCCCTGCCAAGAACCTCGAGTGCGGGCTGGCGGCCATCGACCACGGGGCGGATGCCGTCTATATTGGTGCGCCGCGATTCGGGGCAAGGGCAGCTGCCGGCAACACCACCGACGACATCGCACGTCTCTGCGACTATGCCCATCGCTACGGAGCCAAGGTCTATGTCACCCTCAACACCCTGCTGCATGAACACGAGAGGGAGGATGCCCGCCGGCTGGCATGGGAGCTCTATCGGGGCGGAACGGATGCTCTCATCGTACAGGACATGGCCTTCCTCGGAATGGACCTGCCGCCCATCCCCCTGCATGCAAGCACCCAGATGGACAACAGAACAGCAGAGAAAGTATCGAAGCTCAAAGAACTTGGATTCAATCAGATAGTTTTAGCACGCGAACTTTCACTTGAACAGATTCGCAGCATCCACAAGGCGGTGCCGGAGGCTTGCCTCGAGGTCTTTGTCCACGGCGCACTCTGCGTCTCGCTGAGCGGAAGGTGCTATGCCTCGGAGTACTGTTTCGGTCGCTCGGCCAATCGCGGCGAGTGCGCACAGTTCTGCCGTCTGCCCTTCTCGCTGCAAACGGCAGAGGGCAACACCCTCATCAGGGACAAGTACCTGCTCTCGCTCAAGGACATGAACCGCCTGAAACATCTCGAGGCCCTGATGGATGCCGGAGTCGGGAGCTTCAAGATAGAAGGAAGACTGAAGGACGCGGCCTACGTCAAGAACGTCACTGCCGCCTACCGGCAGGCCATCGACAGCATCCTAAAGCGCAGGCCGGAGTTTGTCCGCTCCTCCTTCGGGAGTTCGTCCTACACCTTTCAGCCCGACCTCTCGCGCAGCTTCTCGCGAGGCTATACCGACTATTTCCTCTTCGGCAGGACCGACGACATGGCTTCGCCCGACACGCCGAAGAGCCGCGGACGCGAGGTCGGTCACGTGAAGGAGGTGCGTGGCAACTGCATCATCGTCAGCTCCACCGAATCCTTCAGCAACGGCGACGGCCTCTGCTTCCTCGATGCAGAAGGACGACTGCAAGGCTTCCGCGTGAACAGGGCCGAGGGCAACCATCTCTACACGGCTGACCCCCACCAAACCTTCCCCTTACGAGGAGGCCGGGAGGGGTCTGTCCTGTGGCGAAGCTACGACCGACAATGGGAGCGCCTCATGGAGGGACAGACGGCAGAGCGACGCATCGAAGCCCGTTTCCTGCTCGAAGAAACAGAAAAAGGCTTCCGCCTGACCTTTACGGCACAGGACGGCACACACCGCAGCAAGGAATTCGCGGCGGAGCATCAGCCGGCACGAAACGACCAGACCGCCTCCGTCCGCGACGTCCTGAGCAAGCTCGGCGACACACCATACCGATGCACCGACGTAGAGGTGCGCTTCTCCCAGCCCTGGTTCATCCCCAGAAGCCTCTTGGCAGAATGGAGAAGGGAAACCACCCGTCAATCACCATTGAACAATGAACATTCGGCCTTACCGAAAGATGCCCAACGCCCAACGCCCAATGCCCAACGGTCAATACTCAATGGTCAATGCTCAACGGTCAATGAATCCTCCCCCCTCATGACCTGCCGCTTCTGTCTGCGCCACGCCTGGGGAATGTGCAAGAAGGACCGGGCAAGCAGCAAACCTGGCAGCAAATGGACCGAGCCGCTTTTCCTTGTCCTGGGCGACGGGAGACGCTTCCGACTGGAATTCGACTGCCGAAAGTGCGAAATGACAGTATGGGCCGCTCAGAACAGACAAGGCAATTCCCCGACATGATGCTGCAAATGAAACCGTTGTTCGCAATCGTGGCCTGTATGCTGCTCCTCACTTCATGCTACTATCAGGAAGAGGACGCAACGCTCTTTGAGGTGGGAGACAACTTCATACTCTCCGCCGACAGCCTAAAACTGCAAAGCAACCGACCCCTCCACAACCTGCCTGTCGATACGCTCTGCGAGCGGATAACCGTCTGCCTGGGCGACCCGCTCGTCGTGGCCGAAATGCTTGTCATCCCCGAAGACACCACGGACAGCGTCTGGGTGAAGCTGGCACACGACCAGTTCACGATGGGCTGGATACACCAACGCGACTTCATGGCAAGCGTCGTGCCCGACGATCCCATCTCGCAGTTCATCCACCTCTTCAGCATGCGCCATCTGTGGTTCTTTGCCGTCGGCTTCGTCATCTCCTTGGTAGCGCTGCTTTTTCAGGTGTTCAGCCGTCGGCAGCCGCACGTCTTCTTCCTGCGCGACATCCTCTCGCCCTACCCCACCTTCCTGCTCATCACCTTGGCTGCCTCCGCCCTGCTCTATGCCGGCATCCAGCACTATGTGCCCGAGACTTGGCTGCTCTACTATTACCATCCTACGCTCAACCCATTCGTGCTTCCCCCCGTCCTGAGCCTCTTCCTGTGCACCGTCTGGCTGTTGCTCGTACTGGCTATCGCCACGACAGACGAGGTCTGCCGCCAACTCCCCACCGGCGAGGCAGTCCTGTACCTGCTCTCCCTGCTCGGCTGCTGCATCCTCTGCTACCTGCTCTTCACGCTGGCAGCACTCAGTCCCGGCATCAGCTACATCCTCTTCGCCCTCTTCGTCCTTGTCCTCGTTCTGCGCTATTCGCGCCGTTCCAAGGCACGCTACCTTTGCGGCTCGTGCGGCAAAAGGCTTCGGGAACTGGGCAAATGCCCCTATTGCGGAGCAGAGAACAGATAAATCGGGCGGCATCCTTTGATGTTTCAGCAAATAATACTATCTTTGCACAAAGTTAACTTGAAACATCGGAAAAGTATGAAACCATTACGCTCCCTCTTCGGCCTCATCATGCTGGCAGCCACATTGTGCGCCCAAGCCTTCGACGACGGACAGACCATCCGACTCGTCAATGGCGGCAAGTCCGTCTTCGTCGAGAACTCTTCGCTCGACGAGAACGCCAAGGCAGTCCTTTGGACAGAAACAAACGTCAATGCACAGCGCTGGACGCTCAACGCCAAGACCAACGGCACCTTCCTGCTCTCCAATGACTACACCGGCTACTTCCTGGCAGGACTCACATCCGGAAGCGGAGGCAACGTGGGACAAACAGGCAGGAATGCCGCAAACAGCAAAGGCTCATGGGAGTTCGTGCCCGTAGAAGACACAACCGACCGATACATCATCTATCAGGGCACGACACGCAAATATGCGCTGGCTGCTGCAACCGACCCCGTGGAAGGTAGCACCCTGACAATCGTCAACACCACAACAGGAAACATCGATGCGGCACGAATCACCTGGACCGTAGAAGTCGTAGAACCGATGGAGCAGGCATTCACAAAGGACAAGCGCGATGACATGATGCAGAAATGGATGAAACGCGCCTACAAGAAGGCCGGCACAGGCTACGTCATCGGTAACGGCGGATGGTGGGGCGACGCAGAAATGTTTGAAGTCGTACTCGATGCTCTCGAGACGACGGGCGACCAGAAATATGCCACGATGTTCGAGAACCTCTACACCAACTTCATCTCCCGAAACGGAAACACATGGTACCAGAAAGGCGTCAGCGGATACAACGAGTACAACGACGACATCGCATGGATGTGCATTGCTTGTGTGCGGGCATACCTCCTCACCGGAACCGCGAAGTACCGAAGCACGGCAAAAACCAACTTCGACGGCATGTTCAAACGCGCCGACTGCTATGGCAATGACCTGCTGCAATGGAAACACAACAGCGGACAAGGCACCAACAGCTGCATCAACGGCCCCGCCGCCGTCTGCGCCTGCTATCTTGCCATTGCCCAAGCCGACACCAGCTATTACCAGAAAGCACGCAAGACATACATGGCCGAGCGAGGCAAGCTCTTTGAGATGTCAAACGGCAAACCTACCGGCAAAATCTGGGACAGCTACGACCAAGGCTCAGGCAACTACAACTATTGGGCCTCTACCTACAACCAGGGAACCAACCTCGGAGCAGCCATCATGCTCTACAACCACTACGGCGATCAGATGTTCAAGGACGATGCCGATGCCATCATCAAATGGTCCGAGGCAAACATGGCCAACTCAAAGGGCATCATTCACGTCTGCCAGACGGTACGGGGAGACCTCTGCGGCTTCAAGGGCATCATGCTGCGTTACCTCCGTATGTATGCCGAGACCTTCAATGCGCCATCGCACTATGCCTGGATAGCCAAGAACGCTTACCACGCATGGAACAACCGCAATTCCGCAGGCATTACCTCATCGGCCTGGCTCACCAAGGCGGAGGAAAACTTCAAGCACAAAGAGGGAGACGAGTTAAAGGACTTCGGACACGAGGGCAACATGACCTGCGTCTCTGCAGCCTTCAACTGCCACCTCGGGGCCGTTGACAATCACGATGCTTATACCATGAACGAAGCAGAGGACTTCAACTTCATCCGTAACGCACCCGTCACCTACGACTCGGGAACCGACGGAGAAGGCAGCGGGATGGTCGGACCCATGAGAAATGGCAACTACATCGGCTACCACCGGGTTGATTTCGGCAACAAGCCTGCCTCACACCTTGACCTGCGTGCAAACATCAGTCTCGGCACATCCGGCATCAACGTCTTTCTCGACCAGCCCAACGCATCGAAAGGCATTCTTCTATGCTCCGTCAAGGGCAACGAGCTCACGGCCACCAAGACCTGGGACACCATCCGCAAGGCACTCAGCCAGCCCGTCATGGGAATGCACAATGTCTATTTCGTCTCTACAGGCACAGGACAGACCAACATCAACTGGTGGCAGTTCCAAAGCCTCAATCCCGTCTTTGCTGACCTCACCAACGCTGGCGGCTATGTCACGGCATCCTTCACTGCCTCCGATGACATCACGTCTCTCATCGATGACAACCTTACAACAGCCGTCAATGCCAACATTGAGCCGGATGCAGAGACCTGGGTTCAATACGTGAGTCCTTCGCCAATGCGAATTTACGGCTACCAGTTCTTCTCCGGCAACGACGAATCAGGCAACCCGAAAGGATGGTCTCTGCAAGCCTCCAACGACGGCAAAGAGTGGGAGACACTCCACAACGAACCGGACACTGCCTTCAGCGTCTTCGCCCAACGATACAGCGCCGATGTCGAGACAGCCAAAGCCTACACACACTACCGTCTGCTCTTCCTTTGCCAGGACGACCAGACACGCCTCTCCGTCTCTGAATGGCAACTGCTCGGCAGATATGTCAACGACCATGATTTGACAGCCGATGGTGGCACCATCTCGGAAGGCTGCGAAGCACTCACGGACCACGTCGGGACAACAGTCTTCACGACTCCCCTCACCGCCGTGTATCAACCTGGAGGCAACTACACACTGACTGCATACAGCATTACCGCAGATGCAGCCCAGGAAGCTCCCGTTGCCTGGAAACTTGAAGGCTCGGCCAATGGCACGAAGTTCGAGCTCATTGACCAGCAGACGGAAGCAACCTTCCCCTACGACAACTGCACAAATATCTATCGTGTCAAGCCCGCCACCTCTTACCGTTATTACCGCTTGACGCTTTCAGATGAGAACGCAAAGCTCACGCAGTGGCAACTCTTCGGCCAGCCCGACTACGGCACATATTATGCCGACATCACAAGCATCGCAACTATTCAGGCCAGCAATGGGAGCGAGACGGAAGCGCTCACCGATGACAATGGTGCAACCTATGCCACGCTCGACGGCAACAGTCCCTACTGGGATATCCACGTCCCAATTCCTGTCCGGACACTTGGCTTCTCAATGGTCAGTGCCGACGATGCCAGCCTTGACCCTCAAGGCATCGCACTTATCGGCTACAACGATGAGGGCACCGAAACACAAATCACCAGCAAATCACCCTCCTTCCCTGCCCGCGGTTCGCGCCTCACTTATGTCTCGTCCTCGGCAAAGCAGTTCAAGCATTTCCGCCTTGCCGTCACCGAAGCTGCCGCATCAACCGTGCGTCTGGCCGACTTCGAGCTCTATGGGACAGCAATAGCAGAGACAGATGATCCTGCCATGCTTGTTCCTGCCTCAGTCGAAGCATCTGCCGAGGGACTCTCCAGCACAGAACTCATCGGTCGCGTCAACGACGGGAGCCGAACAACATGCTACCGTGCTGCATTCAACAAACCTGTCAGCATCAGCTTAAGCTATGACCAGCCTGTCAGCATCAACACGTATGCCATCACGTCGAGCAAGAGTGAACCCACGCGCGACCCTGCGGAGTGGACACTTGAAGGCAGCAACGACGGAACCACATGGACGCAGCTCGACAAGCGCAGCGGCCAAACCTTCTCCCAACGCTATGCCACTCAGTTCTATTCCGTAGATTCCGAAGAAGCATACAGCACCTATCGCCTCACCGTCACAGCAACAGACGGAGCCAACCAGATACAGATAGGAGAAATACAGATGCTTTCCATCGCCTCCTCTGACCCGACGGGCATAAGCTGCATGCATGACGCCGGCAATCAGACCCTGAAACAAGACGGACAGATGTACAACCTCTCCGGTCAGCGCGTCAACGACAAAGCAAACCTCGGTCGAGGCATATACGTCAAAAACGGCAAGAAGGTTGTTGTTAAGTTTTGAGTTTTGAAATATAAATCGTAACTTTGCACGCAAAACAAGGCTTAATAATGAAAAAAACACCTTTCATACTGCCCATTCTGCTGCTTGTGAGCTGTCTGATTGAATCATGCAGCAATGGCGAGACCTACGCAGATCAGAAAGATAAGGAACTCAAGGCTATCACTTCCTTCCTCGACCGTGACATCGTCGTGCGCGACATCAATGGCGAAGTTGTCTGCAACGTAGGCAAGATAAATGAGATATCGGAAGAGCAGTTCTACGAGCAGGACTGCAAGACCGACACAAGCAAGAACGAGTACGTCCTCTTCGGCAACTCCGGTGTGTATATGCAGATCAGGCGAATGGGGACAGGCGAGAAGCTGGAATGGGGACAGACGGCACGCGTCATCTGCCGCTTCATCGAATTCAACATTCTTGGCGACAGCATCCAGCTTCGCAACGATGTCAACGTCTGGCACCCCAAGCCGGACATCATGAAGATATCGAATAACTACGGCAGCTTTACGGCCAACTTCGACACGGAAATTAACGGCGGGGGAGCCATGTATCTCCAGTACGGCAGCACCAGTGTGCCGAGCGGATGGCTCATTCCCTTCAGCTACATCCGCATAGGTCGTCAGGAGAAAGAGGATGAGGGCATTGCACAGGTTCGCCTCATCGTTCCCCACAGCGAGGGCCAGGCCAGTGCCTCGGCAAACGTCTATCCCTGCTTCTACGAACTCACCTTCCAGAAGATGAGAGACTGAAAGCGTGGTTTACCTTCACATCCCATTCTGTCGGTCGCGATGCATCTATTGCGACTTCTACTCCACCACTTTCGGTCAGGATGTGATGAAGCAGTATGCTCGTGCTCTTGAGCAAGAGATGTTGCTGCGCCGTCATTATATTAAATGTACGCGCGTAGAGACCATGTATCTGGGAGGCGGTACGCCAAGCCTGCTGCCACAGTCCGTGCTGTCAGACATCTTTGAAGCCTTAAACCGCCATTTCTCTCTTTCGTCTGAAGCTGAAGTGACAATTGAGGCTAATCCCGACGACGTCTCCCCCGAATGGCTGAAAAACCTTTCCCATACTCCGGTCAACCGCGTCAGCATGGGAGCACAGACGTTCAGCGACCAGCTTTTGAACTTCCTTGGGCGTCGCCATAATGCAAGGCAAATCACTGAGGCGGTACAATCCTGCCAGGAGGCTGGCATCAGCAATGTCAGCCTCGACCTCATATACGGGCTGCCCGGACAGACGATGTCGGACTGGCAACACGACGTGGAGTGTGCCCTGGGCCTCGGCATTACCCACCTCAGCGCATATTCCCTCAGCTACGAGGAAGGGACGCGTCTCGACCTGATGCTGAGGAAGGGACTTGTCCGTGAGGCAGACGAAGAGCTGTCCTGCCGCATGTACGAGTATCTTATCTCTGCAACAAGTCAGGCCGGCTTCGTTCACTACGAGATATCAAACTTTGCCCTGCCCGGTTTTCATTCGCGTCACAACAGCGGTTACTGGCAGGGAGTGCCTTACCTGGGACTTGGAGCCGGAGCCCATTCCTACGACGGACATCGCTCCAGGCGGGCCAACCTTCCCGACATCAAGGCTTATATTGCTGCCAGCGGCGACGTGCCCCACGAAACTGAACTGCTCAGCGACGACGAGCTCTACGACGAATTCATCATGACGCGCCTCAGGACTTCTGCCGGCATACCCCTCGACGGACTGTCCGATGCCGACCGCCGCTATTGTCTCTCCCAGGCAGCGCCCCACCTCCAGCGTCGTCTGCTTCGCCTCGACGGAGACCGTCTTTGCCTTACGCCGAAAGGCATCTTTACCTCCAACGACATCATCAGCGACCTGATGAAATGAGGCTTTATGTTGTTTAACATATCTTTCATCCCTTGCCATTAAGGGAAATAATAGTAAATTTACGTCCGAAATTATGTATTAAACAACAAAAAACAATAGAATTCATGAAGACTTACAAGACAAATGAGATTAAAAACGTTGCCATTCTCGGCAACGACGGAGCGGGCAAGACGACCTTGACTGAAGCCATGCTCTACGAGGCAGGTATCATCAAGCGTCGCGGCAGAGTCAGCCAGCACACCACCGTCAGCGACTATTTCCCCGTAGAGCATGAATACGGCTATTCCGTATTCTCCACGGTTTGCCATGTGGAATGGAACGGAAAGAAAATCAACTTCATCGACTGCCCGGGCAGTGACGACTTTGCCGGAGGAGCCATTACCGCCCTCAATGTCACCGACACCGCCGTCATCATGCTGAAGGGTGCAGCCGGCGTAGAAGTGGGCACCCAGAACCACTTCCGCTACACGGAGAAGCTCGGCAAGCCCGTCATCTTCCTTATCAACCAGCTTGATGACGAGAACTGCGACTTCGACCAGCTCCTTGAGCAACTCAACAGCATCTACGGCTCGAAGATTGTCCCCATCCAGTATCCATTAGAGACAGGCCCGAACTTCAACTCCCTCATCGACGTGCTGCTCATGAAGAAGTATTCGTGGGGACCCGACGGAGGCGAGCCCAAGATTGAGGACATTCCTGCCGACCAGATGGAGAAGGCAACGGAGATGCACAAGGCCCTCATCGAGGCAGCCGCCGAGCACGACGAGACACTGATGGAGAAGTTCTTCGAAAGCGAGGACCTGACAGAGGACGAGATGCGCGAGGGAATCCGCAAGGGACTCATCAGCCGCGGCATGTTCCCCGTCTTCTGCGTGGATGCAGTGAAGGACATGGGCGTGCGCCGCTTCATGGAGTTTGTCACAAACGTAGTGCCTTTCGTGGACGAGATGCCCGTCGTGACCAACGCCAACGGCCAGGAGGTAGCTCCCGACTCATCGGCCCCCACAAGCCTCTTCTTCTTCAAGACAGCTATGGAACCGCATATCGGCGAAGTGCAGTACTTCAAGGTGATGAGCGGCAAGGTGCAGGAAGGCATGGACCTGACCAATGCCAACCGCGGCAGCAAGGAGCGCATCGCCCAGATATTTGTCTGTGCAGGTGCCAACCGCATCAAGGTGGAAGAGCTCTCAGCCGGCGACATCGGATGCAGCGTGAAGCTCAAGGACGTCAAGACGGGCAACACCCTCAACGGTAAGGACTGCGAGAACACCTTCAACTTCATCAAGTACCCCAATTCCAAGTACTCACGTGCCATCCGTGCCGTCAACGAGAGCGAGACCGAGAAGATGATGAACGCCCTCCAGAAGATGCGCGAGGAAGACCCGACGTGGCAGATTGAGCAGAGCAAGGAGCTTCGTCAGATTCTCGTGCACGGACAGGGCGAGTTCCACCTGCGCACCCTCAAGTGGCGCATGGAGAACAACGAGAAGATACAAATCGTCTTCGACGAGCCCAAGATACCCTATCGCGAGACTATCACGAAGGCTGCACGTGCCGACTATCGCCACAAGAAGCAGTCAGGCGGCGCAGGTCAGTTCGGCGAGGTACACCTCATCGTCGAGCCATACACGGAAGGCATGCCGGCTCCCGATGTTTATCGCTTCGGCAACCAGGAGTACCGCATCAATGCCAAGAGCGAAGAGGTCATCGACCTGGAATGGGGCGGCAAGCTCGTCTTCATCAACAGCGTAGTGGGCGGTGCCATCGACGCACGCTTCATGCCGGCCATCCTCAAGGGTGTCATGCAGCGCATGGAACAGGGTCCCCTGACCGGATGCTATGCCCGCGACGTACGCGTCATCGTCTATGACGGCAAGATGCACCCCGTCGATTCCAACGAACTCTCCTTCATGCTGGCAGGCCGTCAGGCATTCGCCCAAGCCTTCAAGGAGGCAGGTCCGAAGATTCTTGAACCTATCTACGACGTGGAGGTGCTCGTTCCCAGCGACAAGATGGGTGACGTCATGAGCGACCTGCAGGGCCGACGTGCCATGATCATGGGCATGAGCAGCGAGAACGGTTACGAGAAGCTGACAGCCAAGGCTCCGCTCAAGGAGATGGCCAGCTACAGCACAGCACTGAGCAGCCTCACCGGTGGACGGGCCAGCTTCAACACCAAGTTCTCGAGCTACGAACTCGTTCCTGCCGACGTACAGCAGAAGCTCGTAGCCGACTACCAGGCAACGCTGAAGGAAGAATAACGAAACAGACCCTTAGTTGTCGAAACGACAATCAGGAACCGCCCTAATTATTAAATAAGTTAAACGTCAGTACGAAAGTGCTGGCGTTTTTCTTTTGTTGTTAACATAAAAACTGTATCTTTGCGGTATGAAAAGGAGTTATATCTGGCTTATCTGCCTTATCGTATGCATCGCCTTCATTGCTTTGCTCTACCTGCAGGGGAGCTATGCAGGGGCAATGGTCAGGATGCGACAGGAACAGTTCGACGAGAACGTACTGCGCAGCATCGACCAGGCATCGCGCGACCTGGAGAAGGCCGAGACCTTCCGCTACCTGCAGACGGTGCTCGCACAGCACGACTCGAAGAAGTGGGATGCCGTACACCCCGACAGCCTGCGCATCGCCGACTATATGCCGTCGCTCGACACCATCTTCCCCGGCAAGAATAACATGGCCCTCGGCTCGCTCAACATAAACCGCTACAATCGCGTGGCCCAGACCATCGCCAACCTGCAGAAACACGTGCGCGAAGCATTCATCTACGAGCAGGAAGTGCTCGACGAAGTCATCTACGCTGTCATGTACACGGCCAGCGAGCAGCGCCTGCAGGAGCGGCTTAACCCCGCAGTCCTCGACGGATGCCTGCGCAACGCACTGCAGGCCAACGGCATCACACTGCCCTTCCACTTCATCGTCTATACCAGCGACGGACGCGAAGTCTATCGGTGCGAGGACTATAGCGACGTGGGAGCCGAGCAGTGCTACCAGCAGATGCTCTTCCGCAGCGACCCGACGGGACAGATGGGCACCGTCGTCATCCATTTCCCCGACCAGCAGAAGTACATACGCGGCGTGGCCCGATACGTTGCACCGGCTATGGGCTTCACAGTCATCATGCTCATCACCTCGCTCATCACCATCTACCTCGTCGTCCGGCAGAAGCGCATCAGCGAAATGAAGAACGACTTCATCCACAACATGACGCACGAGTTCAAGACTCCCATCTCCACCATCTCCATCGCCTCGCAGATGCTGGCCGACAAGTCCGTCAACAAGAACGCCGAAACCTACGAGCGGCTGGGCAATGTCATCACCAGCGAGACGCGCCGGCTCCGCTACCAGGTGGAGAAGGTGCTGCAGATGAGCCTCTTCGAGAACAACAACATCGCCCTCAAGATGCAGGAGCTCGACGCCAACGAAATCATCGGCAACGTCGTGGATACCTTCTCGCTGAAAGTCTCGCAGAGCGGCGGCACCCTCGACATGAAGGTAGAAGCCTACAACCCCTTCATCAATGCCGACGAAATGCACTTCACCAACATCATCTTCAATCTCCTGGACAATGCCTTCAAGTACCGCCGCGAAGAAGAACCGCTCGCCATACGGGTCCACACCTACAACCAGGGCGACACACACTTCTGCATCAGCATTGCCGACAACGGCATCGGCATAGCCAAGGACAGCCTCAAGCGCATCTTCGACAAGTTCTACCGCGTCCACACCGGCGACCGCCACAACGTCAAAGGCTTCGGACTCGGACTGGCCTACGTGCAAAAAATGGTCGAACTCCACCACGGCACCATCAAGGTGACAAGCGAAATCGGCAAGGGAACAAAATTCACCATAACAATTCCACTCTCAGTATAAACACCTAAACAATCAGAACTATGGAACAGAAACTGCACATTCTGCTTTGCGAGGACGAAGAGAGCCTCGGCATGCTCGTACGCGAATACCTCGAAGCTAAAGGCTACGAAGCCGAACTCTTCCTCGACGGAGAAGCCGGCTACCGCGCATTCATGAAGAGAAAATTCGACATGTGCCTGCTCGACGTCATGATGCCGAAGATGGACGGATTCGCACTGGCCAAGGAAATACGGCTCGTCAACAGCGAAGTACCCATCATCTTCCTCACCGCCAAGAACCTGAAGGAAGACATCCTCGAAGGCTTCAAGCTCGGTGCCGACGACTATCTGACCAAGCCCTTCTCAATGGACGAACTCGTCTATCGCATGGAAGCCATCCTGCGCCGCGTCAAGTCGAAGGAACAGAAGAATGTCACCCGCTTCCAGCTCGGCAAGTTCATCTTCGACACACAGCGACAGGTGCTCATCCTCGGCGAAGAGCAGACCAAGCTCACCACGAAGGAAAGCGAACTGCTCACACTCCTCTGCGTCCACGTCAACGACGTGCTCGAGCGCGACCTGGCACTCAAGACCATCTGGATGGACGACAACTACTTCAACGCCCGCAGCATGGATGTCTATATCACCAAGCTGCGCAAGCTCCTCAAGGGAGACCCCGAAATCGAAATCAACAACGTACACGGTCGAGGCTACCGCCTCATCGTGCCCAACATGATGCAGGACTGAGGGGAATGACCCTCCCTCACGCATACCCACACAAAGGGGGCAGGCCACATGGTCTGCCCCTTTTTCATGCCACATAACTTCGACATCCCAGCACTTCGGCATCAGGCAACGCGTCACGGCGGGTTGTTTCCCGTGCGAAACAAACTGTTTCTATGCAGGAAACAAAAAGTTTCACGTGGGAAACAAACCGAGTCAACGTGTCGAGTCGAGTATTATGACGCGTTGAACGGGAAAACAGCACCCGACCCGGAAAGTTTGGCGAAAAGATAAAAGAAGTTAAAGAAACAGCCTCTTCGGAAAATACAACAAAAAAAAATCGGCATTTCCTTTGCTGCAATAGATAAATGTTCTATATTTGCACCGCGAAAAGAAAAAGTCCCAGCCAATCCCCGCCCCGAAGGACAGAGCAGCCACAACGCCGGAATGGGGAACTGAGAAAAAGACATATATAATAATGTATGGAAGTTAAAGAACCGATAGTCAAGCTGATAAAAGCACTCATAGAAATAGACAAGCCCGTGCAGCGACAGCTGCTCATAGACTTCATGATGGGGCGCAGGAGCCGACAGATAGAGGAACTCGAGCTCTCCGACAAGGAAATGTACGGCATCGGAGAAACGCACGACGAGGACTTCTGGTCCTCGGTCATCGATGCCGCATACGAAGCCGGACTCATCAAGCAGATGGGCTCCAAGAACAACGCACTCGTCCACACACCTGCCGGAAAGAAGTTCACCAAGAAACCCACATCGGTCGTAATTCCCGACGACGAAATCAACGAAACCGACTCCGACGTACCCGAGATAGACTCCCTGCTGGAACAAGCCCAAAAGGAACGCCTCATGAGCGGTCACACCGTATCGCCCCTCGCCAAGCAACAAATCAAGCTCATCACGGCCATTGACCGCCACATCGCACTCGACGCCTTTGCCGAAAGCGAAGGACTCGGGCTCGACGAAGTGCTGGACGACCTCGAGATGCTGGCACAACAAAAGCGCCACCTCGACATCACATACTTCACCGACGAAGTGCTCGGAAGCGAATGCATGCAGGAACTGCTCGAATACTTCGACAGCGCAAAGTCAGACGACATGGAGTCAGCCCTCGAAGAGTACGGCGACACCTACAAGGAAGAAGAACTCCGGCTGGCCCGCATCGTGTTCAGAATGAAACAAATAAAATAAGAACGAAAAACAACGTCATGGAAATACTGAAATTTAATCCAATCTTCAAGCCCACGCTGTGGGGCTCCGAGACATGGGTAGTCTCGGCAGTCAAAGGCTCAGAGTCCGTCGCACTCAACGGAGCAGACAAGGGGCTGACACTTCCCGAAATCGTCGCACGCTACGGAGCCGAATTCCTGGGCATGAAGAACACCGAGAAGTTCGGCACAGACTTCCCCCTGCTCATCAAGTTCATCGACGCACGCCAGGACCTCTCCATCCAAGTACACCCCGACGACGCACTCAGCGCCAAACGCCACGGCAAGATGGGTAAGAACGAAATGTGGTACGTCGTCGATGCCGACCGCGGCAGCCAGCTCATAGCAGGCTTCCGCCAGAAGCTCGAAGTAGCCGACTACGCACAAAAAGTGGCCGACGGCAGCATCGAAGATGACCTCAACAAAGTCAACGTCAACGAAGGAGACTGCTTCTACATCCCCGCAGGGCGCGTCCACGGCATCGGAGCAGGCATGGTCATCGCCGAAATACAGCAGACCAGCGACGTCACCTACCGCATCTACGACTACATGCGCCGCGACCGCGACGGCAACCTCCGCGAACTCCACACCGACCTCGCCCTCGAAGCCATCAACTTCCAGGACATCACCACCGACCCCAAAGTCGTCTATACCGAGAGCCGCGACACCATCGTCCCCCTCGTCGAATGCCCCTTCTTCACCACCAACGAACTGAAGCTCACACGAGCCTTCAAGCGCGACTACACGGGCATCGACAGCTTCCGCGTCTATATGTGCCTCAGCGGACAAAGCTGCTTCCTCAGCCCCAACGGACAAGGCATCTTCCTGCGACAGGGAGAATCCATCGTCGTGCCCGCCGCCATGAAAGAGGTCACAATCGTCCCCGACGAGAACGCCAAGCTCCTCGAAAGCTACGTAGAATAGCAACAAGAACCACATTTTAAGGAAAAAGAATCATTTTGCAGCTGAATTATTTTGCAGTTTGAATTAAAAGTCGTACCTTTGCAGCCGATTTATGCCGCAGAGGCCTGAAGAAGTGAGCCACGAGATGGCCCCGCCCCGCGGTGGAAACCCGTTATAAAAACTTAAATAAACAAATGTACGCAATCGTAGAGATTAACGGTCAGCAGTTCCGAGTGGAGGAAGGCAAGAAGCTCTTCGTGCACCACATTGCCGACGCAGAAGCCGGCCAGACTGTTGAATTTGAGAATGTATTGTTGGTCGATAACGGCACCATCACAGTGGGCACCCCCACCGTCGAAGGAGCAAAGGTTACGGCTGAAGTTGTTTCACCCCTGGTGAAGGGCGACAAGGTCCTCGTCTTCCACAAGAAGCGTCGCAAGGGCTATCGCAAGCTCAACGGACATCGCCAGCAGTTCACAGAACTGACCATCAAGGGAATCAACGCTTAATGTTTAACACTCTAAAAGACTTAACAACATGGCACATAAAAAAGGTGTAGGTAGTTCTAAGAACGGTCGCGAATCGGCTGCTCAAAGATTAGGTGTTAAAATTTTCGGTGGCGAGAAGTGCATTGCAGGCAACATCATCGTACGTCAGCGCGGCACACGTCACTACCCCGGCACTAACGTAGCTATGGGTAAGGACAACACACTCTATGCCCTCGTTGACGGCACAGTACAGTTCAAGAAAGGTCGCCTTGACCGCAGCACTGTAAGTGTCGTACCCGCAGCTGAGGCATAAGGGCATCCACGCTCATCAGTAACAGACAATCACAACTCAAATTAAGGTCCCCTCATGCTTCACGCATTGAGGGGACTATGCTTTTATGATAATGCGTTCATAACAAGTCCACGCCCATCGCGAAGGAAATAATTATGAATTACGAATTATAAATTATGAATTGACTATTAAGAATTATTCATGAAGGGACATACTTTTAAGGAATGGGTGCTGGCAACAAGGCCGTGGTCCTTCCCCGCATCGACAATGCCGGTACTCGTGGCAATGACATACCTCTGGAGCGCCGGCTTCGAGGTGACGTGGTGGCTGGGCATCATGGCACTGGTGAACATCGTCCTGGTCCATGCAGCCGGCAACGTCTGGAGCGACTACCACGACTACCGGCGCGGCGTGGATGCCAAGGACACCTACGGCGTGCACATCCTGACCGACGCGCAGTTCACGCCGAAAGAGATTCATGCCCTTTCCCTCACATTGCAGGCAGCAGCAATAGCCCTTGGGCTGCTCATGGTCTGGCTCACCGGCATCACCCTGCTCTGGTTCGGGCTGGCCGGCATCGCCCTCTCCCTGCTCTATCCGCCATTGAAGTATGCCGCACTGGGCGACCTCGTCATCATGGCCTGCTATGCCCTGCTGCCTATGCTTGGCACGACATTCATCTGCTCGGGCCACATCGTCCCCGAGGTGCTTTGGCTTGCCATTCCCGTCGGAAGCATCACGGTAGCAATCCTTCACATCAACAACACACGCGACATCGAGACCGACAAGCGAGCCAGCATACACACCTTTGCCATGCTGACAGGCCGCCGCTTTGCCATCGGCCTGTATGTCGTCGAACTGCTTCTCCCCTACCTTTGGCTGGCACTGCTGGCAGCGTTGCACATCGTCTCCCCTTGGACACTCATGGCTCTCATCACCCTACCCGTTGCCATGAAGAACATACGCAGCGCCCTTGCCTATTACGAGGTGGGCCTCCCCGCCATTGCAAGCTTGGATGAAGCGACAGCCAAGCTGCAACTCTTTTTCAGCCTTACACTCATAACCGGACTGCTATGCGCCACGATGTTCACATAAGTCTGACGAGAAGCCTCTACCCATCGCTGGTGACAGCGGCCATGCTCTGGTTCGTCATGTTCTCGCCTTGGACAGCACCGCTGGTGAACTTCTGGGCCTGCATGACAGCTTCTGCCGTAGTGCTCACCTCCCTTGCCCTTTGGTTTGGCGGCAAGGCCAGCATGGGAACAGGCAGCGGCACGTCACTGCTCAAGTCCCTTGCCTTGGGTCTGGTCCTCGCAACCCTGCTATGGGGAGTTTTCTACGTCGGTGACAAGGTGTCGCAACTCATTTTCTCCTTCTCACGCGCACAGGTGAACCTTATATATAATATAAAGGGCGAAACCTCCCCTACCCTGATTGCCCTCCTTCTGCTCTTCGTCATCGGACCTGCGGAGGAGATATTCTGGCGAGGCTATGTGCAGCGGACGCTCGCAGGCAGACGCTCGCCCCTGGCAGCCTTCGTGCTGACCACGGCATGCTACACAGCTGTCCATCTGCCCTCGGCCAACTTCATGCTCATCATGGCAGCAATGGTTTGCGGCATCTTTTGGGGAGGACTCTACTGGCTCATGCCGAACCATCTGAAGGCCATCATCGTGAGCCACGCCCTTTGGGATGCAGCCGCTTTCGTGTGGCTACCCTTTTAACAGAAAAACGTCAAATCTTAAATCAAATATATGCTTACACTAAAACTCATTACAGAACAGACTGAGCGAGTCATCGCCGGACTGGAGAAGAAGCACTTCGAAGGTGCACGTCAGGCAATAGACGAAGTCATAGCCGTTGACAAGACACGTCGCGAAGCACAAACAGAACTCGACCAGAACCTCTCAGCTGCCAAGAAGCTGGCTGCCGAGATTGGCATGCTCATGAAGCAGGGCAAGCGCGAAGAGGCAGAAGCTGTCAAGGCTAAGGTGGCCGTCCTGAAGGAAACCAGCAAACAGCTGGAGGAAAAGAAGGAGAACGCTGAACAGGAGATGACGCGTCTGCTTTGCCAGATTCCCAACATTCCCTACGACGAGGTGCCCGAAGGCACAGGGGCTGAGGACAATCTTGTAGTGAAGGCCGCCCCCGCCCCCGCCGAAGGAGGGGAGAAGTTCCTTACCGTAGCAGAATTCAACAAAGTTTGGCAACCTATCACCCCTCCTTTGGAGGCGCCGGGGGAGGCTCTTCCCCATTGGGAACTTGCCAAGAAGTATAACCTTATCGACTTCGACCTGGGCGTTAAAATTACCGGAGCCGGCTTCCCTGTCTATATCGGAATGGGAGCAAGGCTGCAACGCGCTCTCATCAACTTCTTCCTCGACGAGGCACGTCAATCCGGCTACACCGAAATCATGCCGCCTACGGTGGTGAATGCCGCTTCGGGCTACGGCACGGGACAGCTGCCCGACAAGGAAGGCCAGATGTACCACGCTGAGGTGGATGACCTCTATCTCATCCCGACGGCTGAAGTGCCCGTGACCAACATCTACCGCGACGTGATTCTCGACGAGAAGGACCTGCCCATCAAGAACTGTGCCTACACGCAGTGCTTCCGCCGCGAGGCTGGCAGCTACGGCAAGGACGTGCGCGGACTGAACCGCCTCCATGAGTTCAGCAAGATAGAAATCGTGCGCATCGACACGCCGGAGCACAGCGCCGAGAGCCACAAGGAGATGCTCCAGCACGTGGAGGGCCTGTTGCAGAAGCTCGAGCTGCCCTATCGCATCCTGCGTCTCTGCGGTGGCGACCAGAGCTTCACCAGTGCCATCTGCTACGACTTCGAAGTCTATAGCGAGGCACAGAAGCGTTGGCTCGAGGTCAGCTCTGTCTCGAACTTCGACACCTATCAGGCCAACCGCCTGAAGTGTCGCGTCCGCCGCACCGCCACCGGCAAGACGGAGCTCTGCCACACCCTCAACGGTTCGGCCCTTGCCCTGCCCCGCATCGTGGCTTCCATCCTGGAGAACAACCAGACGCCGGAAGGCATCCGCGTCCCCAAGGTGCTTGTCCCCTACATGGGTTGCGACATGATTGACTGAAGAAAGTAGAATTACATCAAACTACAGACAAGAAGTAGGAGCCGCCGCTCCTACTTTTTTTCTGCCATAAATTTGGATTTCTTACCACTCCCACACAAGGGGGTACTGGGTGTAGCCGTTCTCAGTGCGTGCCATACGGGTCGGCAGGCCGTCGGCGTTCAGTGTCCAGGTGCACACGAGGATATCTGAACCGCTTTTCACGCTGATGGGCAGATGCTTGGTGGCAAAGCCTAAAAAACCGCCATAATGCAGCATATCGCCGAGGTCGTCAACATCCACGTCGAAGATATTGTCCAACTCCATCACGCATCCCTTGTTCTCAAGCGGCGTGGGCTGGGCGTCGGAGGTATAGAAGATGTCGGTGATTTTGGTCTTCCCGCTATCGTCTGTACGGCGGATGCGCACTATGTCGCCGTCTTGCCAGGTGAACTCGTGGAGTTCAAAGTCGCCGTCATCATCCGACCATCGGCACGTGGCGATGTGCCCGTCGGAGCTGTATGTCGCTTCGAAGCGGTCTGTGTGGCCTTTGTCATCCACAATCTCTATGTTGCCGAAAAAGCCCTCCTTGCTCAGGTTGATTGTCTGACGACTGCGGGAGATGCCGTTCACCCGTGTCTCGGCTGTAACCGTGTTCCCATAGGTAAGCAGGACTTCCGTCTTTCTGTCGGGTGTGTAATGGTCGGCAACGGAAACCTTTGTGACAAATCCATTCTCGTCATAGGTCAGGCTGTAGATTTTGTCTCCTTCCTCGCCAAAACTTTTGGCCAAATTGTTGCCGAACACACGTCTGGCACCCTGGAAGTCAGTCTGAGGGATGCTTTCCTCCGAGAAGGTGATTTCTGCCACGTCAGCCAATTTGTACACTTGCGATGCATTGTTGTTCAATCGCACGGTCATCGTCTGAGCCCAAAGCATTTGCAGGCCTGCTGCCATCATGAGCAAAGCTGCAAGGATACGTTTGTTTTTCATAGTTCTTCTTTTTTTATCATTTGCCCTCCGGCTTCCCGTGAAGGTTGTTATGAAATGCAAGTAAATCGTCAGCAAAGATAGGAAGTTTTATGCGAACAGACAAGTCTATTCTCCAAAAACATCACGGAAAACGAGAAAATGGCAAACAATGTCCGTGGCAGACCCGACGCGTCGTGTTGATTGCTTCATCGCGATGGAGTGATTGCTTCATCGCGATGAAGCAATTGCTTGTTCGCGATGAAGCAATGAAGACGTCGTGACATGCCGTGCTCCCCGGGCCGCTGAATCGCCCGTCATTCCCACTGGTTCTTTCGCCGGTATCGCTCGCTCAGGGCAAGCAGTTCCTCGAACCTTGCCCTTCTGTCCTCTTTCAGCTCCCCCGAGCTATACCGTCTCTTGTTGTGTTTTATCCAGTTCAGATACAGTCCGCGCTCGGTATCATCGTACTTCGACGGATTTCGGCGATTGGCCTCCATGAAGGCTTTCACCTCGCACCACTTAGCGTTCCAGAGTTCATCTTGCGTCATCTTCCCGTGTAAATTCGTTTAACAGCCGCTCCCGCTTAATGTTCGTTGGGAGCTGTCAGGCCGATTTCGTTTGTTTGTTCTCGCAAGCAAAATTAGCAAGAATTATCTGAACAGACAAGTATTTGGGCAAAAACCTGACCTAAGCGCATACATTCTGCTACCAAAAGAGAATAAATATCGGAAAGGGGACTACGAGTCTCGCATTTTTTTTGTAACTTTGCCCGCGAATTATAAACTGCTTAGAACAGGATAACAAACAACGGATATGAATAAAATCATCAAAAAAGTTCAGTTCAGCGAGAAGGTTTTCCGTCTGGACGTTGAAGCCCCTCTGATTGCAAAGGCTCGCAAGGCCGGACATTTCGTCATCGTGCGCGTTGACGAGAAAGGCGAGCGAGTGCCCCTCACCATTGCCGGAAGCGACAAGGAGAAGGGAACCATCACCCTCGTCATCCAGACGGTTGGTGCAAGCACCACCCAGCTCTGTGCCCTGAATGAAGGAGACTACATTGCCGACGTGGTAGGCCCACTCGGACGCGCCACCCACATCGAGAACTACGGCACCGTGCTGTGTGCCGGCGGCGGAGTCGGCACAGCCCCCATGCTGCCCATCATACAGGCTCTGAAGGCTGCGGGCAACCGCGTCATCAGCGTCATAGCAGGTCGCAGCAAGGACCTCATCATCCTGGAGGACGAAGTGCGTGCCTCGAGCGACGAGGTCATCATCATGACCGACGACGGTTCTTACGGCAACAAGGGCGTGGTGACAGTCGGCATGGAACAAGTCATCCAGCGCGAGAAGGTCGATAAGTGCTTTGCCATCGGCCCCGCCATCATGATGAAGTTCTGCTGTCTGCTCACCAAGAAGTACGACATACCGACCGACGTCAGCCTCAACACCATCATGGTGGATGGCACAGGCATGTGCGGAGCCTGCCGTGTCAGCGTAGGCGGCAAGACGAAGTTCGTCTGCGTCGATGGTCCCGAATTCGACGGACACCAGGTTGACTTCAACGAGATGATGCAGCGAGCCGGTGCGTTCAAGGCCGAGGAACTGGAAGCCATAGCTGCCTATCAGACAGCATTAGAGGGGCAAGGAGCAAGGGGCAAGGAGCAAGAGAACACATCATCCTGCCCAGGCGACTCTTCAGCCCCCATCACCTCGTCCCCTGCCCCCCAAGAGGTTTCTCTTGCATCTTTGACCGACCGCAACGCTCCCTGGCGCGAGGAACTGCGCAAATCGATGAGGGCAAAGGAGCGCACCCAGATTGAGCGCCAGAAGATGCCCGAACTCGACCCCGTCTATCGTGCCACAACCCGCACCGAAGAGGTCAACCAGGGCCTGACCAAGGAACAGGCCCTCACGGAAGCAAAGCGTTGCCTCGACTGTGCCAACCCGAGTTGCATGCAGGGCTGTCCCGTAGGCATCAACATCCCGTCGTTCATCAAGAACATCGAGCGCGGCGAGTTCCTCAATGCAGCCCGAGTGCTGAAGATGACCTCGGCCCTGCCTGCCGTCTGCGGACGCGTCTGCCCTCAGGAGAAGCAGTGCGAGGCACAGTGCATCCACCTGAAGATGAACTCCAAGCCCGTCGCCATCGGCAACCTGGAGCGCTTCGCCGCCGACTACGAGCGCGAGAGCGGACAAATGTCACTGCCCGAAGTGGCAGAGAAGAACGGCAAGAAAATTGCCGTCATCGGCTCCGGTCCTTCCGGACTGAGCTTTGCCGGCGACATGGCAAAAGCGGGCTACGACGTGACCGTCTTCGAGGCTCTGCACGAGATTGGCGGCGTGCTGAAGTACGGCATACCCGAGTTCCGACTGCCCAACGCAATTGTCGATGTCGAGATACACAACCTGGAGAAGATCGGCGTGCGGTTCGTCAAGGACTGCATCGTAGGCAAGACCATCACGGTGGCCGACCTCGAGAAGGAAGGCTACAAAGGCATCTTCGTCGGGAGCGGCGCCGGTCTGCCCAACTTCATGAACATTCCAGGCGAGAACAGCAACGGCATCATGTCCTCCAATGAATACTTGACCCGCATCAACCTCATGAATGCCAGCAACCCAGCCTATGCAACGCCCATCAAGAAGGCAAAGAACGTGATGGTAGTAGGCGGCGGCAACACCGCTATGGACAGCTGCCGTACAGCCAAGCGACTCGGTGCCGAGCGCGTGTTCATCGCATACCGTCGCAGCGAAGAAGAGATGCCAGCCCGACTGGAAGAGGTGAAGCATGCCAAGGAGGAAGGCATCGAATTCCTGACCCTGCACAACCCCATCGAGTATCATGCCGATGAGAAGGGCAACGTCTGCGAAGTAGTGCTCCAGAAGATGGAACTCGGCGAACCGGATGCCAGCGGACGCCGCTCGCCGGTACCCATTCCCGGTGCCACGGAGACCATAGCCATCGACCAGGCAATCGTGGCTGTAGGCGTCAGCCCCAACCCCATCGTGCCCACGTCGATACAGGGACTGGAGCTCGGACGCAAGAACACCATCGTCGTCAACGAAGGCATGCAGACCAACATCCCGACCATCTTTGCCGGCGGCGACATCGTGCGCGGCGGTGCAACCGTCATCCTTGCAATGGGCGACGGTCGCCGCGCTGCAGCAGCCATGCACGAGTATCTCTCTAAAGACTGATTTGCCGTGAGCGGACTCTATACCATACTGTTGTTGGTATGCAGCAATGTCTTCATGACACTTGCCTGGTACGGACATCTGAAGCTGAATCAGGCCGGCATCTCGTCCAACTGGCCTCTGATTGCCGTGATTGGCTTCTCATGGATGATAGCCGGCATCGAGTATTGCTTCTCGGTGCCGGCCAACCGGATTGGATTCGTCGAGAACGGCGGACCGTTCACACTGATGCAGCTGAAAGTCATCCAGGAAGTCATCTCACTGGTCGTCTTCTGCATCATCGCCAACATCTTCTTTCAGGGACAACAACTGCATTGGAACCACCTCGCGGCACTCATCTGCCTTGTCCTCGCCGTTTATTTCACATTCAAATAGAGATAACATGAAGAAACCGATTCTCCTATTAGCCGTCCTGTTCCTCTCCCTTACCGCCTCTGCACAGCGCAGGAGCAACAGGGCAAAGGAACCCGTACCATCCGTCACGCCCCAGGAGGCAATGGCTGCATACGACTTCGCACTTGCCGAAGAGATACTGGTACAGCAGATTGCCAAGCTGACGAAAAAGAAGCAACCGACCATTCAGGAAGAAGAGATGCTGGAGACGGCACGTAAGTCGCAAATCAGCCTGCGAGCCACAGAGCAGGTGACAATCATCGACAGCCTGATACTCCCCAAGAAGCAAGTCCTGCAGCAAATAAAACTCTCGCGGGAATGCGGCTCAATCATGAGCTGCAAAGACTTCTTCAAGACGGGAAAAGACAATGAAGGCACACTCTTCCTCAACGAGCTGGGCAACCGCATCGTCTATGCCGAGCCCGTCAAGGACAACGGTCGCTTGCGCCTGAAGGAGAAGTCCTACATCGGGGGCGAATGGTCTATGGAGAAGCAGCTGACCGGATTCGGAGAGGAAGAAGGAGACAACCTCAACTTCCCCTTCATGCTCACGGACGGCATCACCCTCTACTTTGCTGCCCAAAACGAGGAAAGTCTTGGCGGTTACGACATCTTCATGACTCGCTTCGATGCCGACAGCCAGCAGTTCCTGGCACCCGAAAACATCGGAATGCCCTTCAACTCACCGGCCAACGACTACCTCATGGTCATCGACGAATTCCAACAACTCGGCTGGTTCGTGACGGACAGATGGCAGCCTGCCGACACCGTCTGCCTCTACACATTCATCCCCACCGAGACACGCCAGATTTACAACGAGAACGACATCGGCAAGGAAAAACTTGCCTCGCTTGCCCGCATCGCCTCTATCAAGGACACGTGGAAGGACATGGCTGCCGTTGATGCTGCGAAGCAACGTCTTGCAGAAGCCAGGGGCGCCGGACTGAGGGCCACAAACTCAGTGGAACACCGCGACTTCACATTCGTCGTCAATGACAGCAAGACATACTACACATTGTCGAACTTCAAGAATCCGCAAGCAAAGAAGAAAGCAGCCATATGGCTGGAAACGCAGAACGAGTACACCACAAAGCAGGGAGAGCTGAAGTCCCTCCGCACCAAGTATGCAGCAATGAACAAGGCTCAGCGCTCCCAGATAGCTGCACAGATACGGCTCACGGAAACGGCCTTCGAGCGTCTCGGAGCCGAAAAGCTTACCCTCGAAAAGGAAATAAGGAGACTGGAACTTAACCCATGAAAACAATGAACCAATTCGAATCATCCGAACTTATCATCAACGAAGACGGAAGCATCTTCCACCTACATGTAAAACCGGAACAACTTGCAGATAAAGTAATCCTCGTAGGGGACCCGGGCCGTGTGGATATCGTAGCCAGCCACTTCGAACAGCAGGAATGCGAGATTCAGAACCGCGAATTCCACACCATCACCGGATTGTACCAGGGAAAACGAATCACAGTCATCTCCACGGGCATCGGCTGCGACAACATCGACATCACCATGAACGAGCTCGATGCGCTGGCCAACATCGACTTCAAGACACGCACAGAAAAACCCGAACACCGCACACTCACCGTAGTCCGCATCGGCACCTGCGGCAGCCTGCAACCCGAAGCGCCAATCGGCACGTATATTGCCAGTGTCAAGAGCATCGGCTTCGACGGACTGCTCAACTACTATGCCGGACGCGACGACGTCTGCGACCTCGACATGGAACGGGCCTTCGTCCGCCACATGGACTGGTGCCCCCAGAAGGGAGCGCCCTATGTGGCAACCGCCGACCCCTCACTCATCGAGCAAGTGGCAGGCCGTGAAATGCTCCGCGGCATCACCATTGCCTGCGGCGGCTTCTACGGACCCCAAGGCCGACTGATTCGCATCGGCATACAGGACCCCAGGCAGAACGAGAAAGTCCAGTCCTTCCGCTATCAGACAAGCGAAGGCGAGCTCAAGATATGCAACTTCGAGATGGAGTCGTCGGCCCTCGCCGGCCTTTCAGCACTGCTCGGCCATAGGGCAATGACCTGCTGCATGGTCATCGCCAACCGCTATGCCAAGGAGATGAACACCGACTACAAAGGCTCAATCGACCACCTCATCCAACTCGTACTCGACAGAATCTAATTAAGGTAATGGCAGAAATAACAATATCAATAATCTTTGCCCTTATTCCTCTAATAATGGGCATAATCATTGCCTTTGGAAAGGGCGATAACCTCATTGCAGGGTACAACACTGCAAGCAAGGAAGAGAAAGAGAAGGTAAACATCAAGCGACTGAGACTTGCGACCGTCACTATGCTTCTGCTTTCCAGCATTTTTGTCGCTTTTCTGCCTTTCGCCTCGCAGATGCTGCAATATGTAATGATTGCTGTATTGGTATTCCTCGCTGGGATATTCATCATAATAGCCAACACTTGGTGCAAAAAGAAATAGCGATGAAGACTTCTTTCGAAAGCGATTACAACAACGGAGCGCACCCACTCGTTCTGCAGCACCTGCTCGCAACTAACGACAAGCAAAGCCAGTCCTACGGCTTCGACGAATGGAGCGAACAGGCACGACAGAAAATCAGGACCGCCTGCCAGTGCCCCGAGGCCGACATCTTCTTCCTCGTAGGCGGCACACAAGCTAACACAACCGTCATCGACGGCATGCTCCAGTCCTACGAAGGCGTGATAGCCACCCAGACAGGCCACATCAACGTCCACGAATCGGGAGCCGTCGAAGCCTTCGGACACAAAGTCATTCCCCTACCCTCTCACTGCGGCAAGCTCGACGGCAAGGAGCTCGAAGCCTGGCTCCAAGCTTTCCACGCCGACCCTACGCTCGAACACATGGTCATACCCGGACTGGTCTATATCACCTTCCCTACAGAACTCGGCACAGTCTATACCTCCGAAGAGATAGCATATATATATAATGTATGCCAGCGCTACGAGCTCCGCCTCTTCATCGACGGCGCACGTCTTGGCTACGGACTGGCATCCGCCGAGTGCGACTTCGACCTCCCCTGGCTCGCCCGTCACTGCGACGTCTTCTACATCGGAGGCACAAAGGTCGGCGCACTTTGCGGCGAAGCAGTCGTCTTCCCACGGGCCGGTGCACCCCGTCACTTCATGAACATCGTGAAGCGTCATGGCGCATTGCTCGCCAAGAGCCGACTCGCTGGCGTTCAGTTCGATGCACTCTTCACCGACAACCTTTACTTCAACATCGCCCGACACGCCATCGACATGGCAATGAAGCTGCGAAAGCTCTTCTCGGAAGCAGGCATACCCCTTCGCGACTCCAGCACTAACCAGCAGTTCGTCGAGCTCACAAACGAGCAGATGCAAGCCCTTCTGCCAGGCATCCTCTTCGAGACCTGGGCTACGCCTGAGCCTGAGCAAAGCGAAAAAAACCTCGACGACAATCGCACCCTCTGCCGCTTCGTCACCAGCTGGGCCACAACAGACCGCGACCTCGAAGCCCTGAAAGAAGCCTTGGCAAAGCTCTGACCCTTCACCCCGCACGACACGTCTCGACGTATTGTTTCCCACGCGAAACAATTTGTTTCCCCTGTGGAAACAAAAAGTTTCTCATGTGATACACTATCATAAACAAGCAGACACGAGTCCACCTGTTGTTTGACACAGGTCGAAGAGATTCATGCCGGGATACTCATAGTGATTGGCTGGATGAATCGCGACCTGCCGACTTTGGCAGCTGCCATCTGACTCTCTCTGGAGGATGTCGGGGCAGAGTAACGATGCTATAGACAAAAATTAAAACTTTAGTAAACAAACATTCAACGTCTCGTGGATGCGTCGCTCACAAGCGTCTCTGAATCTTATTCCAGCAATAAAACGATGGCTGCGGACGTATTTTCATCGATTGGCATAAAAAATCCATGTTCAACGCCCATTCTTCGATGATTTTTCATACCTTTGCAGTCATGGAACAAGACACCATTTGCGCACTTGCCACTCCTCCCGGAGGAGCCATTGCCGTTGTTCGCGTCAGCGGACCGGAGGCCGTAGGCATCACTGACTGCATCTTCTCGGGAAACCTGAAGAAGGCTAAGGGGTACTCTATACACTTCGGCAACGTCATAGATGCCGACGGCAAGGAACTCGACGAAGTCCTCGTTTCCGTCTTCCGCTCCCCGCATTCCTATACGGGCGAGGACAGCACAGAAATCAGCTGCCACGGCAGCCCATACATCGTCGGGCGGCTGCTGGAATCGCTCATCCTGAGCGGTGCACGTCAGGCCGAACCCGGCGAATACACCATGCGGGCCTTCATGAACGGCAAGATGGACCTCAGTCAGGCTGAAGCCGTGGCAGACCTCATTGCATCCTCCACTAAACAAGCGCACCAGGTGGCAATAAGTCAAATGCGCGGCCAGTTCAGCAAAGAACTCTCAGACCTGCAAGACCAACTCATCAGACTCACATCGCTGCTTGAACTTGAACTCGACTTCAACGACCAGGACGTAGAGTTCGCCAACCGCGAACAACTCTCTGAACTGATGGATAAGATAGACGGGCACATCAGTCAGCTGGCAGACTCCTTCCAGACGGGCAATGCCATCAAGAACGGCATTCCCGTTGCCATCATCGGAGCACCAAACGTAGGAAAATCGACCCTCCTCAATGCCCTCGTCGGCGAGGAAAGAGCCATCGTCTCAAACGTACAAGGCACCACTCGCGACCTCATAGAAGACACCATACAGATTGGAGGAATAACATTCCGATTCATTGACACCGCAGGAATACGCAAGACAAACAGCAAGCTGGAGCGCATAGGAGTAGAACGTTCACTGCAAGCAGCAGAAAAGGCGAAAATCATTCTTCTGGTGACAGACAAGCCCCAACAGTTCCCCGACGTTTATTTCAGGGACGACCAAATCGTCCTGCAAGTCATAAACAAATGCGATCTTTCGCAACCCAAGAACTCCTACCTCTACCATCGCCAGCACACAGGACGGCTATTCTATATTTCCGCAGCCAACGGCGACGGCATGGATCTCCTCCGTCGAGCTTTGGTATGTGAAGTATCCCTGCCATCCAACATGGACACGAACCAGACCGTCGTGACAAACGTGCGCCATTACAATGCCCTCATGAAATCGCTCGAAGCGATACGCCGCGCCAAGCAATCGTTCTCCGATGCGGTCCCGACCGACATAGTTGCCGAGGACCTTCGCCAATGCCTCCATCACCTCGCCGAAATCACCGGCAGAGAAATCACCTCCGACACCATCCTACAAACCATCTTTTCAACCTTCTGCGTGGGAAAGTGATTTTTTGCAAAGAAAAGCATACTATATGCAAATATGGCTTGTAAATCGCATGATTTCAAGCATTTAAAATTTCGTCTATTT
>CACWTR010000019.1 GCA_902763865.1 uncultured Bacteroidales bacterium | reverse complement strand
AAAAAGGTAAACCAAGCTTCATGGAAGATAAATTTGAACTCGACAGAAACAATATCCCCGCCTCTGTTGCCATCATCATGGACGGCAACGGACGATGGGCTCAGGAAAGAGGACTCCCCCGCTCCAGCGGTCATATCCAGGGAGTGGAGAACGTGACACTCATCACCTCTGAGTGCGCCAGGCTCGGTGTCAAGTTCCTGACGATGTACACCTTCTCGACCGAGAACTGGAACAGACCGGAAGCAGAAGTCGGGGCCTTGATGCAGCTCGTGGCTGACAAGCTCGAGGACGAAATCTTCATGAAGAACGATGTGCGTTTCCGCTACATAGGCGACATAGAGAGACTGCCTGCACCGGCACGCCGGCGCGTGCTGGAATGCATGGAGAACACCAAGAACAACAAAAGGATGACCGCCGTCACCGCCCTCAACTACAGCAGCCGCTGGGAACTGACCAAGGCCATGCGCGATGCCGTACGCGAAGCACAGGCCGGACGCCTCACGCCGGACGACATCAACGAAGACTACGTCTCCAATCACCTGGAGACAAGCTTCATGACCGACCCCGACCTGCTCATACGGACCGGCGGCGAGTTGCGCATCAGCAACTACCTGCTCTGGCAATGTGCCTACAGCGAGTTCTATTTCTGCGATACCTATTGGCCCGACTTCCACGAGGAAGACCTGCACAAGGCCATCGCCGCATATCAGCAAAGACAAAGACGCTTCGGGAAAACAGGCGAACAGGTAACAAAAGGCTGAATACCAAGTAACCCAACAAAGCAAAGTGAAAAGGATATACCTAATTATATTTTGTCTCATCGGACTGACTCTTCCTCTGTCAGCGCAAGTGGTACGTCGCGAGGTGGCGCCGGAAATCGACTATAGCCTGACTCCGCGACAGTACAACATCGCAAAAATTACCATCGACGGCGTGAAGAACTACGATGACCGTCTGCTCATCGGACTGAGCGGCCTTGCCGAAGGACAGAACATAGAAATACCGGGCGAAGAGATTACCAAAGCCGTGAAACGCTACTGGCGCAACGGACTCTTCAGCAACGTCGCCATCAGGGTTGACAGCCTGATCGGTGACTCTGCATACCTGCACATACAGCTCACCCAACGTCCACGCATCTCGGAAATCAACATCAACGGCGTCAGAAAAGGTGAGCGCGATGACCTCAAGGAGAAGATGGGCCTGATAAAGGACAATCAGATGACACCCAACATGATTGACCGTGCCAAGATACTTGCGCAAAGGTATTTTGAGGAAAAAGGCTACAAGAATGCCGTAATCAATATCGTGCAGCGCGACGATGCCGGCGCACCGGGCAGGGTTATCCTGGATGTCAACGTGGAGAGGAAAGACAAGGTGAAGATAAACCACATCTACATTTCCGGCAACAAGAACCTGAGCACCAGAAAAATTAAAGGTAACATCTTCAAGCCCGGCGTGCTGAAGAAGATACACGACAAGCACTCGATGGCAGGCTGGTTCCGAAGCAAGAAGTACGTTGAGGCAAAGTACAAGGAAGCCAAGGAGAACCTTCTTGTTAAGTACGGCGAGATGGGTTATCGCGATGCTATCCTCGTCGCAGACAGCGTCGTGCCATGCAACGACAATCAAGACGTCAACATCTACCTTACCGTCGAGGAAGGGCAGAAATACTACATTCGAAACATTGAATGGGTCGGCAACACGCTCTATCCGACCGAAGTCCTTGGGCAGGTGCTGCGACTGAAGAAGGGAGATGTCTATAACCAGAAACTCCTTGATGAGCGCCTTCTTGCCGATGACGACGCAGTTCACAATCTGTACTACAACAATGGCTATGTCTTCTCCCGTGTCGATCCTGTCGAGACGAACATAGTTGGAGACTCCGTTGACCTGGAGATTCGCATCTTCGAGGGGCAGCAGGCTCACATCAGCCATGTGCGTATCAGCGGTAACGACCGCGTCTATGAGAATGTCGTGCGTCGCGAACTTCGCAACAAGCCCGGCGACCTCTTCTCAAGGGAAGCCCTCATGCGTTCTTATCGTGAGATTGCTACCCTGGGCCATTTCGACGAGAATATCGACCCCAAGGTAGAGCCTGACCGAGTGAACGGTACCGTAGATATCAATTGGGGGCTGACGAGCAAGAGCAATGACCAGATAGAATTCTCGCTCGGCTACGGACAGACGGGTGTCATAGGACGTATTGGACTCAAGTTTACCAATTTCTGCATGGCTAACCTGTTAAGCAGGAAGGCCCTCCGACGGGGCATGATGCCAATGGGCAACAGCGAGACGTTCAGTATCACCGGTCAGACAAACGGTCGGTACTATCAGTCATACAGTATCAGCTATATGAACCCGTGGTTTGGCGGGAAGCGTCCAAACTCGTTTAGCCTGAGTGCCTTCTTCTCGAAGCAGACAGACGTGAGCGACAACTACTACAACTCTGCCTACTACAATAACTACTACAGCAGCTTCCTCTACGGCTATGGCAACAGCAACTATAACTACTATGAGAACTACTACGACCCCAGCAAGTATCTCATGCTCTTCGGCGTGTCCGTAGGCTGGGGCAAGCGCCTCCGCTGGCCCGACGACTGGTTCTCGCTCTCGGCTGAACTGAGCTATACCCGTTATATGCTTAAGAACTGGCAGTACTTCCTCATGTCAAACGGCAACTGCAACAACATCAGCCTTGGCCTGACCCTGAGCCGCAACAGCAGTGACAACCCGATTTATCCCCGCAAGGGCTCCGAGTTCATCCTGAGTGCCACGCTGACACCTCCCTATAGCGTCTTCACCAACAAGGACTATTCTAACCTTGCAACCAACAGCAGCAGTCCGACATACAACAAGGAGATGCAGGAGAAGTACAGTTGGATAGAGTACCACAAGTGGAAGTTCAAGAGCCGCACCTACACAGCCTTGACGGGAGGCCAGAAGTGCTTTGTGCTATCAACTCGAGTGGAGTTCGGCTTCCTCGGACACTACAACAAGGACAAGCGCTCGCCCTTCGAGACGTTCTACGTAGGTGGCGACGGCACCAGCGGCTACAGCACGACGTATGCCACGGAGACTATCGGAATGCGTGGCTACGACAACGGCTCGCTCACCCCGAGAGGACAAGCCGGCTATGCCTATGACCGCTTCACTGTCGAGCTGCGCTATCCCTTCATCCTGAGCAACAGCACCAACATCTTTGGCTTGGTTTTTGCTGAAGGCGGTAATGCCTGGACAGACATATCCGATTTCAATCCGTTGAACATGAAACGTTCCCTTGGAGCAGGTGTGCGCATCTTCCTGCCTATGGTCGGTCTGCTCGGCATCGACTGGGCATACGGCTTCGACGAAGTCTATGGCAGCAAGGCATACTCCGGAAGTCATTTCCACTTCATCCTCGGACAGGAATTCTAAACGACAGACCTATATATACATTATTAATATTATAAAGAAACTGATATTATGAAGAAGATTTTGATTGCAATGCTGATGCTGCTGGGCGGTTCGGAGCTCTGGGCTCAAAAGTTTGCCTTGGTCGATATGGATTACATACTGAAGAACATACCGGCCTACGAGCGTGCCAGCGAGCAGCTGAATCAGGTAAGCAAGAAGTGGCAGGCCGAGGTGGAGGTGCTGACCACCGAGGCTCAGACGCTCTACAAGAACTATCAGTCGGAAGCTGTCTTCCTGAGCGAAGAGCAGAAGACCAAACGCGAAGAGGCTATCGTAGCCAAGGAGAAGGAAGCTGCCGAGCTGAAGAAGAAGTACTTCGGGCCCGAAGGCGAGCTCTTCAAGAAACGCGAAAGCCTGATGGCCCCCATACAGGAGGAAATCTACAATGCCGTCAAGGACATCTGCGACCTGAAAGGCTACAGCCTTGTGCTGGACCGAGCCAGCGATACCGGCATCATCTTTGCGAGTCCGAAGATTGACATCTCAAACGAGGTCCTGACCAAGCTGGGATATAATTGATTTAGAGATAAGAGATAATCGTTATAGCGCAATAACACAATACCGACAAATATAATTAAATCAAGATTACATTATGAAAAAGATTCTGATTGCCATTCTCATGATGGCACCTTTGAGCCTCTGTGCTCAGAAGTTTGCACACTTCAACACTGCGGACATTATTCCTAATATGAAGGAATACACGACTGCCATGGAAGAGATGCAGGCTATGCAGAAGCAGTATGAGGACGATTTGAAACTCATGCAGGACGAGCTGCAGAAGAAGACCGACGAGTACCAGAAGGAGCAGGCCAACCTGCTGGAGAACGTGCGCCAGCGCCGCGAACAGGAGCTTTCCGACCTCTATTCCCGCCTGCAGCAGTCCTATCAGGACAACCAGACTGCCCTGCAGAAGGCACAGGCAGAGAAGATGAACGCTATAAGCGAGAAGATTCTGGCTGTGGTCAAGAAGATTGGCGAAGCCGGCGGCTACGTCTATATCGTCGATACGAGCTCGGGCGTGATTCCCTACATCAGCACTACACTGAGCACGGACATCACTGCCCAGGTCAAGAAGGAGTTAGGCATACAATAATCACCACCATTTATCTTCAGGCTTATGAAACGCTTGTCATTCATTCCGCTGTTGCTGCTGTTCTGCCTGGCAGCTTCGTCGCAGCAACAGTTTGGATACATCAGTTACGGGCAGATACTCAAGGAAATGCCTGAGTATGCCCAGGCACAACAGGATTTGGCTACACTGAAAGCCAAGTACGAGGCGGAAGCGCAGAAAGGCGAGGAAGAGTTCCAGCGCAAGTTCGTCGATTTCCTGCAGGACCAGAAGGACTTTCCGCAAGCCATTATGCAGAAGCGGCAGGCTGAATTGCAAGCACTGATGGATAATGGCGTGGCCTTTCGCCTGAAGTCGCAACAGCTGGTAGCACAGGCTGAGGAGGAACTGATGCAGGAAGCCCGCAAGCGCCTGAACAACACCTTGCTCGAGGTGGGTGTGGAGTTTGGCTTCAGCTACATCCTCAACACCGACGGCGACAGCTGCCCCTACATCAATCCCGTGGCAGGTGTCGATGTGACGGAGGTTGTCCGCCAGAGACTCGGACTTGTTACGGTTCAGACTGAAGGCACTGCTCCTGCTGCGGGACAATAAAGCTTGTTCTGCACAAAGGTACGTTTTCGACCCCGTTAAAGTTAAAGGTTCAGTGTCCAGGGTACAGCGTCCAATGAAGGCCGGTGCAATCGGTGTCTTCGACTCCGGTTACGGCGGGCTGACCATCTTGCGGCAGATACGCAGGCTGATGCCGCAGTATGACTACCTCTACCTTGGCGACAATGCCCGTGCCCCCTACGGCACCCGCTCGTTCAACATCGTCTATGAGTTCACCCTCCAGGCTGTGCGTTACCTCTTCGAGCAGGGTTGCCATCTGGTCATACTGGCTTGCAACACTGCTTCGGCCAAGGCATTGCGCAGCATCCAGCAGCGGGACCTGCCCGAGCTGGACCCGAGTCGTCGGGTGCTTGGCGTCATACGCCCTACGGTCGAAGTCGTCGGCAACAAGTCGAAGACGCGTCATGTGGGCATCATGGCCACTCCCGGCACCGTACGCAGCCGTACCTATGAGCTGGAGATAGCCAAGCTCAGTCCGGACATCCATGTCACGGGTGAAGCCTGTCCGATGTGGGTGCCGCTGGTTGAGAACGACGAATATGACAGCCCTGGAGCAGACTACTTCGTCCGCCAGCGCATTGAGAACCTGCTACGCCGTGACCCGCTCATCGATACGGTCATCCTCGGTTGCACGCACTATCCTTTGCTGCTCGGCAAGATACGCCAGTACATGCCGCAGGACGTCTGCCTCATAGACCAGGGGCCTTACGTGGCACAGAGCCTGTCCGACTACCTCAGGCGTCACCCCGAGATGCAGGAGCGCATCACGACGGGCGGCACGGCACGCTTCCTTACCACCGACCAGGCCGATGACTTCCAGACGAAGGCCACGGTGTTCATGGGCGAACCTCTCGTGGCCGAAAGGGTCCAGTTGTGAGTGAGATAACATTAGTAATCATTAAATCGAGAATACCATAATGAAAAGCGATAGCATCGTTATCATCCCGACCTATAACGAAAAAGAGAACATTGAGGCCATCATCCGTGCCGTGACATCTCTCGAGAAGGCTTTCGACATCCTTGTCATCGACGACGGCAGCCCCGACGGGACAGCCGACATTGTGAAGGGTCTCATGCAAAGCGAGTTCTCCGGACGGGTCCACATCGTGGAGCGTACAGGAAAGCTCGGGCTGGGCACCGCCTACATCTGTGGCTTCAAGTGGGCCTTGGAGCACGGCTATGACTACGTCATCGAGATGGATGCCGACTTCAGCCACTCGCCCGATGACTTGCCGCGCCTCTATGCCGCCTGTCACGACGAGGGCTACGATGTCTCCGTCGGTAGCCGTTACATTACGGGGGTCAACGTCGTCAACTGGCCTATAGGACGTGTTCTCATGTCCTACTATGCCTCGGCATACGTCCGTACCGTGCTCGGCATACAGCTGCGCGACACTACGGCTGGCTTTGTGTGCTGGACGCGTCGCGTGCTGGAAAGCATCTGCCTGGACGAGATACGCTTCAAGGGCTATGCCTTCCAGATCGAGATGAAATATACGGCCCTGCGCCTCGGCTTCCGCATCAAGGAGGTACCCGTCATCTTCGTCAACCGCGAGTTGGGCACGAGCAAGATGTCCGGCGGCATCTTCGGCGAGGCACTCTTCGGCGTGTTGAGGCTGAGGTTCACAAAGTTCAACAGGAAGTAGGCAGAGCAGAGGATGGTGGGAAGGATAAAGGCATTCCTGAGCAAGGATGAGATGCGGCAGTTCATCCGCTTCTGCATCGTCGGCGGAATCTGTGCCCTGATAGATGCCGCCGTGTTCTATGCCGTCCGCCTCATCGCTCCCTACCAGGTGGCCCTTGTCTCCGGCTACGTCATCTCGCTCAGCGTCAACTATCTCCTCACCGTCTATTGGACGTTCCGCACCCGTTCTTCCGTCCGCAACCTTGTCGGCATTGTCGGTGCCCACATGTTCAACCTCTTTGTCGTGCGCATGGGACTGATGTTTCTGTTCGTCGAGCTGATAGGCCTTAGCGACTCTATTGCCTACCTCCCGATGGCAGCCATCAGTGCCGTGACGAACTATCTAGTCATCCGCACCGTCGTGAAGTATTCCAAGCGTGCATCCAAGGCCAGCCCTGAGACGAATGAACCCTGTTAAGGAAAGAAATCTGTGTTTCCTTTTGTCGTTCTTGTAAAAAGTGATAACTTTGTAGGGTAAAAACCGTTGAATACAGACTATCCCGCATGAAGAAACTCTTTACGCTCCTGCTTCTCTCCCTTGTCTGCTGTGCGGTCCGCTCGGCGGACGACAACACCTTCTATTTCCCCGATGCTATCGTCATGCCGGGTCAGACTACGGACATCGGGCTGTACGTGCGCAACACGGCAACCGACCTGACCTGTCTCGAGGCCGAGGTCCGGCTGCCGGAGGGCCTTTCATTCGTTGTCGATGAAGAGGGCAACCCCATGACATCGCTCTGCCGCAACCGAATCCAGGGTCACGAGCTTCTGGCGAATGTGCTCGACGACGGCAGCCTCAAACTTCTTGTCAGCTCCATCGACGGCAATCCCTTCAGCGGCGACGACGGCTTGATTCTGACTTTCCGCGTCCAGGCCGCCGAGGGCGCTCCCGTGGGAGAGTGCAGCATTGAGTCCGCTGGCGAGTCGCTTCTTGTCGATGCAGAGGCCGAAGCCTATTACGCCAGTGGTGTGAAGGGCATTGTTCTGATAACGGACGATGCAACCGGCCTGCAACAGTCAATACCGGCTCCCGACAGTTCCGAGGACATCTACGACCTCAGTGGCAGAAAGGTCACTAGGGCAAACAAGGGCATTTTCATCCGCGCAGGAAAGAAGGAACTGCACAAGTAATGATTGCAGCACAAAAACCAAACGAGAGGGATGCGGAACAGTTCGCATCCCTCTCGTCTGGTTTTTGGGGCCCCAAAGCCAAAATTTCGAAGCACGTGGAGAAAATTTATTTTCAAAGCTTGAAAATCAATTTTCACGTCATGAAAATATATTTTCAAGCTTTGAAAATTAATTTTCACGTCGTGAAAATAGTTTTGTGTCGCGTTGAATGAGGTTTCTTTGCCCGTGTTTAAGGGGTTTGTCCTCCGTTCTCGTCATTTTTCTCATTTTGTGGTGCCGTTGGTGCTCCGCTGTAGAGGATTTTGCCGCCGCTGTGTCCTCCGCCGGGGCCCATCTCGATGATCCAGTCGGCAGCACTGATGATGTCGGGGTTGTGCTCGATGACGATGATGGTGTTGCCTTTGGCTATGAGCTTGCGGAGCACTTCGAGCAGGACGCGTATGTCCTCGAAGTGTAGGCCGGTGGTGGGTTCGTCGAGTACGTAGAGCGTGCGCCCTGTGTCGCGGCGTGCGAGTTCTGCGGCGAGCTTCACGCGCTGGCTCTCGCCACCCGACAGGGTGTTGCTGGGCTGGCCGAGCTTGATGTAGCCGAGTCCCACTTCCTGCAGCACCTTTATCTTGCTGAGGATGGCGGGCTGGCTGGCGAAGAATTCCACGGCCTGGTTGATGGTCATGTCGAGCACGTCGGCGATGCTTTTTCCGCGGAAGCGCACTTCGAGGGTCTCGCGGTTGTAGCGTTTGCCGCGGCATTCTTCGCACGGCACGAAGACGTCGGGCAGAAAGTTCATCTCGATGGTGCGGTAGCCGTTGCCTCCGCAGCATTCGCAGCGTCCGCCCTTCACGTTGAACGAGAAGCGTCCGGGTTTGTAGCCTCGGATGCGTGCCTCCGGCAACTCGACGAAGAGCTTGCGGATGTCGGTGAAGACGTCGGTGTAGGTGGCGGGGTTGGAGCGGGGTGTCCGTCCCAGGGGACTCTGATCGACGTTGATGACCTTGTCGATGAGTTCCAGCCCTTCGATGGAGTCGTAGGGCAGGGGGTCGGCCAGCGAGCGGTAGAAATGCTTGCTGAGGATGGGGTAGAGTGTCTCGCTGACGAGTGTGCTCTTTCCGCTGCCGCTGACTCCTGTGACGCAGACAAGCTTGCCGAGCGGAATTTCCACGTCGATGTTTTTCAGGTTATGGCCCTTGCAGCCCTTGACTTTCAGGGAGGTGAGGGGTGAGGGGTGAGGGGTGAGAGGATTGTTTTGGCCGTCGGGACCGGTGGTATTCTCTGACCTTTCATCTCTGACTACTAACCTCTCGCCCTTCAGGTACTTGGCCGTGAGGGTGTCCGTCTTCAGCATGTCCCGGTATGTTCCCTGGAAGACGACTTCGCCTCCGCGCCTGCCGGCCAGGGGGCCGATATCGACGATGTAGTCTGCATTCTCCATCATCTCGCGGTCGTGCTCGACGACGAGCACCGTGTTGCCTGCGTCGCGAAGTGCCTTGAGCGAGCGGATGAGCTTGATGTTGTCGCGTTGGTGAAGGCCGATGCTTGGCTCGTCGAGGATGTAGAGAACGCCGACGAGCTGGCTGCCTATCTGAGTGGCAAGACGTATGCGCTGGCTCTCGCCGCCGGAGAGAGTCATCGACGGGCGGGAGAGGGAGAGGTAGTCGAGGCCTACATCAATCAGGAACTTGAGGCGGGTCTTGATTTCCTTGACGATTTCTGTGGCGATGGCCCTCTGCCGTTTATTGATACGTGCTTCGAGGCCGTCGAGCCACTGATAGAGCTGACTGAGCTCGAGGGCAGAGACCTCGGCGATGTTCTTCCCGTCGAGCAGGAAATGGAGCGACTCCTTGCGCAGGCGCTGTCCGTGGCATTCGGGGCACTCGCAGACTCCGCTGAACTGTTCCGCCCATCTCTGCGCGCCGGCGCCCATGTCCGTGTCCTTCATCTGTTCGATGTATTTCACCAGGCCGTCGTACTCCGTATAGATGTCGTTGGTCGTCTTTGTCTTGGAGGCCGATATGCGCAGCCTTGCGGAGCTGCCGGCCAGCACCTCGTCGATAGCCTCCTCGGGCACTTGGCCGAGCGGTGTGTCCATCGTGCAGCCGTATTGCTCGAGCACTGCCTCCACCTGCCAGAATATCATGGCCTGTCTCGCCTTGCCCAGGGGAGCGATGCCCCCTTCGCGCAGCGAGAGCGAAGGGTCCGGAATGACCTTTGTCTTGTCGATGATGTGTACGAAGCCGAGGCCCTTGCAGCGCGGACAGGCTCCCTGCGGGCTGTTGAAGGAGAAGTCGTGCGGAGCGGGGTCGTGGTAGGAGATGCCACTTGTGGGGCACATCAGGTGCTTGCTGTAGTGCCGCACCTCGCCCGTGTCCATGTCGCAGACGAGCATCTCCCCGTCGCCCTGCTTCATGGCGATGGCTACGCTCTGTACGATCCGCTTGTCGTCCTTGTCCTGCACGCGCAGGCGGTCAATGACCACCTCGATGCTGTGGTTGCGATAGCGGTCCAGCTTCATCTCTGGCACTATCTCCTGCATCTCGCCGTCGATGCGGGCATAGAGATACCCCTTGCGGCGAATCGTCTCGAAGAGTTCCTTGTAGTGTCCCTTGCGGTTCTTGACGAGCGGTGAGAGCAGGATGATGCGTCTGTCGTGGTATTCGTTCAGGAGAAGGTCCAGGATCTGCTCTTCCGTGTAGCGCACCATCTTCTCGCCGCTGACGTAGGAGTAGGCATCGGCAGCACGGGCATAGAGCAGGCGCAGGAAGTCGTAGATTTCGGTGGTCGTGCCGACGGTGCTCCGCGGATTCTTGCCCACCGTCTTCTGCTCGATGCTGATGACGGGACTCAGGCCTGTTATCTTATCTACGTCGGGCCGCTCCAAGTCGCCCAGGAAATTGCGGGCGTAGGCACTGAACGTCTCGATGTAGCGACGCTGGCCCTCGGCATAGATGGTGTCGAAAGCAAGGGACGATTTCCCGCTGCCGCTCAACCCGGTGAATACCGTGAGGCTGCCTCGCGGAATCCGTACGTCGATATTCTTCAAGTTGTGGACGCGGGCTCCCTCCACGCAAATGAACCCTGCTGTGTCTTCTCCTCCGCGGGAAGTGACTTTCTGCTTACTCATTGCCGCTGCCCTCGCTCCCTTCGCTGCCGCCTTCTCCCTCTCCGTTGTTGAAGCCAGAGATGACGTTGATGGCCTTCTTGATGTTGTAGTCGATACCGTCGCCGCCCTTGGCCGAAACGACGAGGAAATAGACGCCGTCCTTCACGACCTTGCCGTTGTACTTGCCGTTCCAGCTGCCGTTGACGTCGTCCCACGAATAGAGTTTCTTGCCCCAGCGGTTGAAGACGGCAGCGTGGAAGGAGACGATGCTCTTGAAGCCATCCTTGGGCTTGAGCTCGTCGTTTTTGCCATCCTCATTGGGCGAGATGCCGTTGGGAAACTCCAGCTTGCTCTCGCTGATGGAGAAGTTGATGGTCTTGCTCTCGCCTTCCTCGGGGTATTCGTAGAGGATGTCCTGGCCACTCTCATCGTAGAAGATGACGCGCAGGGTCACCACGTAGCTGCCGCTGTCGTGGAAGTCCAGCTCAAATTCCTCCTGATTGCGCACGATGGGCGTCGTTTCGGTGTCCCTCGTGTCGTTGGTGCTGCGGGTGTTCTTAATCGTCCAGATGCAGTGGACGTTGTCGTTGTAGCCGTCGGGAAGCGGCCTTTCTATGTTGGACTTGAACACGAAGTGGACAGGAGCGTTCAGGGGCTTGGTGTCCTTGGTGTCAGTATCTATAACGTCGGTTTCCTCTTCGCCATTCTCGTTGGTCATGTAGTACGTTGCCGTGGGATTGACCGTCGGTGCCTGAGCCCACGCAAGAAGAGGCATTAGGACAATGAATAGGGATATTAAGCGCTTCATCTTGGATATATTTTTGCAAAATTAGAAAAAAAGCGCGACATCGGCACATTTTCTGTCTTAAAATAGTTGAAAGGGCGATAAAAAGTGTTACCTTTGCACGTAAATAGAGAAAAGTTAAGCATAAAGAATGAAGAATAAACTGAGAATTATACTTCTCCTGCTCTTGCTTTGTCCGCAGATAAACGTGTCCGGACAAAACACCCTTGCAACCCTTGCTGACATGCATTCCGTCGCCAAAGACGAGACATGGGAGAGCGTCGCAGCGCACTACGGTGTCTCCGTTGCAGAGCTGCAGGCAGCAAATCCCGACGTAAAGAGAAAGAAACTCAAGAAGAAGACTCTGCTGATTATCCCGAAAGCCCACGCACCCCTCGCCAGTGAAGGAAAGGAGTCATCCCTTCCGGCGGGACAGATAGAGCTTACACCGCTCATCCGTACCTCCATCCCCAATCTGAAAGTAGGAGTGCTGCTCCCATTCGGCCAGCCGAAGATGGTGGAGTTCTATCGCGGCCTCCTCATGGCTGCCGACAGCGTCCGCCGTCAAGGAGTCAACCTCGACATCCATGCCTGGGACTGTGGCACTACAACGGCACAGCTGGAACCGCTGCTCCCGGGGCTCAGTGGTCTTGATGTCATCTTCGGCCCGCCTTCCCCCACCCAAATACATGTTCTGGCAGAGACCTGCAAGGAACAGGGTACGCGACTCGTCCTGCCCTTTTGGAGCGGACAGGCTTTGCAGGACTATCCGCTCGTCTATAACGCCACAGCCCCCGACGCCGTCTGCTGCGATGCTGCAGTCAGGAAACTGCTGAGCTACTATGCCGACAGGAACTTTGTCATAGTGCACAGCGGCAATGCTGACAACATTGGCCGAACCCTGACGGAAGTCCTCGGCCAACACGTGACACAGCGGGCAGTCGTGTCAAGGGTCTTGGAACTTGAGGGAGACGATTTCGCTTATGAATCAGCCCTCAATCAGTTCCGCGACAACATGATTGTCATCGACGACAGCAGTGTCCGCTCGCTGAATATCCTGTTGGCACGCCTCAAGGAATTCCGCCAGAAGCATCCCGACTATCGCCTCACGCTTGTAGGCTATTCCAGTTGGCAGGACGAGACGCAGCGGCTCTTGGGTGACTTCTTTGCCTTCGACACCCACGTCATCTCCCCGTATTATTATAATGTGTTCGACGAAAGGACCAAGCTTTTCCAACGCACCTACGAGAAAGCCTTCCGCACTACCATTGCCCAGGACAACCCGCGCCTGGCCGCTATGGGATTCGACCTCGGCTATTACTTCATGTCCGGCATCAGCAGCCTGGGCGACACCTTCGAGCAGATGCAAGGCAGCCTTAGGCAGGAGTCCTACCAGAACCGCTACCAGTTCGAGCGTAATGCTACGGGCATGAGCTTCACAAACAGCTTCATCCAGTTCATTCATTTCACGCCGGAAAACAAGATAGAGTTGATAAGATGAAACGCCTGCTTCCGTTCCTCCTCATGTTCGTTGCTCAGTGGTCACTCCTCACCGGACCGTATTCAAAGGCCTTTGCCCAAGTCGGCTCGCCCCGCACCGACCTTGCCATCGGCGGTGGCGGCGGGTTTGTCATGAACAGAATGCAATTCTCGCCCTCCGTCTTCCGTCAGTCGTTCAAAAACGGAATGACGATGGGCTTCACCGCCCGCTACACCTGCGAAAAATACTTCAAGATGCTTTGTGCCTTTCAAGTCGAAATCAATTACTCCCAGGCCGGATGGAAAGAAAAGTTCGACGAAGGCAGCACCCTTTCCTATCAGCGCACCATCCATTACATCCAGATACCCCTGCTCGCTAATCTCGGCTTCGGTCGTGAACGGGGAGGCGTGAAGGGCTTCCTGGTCGCAGGCCCACAGCTTGGCTTTTGTGTCGGCGAGAGTGAATCAAGGGGAGGCGATTGGTCGAACTACGTCCCCTCCAGGCAGCTCGTGGGTGGCCTCACCCAGTACGACCTGGAGGTGCAGAAAAAGTTTGAATACGGCATAGCCGGAGGATTGGGAATGGATGTCAGTACCCGCAAGGGGCACCACTTCCTGCTCGAAGGACGATACTTCTTCGGCCTGAGCGACATCTTCTCAAACACCAAGAAGGACCCCTTCGGGCGCAGCGCAAACGGCACCATCTACATCAAGGCCTCCTACCTCTTCGACATCGTTAAAACAAAGATTGGACAATAGCAACCCGGTCACAAATCGCTAATCGCAAGCCACGCTACATCCGATGAAGCAGTTTCTGAAGAACTGGACCCTGCCAGTAGCAATCGTGTTCGGAGCAACAATCTACCTGCTCTTTGCATACCTTCCTCCCTTGGAACCAGCCGCCTTGGTCCTTGGTCCGGTGTGCGAGACCATACTGCCCCTTTCTGTCTTCGCCACGCTTTTCGTCACGTTCTCCAAGGTGAACTTCAGCCTGATGCGCCTTTGCCGCTGGCATTTTGTCATTATTGCCCTGCAACTGTTTCTGGTCGCTTTGACGCTTGCCTGCATTCTTGCATTAGAGCGTAACGGAGCTTCCTCTTCGGTGAAATGGGTGCTCGAGGCCGTGCTGGTCTGCATCATTGCACCTTGTGCGACAGCAGCTCCCGTCGTGACAGCCAAGTTGGGCGGAGATGTCACGGAGATGACAACCTTCACCCTGCTGTCTTCTCTTGTCGGGGCCGTGCTCATCCCTGCTGTGTTCCCTTTGCTGGAGCCTTCTACGGGTGCTACATTCCTAACGGCTTTCCTTTTCATCCTGCAGAAGATGACCATCATTCTGGTGTTGCCCTTGATGCTGGGCTTCATTGTGCGGCATTGGTGGGGAACGGTGCGGCGCTACATAGAATCGCGCTCTGACCTTGGTTTCTATTGTTGGGCCTTCTCCCTTTCTATCACGGCTGGTGTCACCTTTCGCAACATCTTGCAGTCTGCATCAGACGGCACAGTGCTCTTCTACATTGCCCTGTTAACCTTGCTGACTTCAGTCTTCCAGTATGTGGTAGGCCGTTCTGTAGGAAGACATCGTCGGGAGGAAATCTGCACAATTCAAGGTATGTTCCAGAAGAACACGGCCTTGGCTATTTGGGTGGCTTGGCTTTACTTGAGTCCTCTTTCCAGTGTAGGGGCAGGCTGCTATGTCCTGTGGCAAAACATGATAAACTCCTACGAGCTTTGGCAACACCGCCGCAGGCAGAGCCGTTCAGCTTCGCGCAAATAGGTGCCTGCAAAAGGTACGGCTACTTCAGCACGACCCGTTCTCCGCATTCCTTGGCCAGTTCCTTGGCTAGCTTACTCTTCTCGCTGAACTCGGCTATCAGCTTGCGATACCGTTCTTTGTCCCCCTTCACGTCCGAGCGTTTCATTGTCTCGATGATGTCGTTCAGGGACTGTTGCACGATGTTCAGCTTGTAGCTTGCGATGAGGCTGGGTACCACTTCCTGAAGGCGAAGGCCGGCATCCTCTTCCTGGCTCTTCTCTTGTTCTGAAAGGACATTGCTTGCGGGGAGGTCAAACAATTTGCTCAATGCCACGACATCCGGCCCCAGTTCAAGAGCAAGGTCACGGATGTCTTCGTCGGGATGTCCGATGAAGTATTTCTCGGCACTGAAGTTCTCTGCATGCGCGTTCTCGACAGCCTCGCGAAGCAATTGCTGACAAACCGGCGACTGCAAGGTTATGCCGTCGTCCTGAAGACTATAGAAAATGTACTCCGCAACGCTGAGGGGTATGTCCTGCCCCTTCTCATCTTCGACATAGCACATTACCTTCTCGCCGTGGCGGATAATCATCTGGGCGATGGCGACCTCTCCCTTTTGCTTGATTAGTCTGTCCGACGCTTTTCCGGCGGGGGCGAAAGAGGATGCGGAGGGCTGGTCTTTCTTCTGTTTGTCCTTTTCCGCATTGACGGCAGCGATGATGAGGCGCTCGGGAATGTTCAGCTGCTGGGACGCGTAGCGGACGTAAAGGGTACGCTTTATCTCGTCGGGGATGACGGCGATGCTTTCGGCAACATTGTGGACGAGGCGTTCCTCTGCATCCGGTTCGCCCTTCTTCACGCCGATGGAGTGCGTGGCTTTATAAGTGATGAAATCGACTTGGTTGTCCTGCAAGTACTGCTGGAACTCCGTGGCCGTGTGCTTGCGGGCAAAGCTGTCGGGGTCATCGCCGTCGGGGAGGAGCAGGAGCTTGACGTTCATACCTTCGGACAGGAGCATGTCGATGCCTCTTTCACTGGCATGGATGCCTGCGTCGTCGCCGTCAAAGATGACGGTGATGTTCTCCGTGATGCGATGGATGAAGTGTATCTGTTCGGCAGTGAGTGCGGTGCCGGACGATGAGACAACGTTCTCCACCCCCTGCTGGTGCATTGCCATGACGTCGGTGTAACCTTCCACGAGATAGCAGAGGTCTGCTTTGCGGATGGCCTGCCTTGCCTGGAAGAGGCCGAAGAGTTCTTTGCGTTTGCTGTAGATGATGCTTTCGGGCGAGTTCTGGTACTTGATGGCAACGCCTTTGGTGGCTGCGTCGAGGACACGGCCTCCGAAGCCTGCGACCCGACCGCTGACGGTGTAGATGGGCCACATGACGCGTCCGAAGAAGCGGTCGCGCAGTTCGCCGTTGTCGCGCTTCAGGCTCAGTCCTGTTCCGATGCTCAGCTTGGGTTCCATCTCGTTCTGGTTGTTCACGAGGTAGCGTTCCTGATAACCTGCTTTCAGCGCATCTGCCGAGAGGGAATGCTCGCGGCTGTTCGGGCAGTAGCCTACTTGGAACTTTTCGAGGATGTCGTCCCTGAAGCCACGGTTCCGGAAGTATGCAAGGCCGATGGCGCGTCCGTCCTGAGTCTCCCAGAGTTGCTTCTTGAACCAGTCGCGTGCCCATTCGTTGAGGATGAACATGCTGTCGCGGTCGCCCCGGGATTGTATCTCTTCCTGTGTCAGCTCCTTTTCCTCGATCTTGATGCCGTATTTCTTTGCCAGATAGCGGAGCGCATCGGGATAGGAGAGCTGTTCGTGCTTCATGATGAACCCAACCGGACTGCCGCCCTCGCCGCAGGCAAAGCATTTGCAGTAGTTGCGTGCCGGCGAGACCATGAACGAGGGCGTGCGGTCATCGTGGAAGGGACAGAGCCCTTTCAGGTTGGCCCCTGCACGCTTCAGCGTCACGAAGTCGGAGACTACGTCCACGATGTTCGCTGCATCGAGTATCTTGTCAACGGTTATGCGGTCAATCATGATTGTGGTTACTCTAGTTGTTCATCATCCATGTCGAAGTCGAAATCCCCGAAGAATTCCGGCACTTCGTCGCGGAAGTCGTCGAGGCTGCGGCGGTCTTTCTTCGTGGGGCGGCCAGTGCCTTTGGCCCTGCCGACGAATCCGCTTATCTTGCTCATCTCGAGCAGCTCGTACTGGTCCGGTGCGGTGATGTTCTCCAGTATCTCCGGCAGCAGTTTGGCTCCCACGCGCTTCTCGATGGGCTGCAGGATGCGGAAACTGTAGGTGACGGGAGACTTGCGTACGTTGACCACGTCGCCCGCCTTGACGGTCCTGCTGGCCTTGAGCTGTGTGCCCCCCATGCTGACTTGTCCTTTCTTGCAGGCGGCGGCAGCCATAGAGCGTGTCTTGAAGATGCGCGCTGCCCACAGCCATTTGTCTATTCGCGCTTCGGTGTTAGCCATTTGCTACGAGCTTGCAGATGTTCACGACGGTCATCATGGCCTTCTCCATGCTTTGGATGGGGACGAATTCGTGCCGACCGTGGAAGTTGAGTCCTCCAGCAAAGATGTTTGGACAGGGCAGTCCCTTGAAGCTGAGCTGTGCGCCGTCTGTGCCGCCACGGATGGGCACGACGTTGCAGAAGCCGCATGCCTCTTCGATGGCACGCTTTGCGATGTCCGTTATCTGCGGCTTGTCCTGCAGCTGACTCAGCATGTTGTAGTACTGGTCCCGGACTTCTGCCGTCACGGTGCCCTCGCCGTACTTTGCGTTCAGCTTCTGGGCGATGTCGGCTACGATTTGCTTGCGCTGCATGAAGGTGTTGCTGTTGTGGTCGCGGATGATGTAGGAGAGCTGTGCTTCCTCAACGGTGCCGCTCATGCCGGTCAGGTGGAAGAATCCCTCGTAGCCTTCGGTTGTCTCTGGTCTCTGGTCGGCGGGCATCATGGCGGCAAACTCGTTTGCAATGATGCATGCATTCTTCATCTTGCCTTTGGCATAGCCCGGATGCACGTTGCAGCCTTTTATCAGTATCTTTGCGCTGGCTGCATTGAAGTTTTCGTACTCCAGTTCTCCCACTTCGCTGCCGTCCATGGTGTAGGCCCACTGGCAACCGAACTTGGCGACGTCGAACAGGTGTGCTCCTGCGCCTATCTCCTCGTCGGGGTTGAAGGCGATGCGGATTTTCCCGTGCTTTATCTCGGGATGAGCCATCAGGTAGGTCATAGCTGTGACAATCTCGGCTATGCCGGCCTTGTCGTCTGCTCCGAGGAGGGTGTGGCCGTCGGTGACAATCAGGTCTTCGCCGATGTGCGCTTTCAGCTCGGGGAACTGGCTGACGGACGTGACGATGCCTTCTTCCTTGCAGAGCACGATGTCTGTGCCGTCGTAGTTCTCGATGATTCGTGGTTTGATGTCTTTGCCGCTGCAGTCGGGACTCGTGTCCATGTGAGCGATGAATCCGACTGTGGGGACCTGTCTGTCGGTGTTGGCGGGCAGGGTGGCATAGACGTAGCCGTGGGCATCCATCTCCACTTCGGTCAGGCCAAGTGCGGACAGCTCGTCGCGCAGGTAGGTTGCCAGTGCCAGCTGCTTTTCGGTGCTGGGGCACTGCGACTCGTTCTCTTCGCTGCTCTGTGTGTCGAAGCCGACATATCGCAGGAACCTTTCTTTCAATTCACAATTCATAATTCAAAATTTAGAGCGGTAGCAGATTCTTCATTTATTATTATAGTTGCACATGGCATACTGGATGCCGCACAGCGCGAATGCCTTGATGGCTTCGCAGGCTACGAGTGCCTTCTCGTTGACGATTTGTTCCTCTTCGGGACTGAATCCGCTGAGGACGAAATCCACTTGTGCGCCTCGCGGGAAGTCGTTGCCGATGCCGAAGCGCAGCCTGTTGTAGCCCTGTCCGCCGAGCGTCTGGGCTATGTGCTTCAGGCCGTTGTGCCCGCCGTCGCTGCCTCCCTGCCGGATGCGTATCGTGCCGAGCGGCAGGCTGAGGTCATCGACCACGACCAGCATGTTCTCTACGGGTATCTTCTCCTGCAAGAGCCAGTAGCGGACGGCATTGCCGGAGAGGTTCATATAGGTAGATGGCTTGAGCAGGACCAGCTCTGCGTTCTTGACGCGCATGTGGGCCACGAAGCCGTACCGACGGTCCTCAAAAGCAGTATTGGACGCCTTGGTTAGGGCGTCCAATACTCTGAATCCGATATTGTGGCGGGTACCGTCGTACTCGGGGCCGATGTTACCCAACCCTACAATGAGATATTTCATCTGCGTATGGTCAGACTGTTACTCGGCCTTTGCCGCAGCACTCATAGCGCTTCTGGTCATCTTGACCTGACAAACGACGACGCTGGGGCTGGTCACCATCTCGAGGCCTTCGAAGTTGAGTTCGGCCACCTTGATGGTCTTGCCGAGACCGAGGTTCGTCACGTCAATCTCCAGACGCTCGGGAATGGCTGTATAGGGAGCACGAACCTTGAGCTTGCGCACGCTTGCAGCGAGCTTACCGCCGGCCCTTACGCCTTCTGCCAAGCCGTTCAGCTTGATGGGCACTTCCATGACGATGGGCTTCGTCTCGTTGATCTCATAGAAATCCACGTGCAGCAGCTTGTCCGTCACGGGGTGGAACTGGAGCTCCTTCATGATGGCCTTGCATTCCTTGCCGTCGATGTTGAGGTTCACGCTGTAGATGTCGGGTGAATAAACAAGCTTGCGGAGTTCTTCCTGCGTTGCGCTGAAGCTCAGGGCAACGGGCAGTCCGTTTTCGCCCTTAGCCTCGCCGTAGAGGTTGCAGGGAACTGCACCTGCCTTGCGGATTTCGCGACTTGCCTTCTTGCCCGTTTCGGTGCGGGCCGTACCTTTTACGTCAATACTTTTCATTGTTGTGGTTTTGTGTTACTATAAATTAAGTTTCCTATGCTTAATTCGCCATCACACGGCTTCAAAAGCGGGTGCAAAGGTACGAACAAAAAATCAATATTCAAAATTATTCAGTTCAAAATAATGTTTTCCTTCCTTTTTTGTGCCTTATCGCTGCTGCTTCCCCGTCGGTCTGCATGCCCGGAACAGTGCCAAAGCGCGGGGACGGTTCTACAGAGTTCCCCATTAGGAAACCTTGAGCTCTGCATCCGGAAACTTCGGTCAACGTGACATAAAGTTATTTTCAAACTTTGAAAATCAATTTTCACGGTTTGAAAATCTATTTTCATGACGTGAAAATTAATTTTCATGACGTGAAAATAGTTTTGCGTCGCGTCGATGATGGTTTCGGCCCGCGTCGAATCGGCTTTTAGCGCTCGGCGGGGAGGGTTTTCTCGCTTTCGTGGGGGAGTTTGCAGTTACAAGGCGACGGATTTCACGGTGTAGAGGTGTCCCGGTTGTGTCTGGAGGTCGTACTCATAGACTTTCCTTTGGGGAATGAGTTGCTGCGCTGCCTTCAGCTCGGGGGACTTGAGCGGTTCCTTGATTTCTGCGCCTTTCAGCAGCGGATTGGGGCAGTCTGCAGCGGCCTGCCGGAGGTGTTTCCCCTTGAGGGGTACGTAGGAGCGCAGTCGGATAACTCCGCCAATGGTGGAACGGATTGTGGCCTGAAGGAGTCGGCCCCTCTCCCAGCTTTCGTCGATGATGAATCCTCCGCGGGCACGGAGTCCTTTCACTTGGCCTTGGTCCCATGCGTCGGGCAGGGCTGGCAGCAGATGGACGGCATTGTCGTGGCTTTGCAGGAGCATCTCGCAGATGCCTGCCGACACGCCGAAGTTGCCGTCGATTTGGAAGGGCGGGTGTGCGTCGAACAGGTTGGGGTAGGTTCGTCCGTTGGGGAACTGCCCGGCCTTCGAGTCGTCGGGAAGGAGGTGGAGCATGTTCTTGATGATTCGGAAGGCATGGTTGCCGTCGAGCATTCGTGCCCAGAAATTTGTCTTCCATCCGAGGCTCCATCCGGTAGCCATGTCGCCTCGCGCCTGGAGGGTGACGGCGGCTGCCGAGAAGAGGTCGGGATGGCTGTAGGGCGAGATTTGGTTGGAGGGGTAGAGGCCGTAGAGGTGCGAGATGTGGCGGTGCTCGTCCTTGGGGTCGTCGGCATCGATGAGCCATTCCTGCAGCTGCCCGTAGCGGCCTATCTGCATGGGTGGGAGCTTGGCGAGGGAGGTGCGGAGGGCTGTGAGGGTGGATTCGTCTTCCGCGAGGACTTCTGCGGCGCGGAGTGTCTGCGAGAGAACGTCGAAGGCGATTTGGTTGTCCATCGTTGAGCCGGCTGTGACGTTGGTGCCTTTGCCGCGTGGTCCATGTTCGGGCGAGACGGTTGGCACGGTGACTTTCCATCCGGCTGCCTGCTTGACTTCGCCCGAGGCGGGGTACTCCTGCATGTAGTCGGCGAGGAAGTCGGCAGCGCCTTTCATGACGGGATAGTACTGCCGGAGGAATTCGGTGTCGCCGGTGAAGAGATAGTGTTGCCAGACGTGGGTGGTGAGCCATGCTCCGCCTGTGGGAAACATGCCCCAGGGGGTGCCGTCAACGGGTCCGCTGATGCGCCAAAGGTCGGTGTTGTGGTGTGCCACCCATCCGCCTGCGCCGTACATCTCGCGTGCTGTTGCGGCTCCTGTCTCGCTCAGGTCGCGAATCATGGAGAAGAGGGGCTGTTGCGTCTCGGCGAGGTTGCCGACGAGTGCTGGCCAGTAGTTCATCTCGGTGTTGATGTTGATGGTGTATTTCGAATCCCAGGGTGCATCCGTCTTGTCGTTCCAGACGCCTTGCAGGTTGGCGGGTTGTCCGCCGGGTTGCGAGGATGAGATGAGCAGGTAGCGTCCGTATTGCATCATCAGCGAGACGAGGTCCAGGTCGCTGGCATCTGTCTCGAAGGCTTTCAGCCGCATGTCGGTAGGGAGGGTAGCTTGGCTAGGCTTTATAGATTCTCTAGATTCTCTAGATATCCTAGATTCTCTAGTTTTTCTAGTTCCTCTGGTTAAATCCAGTGAGACTCGGTTGTACTGCTCCTGATACTTGCGGATATGTCTTTTCAGCAGTTGCTTGTAGCTCTTGCCTTGGAGGTTGGAGAGCGTTTCGTCGTTCCGCATTGCGGGGTCTGCGCTAATGTCGTGGTAGTTGACGAAGTTAGTGGCGGCTGCGATGTAGAGGGTGGCTGCGGTGGCGCCTTCTACGTTGATGCCGTTGCCGTCGGCCTTGATGTCTCCGTCGGCTTCGACCAGTACCTTGCATTCGGCTTTGAGTCCTGCCTTGATGCCTTCCTGTCCTACGCCTTCGACGGTGGCGGCAAGGAGGCGGGCTTGGGGGTTGCCGTCCTTGAAGGGCGCGGGTGCGACTCTTGCGTCCAGCTTGCTTTCGAAGCCGATACCGAAGGAGAGCGCTCCCTTCGCGGCGGCTGTCAGACGGCAGACAATCACGCCATCTGTCAGGGAGGCAAAGACTTGACGCTCGTAGCGGATACCTTGATACGTGTAGGATGTGGAGGCGACGGCATTGCCGAGGTTCAGTTCGCGGCGGTAGTCTGTAGCTTCGTCGTGGCCCAGGGTCAGCTTGATGCTTCCGAGGGGGAGGAAGCGCATGCCGTGGGGCCCTTTGACGAAGTGGAGGTCGATGAGCTTGGTGGCTTCCTGTTCTTTTCCTTCGAAGATGAGGCGGCGCACCTGTGGGAGATATGCCAGCGACTCGCTGCTGTTGTTCTGGTGGGGCGAGCCGCTCCAGAAGGTTTCTTCGTTGAGTTGGATTTCCTCGGTTCCTGTGCCGCCGAAGACCATAGCCCCCATGTGGGAGTTGCCGATGGGGAGGGCTTCGAGCCAGTGCGATGCGGGTTGGGTGTACCAGAGCTTATGCTCTTGCGATGCGAGGGTGAGGACGGACGTCAGGAGTATGACGGACAGGGAGAAGCGTCTCATGTTTGTGTCGGGTGCGTGTGGAGAATTGAAGGGGGGAGGATTCAGATGCTGGGCAGTTCTTCGTCGATGGATGTGTCGGGCGAGATGGTGTAGCTTCCATCGGGGCCGATAGCAAGGATGAAGGGGCAGGACATGTCGCTATCGGGGAAGCTGACGCATGTGTTGAAGATGAGCTTCCCGTCTTCGATGCGGTTGAAGCGCAGACCGTCCATGATGCCGTACTTCTGGAAGTCGCTGCTGAGCTGTGACTTGAAGTCGGCCTTGGTGAAGCTGCGCTGGAAGAGTGTCTGTCCGTCCTTGGTGACGAGCAGGTTGTAGCGGTTGTCCTTGTACTTTGTGCCGTCTTCGTCTTCCACGACGGGCAGCTCGTCGGCTGTCTCGCTTGTGATGCGATAGACGACTTGGTGACTGCCTTGCATCAGGGAGTCGGTGTAGGCATATAGGGGGAGGCTGCGGACGGTGTTCTCCGCCTGTTCTGTCGGGATGGCTTCCCTGTTGTCGGTTTTCTTTGGGTTGCAGGAGAGCAGGATGAGTGATCCTGCTATGCCTTCCAGGAGGAAGACGGCTGTCTTGTGGTTCATGTATTGTGTTTTGTTTGGGTTTTCCTTCAGAAGTGATATACGAGTTCGCCGCCTTTCGTGAGTTCGCGGACGGGGATTCGGAAGTCGGGGAGCGTCTTGCCGTTCCATGTGACGCGCTTGACTTGCCCCTCGCTCTTTGCTCCTTGCCCCTCCTTTCGGATTGTGACGGTTGTCCGCCGGTCAGCTCCGAGGTGGAGTGTTACGCGGTCGAAGAGGGGCGGGAAGAGTTCATAGACGGCTTCTCCTACGACGAGGGGGTACATGCCGATGTTGGCAAAGACGTACCAGGCGCTCATGGCTCCGTCATCTTCGTCCATTTCGGGGCAGTAGCCACGGGGCTGGTTCACGAAGGCGCAGCCCGTGAAGGGGGTGGGGTAGGCGTCGTTGCCGCCGTAGCGGTGGGTGATGCTTTGGGTGGCGAGGCTGCGGACAATGCCGCCCGTCTCTCGGGGCATGCCGAGGCGACCGAAGAGGAAGGGGACGTGGATGTCGGGTTCGTTGCCCTGGTTGTACAGTTCTTCGCTGAAGAAGCGGCAGAGCTGTTCGCCGAGCTGCTTCTTGCCTACGAGCTTAATCATCCGCTCCAGGTACATGGGTGCTCCCCATCGATACTGCCAGCGGGTGCCCTGGTAGAGCCCGTTGCCGCGCATCTTGGTGTAGGTCTCGTCGATGTGCTGGAACTCGCGGGGCCAGATGCTGTCGAAGATGTCCTCCCCTCGACGGGTCCACTTGTCGGCATCTGCCATCCTGCCTTGCTCGGCGGCCAGTTGTCCGAGGGCCCAGAAGTCGCCGCTGGCTTCGAGGCACTGGTCGGGACTCTTCAGGCTGAGTCGCTTCACCTCGGCCACCATGCCGGGATAGGCATCAAGGAGCGAGGGGATGCTGATGCCCTGCCGGTAGGCGTCGAGCAGGGTGGCTATGGCGTGTTCGGTCCTGACGGTCGGAACGCACTCGTAGTCGGTGCTCCAGTCCTTCTTTCCCGTGATGTAGAGCTGTGCAAGGGACTCCAAGATGTCGGACGCGCGGGAGGCGTCGAGCAGGGTGATGAGGGGGAATTTCGTGCGGTAGGTGTCCCAGAGCGACCACGAGCTGTAGTACTCGGTGCCCTCCTTCCGCTCGTGAGCCTTGCCGTCGGTGCCGAGGTAGCGTGTCATGTGGCGGTCAGTCACTTGGAAGGGGCTGTGGAAGGTTCTGTAGAGCGAGGTGTAGAAGATGGTCTGCTGGTCCGCGGTGCCTCCCTCCACTTCGACTGTCGAGAGCAGGCGTTCCCACTGCTGCCGTGCGCGTTCCGTCATCGTGAGGAAGTCCGTGCGCCACACCGTCTGCTCCGTCATCCCCTCGAGTTCGTCGGGCAGGCCCGTTCCGACCACGATGCGCACCTCTACGTATCGGGCCGAGAGCTCAGGGAAGGTGAGGCGCTTGAGCCCGCCGGCTATCGTGTCGAGCTGGAAGGGGGAGCTGGTGTAGAGGCGGTAGTGGAGCAGGTAATGTCCGCGGCGGCAGGTGTTGGCGCATTCGGCGAAGCCTTGCCCCATCGAGGGCGACTTCTGCTCAAAGCTGGCAGCATAGACCTTGTCGAAGGCCGAGGCGGGGTTGAGCAGAAGAACGGCCTTCTTCGGGTCGGGGAAGGAGAATCGCTCCACAGCCATGCGGCGACTGGCCGTAGCCGTGAACCATACGCCATTGCTCAGCTGGACGCTGTAGTAGCCGGGGCAGGCCGTTTCCGTCTGTTTGAGCAGGCGCACGTCCTTGCCCGTAGCGTCGGGCATGAGCGAGACGTTGCCGCCGCATCCGCTGCCGCCCACTCCGGAGAGGCGGTTGATGCTGAAGCCTGAAATCGTCGGCACCTCGTAGTCGTAGCCCGGGTGCTGACGCGGCTTGCTGTCGGGGCAGACTTGTATCTGGCTGTAGGGCACTGTGGCACCAGGCGTCATCTGCCCGAAGTCGTCGGCAGTGCCCATGTAGAGATTGACCTTGTCCAGGGGGGCCGAGGGGCCCTGCTGCGCGTTCAAGCCCATGCAGAAAGCGGCAGCAAGAACGGACGAAAAGAATGGTTTCATCTTCATATACACCTTGTTTTTCCCGCAAAGATACAAAGAAAAAATAATAATTAGGTATTAAGAGGGAAGAAATAAGAATTATTTGCTATCTTTGCAAACTCAAAACAGTAAATACAAGATGGAAAAACAGAACCCCAACAAGTACATTGCCGTGATGTATAAGCTCTACGCCCTAGACGGCGAGGGCGGACAGAAGGAACTCATCGAAGAGACTGCCGAGGGCGCCCCCTTCGTCTTCGTCAGCGCCCTGGGCATGACGCTCGATGCATTCGAGGCGCAGATAGCGCCCCTCGCACTCGGTCAGGAATTCGACTTCACGCTCGCGAGCGTCGATGCCTACGGCGACTACGAGCCTTCGGGCCGTCAGGCCCTGCCCCGCAGCGCTTTCGAGATAAACGGCAAGCTCGACTCTCGCTACATCTACGAGGGAGCCGTCGTGCCCCTGAGCAGTGCCGACGGAGCGCGTTTCAACGGCACCATCGTCGAGATAGGCGCCGAGAGCGTCACCGTTGACCTCAACCATCCCCTCGCGGGCAAGAGCCTGAACTTCGTGGGCCGCGTCGTCGAGAACCGCGAAGCCACCAACGACGAGGTGCGCGACGCCCTTGGCCAAATCACGGGCTGCGGCGGAGGCTGTGGTGGCTGTGGCGGCGGTAGCTGTGAAGGCTGCGGAAGCGGCTGTGGTGGCGGAAGCGACTGCGGCGGCTGCAAATAATTCTGTCCATATAGAGAGAATAACTTTATATCCTCCCCTGCTCAGATAGAGTAGGGAGGATATTTTGTTGCTATAATTACGACGTTGTAGGCCATTTGGGGCTCAGCGGATTTAAAAAAGAGGATGTGCCTATTTTGACACACCCTCTTAAAATTGCTTTAACAACGAATTTCACTAATTACACGAATTTATGAGTGTCTGATAATCCATTTGGAATTTTTTCGTGTGATTCGCGTAATTCGTGGTTGTTATTCGCTATTTACTGTTCCTTTGTTCCCGCTCCGAGTTTACTCGGCGCGGAGAGTGAAGCGCTTGAAGTCGGTGACGGTGAGGTCCTTGTCGATGCTCTTGAGGTAAGCCTCGACGGTCATGTTCTTGTCCCAGATGTACTCCTGGCTCAGCAGGCAGTTCTCCTTGAGGAACTTGTTCAGGCGGCCCTTGGCGATGTTCTCAATCATGGCGGGGTTGAGGTTGGCAGCCTTTTCGGCGGAGACGGTGGCGATGATGTCCTTCACCTTGGCAACGTCCTCGGCTGTGATCCATCCCTTGGCCTGGTTGCTCTCCATGTGGTCCTCGCTGTCGAAGTGGGCGGGGTTGTAGCCGGCCTTCTTGATGGCAGCCTCTACAGCCTTCTGCACCTGCTCGCTCTTGCTCTTCTCGATGGCTACGGCGAGCTCGTTGTCCTTCACGCTCTGGGGCACGCCGCTCTCGTCGATGGCCACGGGAGCTGCGCTGGCAATCTGCATGGCGATGTTCTTGCCGACGGTCTCGTCGCTGACCTGCTTGTTGAGGGCCAGCATGGTGCAGAGGCCGTTGCGGTTCATGTGGTTGTAGGTGGCGATGTTCTCGCCCTCGATGGTGCAGTATCCGTCGAGCTCCATCTTCTCGCCGGTGATACCGCTGCGGGCGGTGACGGCGTCGCTGATGGTTCCTTCGCCCATAGGCAGTGCCTTCACCTCGTCAAGCGTCTTGCAGCGGGCGGCAACGGCGGCATCGAGGATGCTCTGGGTCAGCGCGATGAAGTCGGCATTGTTAGCCACGAAGTCGGTCTCGCACTTCAGGGCGATGATGGCGGCAAAGCCGTTCTCGGCCTTCACGAGCACGCAGCCTTCCGAAGCCTCGCGGTCGCTGCGCTTTGCGGCAACGGCCTGCCCCTTCTTGCGCAGGTATGCAACGGCTCCGTCCATGTCGTCGCTCTCGGCCAGGGCCTTCTTGCAGTCGGCCAGGCCCGCACCCGTCATCTCGCGGAGCTTCTTGATGTCATTCATTGTAACTTCCATAGTCGTATCTGATGTTTAGAGTTTGTATTTGTTACTCAGCCTCGGGTGCTTCGGGTGCTTCCTCTTCCTGCTCGCGGGCCTTGCCGCTGCGGCGTCCCTTCTTGACGGGCTGGTCTTCCTGCTCGGCAGCAGCGTCGCTGTCGGCCTTCTCAGCCTTGCGCTCTTCGAGACCTTCGTTTATGGCAGTGCAGCAAGCCTGGAGGATGACCTCGATGCTCTTGCTGGCATCGTCGTTGGCGGGGATGACGAAGTCGATGTTGTCGGGATTGCTGTTCGTATCGACGATGCCGAATACGGGGATGCCCAGGCGGTTGGCCTCGCGCACTGCAATCTGCTCCTTCAGTACGTCAACGACGAAGAGGGCGGAGGGCAGGCGGTTGAGGTCTGCGATGGAGCCGAGGTTCTTCTCGAGCTTTGCACGCTGGCGGCTGACCTGCAGAATCTCGCGCTTGGAGAGATTGTTGAAAGTTCCGTCGGCAATGAGCTTGTCGATATTGGACATCTTCTTCACAGCCTTGCGGATGGTGGGGAAGTTGGTGAGCATGCCGCCGGGCCAGCGCTCGATGACGTAGGGCATGCCTACGGAGGTGGCGAGGTCGGCAACGCACTGCTTGGCCTGTTTCTTGGTAGCGACAAAGAGGATTTTCTTTCCGCTCTTGGCAATCTGCTTCAGTGCCTCGGCAGCCTCGTCAACCTTGGCAACTGTCTTGTGCAGGTCGAGGATATGAATGCCGTTGCGCTCCATGAAGATGTAGGGAGCCATAGCGGGGTTCCACTTTCTCTTGAGGTGGCCGAAGTGACATCCGGCCTCCAACAGTGTCTCAAAATTAGTTCTTGACATTTTGTTCTTTTTGTTTTGGTTGTTTACTTTCTTGTTAATTCTGTTGTGTTAGAATCAACCTGCGGGTAGTCCCCGCTATACATTATATATAATATATAGGGGGAGTCAGGCAGATTTAGATGCTAAACCTTATTGCAATTCATAATTGTCAATTCATAATTCATAATTACTGGCTTGTCTGATAGTAGGGGTAATTATCCGAAAACAGGGCGTAGCCTCAATTATGAATTGTGAATTAAGAATTATGCACTGTTCGTTAACGTTTGCTGAACTGGAAGCGACGACGTGCCTTTGGACGTCCGGGCTTCTTTCTTTCGACCTCGCGGCTGTCACGTGTCATGAAGCCTTCGGCGCGGAGTGCCTTTTTGTCCTCGGCATTGATTTTCACCAGGGCGCGTGCGATGGCAAGGCGCAGAGCCTGCGACTGTCCGGTATAGCCGCCGCCATAGAGGTTAACGTTGATGTCGTACTTTTCCATGACGTCGAGCAGAGCGAGAGGCTGCTTCACGACGTACTGCAGGATGGTGCTGGGGAAGTACTCTGTCAAGTCGCGCTTGTTGATGGTAATTTTGCCGTTACCTTCCTTGACATAGACGCGGGCTACGGCGCACTTGCGGCGGCCCAGCGCATTAGCTATGTATTTCGTATCCATGTTTGGTGAGATTATTTATACTGGTTAATATCGATTGCCTTGGGGCTTTGTGCCTGCTGCTTGTGCTCTGCACCGGCATAGATGTAGAGGTTGCCAAGGAGCTGGTCTGCCAGCTTGTTCTTGGGCAGCATGCCCTTCACGGTGCGACGGAGCAGTTTCTCGGCGCCGCCCGGCTTGGCCAGAATCTCGGCGGGAGTGGTGGCACGCTGTCCGCCGGGATAGCCCGTATAGGACAGATAGGTGCGGTCCGTCATCTTCTTACCAGTGATGATAATCTTGTCGGCATTGACGATGATTACGTTGTCGCCGCAGTCCACGTTGGGAGTGAACTCAGCCTTGTACTTGCCTCTCAGCAATTTTGCCACCTTCGAGCAGAGGCGACCCAGAACCTGGTCGGTAGCGTCAACGACTACCCACTCCTTCTTAGCGGTTGCCTTGTTGATAGAGATGGTCTTGTAGCTCAAAGTATCCATTCTTTGTCTCTTTTGTTTTTGTTTCTACCTTGTTTTATTTCTCTTTTTGTCGGTGCGATTCCCGAACCGTCCGTTCAGGCCAATGAGACGGACTATTCACACGCTCCGAGAGGGCCTTTCTGGGGGCCCTTTGATAATAATCGGCGTGCAAAGGTACAACTTTTTCCCTAATCTGCAAGCGTTGCGGGCAGTTTTTTCTTCCTTAGGTGCTTATTTTGTTTGCTTTGACTGCATTGCGGACGTGGCGCATGACCGTCCAGACGCCTGGAAGCATGAGAAACTTGGAGAGGAGCGTCTGCCGGTTGTCGGCAATGTGCATCTCGCGTTGCAGGCGGAGCGCTTCTTTCCGAAGGTCGGGGTTGCCGCTGCGGAAGGCATGCATGAGAAGCTTGTGGATGCGTCGTTGCAGGAAGGTGTCCAGCTGCCGGTCGGCAATGCCGAAGGTATCGGCAAGGTCGAAGCTGAGGCGAGTCATGTTTGCCCAGAAGCGGAACTGCTTCTCTTCGTCCTGCGGGTTGGAGATGCTTTCCCCGCCCCACGAGTAGGCGAGGGTGGGGTGGTCAATGTATGCCACCTTGCCTCTGCGGGCCAGGAAGAAGGCTATCTGGATGTCTTCGCACCGATAGGCTTCGGGGTCGAAGAACCGGGGGTACTCTTGCATTGCCTGGAGCACCCATTCGTTGCGGTAGAGTGCCGTGCAGAGATGGATGGCTGGCCGCGAGGCGGGGGTCAGGATAGCCCTCTCCCATCCTCCCTCGGGGGGGAGGGGACATCGCCGTGGCGACTCGTCGGGAGGAACGAGTTCGCCCGTCTGTACGTCGTAGCGGAGCCAATCGGTATGGACGATGCCGACGTCCGCGTTCTTTTCCAGGATTGCGGACTGCTGCTCGAGCTTCGTCTCGTCCGTCCAGAAGTCATCGCCGGCGCAGTCGGCAACGTACTTCCCGCGGCAGGCGCGGAGGCAGTCGAAGTAGTTGCTGACGAAGCCTCGGTTGGTCTGTCGGGCCAGGATGCGAATCTTGTCGGGATGCTTCTCGCGGTACGCCTGACATACGGCCAGGGTGCCGTCGGTGGAACCATCCTCCCCGATGACGATTTCAACGGGCAGGTGGCACCGCTGGGACAGTATGCTGTCGAGGGTGCGACCTATCGTGTCCTCCTGATTGTAGGTGCATACGATGACGGATATGATGTCTTCCTTAATCTCCATCTGCTGTCTGCTGTTTGCCGTTTCTGCTGCAAAAGTACAAAATAATCTGCAATCTTTGACTTCCAATACCAAATTATTTCGTATCTTTGCAGCCCCAACGGACGAATATATGAGCAAACTCGGAAACCTGCACAATGCTGAGACGAAGGACACCTCCTACGACCATGTGCTGAAATATACCGGTGTCTTCGGCGGAGTGCAAGGGCTGAAGATGATGGTCAGTGCCCTGCGGCTGAAGCTCACCTCCTACCTCCTCGGAGGCTGGGGCATGGGTCTGATATCCGCTTACAACTCGGTCTTCGAGTTCCTGAACAGTGCCAGCTCGATGGGCATCCCCCTGAATGCGACGCGGCAGACCAGCGAGCTCTTCGAGAAGGGCAGCGTCGAGGAGATTGAACATCAGGTGATGGTCATCCGCACCTGGGTGCTTTGGACGGCACTGCTCTCCGTGTTCATCTGCCTCTTCTTCTCGCCCCTCATCAGTTATTTCTTCTTCGAGCACGACTGGACCCGCTGGCCCGCCGTAATGCTCGTCTCGCTCGTAGCGGTGAGCAACATTATTGCCGAGGGCGAGTGCGCCATCCTGAAAGGGCTCAGGCAAGTGCGCAAAGTGGCTATCATCGAGACGATCCTGGCCGTCGGGACACTGCTCTGCACCATTCCCCTGTATTATGTCTTGGGCATCAGGGGCGTCATCGTCGGCCTGATAGCCTGCGGGTTCCTGTCGGCAGCCGTGCATTTGTCCTTCTCGCTCCGACTGGTACCGTACAGGGTGAAGCCCATGTCGGCAAGGACCTTCACGGAGGGATTACCGCTCATCAAGGTCGGCATCCCCTACGTCCTGGCTGGTGTGGCGAACTCCAGCCTGCGAATGATTATCCCGGCCATCATCTTGGCCCAGCACACCATGAAGGAGCTGGGGCACTATAATGCCGGATGGCAGCTGATGATTGGCTATTCGGGACTCGTCTTCCTGGCACTCGAGAGCGACTATTTCCCGCGCCTCTCGGCAGTCAACCGCGACACCCGAAGGATGAACGAGACCATCAACCAGCAGATTGATGTCTGCACGCTTCTCATCTCGCCTTTCCTCGTGTTGCTTGTCATGCTGATGCCCATCGTTCTGCAGGTGCTCTATGTAGATGAGTTCCTGGTGGTCACGGGCATGGCCACGCTTTCGGTGTTCTATACCCTCCTGCGTTGCATCTCGCTCCCTATGGGCTACAGCATTCTGGCGAAAGGTCACAGCATCGCCTACCTTGTGCTTGAGGTCTGCTTCGTCCTGCTGTTCGGGCTGCTCTTCTGGTGGCTCTACGGCATGCTGGGACTGCTTGGAGCGGGCATCGCTTTCTCCGCCGGAGCTTTGTACGACGTCGTCGTGTATTTCCTCTACTGCCATTTCCGCTACGGCTTCTCCTTCCGCAGGAGCACGCTGCTCTTTTGTGTCGGTCAGTTTGTCTGTCTGGTCGTGGCCGTGGAGTACTGCTATCTCGTGTCGCCTTCCCCCGAAGAGAAATATATCGCTGGCGGCATCGCTTTCCTGGCATCGTCCGGCTTGAGCCTTTATCAGCTGTTCCACCGCTCAAGCTGCGCCAAGTATCTGCTTCGCAAGTTCAGAAGCTGAAGACGAAACCGTTTCTCCCCCTTGAATCCCTATGGAGAGAGTCCTGACTTCATCCCCCCCAGACCGCGTGTTGTCGAGCGGACCATAGCGACGTGTTGATTGCTTCATCGCGAACAAGCAATTGCTTCATCGCGATGAAGCAATCACTCCATCGCGATGAAGCAACGAACCCATCGCGATGGGTAAGCATCCGCCGCGGGTCGTTCTCTCCCTCGCCAAACGTCGTACAGCCGTGCCCCAAACCGCGCTTTTTAGAAAAATGTGTGTCAGAATGATTGCTATTCCCTTTTTTCTTTGTACATTTGCAACAGAAATGTTCATTTAATACATATTATTTTTATGAAAAGACTTCTCTTTCTGCTTCTTGCCTCCTGCTCCTTGCTCCTTGTGCAAGCCGAGAGGCTGACCGACTACGTAGAGCCGCGCATCGGTACGGCTCACTGTCGTTCCTTCCACTTTGCTCCGGGGTCTATGCCCTTCGGAATGGCAAAGCCCGGTCCATCCACCAACGGCTCGCTGGGCAATGCCGACGGCTGGCAGGCCACAGGCTACGACTATCGCGACACGTCCATCGAGGGCTTCGTCTGCACCCACGAGTTCCAGGTTGGCGGCATCACCGTAGCTCCCTCCACCGGACTCCTGCTCACCACTCCCGGTAAACCCGACGGAACAGGGCCTCGCGGCTATCGTTCCGCCTACAGCCACGACGAGGAGTACGCCACGGCAGGCTACTATCAGGTCCTGCTGCAGGATTATGACATCAACGCAGAGGTGACGGCCACCCAGCGCGTCGCCTTCCTGCGCTTCACCTATCCCGAGACGCAGACGTCCCACCTCATCTTCGACATCGGCCACCAGCAGGGCGAGAGCGGAAAGGTGAAGGATGCAGAAGTCTGGATTAACGAGGACGGAACCGTAGAAGGATGGGTCATTACGCGTCCGGAATACATTAAGAAGTACCAGCCCGGTGCCGACCAGCGCATCTACTTCTCTGCCGTTACCGACAAGAAATCCACAGTCTTCGGCACCTTCAACGGCGATGATATCCACGAAGGCCAGACCTATGCCCACGGCGTAGGAGCCGGTGCCTACCTCAACTTCGTCACCAAACCCGACGAACAGATAACTGTCAAGGTGGGCATCAGCTACACCTCCGTCCAGAACGCCCGTATCAACCTCAAGGCCGAGGCAACAGGCGTCAGCTTCGACCAGGCCCGCGATGCCTCGCAGATGATTTGGGGGGAAGCGCTGGGACGCATCCGCGTGGAAGGCAAGAACGAGGACGACCTCAAGAAGTTCTACACCGGCCTCTACCACGCCCTGCTGGGCCGCGGCGTCATGAGCGACGTGAACGGAGCTTACCCCAAGCATGACGGCACCATCGGACAGGTGCCTTTGGAGCACGGAGTGCCGAAGCATCACATGTTCAACACCGACGCCATGTGGGGCGGCCAGTGGAACCTGACGCAGCTCTGGGCCTTGGCTTATCCGGACCTTCTCTCCGAATTCGTTTCCTCCACGCTGCAGGAGTATGAGGACTGCGGCTGGCTTGCCGACGGACTCGCCAACTCGAAGTACGTCTCCGGCGTAGGCACCAACCAGCTCCCCCTGATGATTGATGCAGCCTATCAGTGCGGCATCCGCGACTTCGACCTCGAACTTGCCTACGACGCTTGCCTGAAGAACGAACTCGACGGCGAGAACAGGCCGGAAGGCGCAGGAAAGGATGACACAGCCGACTTCGTGGAGCTCGGTTATGCGCCCCACAAGAATCCCGGTGAGCGGGGCGAAGACTTCTACTTCTCCGGCTCCCACACCCTCGAGTACTCCTTCTCCGCCTATGCCACTGCCATGTTTGCAAAGAGCCTCGGCAAGACAGAGTACTTAGACAGGCTCATGTGGATGTCCCGCGGCTGGGAGCGCATCTTCGACGAGAAGACAGGCTACATGCATCCCCGGCTCAAGAACGGAGAATTCATCGCAAACTTCGACCCCATGCAGGTGTGGCGAGGCTTCCAGGAGGGCAATGCCGTGCAATACACCTTCTACGTGCCTCACACTCCCGAAGAACTCATTGCCAAGGTGGGCAAGGACGAGTTCAACAAACGTCTGAACGACATCTTCGTTGCCTCACAGCCCCAAATCTTCTCGGGCGGCAAGGAGATTGATGCCTTTGCCGGCCTGAGAACTTACTACAATCAGGGCAATCAACCCTGTCTCCACATCTCCTGGCTCTTCAACCACAGCGGCCGTCCCGACCTCTCGCAGAAGTGGGTGCGTGCTATCTGCGATGAGTTCTACGGCACCGACGGCATCCACGGCTATGGCTACGGACAGGACGAGGACCAGGGACAGCTCGGCGCATGGTACGTGATGGCAGCCCTCGGCCTCTTTGCCGTCGATGGACTCACCTCCCCGGATCCCTCCTTCTCCATCGGCAGCCCCATCTTCGATAAAGCCGTCATCCAGCTCAACCCGCAGTACTACAAGGGCCGCGAGTTTGTCATCACAGCCCGGAACAACAGCAAGAAGAACGTCTATGTTCAGCCTGAAAAGCTCATCAACGGCGAGACCACGACGACTGGAAGCATCAAGTTCCGCGACGTTGTCAAGGGCGGAACGATGGAGCTGACCATGCTGAAGAAGCCTGCCAAGAACTGACACAGCGGCATCGCGCCAAGACTCCCCCTGAGGATTGCCGCAGAAAACAGGAAGCCCCTCCCGGCACGTCGAAGTGCAGAGAGGGGCTTCCTGCGTTATGGCTCTTGGTGGCTTTTATTCAGCTCCGCCGCCCAGCGCCTGATAGAGGTTGATGGTGGCGCTGATGGCATCCATGCGGTTGGATATCTGATCCATCTGGGCAGAGAGCAGCGAGTTCTGTGCCGTGATGACGTTCAGGTAGTTTGTACCGCTGTTCTGGTAGAGCTTCTGCGTAGCATCGAGGGCGCGGGTCAGTGCATCAACCTGCTTGTCGAGAAGTTCCTGCATCTCCTTCGATACATAGATGTCGTCCATAGCCAGGTTCACCTCGTTGCCGGCAACAATGACCGCCTGCTGGAAGTCGTTCTTGGCAGCTTCCAGTTCAGCCTTCGACACCTTGTACTGTGCACGGATGCGTCCATTGTCGAAGATAGGCTGAGCCAGGCTTGCCACGGCTGCTCCGATGAAGACGCCGGGGTTGATGACTGCACCCGCCGTGTTCGTGAACTGTCCGGTGGCAGAGAGCGTAATCTTCGGGAAGAAACCGCTCAGGGCAATGTTCTTGTCGTAGAAGGCAGCGGCCAGCTTGAGCTCTGCAGCGCGCACGTCGGGCCGACGGTCGAGAATGGTGATGGGCAATCCCGTGGCGCACACCTCGGGAGTACGGAATGAGGCGAGTGAGTTCCTGTCAATGTGGTCGCAAGTCTCGCCCAGAAGGGTGCACAGAGCACTCGTGATGGCGTGGATGCTGTTGTCGATGGAGATGATGGCGGTGGAGATGCTGTAGTAGGTGGCTTCAATGCTTGCCACGGCTGCCATGTTGCCCTGTCCGGCCTCCATGAGCTGCTTCTGCATCTCGAGATACTTGCCCCAGTTCTCTTCCGTCTGTTTCGTCAGCACAAGCTGCTCGTCGAGCATGGCAAGGTTGTAGTACATCGAAGCGATGCTTGCCACGAGCTGTGCCTGGATAGCTTGCTTGGCATTGCGGAGCTGTTCGCGCGACACCTCGGCCTTTTTCTTCTGGTTGCGCAGCGAGCCGAGGCTACCTACCTGCCAGCTCATCTGAATGGGCAGGGAATAGGTCTTGCTCGTGGCATAGTCGTTACGGTCGTAGGTGTCCCATATCTTGCTGATGTTTCCGCTTGGATTGAAGTAGAAGCTGGGTATATAGGCGAGTTTGGCGCACTGCAGCGCGTAGTCGGCCTCCTTGATGCGCAGGTCGGCGTTCTTCATGTCGCTGTTCTGCCGCAGGCCACGCTCGATGAGCTCCTGCAGCGTCGGGTCGGTGAAGATGTCGCGCCACTTCAGGTCGCCCAAGCTGTTGTCGCCGGCTGTCTGCATGTTGCCGTAGATGCCGTCGGTGATGATGTCGCCCGGGCGTTCATAGCTCTTGTAGAGTCCGCAGCTGCTCAAGAGCAGGGCTGAAATTACTGCTTTAATTATAGGTCTCATAGGTCTTATAAGTCTTATAGGTCTCATACTTCTTTTTCTCTTTCTGCCTTCTCTCTTTGTGAACGTTCACGCTCCTGAAGGAACTGCTGGTCGGCCTCTTCGTGCATGACGGGGCGAATCCTTTCCTGCAGGTATTCGAAGATGATGAAGAAGAGGGGCACAGTGAACAGGATGGCGAGTGTTCCCACCGACATGCCGCCTATTACACCGATGCCGATGGTGCGGTTGCCGTTGGCTCCGGCTCCGGTGGCAAAGACAAGGGGAATCATGCCGAATATCATGGTGAGGACCGTCATAAGGATGGGGCGCAGACGAGCCTCGGCAGCTGCAAAGGCGGCCTCGACGATGCCCATACCCTTGCGGCGGCGTTCCAAGGCAAACTCCGTAATCAGGATGGCTGTCTTGGCCAGCAGGCCGATAAGCATGATGACACCTGTCTGCAGGTAGATGTTGTTCTCAATCTGCCCCATGAAAAGTACGCGTCCTATGGGCATGGGCTGTCCGTCCATCGATATGGTCCAGTTGAAGCCGGTGTTCCACAGCCAGGCGAATCCGTATGTTCCCATCAGACCAGCCGGAACAGAAAGGATGACGGCGAAGGGAATGAGGAAACTTTCGTAGAGACAGCTCAGGATGAGGAAGATGAGGATGACGCAGATGGCATAGGTGAGGTACGTGTCGTAGCTGCCAATGGTCTGTGCCTCTTCGCGGGCCATGCCGCCGAACTCATAGCTGTAGCCTTCGGGGAACACTTCTTTGTGCACCTGCTCGATGATTTTCATCACCTCGGTGTTGCTGACGCCGGCTGCTGCTGCCACGTTCACGGAGATGGAGCTGAAGAGGTTGAAGCGGTTGTCTATCGCGGGGCCGAGTACGGGCTTCAGCTTCACGAACTGGCTTAGCGGTGCCATCTGTCCCTGGTTGCGGACGAACATGTTGTTCAGGTCGCCCTCCGTGGTCCTGCTTTGCGGATTGCTCTGCAGCATGACGCGATAGACCTTCGAGAACTGGTTCATGTTGCTGACGTAGGAGCCGCCGCAGTAGCTGGCAAGGGCGTTCAGCACTGCCGTGGGCGAAAGGCCGGCGCGTTTGCACTGGGCAGCATCTACCTCCACTTCGAACTGCGGAAAGTTGCGCTCGTAGGTCGTGATGCAGCGTCCCACTTCGGGGTGTTCGCTCAGACGGGCGATGAATTGCTTGGTGTAGTCGAAGAAGAGAGCCTTGTCCGCCGTACCGGTCTTGTCCTGCAGCTGGAGCTCGATGGAGCCCATGCCGTAGCCGGGGATCATGCCTGGCTCGAAGACGAAGCACTGCGCCTCGGGAATCTCTTTCAGCAGACGTGCGTTGAGCTTTGCGTTAGCAACCATTGTGCTCGAACTCAACATATTGTCGATGGGGTGGTAATTCATGCATGCCACGGCAGTCACGGCTCCCAGGCACACGGTTATCAGTATCTTCTTGACGATACCTTTCTTGCTGATGAGGCTCTTGACGGAGACGATGACAGAGACGATGAAGGCGAGCAGGACCAGGGTAAAGAGTCCGAAGCCTATTCCGTACTGTCGTTCTCCCCAGGGCTTCAGTCGGATGACGGACATGCCGTAGGATGTTCCCTGTCCGGACATGAATCCGTAGCCGGCCACCTTGGTGTAGTCGTTGACTTCGGGCACTTCCTCGATGATTTTCTGTGCCTTGTTCATCACGTCATAGGTTGTAGCCAGGTTGCTGCCGGGGACGGCGCTCACGTTCATCATGCAGACGCCCTGGTCCTCGCTGGGAACGAGTCCGCCGGGCAGGTGTCCTGCGAAGAAGAGCATGCCTACCACGGCTACTGCCAGTGCTCCGAAGCTGACGTAGTATCTCAGCTTGCGCGAAACCATGCGGCGCAGGATGCGTGTGTATTTCTCCATCATGGCGGTGTAGGTGGCTTCGTAGGCGAGACGGGTGCGGTAGTTGATGGCTCCGAAGAAGCCTTTGCGCCTTTCCTCGCTGGCCGGACGCATCATCATGGCGCAGAGGGCGGGGCAGAGCACCAGTGCGCTGACGCAGGACAGGCCGACTGCCGTAGCCAGCGTTACGCCGAACTGTGTGTAGAAGATGCCCGACGTGCCGCCTGTGAAGCTGACGGGGATGAACACTGCCATGAAGACGAAGGTACAGGAGATGACGGCCATCGTCACGTCGCTCATGGCGTCCTTGGTGGCTTCGTAGGGGCTGGTGTAGCCGGCATCGAACTTTGCCTGGACTGCTTCCACCACGACGATGGCATCATCCACTACCGTTCCGATGGCAAGCACTAGGGCGAAGAGCGTGAGCAGGTTCAGCGTGAAGCCTGCAATGGAGAGGCAGGCAAACGTTCCTACCAGCGACACGATGATGGAGATGGAGGGAATGAGGGTGGCGCGGAAGTCCTGCAGGAAGAAATATACGACCAGCACGACCAGAATGATGGCTACCAGCAGTGTCTCCTCTACGTTGGCTATGGATGCCAGCAGGAAGTCGTTGCTCGACATCATCTTGATGAACTTCATGCCCTTGGGCAGGTCCTTGCTCAGCTCGTCGAGCTTGGCGCTGACGCGGTCGTTGGTGGCCTTTGCGTTGGCTCCGGCCAGCTGGAAGCAGAGGAAGGTGACGCCCGGATGTCCGTTAGCCTCGCCGTGGAAGGAGTAGCTGATGGCTCCCAGCTCCACGTCGGCAATGTCCTTCAGGCGCAGGATGGTACCGTCGGCATTGGCGCGAATCACGATGTCCTCGAACTCGGAAACCTCCTTGAGGCGGCCTTTGTACTTCATGGTATATTGGAAGTAGTTGTCGATGCCGTCGCCGTGAGCCGCATTGACGGGCTTCTCGCCCAGCTGTCCTGCGGGCGACTCCAGGTTCTGTTCGGCCAGTGCATTCGTGATGTCGGCGGGCACTACGTCGTACTGTGCCATCAGCTCCGGCTTCATCCAGATGCGCAGCGAGTAGGTGCCGCCCAGCAGCATGACGTCGCCCACGCCTTCTACACGCTTTATCTGCGGAATGACGTTGATGTCGAGATAGTTCGAGATGAAGTCCTCGTCGTAGGTTCCGTCCTCGCTGCAGAGCGCGTCGATCTGCAGGAAGGATGTCTGTCTCTTGATGGTAGAGACGCCGATGCGCGTCACTTCCTGAGGCAGCAGGCCCTGTACGCGGCTCACGCGGTTCTGCACGTTCACGGCAGCCATGTCGGGGTCAGTCCCCTGCTTGAAGATGACGTTGATGGTGGCGGAACCGGAGTTGGTTGCCGTACTGCTCATGTAGAGCATGTTCTCCACGCCGTTGATGCCTTCTTCCAGGGGCTGGATGACGGCTTTCATCACCGCATCGGCACTGGCACCTGTGTAGGTGGCAGTCACCGTCACGGTGGGCGGTGCTATGTCGGGGTACTGCTCCAGGGGAAGGGTGGAGAATGAGATAATGCCGACCAGCAGAATCATGATGGCTATGGACATAGCCATCACGGGTCGCTTGATAAATATGTTGCCTTTCATTGCTTCTTATTCTTTGTTTGGCTTTACGTTCTGGCCGTCGCGGAGCATGCCGGCACCTTCCTTCACGATGACGTCGCCCACCTTCAGGCCGGACTTTATCGCATATTCCTTGCCGCTGGAGAGGGGCTCGGTGGTGACGAGCTGCTCGTGGGCAATGTTGTCCTTATCGACCAGATAAACCTTGAACTTGTCCTGAACCTGCACGGTTGCCGTGGCCGGGATGACGATTTTCTCCTTATAGACCGTTGGGATGACCACATAGCCGGTGCTGCCGCTGTGCAGGAGCTTCTCGGGGTTGGCGAAGACGGCACGGACCTGTACGGTGCCGGTGCTGCGATCTACCACGCCGCTCACGCTTTCCACCTTGCCGGCATACGGATACTCGCTGCCGTCAACCAGTATCAGCTTCACCTCGGGCATGGCGCTCACGGCTGCCTCGGCACTGCCGTTCTCTCGCGTCATGGTCAGCATCTGAGCCTCGTTGATGGAGAAATAGACGTACATCTGCGTGTTGTCCGACACGGTGGTCAACGGCTGGGGCATGCTGGGGCCGACCAGTGCGCCCTGGCGGTAGGGCAGGGTGCCTACCACGCCATTCGACGGGCTCTTCACCACGGTATAGCTCAGACTGTTGCGTGCATTCGTGACCTGAGCGTCAGCCTGAGCCAGCTGAGCCTTGGCGCTGAGCAGGGAGTTATAGGCTGTTTGCAGTTCGAAGTCGCTGATGACCTGCTGGTCGAAGAGCTTCTTCTTGCTGTCGTAGCTGAGCTGGGCCGTGGCAAGTCCGGCTGTGGCAGCCTTTTGCGTGGCCTCGGCGGTGTTCAGGGCAGCCTGATAGGGCACCTGATCGATGATGAACAGCGTCTGTCCGGCTTTCACCTCCTGACCCTCCGTCACGCAGAGCTTGGTCAGCGTACCGCCCACCTGGGGCATGATGTCAATATCCTGCCGTCCGCGAATCGTGGCGCTGTACTTCGTTGTCATCGTCACATCCTTGGTCGAGACGGTCATCGTCTCAAAGTTTGCAGCGGGCATCTGCATCTGTGCATTCTTACCGCCGCATGAGCTCAGGAAAAGGAGCAGGGAGCAGGGGGCAAGGAGCAGGAGAAGAGTTGTTCTCATCGAGCTAAAGCTTCTTTCTTTCATAATATATAATGTATTTTAGATAAATCATTTGATTTTTGCGGCTGCAAAGGTACAAAAAAATGCGTTACCAACCGAATCGCACTATCCTAAAAGTCATACCGAATTGTTCTCTTTGTCCTCTCGGGACCGTACTTTTAAGATTATTTAACGAGCCAAGGCCCCGTATTTTGCACGAGTTAAGAAAACATTTTCCTGCCGTCAAGCCGTAAATCAGACCACCCCGAAGCTCTTGCGGAAACTCCCCGATGTTCCATCCATACTTCCCCAAGGCGCAACCAAAATCTCAGCCAACGCAACCAAAATCTCAGCCAACGTGACCAGAATCTCAGCCAACGTGACATAAAACTATGAGGATGTGTCAAAACAATGAAAAGTTTCCAAACCACGAATTGCACGATAATTAGCTGACAAACAGCAGTTGAATAATTCGTGTAATTCGTGCAATTCGTGGTTAAAGCAAAAAAAGGGGGCTGTGCCATTCATTCTGACACAGCCTCATTAATTTTCACGTCGTGAAAATAGTTTGGGTTCGCGTCGGGTGTGACCAATAATCCGTCTGATTCAGGCTTCGGGTCCGGGAGCGTTTTCTGTAGCAGACTGCAGAATGTCGTGGATGAGCAGGATGTCTTCCCGGGCGATGCCTCGGGAGACGAGCATGTCCTGTTCGCGGTCGAACTGTGCGATGGCTGCTTTGGCATCCTTGCCGGGCATTTCGCAGTAGCGGTTGATGAACTGTTCGTAGTGGTCGATGCTTTCTTTCCAGTTGCCCTGAAGGAGGCGTATGTGTCCCATCCGCAGCTGGTTGGACCATGCGATGTCCGCGGTGCCGAATGCGGGTGTGTCAGCCTTCTGCAGCCTCAGCTGCTCGCTCTTCTCCGTGTAGCGCTCTGCTATGTCGAGCTTGCCGCTCGTGAAAGCTATGGCTGCGATGCTGTCGATGATAAGCAGGTCGCCGTCCGGCATTTCGTAGTCGAGCTTGAAGAGGAGTTTCAGGGCTTCTTCTCGCTTGCCGGTCTTGACCAGTGCCATCGGCAGGAGGCGGCGGTAGGTGGGGTCGTCGGGATGGAGCTCGGAGAGGCGCTGCAGGTATTCCAGCTCTTCCTCGAACCGGTGGAGTGCGGCACAGCACTCGGCCAGGAGGCGCAGGATGCTGGTCTTGTCCGGTTGCAGCACTTCGGCAGCTCGGAGGCAGGAAACGGCTTCGGCGTATTTCTTCTGGCGGGTCAGTATCAGGCCCTTGAGGTGTAGGGCGGAAGCGCTGGCTCCCTCGCGGCTGATGAGTTCGTCCAGGAGGTCGATGGCTTGCTGCCCGTGTCCGGTCTCGAAGAGCAGGTTGCAGCAGCTGACGTATTCGTCGGGGGTGAAGAGCGGGGCGAGGTCCGGCTGGTCGAGCAGGGGCTGTTCTTCGCGGAAAGGGTTCTTGAGTTGCTGGCTCAGGGGAGAGTGGAAGAAGAAGCGGTAGAGGTCCTGCATGATGAAGCGGATGTTGTACTCCGGAATCTCGGCACCCTCCATGTTGGGCAGTTGCTGCTCATCCATCTGGCGAATGGCTTGGGAGAAGTCTTTGTCGTGAGCCATGAGATAGAGGGTTGCCATCTTATCGACATCGCAGTCCATGACGAGGTCCATCATGAGGGAGAAGGACTGCTTCTCGTTGCCTGCATCGTCTATCATGATGGACTGGAAGAGGGGGTGGGTCTTGTCAAAGGGCAGGAACCAATGGGAGACGCGTTGCATGTACTTGCAGCTGTGCAGCAGCGGCGCCTTGGAGAGGTTGGGGTCGAGTCCTCGCTCGAGGCGGTTTTTCAGGTAGCGCCCCTTCAGCTCGATGAGGTCCTTGATGCTCTGGAGGCTCATGTCCTTTTGTCCGGAGAGCATGTTCTTCGTGAGGGCTTCCGATTCCTCCATCTCTTGCCTCATGTCCTGTTCGGAGAGAAGCATGAGGAGCATTTCGTATTGCACCTGTGCGACGAGGGACTTCCCCCGCTTCGAGCGGAGGCTGTCGGGCAGTGGCGGCATCAGGGGCACCAGCTCTTTGTGGCGGAGGCGGAGCAGCAACAGGTAGGCAGTAGCCGAGAGACGGGTGCGATGGCATTCGCCCACGGCCATGAGGCAGAGCATCCCCACCTTCTCTGCGTCGTAGTGCTCCCATGTGGAGAGAAAGATGGCTCCGATGAGGTGCTGCTGAACGATGTCGCGCTGACGGGACAGGAAGTCGTACCAGAGGGCTGTGTCCTGTGCCGTCCAGACGGGCGATGTCCAAAGGAGGTCGAAGAGGTCATCCTGCACTTGGGGCGTTTCCTCCGGCGTGAGCAGGCCTTGCCACTTGGCGGGGATGTCGGTCACCGGGTTTTCGTAATTGTCCTTCAGACGGTTGAATGCCTTGCTGTAGTGGTCGGAGGCTTGGCTGAGACGGATGGCGCGGCTGGCGTGCTCGACGAGGACGGCGCCCCGCCTTTGCAACTTGGCCTGCACTTCCCTTCGCTTCTCGTCGTCGCCCCCGCTTCGCAGGAAGGAGAGCATGTAGTGGTAGTTCTTTTCGAGACTCTCTGCACCGACGCGGACGACGTCTTCTGTGCCTACGTACGGCAGGAGTGTGTGCAGGGCAGAAATGCCGTCCAGAATGTGGCCCTGTGCAAAGCTTTGCAGGCCTTCCTGCGAGATGTTTCGTAGGGTTTTAGTGTCGAGGAGCATTCTTTCTGATTGTCTTTTTTCCGTCGAGCCATCTTGCGGCTTCTGCGGTGTCGTTTTGTCGGATGGTGGATACCCTCTTGAGCGGGGGCAGTTCAAGTGTGTCGGCAAGGGCCGGCGGCAGTTGGTACTCTTGCTTCAGGATGTCGCGCAGCAAGGTGGCCTGACTTTCGTCGGAGAGGCAGACGAGGGCTGTGTCCATCAGGTTCAGGAAGTCGCGCTGCTGCACTTCGGTGGCAGACGGGCAGGCAGCCCATGCATAGAGCCAGGGACGCTTGCCTGCTGAGGTGTAGAGCCGTTTGTTCCCGAGCTTTGTCATCCATGTGGCGAAGGGCTCTCCCATCATGGCCGCGTCGATGAGTCCTTGCCGCAGCATCTCGGCCCGGAGGCGCACGTCGTTCACCTGCGGGCGGTAGATGTCGTCGTGGCTGGTGCGCGTGCTGTCCAGCAGGCGGTCGCACCAGTAGTCGGTGGCGGAGAGTCGGCTCACGGCTATCATCTGTTCCTTCATCTGGTTGATGTTCTTTACGCGCTTTGTCCCGAGGGAGATGAGCGAGAGTGGTTCTTCGCATGAAGCGATGGGGCGGAGTGCTACGTCCTTCGACAGGCGCTGGATGCGTATCAGGTCGGTGAAGGCGATGTCGGCATGACCAAAGAGGATGGCGGTGTCGATGTCCATTTGTGCCTGAAAGCGCAGCAACTGAATGTCCAGCCCGATGCTGTCGGCCAGTCCGCTCCATTCTGCATAATAGGCTGGCAGGCAGCTCATGGCCGGCATGACGGCGATGCGCAGGGAGGCGGTGTCGTTGACGATGCTGTCCGCCGGGGGTGGTGTGGCCTCCTGCTGCTGATGATGTGTGCAGGAGTACACTATAAAAAAGAAAAAGGTGAAGAGATGAAAAAGGAAGAGCGGATAATAACGTTTAGTCATGGTACGCACCTTTTTCACCTTTTCACCTTTTCACTTTTTCTTTTTTTACCTTTTCGCTACGGCTTAGCCCTTGATGGCAGCCACGCCGGGAAGCACCTTGCCTTCGATAGCCTCGAGCAGGGCACCGCCGCCGGTGGAGATGTAGCTTACCTTGTCCTCAAGGCCGAACTTGTGGACGCAGGCTACGCTGTCGCCGCCGCCGATGAGTGAGAAAGCACCTTCGGCTGTGGCTTTGGCTACTGCCTCGCCTACGGCACGGCTGCCGGCGCAGAACTCGTCGCACTCGAAGCAACCTGCGGGGCCGTTCCAGAGGATTGTCTTGGCACCCTCGATGGCCTTGGCGAACTTTGCCTGACTCTTGGGGCCTACGTCGAGGCCGTCCCAACCGTCTTCGATAGCATTGGAGGGGAAGATCTTCACCTGTGCACCGGGCTTCACGCTGAACGTGCCGAAGTCGTAGCCTGTGCAGCATACGCTGTCCTCGGCCAGAACGAGTTCCACGCCGTTCTTCTTGGCCATCTCCTCTACGCCGAGAGCCACGTCGAGCTTGTCGAGCTCTACGATGCTGTTGCCGATTTCACCGCCGTGAGCCTTCATGAAGGTGTAGGTCATGCCGCCGCAGAGGATGAGCTTATCGACCTTGCCCAGCAGGTTCTCGATGATGCCAATCTTTGTGCTGACCTTCGAGCCGCCCATGATGGCGACGAAGGGGCGCTTGATGTTGGAGAGTACGTTATCCACGGCTTGGACTTCCTTCTCCATCAGGAAGCCGAGCATCTTGTTGTCGGCATCGAAGTAGTCGGCAATGACGGCTGTCGAGGCGTGCTTACGGTGAGCGGTGCCAAAGGCATCCATCACGTAGCAGTCGGCATAGGAGGCCAGTGACTTGGCGAACTCCTTCTGTCTGGCCTTCATGGCCTTCTTGGCCTCCTCGTAACCGGGGTCTTCTTTGTCGATGCCTACAGGCTTGCCTTCTTCCTCGGGATAGTAGCGGAGGTTTTCCAGCAGGAGTGCCTCGCCCATCTTCAGGGCAGCGGCAGCGTCCTGAGCCTTGGCGCAGTCGGGCGCGAAGCTGACGGGACAGCCCAGGGCCTTCTCCACGGCAGCACGAATCTGGCTGAGGGACAGCTTGGGGTTCACCTTGCCCTTGGGCTTGCCCATGTGGCTCATGATGATGGCAGCACCGCCATCGGCGATAATCTTCTTCAGGGTGGGCAGCGCACCGCGGATGCGGGTGTCGTCCGTGATCTCTCCGTTCTCGTTCAGGGGCACGTTGAAGTCAACGCGCACGATTGCCTTCTTGCCGGCAAAGTTGAATTCGCTGATTGTCATAATGTAATAAGAATTTTATAGTGTTGATGTTCGTTTAGTCGGCTCCTCTGTTTTTTTGCGTTGCAAAGTTACGACTTCTTATGCGATTATGCAAGGGAAAGGCAATTATTTTGCGCCTAACGGGGTGTTTTGTCCTGCTGCGTCTTGCAGAGGTGGGCGAGGCCGCACGTCCGGCACTTCGGGCGCAGGGCTGTGCAGACGTAGCGCCCGTGGAGGATGAGCCAATGATGGGCATCCGGAATCTCCTGTTCGTGGAAATACTTGGTGAGCATCCGCTCCACGGAGAGAGGCGTGGTGCACGACGGCGGCACCAGTCCCAGCCTGTGGCTGACGCGGAAGACGTGGGTATCGACAGCCATCCGTGCCTCGCCCCAGACTACGCTCAGCACGACGTTGGCCGTCTTGCGGCCCACGCCGGGCAGGGCCGTCAGCTCCTTCATGTCCTGAGGCACCTGGCCTCCATGCTTCTCCTGCAGCATCCGCGCCATCTCCACCAGGTGCTTTGCCTTGCTGTTAGGGTAGGAGACGGAGCGGATGTAGTCGTAGATGACCTCGGGTGTAGCCAGCGCCATTGCCTCGGCTGTGGGGTAGTCCTCGAAGAGGCGGGGCGTGACCTGGTTGATGCGCTTGTCCGTGCACTGCGCACTCAGGATGACGGCCACGAGCAGCTGGAAGGGCGAGTCGTAGTGAAGTTCCGTCTTTGCCTCCGGCATGGCCTGCCGGAAGTAGGCCGCCACCTCGCGATATAGCTGTTTGCGTGTCATCGTCATTGTTTTTAGAACGGTGCAAAAGTACAAAGATTATCCGAGATAACAAAGTTTTCCTTCCTATATATGCAAAAGAAAAGAAAAAAAGTTATACAATCAACACAAACAGTATCACAAGATGAAGAATACAAACAAATACAATAAGCGCGTGCAATCCATCGGGGATGACGAGGAAATCATTCAACTTCTGCCAGGGGTTAGAATTAAAGTACCCAACAGGCATTCAACCTATGGCAGGGTTAAAAGGTAAAAACCATTCAACTTTTTCTAGGGTAGTACAAAAAGTGAAAAGGTAAAAAAGGCTGAGTGTTTCAGTTGTTTCAGTTTCAGTTGGGTTTCCGAGGTTCAGTTATGTTTCAAACCCTCTTTCTTATGGTATATAACTAATTAATAATTAGTAATATATATAAGAAAAGTGAAATATGTGCCCCTTTCGGAAATCAACTGAAACAACTGAAACTGAAACGCTCGGCTGAGTATAAGTTTCATCTATAAAGCAGATTATCAACTATGTACGACATCACAAAACCTTCTGCCCCTAAGATGCCGAACCTCGGAAAAGGGACAGAATGCATCAAAATCCTGCTCTCGCAGGTATCAAATGACATCCGCGAGCCCCTTGTTCCTATGCTTTTCCCCATCCTGGGTGCACACATCAGCGGCACAGAATTTCAGTACCCCGACCTCACATGGAAGGAACCATGTGGCATGATGGCCAATCTGGTGGCCGAAAGTGGAGCCGGCAAGGGTCAATTGTCCTATTTGGTAGAGGCAATTTGTCGCGTTTTTCGTCTGCACGACGAGACCGAACTCAAGAAGTTGGTGGAGTGGCAGAAGCAGGTCAAGACGAAAGGAGCGAACAAGGAAAAGCCTGTCCGCCCGGACGTAGCCTTCTGGTTCCCGCCTTCTCCCCAATTGCTCCGCTACCAACGGGCAATTGCCCTCTAGGGGGAGAACCCCCTCTCCCACGGGAGAGGGATGGGGAGAGGCTGGAGAGGCTGGAGGG
>CACWTR010000018.1 GCA_902763865.1 uncultured Bacteroidales bacterium | reverse complement strand
GCAGGAAATCATCGACAACGACTATAACCTCAACATTCCTCGTTACGTTGATACCTTTGAGGAAGAAGCACCCATCGACATTCATGCCGTGATGGGCGAGATCAAGGAACTGGAAGCCAAACGTGCCGACCTTGACAAGCAGATAGAGGTGTACCTGAAAGAATTGGGAATTGTAGAATAGGGAATCACATGGCAAAGAAGACAATAAAGACTGCGAATAACCAACCAGTCGCAAATTGCGACCAGACCACAAAACCAGTCACAAAATGTGACCAGTTGGTGGAATCAACATCCCAAATGGCCATCGAACAAGTAAACATAGGTCAGTTGATAATGACCATTAGGGACACTCAGGTAATGGTTGACAGGGATTTGGCGCTTCTATATGGTGTTGATACAAAAGTACTTAATCAAGCAGTAAAGCGCAATATAAGCCGTTTCCCTGAACGATTCCGATTCCAACTCTCTGATGTAGAAAAGGACGAACTGGTCACAAATTGTGACCGGTTCAAAACACTAAAGCATTCTTCTGTCGCACCGTATGTATTCACAGAGCAAGGTATATCGATGTTATCTACCGTCTTACGAAGCCAGACGGCTATAGATGTTAGCATCAGAATTATGGACGCATTTGTCGCCATGCGACACTTCCTTGCAAACAACGCTCAGGTTTTCCATCGTCTTGCTAACATTGAATATCATCAGATAGAAACAGACAGACGTATTGATGAAGTGTTCAAGAGGTTGGATGCTAATACTCAGCCCCAACAAGGTATTTTCTACGATGGTCAGGTATTCGATGCCTATCAATTTGTCTGCGACTTAGTGCGTAAGGCTAAAAACTCAATTGTGCTGATAGACAACTATGTGGATGATACAGTTTTGACACTCCTTGACAAACGAGCAGATAATGTAACGGCTACCATCTATACACAGCATATCAGCCAACAACTTCAGCTTGATATCAATCGTCACAACACTCAGTACCCTGCAATAAATGTGGAACACTTCAACAAGGCGCATGATCGTTTCCTGCTGATAGACGATGAGGTCTATCACATTGGAGCATCCATCAAAGACTTGGGCAAAAAGTGGTTTGCTTTTACTTTGATGCAAGACATTACCACAACGGAACTCATTAACAAGATTACGGCAGAATGATTATGGCAGCAGATAAACAAGATAAAGTCCTTAATGTCCCAACTTTGAGATTTCCAGAGTTTACGGAAGAATGGAATTATACTGAACTTCATGAACTTGCTCCAGGCATATCTTCTGGGAGAGATAAACCTACAAACGGTAGTATAGCCCTGTATGGTTCTACTGGACAAATGGGAATGACGGACAAGGCAAGTTATACCAATGAAATTGTTTTAGTTGCAAGGGTAGGAGCAAACGCTGGAACTATGCAAATTGTCAATGAACCTTGCGGTGTTACTGATAATGCATTGGTTGTTAATGCAGGATTATGGAATAAATACATCTTCTATTATCTGCAAAAATGCAATCTGAACAGATTGATATTTGGCTCTGGCCAACCACTTATAACAGGTGGTATGCTGAAAAAGATAAAAATCAGGTTTGGCAGTGAAGCAGAAAGAGCTAAAATCATTAAGTTCCTTATACTTATAGACGAGCGAATTTCAACTCAAATCAAGATAATTGAGGACTTGAAATCTCTTTCTGATGCCATTTGTGAACGTTTGTACACTCCTTCAGAAAAAGGATCTTGGCAAACGTACAAATACGCAGACCTCTTTAGTATTTCAAATGAACGGAATAGCAAACTACAATATACAAACGTGCTTTCAGCAAGTCAGGAGTATGGAATGGTTGAGCGAATTGAATTGAATATAGACATCAAGTTTGAAGCATCTTCAATTACAAACTATAAGATTGTTCACCCAGATCAGTACGTGATTCACTTACGCTCATTTCAAGGAGGATTTGCATATTCAGGCAAGGTAGGTGTTTGCAGTCCTGCATATACGATTCTTGTTCCAAACGAAAAGTTGTCAACAGCATTCTTGAAATACTATTTTACCTCAAAGAAATTCATAAACTCTCTTCGTATTGTAACTTATGGTATTCGTGATGGACGTTCCATAAGTGTGGAGGAATTTCTACAATTAAAAGTCGCTATCCCAGATATTGCACATCAAAAACATATTGTGCGAGTAATGCAACTTTGGGAGGGAATAATCCGAACTGAAGAAAGCTACTTGTACAACTTACAACAACAAAAGAGGTTCTTACTAAACTCGATGTTTATATAAACATTTGACTCAAAATGTATTTCTTCTGAGATTCCAGCATTTTAAGATACTGTTCTTCTATAGATATTTTACCAACGATAACGGAAATCTGCTTGCTAACATCTTTTTGCCTCTCTATGGTCGGTATTGTAATAGGTATATTGCATATTCCCTCCCACGAAAGACATAAACGTACACTACCCTCCAAACGTTTCTGCATTTCATGGTAGAAATATTGTGTATCGAAAAAACACTCTAGGTATTCGGGTAAAAGCTGTCGCTTAGCGTTGAAACATATATACATTGGGCTAACAATACCTTTTTCAAACGACGTGAGCCGTGCAATAGAACCAACATTTATTCGGGCTGGGTTATAAGCGAAATCATTATAGTTGACAACTTTGTAATTTGACGTGTCGTCACTTGCAACCATGCGGTCTTCAAATTGTTCTGATTGTTCAATGAATCCCAGCCGATTATTAACTGAAAGGACTGGGTATTTCTTTTCATTTCGATTACGATTTGATACCTGAACTATCATATCGCCAATTTTATAATTGGGTTGCGATTGACTATATAATAATTCAATCAGTGCCAACCTTAATTGTTTCAAGTCCTCAATTATCTTGATTTGGGTAGTGATACGAGTATCAAGTAATGAGATGAAAAAATTGAGCTTATCTTGCTCTTTCAGTGACGGATAACGTATTTTGAACTTTTCAAGAATGTCATAACTAAGATTCTGTTGCTTTGTTCCTTGTGCATATCTTAGGCCAATAACATTTCCATGTTTTTTATACCATGAATACAGAAATTCATTAGAGATGTCACCTTTAGGGGTGAAAGCCATACAGGCTTGGCTTATGGTAGATTGTTTGGTTATTATTGACCCTGTACTGCGGACACCTTCTGCTTCAAGACCATAAATGGCAATCACAAATGTACCTTCTGGCATCAGCCTTAGATTGTTTTCTTTCGCAGAACTTTCTGATATTTTTTCTTTAGTATCACCAATATAATGGTCTTTCAGTTCTCCACTCGTAATCCAATTTACATTACCAACAAAGTTCTCCTTATCCAATCGGCTGGGGGTGTTACCTGAATAAAGTTCAAACTCTTTGCCAATAGAAGATTCTTTCCACCCTCCACTAAACTCTGGGAATCTCAAAGTTGGGACTTTGATGCTTCTGTTTCTCTAATCTAACAGCCTATTCTTTATAATATAAATAGGTATAACTCTAAAAAGAAAAATATGGATAAGAAAACGATTAGAGAAGTTGCTGCCCTCTGGAAGAGTGATAAGCAGCAGTATGTAAAGCAGTCAACAATGTCTGCTTATGCCCTCATCTTGGAGAATCACATTCTCCCAGCGTTTGGTGACAAGTCTCATTTAGCAGAGGACGATGTTCAAGCCTTTGCACTGCAGAAGTTGAACGACGGACTGAGTCAGAAGACAGTGAAGGACATCTTGATTGTCTTGAAGATGATTCAGAAGTTTGGCGTGAAAGCAGAACTGCTTGAATTCTCCGACTTGAACATCAAGTACCCCACAGAGCAGAAGAGGAAAGAATTGGAGGTATTGAGCATCAGCCACCAGAAAAAGTTGATGCAATACGCCACTGATAACTTCACATTCCGTAACCTCGGTATCTACATTTGCCTAAGTACAGGAATGCGCATTGGTGAAGTATGCGCCTTGAAATGGAGCGATATTGATCTGGCTACAGAAACCATCCATGTGAACAGAACAATAGAACGCATCTATATAATCGAAGGTGGCGAAGGGCGTACAGAACTTGTTATCGGTACACCTAAGACGAAGAACTCTATGCGAGAGATACCTATCAGCAAGGAACTTACCTATCAGCAAGGAACTTATAAAACTTATCCGTCCCCTAAAGAAGCTGATGAATGACGACTACTTTGTGATAACCAATGAGGCAAAGCCGACAGAGCCGCGTACCTACCGCAACTATTACAAGCAACTACTGAAACAACTCGGCATACCGGATTTGAAATTTCACGGGCTCCGCCACTCATTTGCCACAAGATGCATTGAAAGCCAGTGTGACTACAAGACCGTTAGCGTCATTCTTGGTCATGCGAATATCAGCACGACCCTCAACCTCTATGTGCATCCGAATATGGAACAAAAGAAAAAGTGTATCAATAAGATGTTTAAGGTATTAAAATAACAAAGCCATTCAATTATAGTTAAAAATGTGGAAATTAATTATTATTTATGGAAATATATTTTGTGTATTTGGAAATTATTTGTAATTTTGCAGCAAGAAATCAGATAGCATATGAAAAAATACTTTAGCATTATACAGTCTTTGTGTCGTTCAATTATAAATTGCGACAAAGAACTGGCGTTCTATCAAGTGGAACGCTTGGCCAATGCGCTCAAAAAAGATGGGTTTGAGAAAGAATCTCAATCTTTACTAGCCACTCTTAGGAATGCAGAAAAGCATCAAAGTATAGAACCGCAACAATTAAGTGTATCTTCTATAGTATCTGGAGAAGAACTTTATCCCAACACTCCCATTCCCGTGGATAAAGAAACTGCGGCTCCGATATTGGAAGTGATATTTCCGCAACAATTAGATGTCCAGGAACCTCTTTTTGAAGATAGTATTCGAAATGCCATTAACTCAGTAATATTAGAATGGACTCACTATGGATTGTTATTACAAATGAAGGCAAAACCATCTAGAAGTTGCCTGATTTTTGGAAAGCCTGGTACTGGTAAAACACACATGGCCAAATGGATGGCAAAATGTGTAGGGTTACCCATAGTGACAGCAAAATTAGATGGTATAGTTTCTTCTTTTTTGGGAACAAGTTCTAGAAACATCAGTAATTTGTTTTCGTTTGCTAATCGTTACAAATGCGTTCTTTTGCTAGATGAATTTGACGCCATTGCGAAATTGAGAGATGATCCACAAGAAGTTGGTGAGGTTAAACGTATTGTCAACACATTATTGCAATGTCTTGACGAACGTAGTTCAATTGGTTTTACCATTGGTATCACAAATCATGAACAGCTATTAGATCCGGCTATTTGGCGACGGTTTGATATACAGATAGAAATTCCGACACCTTCAAACGAGGTAAGAATGAAATTATTAGAACACTTTTTAAAGCCCATTACAATTACTGACGCAAATGTCAAGTTCATCTGTTGGTGTATGCAAGGAGCATCTGGTGCAGACATAGAGAATTTGACCAATTGGATTAAACGCATGAAGATTATTTCAAAAAACGAGGAAGAGAGCGTTATAAATATGATGCGTCGATATTCATTGCTGAATAATGGTCGCATTAATGAAGAAGTTAAACGTCTCTTGGAACTTCCTAATGACGAGGTTTGTATTAAATTAATGGAAGCAGGAATCAGTATGAGGCAAAAAGATATTGCAGAAGTTTTATGCATTACGCCTTCGTCTCTTAGCAAACAGATTTCAAAATTTAAAAAAGTATAAATATGGCAAATGGACCTGTACAAGTCGTTTTAAATAGCGACAGTTTTATCACAGATGTACCTGTAAGGAAAACACCTGTTATAAGAAAAGACTTTTATGCAAATAACAACTTGCTATTTGCAAGCCATAAAACCAATGTTGTTTCTCAAATCAAGGAAATTGGGAAATCAATTAGCGATAACCCCTTTTCAAGGATAGGGTATGTAAAAGTAAGATTAATCCGAGCTGCCATGGCAAAAAGCCATAGACCAGTTAGTAAGATATTAACCGAACGTAACAGTTGCTCTGTTGTTGGAGGAACGTTTAGAGGAGAACTCATTATCAAATCTAATGCAGAGGCCCTAATAAAGCTAGCAAGTCTGATAAATGACAACGCGGAAACACATATCCGTACCCATCGTAAGACAAATGGAGAAATAGAGATAAAACCGTCTGTATGGAGAACCGAATTGGGAGCCATAGAGAGCTTTTCTTTATATTCAGAAACTGATAAGATTATTTCCACTAATAATGACATCTCGGAATGGCTTAAATCAGATGGGAGTATAATATATGTGGATTTATTTGAGGAACCTGTTGCAGAACAATTATGGGATACAATAGACAAAGAGCAGTTAAAAATGCACGAGTCTTTCAAAAGAGGATTGGAACAAATTGCAGGAATAAGAGTTTTTAAATCTCGCATCAACAGTACCACCCCTACGATTGTTTGTAAAATCACCAATCTACCTAATTCACTGGTGTCTCTAAATCATTGTGCACAGCGCAAAGAAATGGAGGTGGAATCATGCTCTGATGTAATGAGATATGTGGATTTTATTGATTTCTTAAAATCTCACCCATTAGTAAGAAATATCCGATTGGTTCCATCGCTTCAATCAATAACAATACCATCTTTTAACATTGACCACACTGATATTTTTCCAATTCCTACGCCTTTAGATAATAAACGTTATCCATTGGTTGGCGTAGTGGATGGTGGTATCGCTCATATATTTGACTTATGGAAATCTGATGAGTGGGATAACATTATTCCTAAGTGGAAAAATGAGTCACATGGATCTTTTATTGCAGGCCTTTTAGTCAGTGGTGCAACATTAAACCCAACAATATGTAAAGAATCAGATGGATGTTTGCTGGCTGACGCATGCGTTATACCAGATTTACAACACAAAGACCTTTTTAACAGATGTTTCCCTTGCGGACTTGATGATTTCTTTAGCGAAATAGAATCTGCTGTAATAGATCTAAAAGCCAGAACAGGTGCGCGAATCTTCAACTTAAGTATCAATATCGAGAAAGATAGAAACGCATCAGATTATTCTGATTTTGCTAAAATCTTAGATAGAATAGCAGAAGAAAATGATGTTATTTTTGTCGTTTCAGCGGGAAATAAAAAAGGCATAAGGACGGAATGGAGTACAGATGTTGCTGCAAATATTAATCAACTAAATAACGGAACGAATGATATTATCTATGCTCCAGCTGAAAGCGTGAGAAACATAAGTGTTGGAGCGTTAAATCCCGACTTTGTTGGGCTTGCTAGCTATACTTGTAAAGGAAAAGGTTCATCTATAATGGTTAAACCTGATGTCGTATATGCGAGCGGACGTGGGTGTCATTCATCTTCAGATGGGACGGGGTTGTTATCTGTAGATATAAACTCCAAAATATACTCAAATGCAGGAACTAGTTTTTCTACCCCCATAATTTCCAAAACCTTAGCTTGCTTAGATAATGCAATTGAGGGCAATACTTCCAGAGAAACATTGATGGCCTTATTAATCCACAATTCTGAAGTGCCTGAATTTATGAAGAATCGTGCATATAAAAATTTATTAAAAGACTCTATTGGTTATGGGGTTCCATCCTCTTCCTCACAGATGTTAAATGGAGATGAACATTCTATAACTCTTGTATTTGCTGGACGTATTAAAAACAAGAAAATACTGTCTTTTAGTTTTGGATGGCCTCAATCGTTGATAAAGGATGGACGTTGTAGAGGTAAGGTTAAACTGACTTTAGTAAGTACACCTGCAATTGATTATACATATGGAGATGAAATGATCCGAGAGAATGTTCATGTTGCTTTAAGAATGCAACAAAAAGATGGGACAAAAAAGTCACAACTAAAATCACTTTATAGGGATGATAGAGAAAGTGAATCTATCGGGCATCTCTATGAGTGGCAATTGGTGGAAACAGAACAAAAATGGAATCCCATTAAAGTATATGAAAGGGAATTCAAGTCTGTTATGAATCAAGGACCATGGTTCCTTGAAATAGAATATGAGTCCAGAACAACCATGCAATATTCGACAGATGGGGTTCCTTTTACGGCTATTTTAACAATTGGAGATCCTAATAATAACGCTCCTGTATACAATGAAATGAGACAAGCAGTTATTGCAACTGGAGCTCAAATAGCAGATATACAAACAGCAGTAACAATCACACAAAGAGTATAAAAGATAATCATTATGAGTAGAAAACAAATTGATGTTTATCACAATCCTAATGGAGGTTGGGATGTGAAAAAGAATGATTTAAGTCGCGTCTCGCGAAATTTTGAAACAAAGAGCCAAGCGATGGATTGGGCTCGGCAACAAGCGAGAAAAGAACAGAGAGAACTTGTCCCACACGGCCTTAATGGGAGAATTCAAAATCCGAATAGCTATGGTGGAGATCCGTGTCCTCCTAAAGATAGAAGACATTAACATTGTATCTTTCTTGATTATATGTAAAAAGCCCAACTGACTCACTTGGTCAGCTGGGCTTTTCATTGTTAGTGTATTACCGAATGGCGGAGAGCAGAGCATTACCACCGAAGTAGATAGCAAGACATACAGCCACTTCAAAGATTCCTATGGTCCACCAGAAAACTTTGTTGGATAGCCAAACTCCCTTGTTATTGCGGACTACAGATTTGAGGTGGTCGTTCTGCGCATTCCATTCCTGGCGTTGCTGAAGCCGATGTTGCTCCAACAGATTGTTGGCTTGCTGTATCAAGTCGTTTACACGTTTCTTGACTTCCTCAAAGGAGTCTGGAGTAATCTTGGCAGGTATGACCATGTTTTCTATCTGCTGCTTCAAATCAGTGATATAGTCTGCAATCTCACTGAGTTTCGAGCAACCTGTCTCGATAACTTTGCCAAGTTCGATCATGCGGTCACACATCTCCTTGGCAGAGGTAACGTGACTATCCAAATCAGAAACGGCTTGGCGCAATGATTCTATCTTGGCCTCCAGCCGTTTCTCTTCCTGAGAGAACTCATGCTGATGGTCTATAGAGCTCAACATGTGTTCGACTGGGTTCGCAGTGTCCTTAGGCATTGGTGGTGGCACTGGAATCTCTTGGTTGATGTTGTATTTCTTCATAGGCTTTCTGTTTTATCTTCCTCGGCTCCGACGTATTTTGGGCTTTGGTGTTGTTACCATGGAATGGGCCATCTGAGCACAACGCTTTGCCCATTCCCAATCATCATCGTCATCCTTTCCCCAACCAGAGGATGGAGATGTCCCACCCCCACCGCAACTTTCGGACATAGATGTGGCTGCATCAATGTAGCTGGCGAAGAGCAAAAGAGCCACATCGATAATGTGGTTGGACATTTCATCATTAACCTTGAAACTGGCAACTTGATCCTTCATAGCATCAAGGGCCTTGTCGGGGATTTCAATGGAATAGGTGTGACCATCCACATCTACTTTGCGGAGGCAATAGATAGGTTGCTCGACTTTTGGCAACACCTTTGGCTGAGGAATAACACTGTGCCTTGGACTGTAGGATTGTCCTGAATGAAGTCGGTTCTCATTAGAAGTCAAAGGATGCAGCTTACGCCATGTCGATTCAATCTTTGAGGGCATCAAGTTGCGACCCTTTCCCAACTCAGACGACTTGTAAATGGAGTTGCCCATGCGGACGGTATAACCTCTTACAACCCCATTGGAGTCATAACGTAGTTTCAGGTCGTAATCTTTGGCGGCGAGTTCCTGAACATAGACATCCCATGAGAATCTGGACATGGCTTTAAGTGCATTCATACAGTCAAACGCGATTCTCTCTTTGTTTTCATCGGAACGCTGCTCTGCTTGTACCCATCCACGTTGGCGTGTCACTTCATTGGCGGCCATCGTGGCCCGGATGCCGATGTTGTGATCATCGTTGACGTTACCATCCATGTCAATGCGATTACAGTCGAGATGCATGTGGACGATGCCCGACTTACTGTCACGATGGAGAGAGACAACGTATTGAGAGTTAGTAATGTTAGTACTAGCAGCCGACTTGCGGTCTGCCTTTTTCGAAAGGTCAATGGAATCGAATGCTTTGATGAAGTCCTCTGCCAGTTTCTCCCAATCGGCAAGAGTGAAGCCTTCGGTTTCTTCCCTTGCAGGAGAAATCTCAATGCGTATCATGAAGTTCTTCATCGGGCGATGCTTCGAACGCTTATACTGAAACTTCATTTGGTGAGCCTGCATGTGTGCCCACCATGCTTCCACCTCAACGTCCTTGGGAAGATGGTTGAGTTTGACTATCTCAGCCATTCCCATTCGAGTAATATAGTCGATGGAAATACTTCCATGTGAAATGGATCTTGCTTTGGCTATCATAGGCTATTCTGATAATTGACGTTCGATTTCATACCAGCGACGGATGAGTTTATCGGTCGCAAGAATCCAATAGTTCATGAAGTTTGCGTCACGAAAGTAGCGTAACAGTTCTTCCTGGCTTTTGCCACTAAGGGCATTCTTGATGTGCACAATATCGCCACGGGCATTTGCCAAGCTGATGAAGGCTTCAGCCTCTTGTTCCGTAAGATGGAGTTTTGGACTGTGCCCCACTACACATCTGCGAATATACCTACTTGGGGGCATCGCACATAGCTTAGCCTTAGCTTCTATTTCTTGTTTCTCTTTTGCTGACAACCGGAATGCCAAACGACATTCCAGGCAAGTCTTTTCAACAGTCTTTTTATGTGAGTTCTGTTTCATTATTGATTCTGTTTTTGATGGATAATTGTTAATCTGATGCGAGCCTGCGAGCGTCTGCAAGAAAGCCAATAAGCGGACCAACAGCGAGGCCGTTTGTTCGACATTGGCACTTCTTGCATAGCACTCATAAGTTCATTCATGTTTACTCTCAATCCAACATAAGAGGTCATTGACATCTTTGAAGTCGTCAAAATGCTCTGACATGCTTACCACATTATCGCCATACGCTTCTACGAGTTTTGCATGGGTTTCACGCCCTGCGTGGTCGTTATCGAGGAACGAATAGATGTGGTCATAACCTTCAAGCAGGGGGATGGCTTTTGGCAGATTTGTGACGGAGTTCAAGATGATAAAATCCTGATCCTCGCTTAAACGGCCGTATGCATACCCACGCTTTTTCATGGTTAGGAATGACAGGTAATCCATGAAACCCTCAAAGACGCTGCACTCGCTACGGTGCTGCTCGCGCCGGATGACTGAGATATCCTTAGGAGGTATGCAACCTTTGAAGAAAGGATTGCGCAGTTCGCTTCCGCCAGATTTGTTAGGGAACCCAATGGCAAAATATCGTTTGTCGCCAAGAGAATAATGGGTCTCGTTGCAATGCTGGCGACAGATGTCGATGTCAACCTTGCGTTTCCTAATATAGTCTTCCAAAGCGAAATGTGTCAGAGGTTTTGTTTCAACATCCTTGAAACTTGGTTCCGAAGATTGTTGATGGCAGGACGAAATTGGAATCACAGCCGTGGTGGGTGTCTCACGCTCAATCTGTTTGAGTACATGAGAAATGTCATTGGTGTGGTAATACAATATGGCAAAATCGATAATGCTACCACCACGGCCGATACCGAAGTCATACCATTGGTTTCGGTTGGTGTTGACTTTGAACGATGGCGTACTTTCGCTGTGCAACGGCGAATGATACCACAACTTATTACCCCTTTGTCGAACAGGGGTGTGTCCGAGTGACTGCAAGAAGTCTTCCAGTCGTATTTGTTTTGCTTGTTCAATGGTCATAATCAAAGAGGTTTTGATGGTTAGGTTTATGTTGATTCTCACTATATATGCCCCATGCTAAACTGTACGTCTTGTCTTGTTTGACAATAATATCACGGGACATCAGCCACTTGTTGAGTGTGACCAAAGTATTGCGCCCACGTTCAAAGCCGATAGAAGCATAACCGTGCTTCAAGGCAACAATCAGATTGTTGTAACCTTGAATGTTGCCTTTCTCGAAAGCAATGCAAAGAGCTTCTTTGTGTTTCTCGTCCGGCAGTTCCGTAAGCGCAATGCGCTCCGCTTTCTGTTGACATTCATAGCCAACAATCAATTCCGGCAAAGAGTCCTCATTGATACGGAAAGCAAACGGCTCAAAGTCCTTGTCACGGATATGCATGGCTTTTACCTCACTGATGTTGGCATCCGTCTGGCACTTTGTCACCTGCAAGACAGTCTCAGCCTTGTTGTTCAATTCCGTTCCGATATGACCACGAGTATTGTCATCACCTTTGTTTAGATGGAGGACTGTGTGGATGTGCAGATTGTAGCTGCTCGACCATCGCATCAGCAGATTGATGATTTCCGTGGATTCCGTAGGATTGTTGATGTCATACATCAGGTCACGTATACCGTCAATAACAACCAAGCCGATACCTTCAATGTTGGAAAGCATATAGTCAATGACTGTTCTCCGTTTCTCTGGTGACAGTTCACGCATGGCCACGAAAAGAAGATAGGGACAATCAGCATCTGTCGGCAATTCGGCCAATCGCAGAATACGTTTCATCACCTTCTGGCAATGGAACTTACTTTGCTCTGTGTCAATGTATAGTATCTTGCGCTTGTCTTCAGGGAATGATGCCGAGTAGCACAGCACCTCACGATTGGTAAGGGCTGCAGCTACAATGGCCGATACATTAAAGGTCTTCTTGCTTTTAGCCTTACCTGTGGATGCACTGAAATTACCAAGTGTACCGATGGTGGAACCGTTCACCCGAAGAGTTTCAGGTGGGACGGTGTACTCATCGGTTACTTTCAAGTGGATGGACTGCCAGATGACACGGAACTCGTCCTTGTTCATTGGCTCGCTCGGATTATAGTTACGTGTTTCCATAGCCTACTTGCGATTAAGTAAATACTTCTGTGCTTCACTGGCAATCTGTGCTTGAGTCTTGACCGGGTTCTGACGTAACCATTCTTCGAGGATGTTCTTCTCGAAATAAATCATCTTGCCCTGAGGCTTGTAGTGTGGAATGAGACCCGCCGAGGTTAACTTGTAGAGATAACTCTTCGACAAGGATAGGAACTTGCTGGCTTCATCAAAGCTCAGTACGTTCTTGGATGCATACACGAGGGACTCCAATTCCTCGATGCGTTGTTCAATTGACTTATTAGCGTCCATATTTCTATAATTATTAAATGAGACAATAGGAGTGCGCGCCCTCCGGAATTTGAATTCGGGGGCAAAGGTATCGCTAATAAGTTTGAGGGTTGTTTGACAATGTTTGATGTGTCAACCCATTGTCAATGTTTTTGTGCTTCTTTGATGTCTTTTCCTATTCTGAAAGTCCTTTCAGATTGTTGATATACTGATTTATTTTAGCAAACTTCCCTTTCATTAGAATGTCCCGGCAATGATTGACAGCCGTGGAAATATCCGTTTGGTTTACAAAGGAATCTTTCTGCGGCGAAAGGAAAAGGTTGTTCTTGTAGATAGCCGATTGCCATTTTTCAGTAATATATGAGTGGTTGGAAAGTTGGTCGAAGAAAAATGCTAACAGACGATTATTGCTTGACCTGAGCGGAGCTATGGGCTGACAATCAAAGATGGATTTCAGTTGTTCAAAGGTCACTTCGCCACCTTTGAACATCCGCACCTCATTGACACAATCTACCAGGGATTCAATTTGTTGGTCGTTTAACGAGTGTTCAAAAGTGCACGTCTCAACTTGAATTTTCTCAGTGGCAGGTTCCGTTATAGATTCGGATTTAGGAGAAACAGTGTATTCGTTTTTCTCCATCACGATAAAAGAATCAAGAATTCTTTGCTCAATTCTTCTTTTGAGTAGCTGAACGTACTTTTCATAGACTACGACTTGATAGACAATAGAGAAATAAGGGAATGACTCATCGTATATGGTGTTGTCTTTGCAAAAGTCTTTGTAAGTGGCAAGGCTATGGTTGTGAAACCATTTGTGTTTCTCTTCCATAGTCAAGGACTCAATGAATGTACTTTCCCAAAGATAGTTGGGAAGGTGTATGTAGTTCTTGATGCTATGAACAACAGGATACTTGGAATAGATGACAGCGAGTTCATCCAGGGCATGGGTGTACTCGCTCCGCTCAACTTCTGCCAAATCATTAACCGGAAGAACTTCTGCTTTGCGTTCAATGGTATCTTCCAGCGAACGCAGCGTTTGCTGGATGCAATAATCCAACGTTTGTTGAATCTTGGCTATTGCCTGTTCCTGTTCGTTCATACTATGACTTAACTGCTATTTACGGTGCAAAGATAGTCAAATTCAGTGAGAAAAGGAAAGAAATGGGTGATGTACTACGTTTCTTTAACTTTTCATCTTCCCTCTTTTCGTTTCTTTGACCAACTTTCTGTTATATGTTCAAAATTAACACCTTTTTAACACCCCCAAAAAAGAAAACACCTTGTAAATCAACGATTTACAAGGTGTTCTAAGTACCCCGAGCCGGGGTCGAACCGGCACAGGTTTCCCTATCGGTGTTTGAGACCGACGCGTCTACCGATTCCGCCATCGGGGCTTAATGACGGGTGCAAAGATACGACAAAAAGACTAAAGAGAAAAGAGAAACGAAGGAAAAAACCGCTTACAAGGCAAAAAAAGTACTTCGGAAAGAATACGGAGGGCTCGTCCGTCGCTCTTCTACCTCCGCAGGCGGGTGTCGGCGAATTCAATGTAGGCCTGCCAGTCGTAGTCCGTCACGTCGTGCACTCCGGTACGGATGTGGTAGCCGCAGTTCCCGCGCCAGAGGTGTTCGTTCACCGACGGGAAGGCACAGCCCTGGAGCGTCTCCTGACCATAGAGCGCATAGACACAACCGGCTGCCTGCAGGGAAAGGAACTCACCCTTCGGGTCGGCCCACCGGTCGTCCTGAGCACTGGCTACATAGACAGGCCGCGGGGCAATGAGGGCTATCAACTCGTGCTGATCGACGGGAAGTGCTGAGACGGCCTCGGCGTAGGAGCGGTACTGATTGCAGAACCACCAGGGGAAAGTGCTGCAGATTCTCGACACCGTCTCCCCATAGTTGCGGCGGGACAATGCGGCTCCGCTGCAGCCGGAGTTGTTGGAGACGACCATTGCGAAGCGACGGTCCAGGGCTCCGCACCAGAGGGCTGTCTTGCCCAGGCGCGAATGCCCCACCAGGATGGCGCGTTTCCTATCTATCTCCTTCAGCGTTAGCAGGTAGTCCAGCACCCGGGAACATCCCCAGGCCCATGCCGCGATGGCCTTGCCGCTACCCGCCTGCAAGTCGGCCTCTGAGCTGATGCCCAGCAGGGGACAGATGCTCTCGCCGAGCATTCCGTCCTTGTCCGGATACACATCGAAGTAGTGGAACGTGCAGACACCGTATCCCGAGCTGACGATGCGGTCGTAGGACCAACGGCTGACCTGATGACCACGTTCAAAGGTGCTGTACTGCGAGGCAATGACGGCAGGGTCGGTGGTCGTAGTGGCATTCCCCTGAAAGTTGGGAGACACAAAGACGGGACATTTCCTCGCCCCCTTCGGCAGGTACAGCAGCACAAGCATCTTTCGAGTCTGAGTGCCGGCGCTGAAGGTTATCTCCACCTGACGGCGGACAGCCTTACCGCCCAGTGCATCGTCCGCTTCCTCTACGACGCGGTAGCTCGTCCCGACCTTGGAATCAGGCATGACACCATAGACATTATCCCGGAACAGCCTCAGCAACTCCGGACGGCGCTTGCGCTCCCACTGCCTTTTGGTCGTCACCTTCTGCCCGTCCTGAGCGGTCAGGGCATCGGGCAGCACATAGCTCCCCACCTTCTCTTCGTCGTAGTTTGCTTCCTGCGCCCAAGTCTCCGCTCCGGTCAGGAAAAGGAGGGAAACCAGCAGGAAGAGAGTGTGTCTTGTTCTCATGTTCATGTAGGTATGCTGAATTGTATTTCTAAAAACAAGAGAGAGCCTTTCCCGACTCTCTCCATCATCTGGTAACCCGCTTGGGGTTCGAACCCAAGACCCCCACATTAAAAGTGTGATGCTCTACCAACTGAGCTAGCGAGTCAACCTATATTGCATTCCCAATGCGAAATGCGGTGCAAAGGTACAACAAAAAGCGAAAAGAGAAAAGTGAAAAGTGAAAAATTTTTGCTTCACTTCGCTTTTTTGTCCTTTTGTGGTATGTCGGGAGCACTCTCGTCCGTCTCCTTGAGCACGAATCGGCGATAGTATGAGATGAGCAGCGTAGTGAGCGGCAGGGCAATGATGAGGCCTATGATGCCCAGCAAACTGCCCCACACGGAGAGGCTCAGCAGGATGACGGCTGGGTTCAGGCCCATGACGCGGCCCATGATGCGAGGCGTGAGATAGACATCCTGGATAGTCTGCACGACGGCAAACACCGCCAGGGCACAAAGCATGATGAGCCAGAAGCTCTGGCCCGTGTCGGTAGCCTTGACCAAGGCCAGCAGGATAGTGGGAATGAAGCCGATGAGCTGAAGGTAGGGAATCATATTGAGCAGCCCGATAAAGAGGCCGAGGCCGATAGCCATCGGGAAATCGATGATGAGAAAACCGATGCTGAACAGGATGCCGACAAGCAGGGCAATGAGCGACTGGCCGCGGAAGTAGGCATTCATTCCGTTCTTCACGTCCTGCACCACCATGCCCGTGAAGTCGCGCTGGCCGTCGGGGATGAGGAGGAGCCACCCTTCGGAAAGCTTCTCATAGTCCATGAGGATAAAGAACAAATAGAGCAGTACGACCAGGCCGCCCAGCAGTCCGATGGCAAAGTTGATGGTACCGGAGAGGAAGTCCCAGGCCTGCAACAGAATATTCTCTGCCGCATCCACCACACTGCTGTGCTGCATGAGCTGCATCAAGGATTCGTCGTTGGCATAGTTCTGCAGCGCCTGCTGTACCTTCACCAGGAAATCGGAGGAGGACAGGACATCGTGGAAATAGACGGTGGTGAGGTTGGACATGCGGATGCTTTCCTCCACGATGGGCGGTACGACGAGGAAGATTCCCGCTACGATGACGGCCAGCACCACGAACAGCGCCACGGCGATGCTGAGCACGCGGTAACGGAGCCGGCACTTCTCCTGCAGGAAGACAACAAAGGGATAAATCATGTAAGCCAGTATCCAGGCGATGAAGAAGGGCAGTAGCACGCTGGACAGACGGTTGATGAGCAGAATCAGTCCTACCGCCACAAGAGCCACGATGAGCCAACGCACAACGCGGTCAAAGGTAATCTCACGTTCAAACATCTTTCAATTTACGATTTACGATTTTCACGATTCAACTGCTGGGTTCTCCCCTTGGGTGGAGTCGGAGGGGGCTGTTGCCTTGGCATAACACTCTCTGCAAAGGGGCTCGTACTCGTGCTTCTCGCCGAGCATCACCTGCTTGTCGCCTGCCACGATGCGGTGGCTGACGTAGGCCAAGGCTCCGCAACGGACGCAGATGGCGTGCACCTTTGTCACCTCGTCGGCTATGGCACAGAGCTGAGGCATGGGACCGAAGGGCTGCCCCTTGAAGTCGAGGTCGAGACCGGCCACTATGACACGGATGCCACGGGCTGCCAGCTCGTTGCACACCTCCACGATGTGCTCGTCGAAGAACTGCGCCTCGTCGATGCCCACCACGTCGCTCTCCTGCCCCATCAGGAGGATGCTGGCCGAGGAATCGACAGGAGTGGAGAGAATACTGTTACCCTCATGACTGACCACTGCCTCTTCGCTGTAGCGCACGTCGATGGCCGGTTTGAATATCTCTACCCTCTGCCTTGCAAACTGTGCACGGCGAAGGCGCCGTATCAGCTCCTCCGTCTTGCCCGAGAACATGGAGCCGCACACTACTTCCACACGGCCCCGGCGAACCATCTCGCCACTTGCTGAACCCACGTCTTTCATCGGTTACATTACGTTTTGCAGGGACAAATTTACAAAAATTAGTTTAATTCCCATGCAAAGAGAGGCTCAAAAGTGCAAAAAACATAAAATCTTCATTCCGCATTCTTCATTCTTCATTACTTTATTCGTATCTTTGCATCCGCATATATATAATAAGGAATGGGAACACTCTATCTGGTACCGACTCCGGTAGGCAACCTGGAGGACATTACGATGCGGGCACTCAAGGTGCTGCGCGAGGCTGACCTCATCATGGCCGAGGACACCCGCACGAGCGGCAACCTGCTCCGGCACTTCGACATCAGGAATGCCATGCTCTCCTACCACAAGTTCAACGAGCACCGGACGGTGGAGAGCATCGTAGAGCGACTGCTGGCGGGGCAGACGATAGCCGTGGTGAGCGATGCCGGCACGCCGGGCATCAGCGACCCGGGATTCCTTGTGGCCCGCGAAGCGATACGCGCCGGCGTGGAAGTCATCACGCTGCCGGGAGCCACAGCCTTCGTGCCGGCCCTGGTCAGCAGCGGCCTGCCCTGCGACCGCTTCTGCTTCGAAGGTTTCCTGCCGCAGAAGAAGGGGAGGCAGACACGCCTGCAAGCCCTTGCGGAAGAGACACGCACGATGATTTTCTACGAGTCGCCCCACCGCATCGTAAAGGCACTGGCACAGTTCGTCGAGGTCTTCGGACCGGAACGTCTGGCGAGCGTCTGCCGCGAGATAAGCAAGGTGCACGAAGAGAGCGTGCGCGGCACGCTCCAGGAACTTCTGGACCACTTCACGGAAACAGAGCCTCGCGGCGAGTTCGTCATAGTAGTAGGAGGAAAAGAACAAATCAGAGAACAAAGAACATAATAAACCATTATGAAAAAGACATTATTATTATTCGTCGCATGCACACTTGCCCTGAGTGCTTGCAACATGACCGGCGGGCAGCAGGAAGCTGTACAGCAAGAACGCGACTCCCTGCAGCGCATTATCAACGAGAAAGACATGGAGCTGGACGACATCCTGGGCACCTTCAACGAAGTGCAGGAAGGCATCCGCCGCATCAACGAGGCAGAAGGCCGCGTGACGATTGCCGACGGCAGTCCCGAAAGCGCCAGCACGCGCGAGGTAGTGCGCGAGAACATGCAGTTCATCCAGCAAGCCATGCAGCAGAACCGCGAGCTGATTGCACAGCTGCAAGAGAAAATCAAGAACAGCAGCATCAAGGGTACTAAGATGCAGAAGACAATCGAGAACCTGCAAGCCCAGATTGATGCCCAGGCAGCCCGCATCCAGGAACTCGAGGCAAGCCTGGCAGAAAAGGATGCACTCATCGAGGCACAGGGTGACGCCATCGCCGGACTCAGCAACAACGTGGCAGCCCTGACCGAGGAGAACCGTGCCAACAAGGACAAGATGCAGCAGCAGGACAAGGAACTCAACACTGCATGGTTCGTCTTCGGCACCAAAAGCGAGCTGAAGGAACAGAAAATTCTGACCAAGGGCGACGTGCTCAAGAACGGCGACTTCAACAAGGACTACTTCACAAAAGTAGATATCCGCTACGACAAGGATCTCAAGTTCTACAGCAAGAGCGCACAGCTCCTCTCCACGCACCCTGCCGGAAGCTACCAGCTGACCAAGGACAAGCAGGGGCAGTACGAACTTCACATCACCGACCCTCAGAAGTTCTGGAGCGTCAGCAAGTACCTCGTCGTGCTGGTTAAATAGTGACCCCCTAACCCCCTTTAGGGGGAACAAAAGTAAATAGTTTAATTACTAAATAGTACATAAATAGTAAATTGTAAATAGTCAAATAGTAAATTGTGAGGACTTCCCGCAGCAAACACTATAACTCCTCGCGCTCGTCGCTCCCCTTCGAGGAAGGCATGACGGGCACGAAGTTTCACAACGTAGTGGACGACAGCCCCGAGACAGCCGTACTCGTCGGGCTCATCACTCCGTCCCAGGACGAGCGCAAGACCACCGAGTTCCTCGACGAGTTGGAGTTCCTGGCCGAGACAGCCGGAGCCAAGACCGTGCGCCGCTTCACCCAACGGCTGAACGGCCCCAACAGCGTCACCTACCTCGGCATTGGCAAGTTGCAAGAGATTCGCGCCTACATCGAAGCCGAAGAGGAGGCCGAGCGCGAAGTGTCGATGGTCATCTTCGACGACGAACTGTCCGCCAAGCAGCTGCGCAACATCGAAAAGGAACTGAAGGTGAAGATACTGGACCGCACGAATCTCATCCTCGACATCTTCGCCATGCGGGCACAGACGGCCAACGCCAAGACGCAGGTCGAACTGGCACAGTACCGCTACATGCTGCCCCGCCTGCAACGCCTCTGGACGCACCTCGAGCGGCAAGGCGGCGGCTCGGGCAGCGGAGGCGGCAAAGGCTCGGTGGGACTGCGCGGACCGGGCGAGACACAGCTCGAGATGGACCGCCGCATCATACTGAACCGCATCAGCCTGCTCAAGCAGCGACTCGCAGAAATCGACAAGCAGAAGACCACCCAACGCTCTGGTCGCGGCAAGATGATACGCGTGGCACTCGTAGGCTACACCAACGTCGGCAAGAGCACCCTCATGAACCTGCTCTCCAAGAGCGACGTCTTTGCCGAGAACAAACTCTTCGCCACCCTCGACACGACCGTCCGCAAGGTCATAGTCGATAACCTGCCTTTCCTGCTCTGCGACACCGTCGGCTTCATCCGCAAGCTCCCCACAGACCTCGTCGATTCCTTCAAGAGCACACTCGACGAGGTGCGCGAGGCCGACCTGCTGCTCCACATCGTCGATATCAGCCATCCCGACTTCGAGGACCAGATCAGAGTGGTTGACAAGACACTCGCCGACCTCGGGTGCAGCGAGAAACCACAGATGATCATCTTCAACAAGATAGATGCCTACACATGGGAGGAAAAGGATGCCGACGACCTCACACCCGCCACAGCCCGCAACGTCTCGCTGCAGGAACTCATCCGCACCTGGATGTCGCGCCTCCAAGGAGACTGCCTCTTCATCTCCGCACAGCAGCGCACCGGCTGCGACACCCTCAAGCAGGTACTATATAATAAGGTACGCGAGCTCCACGTCCAGAAGTATCCCTACAACGACTTCCTCTTCCAGCACTACGAAGAAACGACCTGACACTTCTCAGGGAAAAGAAGACATGGCCCTACCCCCATACTATGTTTGGCATTGTCGCAGGAAAAGCACAACTTTGCAGACACAAACAAAAACAAAATATAGATAACACATGAGCACACAGGCAATGGATAAGGATCAGGGGAAATGGCGTCCGGTCGATACCACGCGGCACCATCGTGAAAACGGATGGGACTACCGGGGGCGTGCCATCTATCACTTCACGTTGCCTGTGGAGGAACGGTATCCGCTGTTTGGTGTTCTGGCGGGTGAGAGCGCAGAAAAGGCTTTCGTCAAGCTCAATCCTTTCGGTCGGCAGGTGTGCAAGATGCTGGGCGGGCTGGCACAGTTCTACGAACGGAAGGGGTATGCCCTGAAGGTGCTGACACAGATGGTGATGCCCGACCATGTCCATTTTGTGATTCAAGTGCTCGAGCCGCTGCCGCAAAGCATCGGGGCGGTGGTGCGTGGATTCAAGAGCGCATGCACGAAGGTTTACAAGGAGGAGTATTTTTGTAGCGGCGAAAACGCCGCTAAAGTGCACGGGGAAGGGACTTTCCCTGAAGGCAAAAACGCCGCTGGGGTACATGGAGAGGGAGAGAAGGCTCTGGTGCATTTTGCCCGCATTTTTGCGGGCAGGGGCAGCATCTGGCAGCAGGACCCTGCCTATTACCATGAGCGCATCCTTCATGCGCCCGGCCAGTTGCGCCGGATGATTGACTATGTAAAAGACAATCCTCGACGCCTTTGGCTCAAGACCAGGAACCCTGACCTCTTCCGTCTGCACAGACGCACGGAGGTCGCCGGCCTGTCGTTTACCTCGATGGGCAACCATTTCCTCCTTGACTGGCCTGACCGACAGGCGGTGGAAATGTCGCGCAGCGCTACTGACGATCAGGTGAAGGAACGGTTGCGGACGGCAATGGCGGCTGCTCACGACGGGACGGTCACTTATACGGCAGCCATCAGCAAGGGCGAGCAACACATTGCCCGGGCTTTGCGGGAGCAAGGCTACCCGATGGTTGTTCTTCTTGGCGACGGGTTCCCCAAGGAAGGCTCGCCCCATGAACGCTACTACAAACCCGGCGGCGTCTATTTCGAGGCATGTTCGAAGGGGCAACTGTTGCTATTGCAACCCACCGAGCAAGCTTTCCTTGATGCCAGCATCCAGTCAGCCGTCGAAGAGACCTTGCGCCGCAAGGCAGAGGCACGCCATTTGTGTTACACGCCTATCCCTGCGACAGCCCAGCGTTATCGCTTTGTGGCACTCAACGAAATTGCCAAACATTTAGCTACAGCATAAACACATTATTAACACATAAACTGAATAGAATGACAGAATTCAAGTATGCCCCGATGTTCCAGATGGGCGAGGACAAGACAGAGTACCGCCTCCTTACGAAGGAAGGCGTCACCGTGAGCGAGTTCGAGGGAAAGGAGATTGTGAAGGTCTCTCCCGAGGCGCTGACACTTCTGGCTCAGCAGGCCTTCCACGACGTGGAGTTCATGCTGCGCCGCGAGCACAACCTGCAGGTGGCTCAGATACTGAAGGACCCCGATGCCAGCGAGAACGACAAGTACGTCGCCCTCCAGTTCCTGCGCAATGCCGAGACTGCCTGCAAGGGCATCCTGCCCTTCTGCCAGGACACTGGCACGGCCATCATCCACGGCGAGAAAGGACAGCAGGTGTGGACCGGCTTCGAGGACGAAGAGGCACTCTCCCGTGGCGTGTTCAACACGTTCACGCAGGACAACCTCCGCTACTCGCAGAATGCTCCGCTCAACATGTACGACGAGGTGAACACGAAGTGCAACCTGCCTGCCCAGATTGACATAGAGGCAACGGAGGGTGCCGAGTACCGCTTCGTGATGGTTGCCAAGGGCGGCGGCTCGGCCAACAAGACCTACTTCTACCCCATGACGAAGGCCACCATCCAGAACGAAGGCACGCTGCTGCCCTTCCTCGTGGAGGAGATGAAGCACCTGGGCACGGCTGCCTGTCCGCCCTATCACATCGCCTTCGTCATCGGCGGCACCAGCGCAGAGAAGAACCTGCTGACCGTCAAGCTGGCGAGCATCAAGTACTACGACTCGCTGCCCACGACGGGCGACGAGACGGGACGTGCCTTCCGCGACATCGACCTGGAGAAGAAGCTCCTCGAGGAAGCTCACAAGATTGGTCTCGGCGCACAGTTCGGCGGCAAGTACCTGGCCCACGACATCCGCGTCATCCGCCTGCCGCGTCACGGCGCAAGCTGTCCCATCGGCATGGGCGTAAGCTGCAGTGCCGACCGCAACATCAAGGCAAAGATCAACAAGGACGGCATCTGGCTGGAGAAGATGGACGACTGCCCCGGCGAACTCATTCCTCAGGAGCTGCGTCTGCCCGGCGAAGGCGGCAAGGGTGTTGAGATAGACCTGGACAAAGGCATCGATGCCGTCCGCAAGGAGTTGAGCAAGTACCCCGTATCGACGCGCGTCAACCTCCGTGGCACCATCATCGTGGCTCGCGACATTGCCCATGCCAAGCTCAAGGCCCGCCTGGATGCCGGCGAGGGACTGCCGCAGTACTTCAAGGACTACCCCATCCTCTATGCCGGCCCCGCCAAGACACCCGAGGGCTATCCCTGCGGCTCGATGGGCCCGACAACTGCCAATCGCATGGACCCCTACGTCGATGAGTTCCAGGCAAACGGCGCATCGCTCGTGATGATAGCCAAGGGCAACCGCACGCAGCAGGTGACGGATGCTTGCCAGAAGCACGGCGGCTTCTACCTCGGCACCATTGGCGGCGTGGCAGCCGTCCTGTCGCAGTCGAGCATCAAGAGCATCGAGTGCGTGGAATACCCCGAGCTCGGCATGGAAGCCATCTGGAAGATAACGGTGGAGGACTTCCCCGCTTTCATCCTCGTGGATGACAAGGGTAACGACTTCTTCAAGCAGCTCAAGCCCTGGTGCCCCGCCTGCAAGTAACATACAGGAGGACACGGCGGCTGTCGATGCGCATCGTCAGGAACGGCGATGTGCACGTCTCGGCACCCTTCGGCATACCGAGGGAAGAGGTGGAGCGCTTCATTGAAGAACACCGCGACTGGATAGCCGAGGCACAGAAGAAGACCTTTGAACGGCAGCGGCAGCGGATGGCGTTCTACGACCAGCTGCCGCTGCAGACGAAGGAACAGCAGGGCGATGCCCTGCGGCGACTGAAAGCCTTGATAGAGCCCTTGGTGCAGCACCATGCCAAGACGATGGGCGTAGCGCCAACCGCCGTGAGCTACAGGGCTATGACGTCGCGCTGGGGAGTCTGCAACATAAAGGACCGCTCCATCCGCTTCTCGGCATACCTGCTTCTGCTGCCCACGTGGTGTGTCGAGCATGTCGTGGTCCATGAGTTGTGCCATCTGCTCGAGCCGAGCCACAACGCCCGCTTCCATGCGCTGATGGACCAGTACTTTCCCCGATGGAAAGAAGCCCGCAGGGAAGCACGAAAAATATGCAAGATGAACGAAGAAACCTAATTTAAGAACTATCTATGGAACAAATGACCCAGTGGCTACACTCTGTAGCTGACAGCTTCACGAACAACCTGATAGTCGAGGATCGCTACAGGATGATACTCGACGGCCTGCAAGTGACGCTCCTCATTACATTCTGCGCCGTACTCTTAGGCACGCTGCTGGGCGGGCTGGTATGCTGGATGCGCATGAACCGACGCCCCTGGCTGCAGCGCACAGCCATCGTATATATCGACCTGATGCGCGGCACCCCCGTTCTGGTGCTGCTCATGCTGATGTACTACGTGGTGATGGCGCCACTGGATGCCACAGGCATTGTGGTGGCCATCGTCACCTTTGCCATGAACACGTCGGCCTACATCGGCGAGATGCTGCGCACTGCCATCCAGGGCATCGACCGCGGACAAACCGAGGCTGGCCTGGCTTTAGGCTACACGCAGCGACAGACGTTCCTCAGGATAGTGTTGCCTCAGGTTGTCAGGGCGGTGCTGCCCGTCTATCAGGGCGAAGTGGTGAGCCTGCTGAAAGGGACGAGCATCGTGGGCTACATTGCCGTAGCCGACATAACGCGTGCTTCCGACCTGATCCGCTCGCGCACCTTCGATGCCTTCTTCCCGCTCATCGTGACGGCCATCATCTATTTCCTCGTGGCATGGCTCATCGGGCAGCTGCTTGGGTCGCTTGTCCAGCGGCGCAGGATGAAGGCCATCCTCATTGCACTGCTCCTGCTGCTGGCCGGCACGGCCACCTATCTGCCTACGCTGCAGGCCACGGCCCCTTCGCACGAGACCGCGGCGGATGACGTCCCCGCAGTCTTCAAGGCCCTTGCCGGCAAGAAGGTCGGTGTCGTCATTGGCAGCATTCAGGACATTGCCGTTTCCCGCCTGGCACCGGATGCCGACATATATCGCCTGACCTCTCAGAGCGACGTGCTGGCGGGATTGGAGAACGGCAAGATGGATGTCTTCGTCGATGAGAATCTTTCGGTAACTTTCAACAAGAAGCTGGCCGCCAAGGTAGATACGGTGAATGCCTGCCTGCCGCCTGGTCCGGTAGGCGCCGCCTTCCGCCTCGGCAACACCGAACTGCAGCAGGACTTCAACAGCTTCCTGGCCGACATACGTCAGGACGGCACTTACCAGCAGATAATCGAGCGCTGGAGCAATGCCGACAATCCTGCGGACATGAGCGTGCCCGAGCAGCGCGGCACGGGACGCACCCTGCGTGTGGCAACCTACCCGGCAATGCCTCCCTTCAACTTCATCGTCTCCGGAAAGCTGTCGGGCCTCGAGGTGGACTTCCTGACGGAGTGGGCCAACCGGCGCAACTGGCGGCTGGAATTCCTGACGATGGATTTCGCATCGCAGATACCCGCCGTGCAGACGGGGAAGGCCGACATGGCTATGGGTTCTATCAGCATCACCGAGGAGCGACAGAAACAGGTGCTCTTCTCCGACGGCTACATTGCCTCGCACATCATGCTGCTCACGCGCAAGGGGGAGAAAGGCATACTGGACACTTCCGCCCTCACTTCCCCGGACGGGGACGAAGAGAAGGGATGGCTCTGGTGGGCTGTGCCGTTGCTTCTCCTGGCAGGTGGCGGAGCATGGTTCGTCCTCTGCCGCAAGCGCCGCGCCGCAAAGTCCGCAACAGGGGATGAGCCGGGCAACAGAAGGCTCTCCGGGGAGGAACTTCCGGTCATCAGCATTGCACACATGAAGAAGCGCTACGGCACGCTCGACGTGCTGCGCGACATACAGCTCGACGTGCACCCGGGCGAGGTCATCTCCGTCATCGGCCCGTCGGGTACCGGCAAGAGTACTTTCCTGCGATGCCTGAACCTCCTGGAGCACCCCACAGCCGGCAGCATCCTCATAGGCGGGCAGGACATCCTGGCCCCCAGTGCCGACGTGCCCCTGCTGCGCCGGCGGATGGGCATGGTGTTCCAGTCGTTCAACCTGTTCAACGGTCTCTCGGTGCTCGACAACGTCACCCTTGCTCCCATGCAACTGCTGGGCAAGTCGCGCGAGGAGGCAGAGCAGAAGGCCCGCGAACTGCTCGACATGGTGGGACTGGCGCAACGGGCCGATGCCATGCCCAACCAGCTTTCCGGCGGTCAGAAGCAACGTGTGGCTATAGCCCGCGCACTGGCTATGGAACCCGAGATACTGCTTTTCGACGAACCGACCTCTGCCCTCGACCCCACTATGGTGAGCGAGGTGCTGGGCGTGATGACACGCTTGGCACGCGAGGGGATGACCATGATTGTGGTGACACACGAGATGCGTTTCGCACGCCTGGTGAGCAGCCGTGTGCTGTTCTTTGCCGAAGGTGTGGTCTATGAGGACGGAACGCCCGACGAGATCTTCGACCACCCGCAGCACGAGCTCACCCGCAAGTTCATCCGGCAGATTCACGAGACCTCCTTCAGCATCGAGAGCAAGCACTTCGACTGGTACGCCATGATGTCGCAGATGGAGCAATTCTGCCAGCACTACAACCTGACACAGAGCCGGACGGATGGAGTGCTCCACGTCATCGACGAGTCGTTGGCCATCTTCGGCACACAGCCCGGCATGCAGCTCACCCTGGCCTATACCGAGCAGGACGACACGCTGCAGTTCTCCATCCTCGGCCCGCAGAACTTCAGCCCCGAGGTGCTGCACGACGAAGAAAACAGCATAGCCCTCACCATGCTGCAGAACTTCAGCCGCGACATCGCCATCGACGGCAACACCATACGCATTCTCATCAGCTGAGGCACGAACTCCCCAAACTATCCTATAATAATGACACTACTCAACATACGGAAGTTAAAGGGAGTTAGCTCGCTACGCTCGCCCAGGGGAGTTAAAGGACAATAGCTTATGTCCCTTAACTTCCCCTAACTTCCGCCTAAAAAAACAGACAATTTCCGAAGCATAAATGACCTAAGACATGAAGATAATAGATGAAAACCTCCTCCTTGGCCTGGCAGAGCAAGCCAAGGCATCGCCAAGGCTGCGGATGAACTACAATTTCCACGAGAGCCTGGACGAGAAATGTCACCGCTTCCTGAACGCGATGGAGCCCGGAACGCAGATTCCCGTGCACCACCACCCCACCAAGGCCGAGACGCTTGTCATCCTGAAGGGCAAGATAAGGGTAACGACCTACGACGACAGCGGCAAGGTGGTGGAGAGCTGCATCGTCAGCCGCGAGGACGGCAACTACGGGGTGGATATCCCGAAGGATGTCTGGCACACCGTGGAGTGCCTGGAGTCCTGTGTGATACTGGAATGCAAGGAGGGGCCGTTCATCAGTCACGACGTGGATGGCATCCTGAACATCAAGTGACCACGTGCCCTGAACCTGAAACGTACTTACCCCGAACCGGACAATCTCCGGTTCCCAACACATTTCAACAACCTATGAAACACCCCATCAGCACCCCCGCAGCACCTGCTGCCATCGGCCCCTACAGCCAGGGCATACAGGCAGGCAACTTCGTCTTCACCTCCGGCCAGCTGCCCATCGACCCCGCCACCGGCGCTTTCCCCGACGGCGGCATACGCGAACAGACACGCCAGTCGCTCACCAACGTACAGGCCATACTCCGCCAGGCCGGGCTCGACATGGCCGACGTGGTGAAGACCACCGTCTTCATGGCCGACATGGGCGACTTCGCCGAGATGAACAGCATCTATGCCGAGTTCTTTCCCGAGCCCTGTCCGGCCCGCTCCGCATTCGCCGTCAAGACGCTGCCCAAAGGAGCACTCGTCGAGATAGAAGCCGTCGCTGTGAAAGGCTGACGCAAGGCTGGGAAAATAAGGACGCGAGTCGGAGCCAATAAGGACGTGAGTCGTTGGCGATAAGGACGCGAGTCGAAGCCAATAAGGACGCGAGTCGTTGGCGACAGGGACGCGAGTCGCCTCTACCCCCCGACGGGAGGAAGGCAGTCCCTGGCCGGCTGTCCCGCACCCGCTATCTCTCTATGCTGTCTATGCGAATCTGCTGTATGCCGGCAGGGACGCGGACTTCGACGGTGTCACCAGCCCGCTTGCCCACCAAGGCACGACCAATGGGGGACTTTATCGACAGCTTGTGTTCCTGCAGATTGGCCTCGTGGGGGCTGACTATGGTGTAGCTCATGCTGCTGCCGGTGGTCAGGTTCGTCATCCCGACACGGGAGAGGAGCCCCACGGTGTCGGGAGCAAGCCTGCTGGTGTCGAGCACACGGGCATACTCCAGCACGCGCTGCATGAAGCGTATGCGGCCCAGCAACTTTCCCTGCTCGCGCCGGGCAGCCCTGTACTCGTAGTTCTCGCTCAAGTCTCCCTTCTCGCGGGCCTCGATAAGGGCTTCCTTGACCCTCGGGTATTCCACGCTCTCCAACTGGTGCAATTCGGCTACAAGTTTATCGTAGCCCTCCTGCGACATATATTCCATTTCTGTTCTGTTTAACTTTTTAAGTGCAAAGGTACGAAAGACCTATCTGCGACCACTGCGGCTGCCTCCGCTGCTGCTTCTGCCGCCGCCGCTGCTGAAGCTGCCGCTGCGACTGACACTGCTGCTTCTGCTGCCGCTCATGACCGGAGAACTGCTGCGGCTGGGGCTGTAGCCGTGGCTGACACTGCTGCTTCTGCTGCCGCTCACGACCGGAGAACTGCTGCGGCTGGGGCTGTAGCCGTGGCTGACACTGCTGCTTCTGCTGCCGCTCATTCGGGAACCGCTGCTCATTCGGGAGCTGCTGCCGTCGAAGGAATTGCCTCGACCCACATAGCTGCGGCTGATGCCGTGATTGCTGCCGCCCATATTGCCTCGACCCCTGTCGTTACCATTGCCAAGACCTCTGTCGTGACTGCTGCCAATACCGCTGTCGTGACCGTTGCTGTGGCTGTTGCCGTAATTGTTGCCATGATTGCTGCCGCGACCATTGCCAAGGTTGAAGTGGTAGCCTCTGCCCGTTACGGCACGTCCCGCACCATGACGGTTCCCGCCTACACGTCCGCCCATGCCGGGTGAAGGACGAAACTGGTCGTGTCCGCGCATACCTCCGTTCCAGAGGGGACGACGGTTGGCATAGAAGCCCGCGTGATGGAAGTGCCGGCTGTGTCCGCCGCGATACGTCGTCCAGACGACTGGGTGGCTATAGTAGAAGAAACCGCGGTTGTAGTGCCTATAGACAGGAAAGAACCAGCCGCCTGCACGCCAGACGACAGGACGGAGGAAATAGTCGGCTGCCGAGAGAAGCGTGTATTGCCAGTCATAGAGAATGCAGCGCAAGTCGCTCAGACGGTAGTCGTAGTAGCTGCCGTAGAGGTCGGATGGCGAAGCAACCCTGAGGAAATAGTCGAGGTTGATTTCGTAGGCATCGTTGTACTGCTGGTCGTTCAGGTTGAGCTCATAGGCCATCTTGTCCGTCAGGTAGAGAGCCTCAGCCTGTGCGCGTTCGAAACTCATTGCAGCCGCACCCATGCAGGCTGCCATCATGAACATCAGGGAGAAGATAATCTTTTTCATAGCTCTGTCTGTTTATGTCGTTATACACTTTTGTTTGTTCGCAGTGCAAAGGTACGAACAAAACCTGAGCCGTGAAGAAGGGTTTCTCCTAAACACGGGAGGAAAAACCCTAAAACCCTCAGTCCATGCGGTCACGGTAGTCCTCGTAGGTGAAGCGGCGAAGCACCTCGCGGGTGCCGTCCTCGTGCTCCAGGACGATAGAGGGGTGCATGATGCCGTTGAACATCGTAGTCTTGACGGTCGTGTAGTGTATCATGTCCTCGAAGACAATCTGCTGCCCTGTCCTGAGCGGTTCGGGGAAGCGCCATGAGCCCATGTAGTCACCGCTCAGGCAGCTGTTGCCGCCCAGCCGATAGATGTTCCTCTCACGGGCATCGGGCCACGAGGCTGCATCAAAGGGAAGACTCTCGGCACCGCGCACTTCCGGCTGGTAAGGCATCTCCAGGCAGTCGGGCATGTGACAGGTGAAGGAGACGTTGAGGATGGCCGTCCGTATGCCGTGGTTCTCCACGATATCGACCACCTCAGCCACCAACGGGCCCGTCTGCCACGCGAAGGCACTGCCGGGCTCCAGGATGATGCGCAGGTGAGGATGACGGCGGTGCAGTCCCTTTAGTATATTAATAAGGTGCTCTACGTCGTAGTCCCGACGCGTCATCAAATGGCCTCCGCCCAGGTTGAGCCACCGCAGCGCAGGCAGCCACCTGCCGAACTTCGCCTCCAAGTGCTCCAGAGTGTGCTCCAGGGCAGAAGCGGGGCTTTCGCAATGCTGATGGCAGTGAAAGCCCTCGATGCCGGCAGGAAGCTGGTCGGGCAACTGCTCGGCCAGCACTCCGAAACGGCTGCCCGGGGCACAAGGGTTGTAGAGCTCCGTCTCTATCTCGCTGTACTCGGGGTTGACACGCAAGCCAAGGGAGACGGGATGCTCCGTGAAGCGGCGGCACAGGGGGTACAGACGCTCGTACTGAGAGAGGGAGTTGAAGGTGAGGTGTCCGCTGCAATGCAGCAGCTCGGGGAACTCGTCCTCCTCGTAGGCAGGACTGTATGTGTGGCAGAGCGAGCCGAATTCCTCGAGCGCAAGGCGTGCCTCGCAGAGGCTGCTGGCCGTGGTGTGGCGGATGTACTCGCGGAAGACGGGGAACGTGCGCCACAGGGCAAAAGCCTTGAAGGCAAGGATTATCTCTACGTCGGCTGCATCGGCCACGTGCCTGATGAGCTCCAGATTGCGCCGGAGCAAGGACTCTTGTACCAGATAATAGGGACGCATCAATAGACAAGCTTGACGTTATCGACCCACAGCGTATTGCCGATGGTGCCGGTGAATGCTTCACCGTAACTGCTGTCGAAGATCAGTATCATGTGTGTGGGCGACTCGTTGGGTCCTGCCCATCCGTCCTCCTGGATGGGGACGTTCTTTCCCTTGCTGTTGCGGGCATGATAAGCTTTCTCGCCCTTCATCAGTCCCATGCCTTCCTTGTAGAAGCCCTCGCGTGTGATGTCGCCATAGTGGATGCTGAAGGACTGAGCTTCCTTCCAGTCGGGAGTGTTCTGCGTGAAGTACTGGAGCATGGTGCCCACGCGCAGGGCATGGATTTTGCCGTCGGCATCCTCCCAGCGCTTTTGCAGGAGCAGGATGCACTTGCCCATATCCTTTCCGCCCAGCGTCTGCCGCTTGCCGAATCCCGATTCGCGGATGCGTTCCCCTCCCGTCGTGAAGTACTTGTAGTCGAACTTCACAGCCTTGGGCTTCTTGGTGAAGGGGATGCCGGTATTCATCTTGGCCATCGGGTTGGACGCGCTGGTGACGGGTTCCTGCAGGGAGCCCAGGAAGATGCTGCCCGGTGCGAGGACGGTGATGTTGACGATTCCGAGAGCCTTGCACTTGAGAATCTGGGTGCAGAGTTTGGCGCACTGTCCGCCTGCGTGCTTGTCGGGGAAGACGCTGGAGTTCGTCTTCACTATGCCGGACACTTTGGCGTAGGCATTGCTGCTCCCCCAGGGCGAGCCGCCCTGGTTTGTATAGGCACGGGCACCGTCGAAGGTTCCCTTCGGGCCGATTTCGTAGATTGTCTGTTTCTTTCCTCCGATGATTGCGCTCTCCTCGATGGTACGTGTTATCCACGATTCAAAGTCGCCGAAGCGAATCAGTTCCTCTTCTGCCGAGAGGTTGGCGGAGAGCAGGCAGCAGACGGCTGCAAAGAATAGTTTGTTTGTCTTCATTGTCTTATTCTGTTTTATTGTGTGTTTGATTCTGATGCATAGAGGCCCTTCTCCCTGATTTCCTGCCAGACGGATGGCGGGAGTCCCTGTCCGGCATAGTGCGGGTCGGTGGCTATGCGGCGGCGGATGTCGGTGCTGCTGACGTCGAGCAGGGGTGTCGGGGCCACGGTCACGCCTTGCGGCACCTGCGGCAAGCTGTAGCCCGGACGCGGATAAATGATGATGCGGTAGGCGGCGAGGATGTCGCGGCTGCGGTACCACTGCGGGAAGCGCTCCCAGTTGTCGGCACCGATGACGAGCACGAACTCGCGGTCCGGATGCTCGCCGCTCAGGGCCTGGAGCGTGTTGTACATATAGGAAGGACGTGGCATTGAGAACTCGCGGTCGCAGACCTCCACACCTTTCACTCCATCGACGGCAAGGCGTGCCAGCCGCAGACGCTCGCCGTCGTCGAGCAACTGCGCATCGGCCTTGAAGGGGTTTTGCGGCGACACCAGCAGCCACGTCTCATCGACGAGGCCGAGGGCTGCGAGGGTCGTTGCCAGGCAGACGTGTCCCTCGTGGATGGGGTTGAAGCTGCCGCCGTAGATGCCTGTCCGTTTCAATTTAATTCTGATTTGAGAATTATGAATTAAGAATTAAGAAATCACGCAGCATTGCCACTGCCTCGCGCTTGGCCGTCTCGAGGTCGTCGTTGACGAGGATGCGGTCGAACTGCGGTGCAAACGTCATCTCGTACTCTGCCTTTGCCAGTCGCTGCTCTATCTTTTCCATTTCGTCGGTGCCGCGGCCTATGAGCCGCTGTCGCAACGCCTCCACGGACGGGGGCTGGATGAAGATGCTCAGGGCTCTCTCGCCATAGTAGCGCTTGATGTTGACGCCGCCTTTGACATCGACATCGAAGACGACGTTCATGCCCCTGGCCAGCTTCTCATCCACCTGCTGCTTGAGTGTTCCGTAGAGGCTTCCGCCATAGACCTCCTCGTACTCGAGGAAGTCGCCGGCCTCGATGTGACGGCGAAACTCTTCGTCGGAGAGGAAGTAGTAATCCACTCTATCCTTTTCTTTGCCTCGCGGCGGGCGGCTGGTGGCACTCACGCTGAAGGCCAGTCTGAACTCCGGATGCTCGTCCATCAGATAGTGGACGATGGTACTCTTCCCGCTCCCCGAGGGGGCAGAGACGATAAGGAGCCTGGCCTCCCCCGTCCCCTCCAAAGGAGGGGTGAACGGCGAGGTGTTAAGCTCTTTGTTTATTCTTTCCATGACTTTGTCTATATCTCCTATTATTTCTTCATTCTTGAACCTCATCACCTGAAAACCCAGCCGCATTAAGTCTTCTGTTCTCTGTTCATCCGAAACTACTTGTGCGGCTCTATTATGATATGCTCCATCAACTTCTACGATAAGTTTTTTCGACAAGCATACGAAATCTGCTATGTACTCTCCGATAATGTGTTGCCGCCTGAAGCGAGTCCCGCACTGAGAAGCCCGAAGCGCACTCCACAGTATGCTTTCTGCCTCCGTCGGATTCCTGCGGTTTTCCTGCGAGAACCGACGCAGCAGACTATATGCCGCACAATTTGCCGTCTCGTACCCACGCTTCATCTTACTACCGGTTCACCCACCGTTATTTCTCTATATTCCGTTCCCCCCTCCTTTGGAGGGGACGGGGGAGGCTTCTCGTCCCCCATCCCCTGGAGGGGACAGGGAGGCTTTCTACATGACGTTCAGCACCTGTTCCTTTATCTGTTCCAGTTCGTCCTTCATGCGGACTACGATGTTCTGCATCTCGGCCAGGTTGCTTTTGCTGCCGGTGGTGTTGATTTCGCGTCCCATCTCCTGTGCGATGAAGCCAAGCTTCTTGCCCTGTCCGTGGCCGTCCTGCATGGTCTGGCGGAAGTAGCGAAGGTGGTTTGCCAGTCGCTGCTTCTCCTCGTTGATGTCCAGTTTCTCGATGTAGTAGATCATTTCCTGTTCGAGCCGATTCTTGTCGTACTGCACGTCGGGGATGGCGGTGAGTCCCTCGACGATGCGCTGCCGTATCTTCTCCACGCGCTGTTTCTCGTAGGGCTCGATGGCGGCGAGCAGTGCTGCGATGCTGTCCAGCTTCTCTTCGAACTTGCGTTGCAGTGCCTCGCCCTCCTGCTGGCGGAAAGCCACGAGATGGGCGATGGCCTGCTCTGCGACGTTGCGTGCCACGTTCCACTCCTCGTCGCTGAGTTCCTGCTGCACTTCACTGTGCGAGAGCACGTCGGGCATGCGCAGCAGTGTGGGCCAGTAGTCGGCGGGTGCGGGGATGCCGAACCGGGCCGATATGTCCTGCATCTGCCGGAAGTAGTCTGCCGCCAGTTCGCCGTTGATGGGACAGGCTCCTGTCTGGTCCTGCTGTTCTGTCCAGAGATTGAACTCCACCTTTCCGCGCTCCAGGGCCTGAGTTATCATGGCCCGCACCTCCATCTCCTTTTCGCGGTAGGCGGGGGCCACACGCGTGGAGAGATCGAGTGCCTTGCTGTTGAGCGACTTCACCTCTGCTATTATTTTCTTTCCTTGGAATTCGGCTGAGGCCTTGCCGTATCCGGTCATTGATAGTATCATATCTGTTTTTTCAATAGGGATAATATGTTGCAAAGTTAGTGAATTATCCGGTATTGGCAAAGAAAACGGGGATTTATTTTGCTGTAGGCGGGGGCGCGGGGACTTTACTTCGCCTTTCGGGGAGGACGTGGGGGAGGGATGAGGCTGTTTTACAAAATGAAAGCAAAACGGGATTTTTGCTTACACACCATTTTTCGGGGACCGCTCCAGAATCTATTATTTTGCCTCCGGACACGCTTTCCTACTCCCGAGGGGGAAAAGTGGCTGAAATCAGGGCTGCATTGTAAATCAGCGCCTTGCAAGTCAGGACCCGCAGAGAGCAGCGCCTGAATTGGCATCCGGACCTTGCAAAAGGGGCGTTTTTAGCCGTTTTTGCACACTTTTTCCGGCATGGAGCTCCGCAGGGGGCACCCCGTCGTGCGGGCCGATACGTCACGTCGATTTGGTCAACACGACGTGAGCTTATGGAAACAAGTTCGCGTCGTGATGGCAAAAACGACGCGTAGAGAGCCCTTTTCCGACCTTTTCCGGAGTGTGCAATTTCTGACACTTTGACACTTTTCCCATACAAATCGGTTTCATTTGTCCAGCGACAGTGGAGCCGGCGAAACGGGCGGAACGGGGTTTTCTGACCGCAATCTATGGCTATTGCACGATTTTTTTCGTACCTTTGCAGCATGAAACATTCAAAAGTATCACTATTCCTATCCCTCGGCCTGCTCCTGCTGTCGGCCTGCGCAGACAGGAGGGCCGCGCTGACCCCCGAGGAGCTGCGGATGCAGAAGATTGCCCTGCTGGACTCAACCCTCGGGGACCTCATTGCGCTCGACTCCGTAGAGGGCTACGACCGGCTCGCCACTCTCTCGGCAGAGGCCTGGCTGCTGGTCGAGGACTCCACGGGGTTCATCGTCAGCCAGAAAAATGCCACCCAGAAGCGCTTCATCGCTTCCATCACGAAGATGATGACCTGCCTGCTGGCACTCGAAGCCGGCAACCCGGGCGACACCGTCTGCGTCGGGCCCGGCGACTGCCTGACCCGCAACGCCTGGGTAAAGGCGGGCGATGCCTTCCTGCTGTCCGACCTCACCCGCGAGATGATGATGGTGAGCGACAACGATGCGGCATACGCCCTGGCCCGGCACATCGCGGGCGACACCTTGGCCTTCTACGACATGATGAACTGGAAGGCTCGCTACCTGGGCATGGACAGCACCCACTTCGCCAGTCCCAACGGCATGCCGTCGGACAGCAACTACAGTTCGGCCAGCGACCTCGTCCGCCTCTCGCGCTACTGCCTCTGCGACAGCGTCTTCAGCCAGATGGTCGGCACCTGGGAGGCCGACCTGCCGCTCCTGGACGGACGGCACATGCCCTGCCAGAACACCAACCTGCTGCTCGCCTCCTACGAAGGCTGCATCGGCATCAAGACGGGCTACACCCGACAGGCCGGCAGCTGCCTCGCCTCGGCAGCCCGGCGCGACGGCCACACCCTCGTCCTCGTCCTACTGGGCAGCCGCAGCAAGTCGGTCAGGTTCCGCGAGTCGGCCATCCTGCTCGACTACGGCTTCAGCGCCATGAAAGCCCTCAGCGAGAGGCGAGAAAGAAGTTGAATAAGAAATTCCGCCTCATTCTTCTCTCTTCAGGTTTTTTTTCGTACCTTTGCAGCGCAAAAAGCAAGGGGGGAGAGGATTCCCCCGCCCCTCAAGGGTATAAAATGGTAAATGGTAAAAGATTAAATGGTAAATGCCATGTCATGCATCCTACATATTGAGACAAGTACCAAGGCCTGCTCCGTAGCCTTGAGCGAGAACGGCAGCCTCATCTTCCACAAGGAAGACCTGGACGGACCGAACCACGCCGCCGTGTGCGGAGTGTTTGTCGAGGAAGCCCTCTCGTTTGCCAACAGCCACGCCATCCCCGTCGATGCCGTGGCCGTGAGCGAAGGCCCCGGCAGCTACACAGGACTGCGCATCGGCGTCTCGCTGGCAAAAGGCGTCTGCTACGGGCGCGACCTGCCGCTGCTCGCCGTGCCGACGCTGAAGCTGCTCTGCGTGCCCGTGCTGCTGAAAGCCTCCCCAGACCCCTCCAAAGGAGGGAAGAACCGCGATGGGGAGAATGACGGACTGTTCACCTTTCCCTCGGAAGAGACGGGGGAGGCTGAACCCCTGCTCGTACCCATGATAGATGCACGGAGAATGGAAGTCTATAGCGCCGTCTATGACCGTTCCCTCCGCGAAGTGCGCCCCATCGGAGCTGACATCGTCGAGGCAGACACCTATCTGCCCTACCTCGAAGAGCACCCCGTCTGGTTCTTCGGCGACGGAGCCGCAAAGTGCCAAAGCGTCATCCGACACCCCAACGCCCACTTCCTGGAAGGCATCGTGCCCCTGGCAAAATGGATGTTCCCCCTGGCAGAACGCTCCCTCCACCTGGGGCAGAAGCAGGACGTGGCCTACTTCGAACCATTCTATCTGAAGGAATACATCGCAGGCACCCCGCATTCCCCACTGGCACAAGCAGGAAGCTGAAACCCCAAACTCTCAACTCTCAACTTTCAACTGACTCTAAACTCTACACTCTAAACTCTAAACTCCACAACTGACTCTAAACTCTCAACTCTAAACTCCACAACTGACTCTAAACTCTAAACCCTCAACTCTAAACTCTCACAACAAGTGCAGTACAATACACAAAGAGAACAACTCGTCATGCCGGAATACGGACGCGGCGTGCAGATGATGGCCGACATGGCCGTGCAGATAAAGGACCGCGCAGAGCGACAGCGCTGCGCACAGACCATCGTGAAAATCATGTCCGGCCTGCTTCCATCCACGGCAAGCAAAGCCGACAACAATCACCGCCTCTGGAACCACCTGGCACGCATCTGCCACTACCAGCTCGACATCGACTACCCCGTCAACATCGTGCCGCAGGAAGAAGTGCAGGCCCATCCCGCCCCGCTGCCCTACCCCATGAAGAGCATCAAGCGCCGCCACTACGGCTACCTCGTAGAGCAAGCACTGGACTACGCCATGACCCTGAAGGACGAAGGAATGCGCCACTACGTCACCGAAAGCATCGCCAACCAAATGAAGCAAGACCTCTTCTTCTGGAACCGCGACTCGATGGACAACGCCCTCGTAGCTCAGGACATCAAACGCTACTCCGCAGGCAAGCTGCAGCTCGACCTGGACAACTTCAGCTTCGCCCCCGTCGGCGAATCAGCCCTGCAGCACAGTGATGGCAGCAAGAAAAGAAAACGGAAGAAATAGAGGGGAGAGCTGAGACATGGCATCATTCATCATCGAAGGCGGCCACAGGCTGAAAGGCGAGATCACACCGCAAGGCGCAAAGAACGAGGCCCTGCAAGTGCTCTGTGCCACACTGCTCACCGACGAACCCGTGCGCATCAAGAACATCCCCGACATCGTCGATGTCAACAACCAGATACAGATGCTGCACGACATGGGCGTAGAGGTGACAAGGCACGATGCCCACGACTACAGCTTCTGCGCCAAGCACCTCGACGACCACTACCTCGCGAGCGACGACTTCATCCGCTGCTGCCAGCAGCTGCGCGGCAGCATCATGATGCTCGGTCCCCTGCTGGCACGCCGCGGCAAGGCAGTCGTGGCAAAGCCGGGCGGCGACCAGATAGGACGCCGCAGGCTCGACACCCACTTCCAGGGAATGCAGACACTCGGCAGCCACTTCACCTTCGACAAGGACCGGCACCTCTACAACGTAGATACCGACGGGCTCCGGGGAGCCTACATGCTCCTGGACGAAGCATCCGTGACCGGCACGGCCAACATCATCATGGCAGCAGTGCTGGCCAGCGGCACCACAACCATCTACAACGCAGCCTGCGAGCCCTACGTCCAGCAGCTCTGCCGCATGCTCTGCCGCATGGGAGCCTGCATCTCCGGCATCGGCTCGAACCTGCTCACCATCGAGGGCGTCGCATCCCTCCACGGCACAGAACACACCATCCTGCCCGACATGATCGAGGTGGGGTCCTTCATCGGCATGGCTGCCATGGTGGGCGACGGCGTGCGCATCCGCCACGTCGCACCGGAACACCTAGGCATCATCCCCGCCACCTTCCGCCGCCTCGGCATCAGCATCGAGACGGAAGGAGAAGACCTCATCGTCCCCCGGCAGGAACACTACGAAATAGAAAGCTTCATCGACGGCTCCTTCATGACCATCAGCGACGCACCCTGGCCCGGACTCACACCCGACCTGCTCAGCGTACTGCTCGTGGTCAGCACACAGGCCAAAGGCTCGGTGCTCATCCACCAGAAGATGTTCGAAAGCCGACTCTTCTTCGTCGATAAGCTCATAGACATGGGCGCACAAATCATCCTGTGCGACCCGCACCGCGCCGTCGTCGTCGGCCACGACCAGCAGCGACTCCTGCATGCCGGACGCATGACAAGCCCCGACATACGCGCCGGCATCGCACTGCTCATCGCAGCCATGAGCGCCGAAGGAATCAGCCGCATCGACAACATCGGACAGATAGACCGCGGCTACGAATGCATCGAAGGCCGGCTCTGCGCCCTCGGAGCAAAGATAAAGAGAGAAAACACCTGAACCCCTGTAGAAGCAGGGAGCAAGAAAAAGGACGATAGTCAATGGTCAATGAAGTCTATAAGATAGGACAGATAGGACGCACCCACGGCGTACGGGGCGAAGTGACATTCTCGTTCACCGACGACGTATGGGACCGCGCCGAGGCAGAATACCTCTTCCTGCGCGTGGATGGCATCCTCGTGCCCTTCTTCCTCGAGGAGTACCGCTTCCGCAGCGACACAACGGCTCTCCTGAAGTTCCTCGACTATGACTCCGCCACCGACGTGCAGTTCCTCGTGGGCTGCGACGTCTTCTTCCCCCAAGCCCTGACACCGGAGCCCGACGAAGAGAAGGAATACACGTGGCGCTACTTCACAGGCTTCACCCTCTTCGACAACAAGGCAGGCCTGATTGGACAGATAGACGCAGTCGATGAGTCAACCAGGAACGTCCTCTTCCGCGTCGGGAAACACCTCATCCCCGCTGCCGACGAATGGGTGACGGACATCAACCACAAGGAGCGAACCATCCGCATGGACCTGCCCGAAGGACTGCTTGACTTGTAACATAAGAACTAAGATAAGATGAAAAGAATCTGCATATTGGGCTCCACGGGGAGCATCGGCACTCAGACGCTTGAGGTCATCAGCGAGCACCCCGACCTCTTCGAGGCATACGTGCTGACGGCAGGCAGGAATGCCGACCTGCTCATCCGGCAGGCAAGGCAATACCAGCCCTGCTGCGTGGTGATAGCCGACGAGAGTAAATACGACTACGTGCGGGACGCCTTGAAGGACGAGCCCATACAAGTCTATGCCGGAGCCGACGCCCTCTGCCAGGTGGTGCAGATGGAGCCGGTCGATATCGTGCTGACGGCCCTCGTGGGCTTCAGCGGCCTGCGCCCTACCATCAGTGCAATCCAGGCAGGGAAACCCATCGCCCTGGCCAACAAGGAGACGCTGGTCGTGGCAGGCGAACTCGTCACCCGCCTCTGCCTAAAGCACAAGGTGCCCCTGCTGCCCGTCGATAGCGAGCACAGTGCCATCTTCCAGAGTCTGATGGGCGAGGTGAGCCCCGTAGAGAAACTCATCCTCACGGCCAGCGGCGGACCCTTCCGCACCTTCACGCTCGACCAGCTCCGCAACGTGACACCCCAACAGGCACTCCACCATCCCAACTGGGACATGGGAGCCAAGATAACCATCGACAGCGCATCGATGATGAACAAAGGCTTCGAAGTCATCGAGGCCCGTTGGCTCTTCGACGTCGCACCGGACAGGATACAGGTCGTAGTGCACCCGCAGAGCATCCTGCACAGCGCCGTCCAGTTCGAGGACGGAGCCGTCAAGGGACAGATGGGCATGCCCGACATGCGCGTTCCTATCCAGCTGGCCCTCTCCTACCCCCTTCGGCTCAAGAGCAGCTTCCCCCGCATCGACTGGTGGGACCTCCGCGACCTCACCTTCGAGAAGCCAGACCCCGAGAAGTTCCGCTGCCTACAGATGGCCTACGAAGCGATAAGGATGGGAGGCAACGCAGCCTGCATCGTCAACGCCGCCAACGAAGTGGCAAACCTCGCCTTCCGACAGGAGCGCTGCAGCTTCCTCCAGATGGCCGACGTCATCGAGGAAACGCTACGGCGCGTGCCGCACCAGGAGCAACCTTCCCTGCAGGACTACCTCGACTGCGACAGCGAGTCGCGACGGGTGGCGCAGGAAATCCTGGCAACAGGCAAAAGGTAATTACTATATATATAATAAGGTAAAGGATTAAACCGTAAATATGGAAACAGTACTCATAAAAGCCCTGCAGCTCCTGTGCTGCCTCAGCCTGCTGGTCGTCCTGCACGAAGGCGGTCACTTCGGCTTCTCCAAGCTCTTCGGCGTGAAGGTGGAGAAGTTCTACATGTTCTTCGACTACAAGTTCCACCTCTTCAGCACAAAGTCCCGGTGGTTTGCCCGCCTCTTCCCGCGCATCGCAAGGAACGAGACGGAGTACGGCATCGGCTGGATTCCCCTGGGAGGCTACGTCAAGATAGCCGGCATGGTCGATGAAAGCATGGACCTCGAGCAGATGAAGCAGCCCGCACAACCCAACGAGTTCCGCTCGAAACCCGTATGGCAACGCTTCTTCATCATGTTCGGCGGCGTGCTGATGAACCTCATTACCGCCTGGGTCATCTACTCCCTCGTGCTCCTGGCATGGGGACGCGACTACATACCGATGACAAGCATCGAGAACGGCTTCCAGTACAACGAACAGGCGCATGCCATCGGCTTCCGCGACGGCGACATTCCCGTCCGTGCCGACGGCAAGGAGATAGCAGAGTTCAGCCTCGGACCGGTGATGCGCACCATCGCCAATGCCAAGACCGTCACCGTCCTGCGGCAAGGCGAAGAGATAGAACTGACGATGCCCGAGGATGGTCTCTCGCTGCTGAAAATGATTCAGACGCAGCCGCAGTTCCTCGCTCCCCTGGCCGAAGCCTACATCGACTCCGTCGTCCCCGGCTCTGCGGCAGACAAAGCAGGCATCATTGCCGGCATGAGACTTGTCAGCGTCAACGGGAAGGAGATTTCCACTTGGGCCGACTTCGACTATGAAGTGACACTGCGCCGCCAGGACGTGCTCTCATCCCCCGACTGCACGGCAGCCGACAGCCTGCAATGGCGCACACTCATGGCCGTGGTTGCCAGTGCCGACCAGAGCCGCACGGACACCTTGCAGCTCCAGCTCGACGAAAACTACATGATGGGAGTCACGCGCCACTTCCCCAATTTCGAGACACGCCATCTCGACTACACCCTGGCCTCCTGCATCCCGGCAGGCCTTGACTACGGATGGCGCATCCTCAAGAGCTATGTCAGCGACCTCAAGTACGTGGCAAGTGCCGACGGAGCCAAGAGCGTCGGCTCCTTCATCACCATCGGCAACATCTTCCCCGCTTCGTGGGACTGGCAGCAGTTCTGGCTCCTCACAGCCTTCATCAGCATCATACTGGCCGTCATGAACATCCTGCCCATCCCGGGACTGGACGGCGGACACATCGTGCTGCTCTTCTACGAAGGCATCACCGGACGCCAACCCTCCGACAAGGCAATGGAGTGGATCGAGAAGATAGGCATCGGCATCATCATCGCCCTCATGCTCCTTGCCATGAGCAACGACATCCGAAACTTCATTCTGCCCCTCTTCGGGCTGTAAAACCCATAAAACCCATAAGACATATAAGTCCCATAAAACCCATGAAACATCACCTCATACTATCTCTGATGACTGCCGCCATGCTGACGGCCTGCACCGCCGATACCTCAGAAGAACGCGCCGCAGCCATGCTGAGGGAAGCCCGCTATGCCCTCCACCATCACCTCTGGAACGAAGCACGCGACACCATCTTCTCCCTTCGCCGCAACTGCCCCACGGCAATCAAGGCACGGGAGCAAGCCATCCTCCTGCTTGACAGCATCGAGATGAATGCCGCCGCCGACAGCCTGCGCCTCGTCACAGGCGAGGAATGGAAGCGGCTCAACGTCAAGAAGCAATTCTATGAACGCAAGTTGCAGGAAGACCTGAAAGCAAATCACAATTAAGAGAAGATGACCATACGGGAAGCCATACAGGAATACGACAACTTCCGTGGGCGCGAGCGGCAGACTGACCCACTCCCCCTCATCGACAATCCGCTGTTGCGGCGCATCGGCGAGAAGGCCGACACGCTGGGACTGGAATGCTACGTCGTTGGCGGCTACGTCCGCGACATCATCCTGGAGCGCCCGTCGAAGGATATTGACTGCGTGGTAGCCTCCCCCCCGACCCCTCTCCCGCAAGAGAGGGGAGATAACAGCTGCCCACTCCCCTCTCCCACGGGAGAGGGGTCGGGGGTGAGGCCAGAGCCGGGGCCCGGCATTCGTCTCGCCCAAGCCCTTGCCAAGAACTTGGGACGAGGCGCTCACGTCAGCATCTTCCGCAACTTCGGCACCGCACAACTCAAATGGCACGATCAGGAGGTAGAATTCGTGGGGGCACGACGCGAGAGCTACCAGCGGAACAGCCGTAAGCCTATCGTAGAGAACGGCACGCTCGACGACGACCTGCACCGCCGTGACTTCACCATCAACGCCCTGGCCTTCTGCCTCAACAAGGAACGCTACGGCGAGTTCATCGACCTCTTCGACGGCCTGCTCGACCTGGAGGACGGCATCATCGCCACGCCACTCGACCCCGACATCACCTTCAGCGACGACCCCCTGCGCATGATGCGCTGCATCCGCTTCGCCACACAGCTGCGCTTCCAGATTGATGACGAGACTCAGGAAGCACTCCGCCGCAATGCCGAGCGCATCAAAATCATCTCGCAGGAACGCATCATCGACGAACTGAACAAGATAATGATGACCCCCGCGCCCAGCATCGGTTTCATCGAGCTGAGCCGCAGCGGGCTGCTGCCCATCATCCTGCCGGAAGTGGCAGCCTTGGAAGGCGTAGAAACACGCAATGGCCGCGCACACAAGGACAACTTCTACCACACCCTCGAGGTGCTGGATAACATTAGCCTCACCCCCGACCCCTCTCCCGCAGGAGAGGGGAGATACCAGCAGCCCACTCCCCTCTCCCACGGGAGAGGGGTCGGGGGTGAGGCTGGGGCTGGCCTCTTCTTGCGCTGGGCCGCCCTCCTGCACGACATTGGCAAGCCAAGGAGCAAGCGATGGGACAACCAGGCCGGCTGGACGTTCCACAACCACAACTACATCGGACAGAAGATGGTGGCGCCGCTCTTCCGCCGCATGAAACTGCCGACAGACGAGCGCATGGCCTACGTGGAGAAACTCGTCGGCCTGCACATGCGGCCCATTGCCATTGCCGACGACGTCGTGACGGACAGCGCCGTGCGCCGCCTCCTCTTCGAGGCCGGCGAGGACATCGACGACCTGATGCGACTCTGCGAGGCAGACATCACCAGCAAGAACCGCGAGAAGAAACGACGCTTCCTCGATAACTTCCAGCTTGTCCGCGAAAAACTCACCGACCTCCAGGCACGCGACAACTACCGCACCTGGCACAACCCCATTACTGGCGAGGAAATCATGGAGACCTTCGGCCTCAAGCCTTGCCGCGAGATAGGCATCCTGAAGCAAGCCGTCAAGGATGCCATCTGGGACTCCGTCATCCCCAACGACCATGCCGCCGCCTTCCAGTTCATGCTCGAAAAGGCAAAAGAACTGGGCCTGAAGCCGCAGAAAACATAAGAAGAGCGCAGCAACACTGCACTCCGTATTCCTTTTCCCCACGCTCCTTATTCTAAGCCAAATGTTAAAAAGCTGCAACAAGAACAAAAATATCTATGAAATAATTTGGTTTATATTATAAACTTGTCTATCTTTGCAGCGTGAACCGGACACAAATGGCCGAAGACGTGCTTTCTGCAGGAGCACGGACGAGGCCAGAGAGCAGTAAACAAAAAGTAGAACATCACTTAAAAAATGAAACAACAATGGAAGAAAAGAATAACATGACTGCCGAGCGCAGTCTGGAGATTATCACGGAGCAGATAGAGCGCAGCCGCCAGATGGTGGCAAAGGACACTGGACTGTCACTCTACGTGGCCGGGCTATGCACAATGGGGATGGCCATTCTTATAGGTATCCTTATCTTTTTTACGACCAACACGGCTTGGTATCTGATGTACATCCTACTGCCCATCACTATCTTTGCTGCTGACCGCTACGCAAAGAGAGGCAAGCCGAAAGTTCCCGCCAGCCTGGTCAGTTCGATGGTCGATAAGACTTGGCAGGCTTTCGGTATCTTTGCACTCGCATACTTAGTGTTCGGCATCCTGTATAACATGCTGATGTCACACTTCGAGCAGCCCGAAGTCTATATGCGTATGATGATTCAACCCCTTCGTGTCGTGCTCCTGCTCATGGGCATAACCATTACCATCAACGGTTACATATTGAAGAGTCGTTGGATGGTGTGGTGCGGCATTGTGGGTGGAATCGGTGGCTTCGTCTGGGAGTCGTTCTACGTCTCGGAGACACTGACCGTGTGGTTGGTTCCTTATACCCATGCTAGCTACATAGGCTTTGCCCACGGCATCATCCCTGCCTTCATCGTCACTGTCTTAGCATTCATCGGTCTGACGCTCCCCGGCCTGAAACTGAAAAACTCGTAGCCTATGTTCAAGCCATTAGACCCCCTGCTGCACTCAGAGCTGCGACTAGCCGTAGTGTCGCTGCTCATCAGCACCGAGGAAGCCGAGTTCCCCTACATCAAGGAGCAGACGGGAGCCACGGCGGGCAACCTGAGTGTGCAGATAGACAAGCTGTCGGCGGCAGGCTACATTGAGGTAGAGAAGACCTTCAAGGGCAAGAAGCCCTGTACACTCTGCCACATCACGCCTGTTGGGCTGAAAGCCTTTGAGGATTACGTGAAAGCACTAAAAAGCTATCTGAATGTGAAAAAGACGTGACCGTTAGATAGTCACAACTGCTTTATTACGTCAGTTCGGGTATAATTTTGATGTTTCATCCAAATTTATACCCGAATTGATATATTATTCGCAATTAATTTATATCTTTGCACCCGTTAAGGTATAATTTAATGTTGACTCTATCGGAACATATCAAACAAAAGCGAAAGAAAAACGGCCTTTCCCAAGTGGAATTGGCTGAGAGGGCCGGCGTGGGCCTCAGGTTTGTAAGAGACCTTGAGCAAGGTAAGCAGACACTGAGGATGGACAAGGTGAATGATGTGCTGGCCTTGTTTGGCGAACATCTTGGACCCGTAAAGACTGATGTCGTATGAAACAAGCCGGTATCTATGTCAACGATGTCTTCTGTGGCACGCTCACTGAGGATGAAGAGGGGTATCATTTCTGCTACGCCAAGGAGTACCTTGCGCGAGAGGGCGCAACCCCTGTAAGTCCTACAATGCCCCTGACACCTTCATGACAGTCTTCACCCAAAGCGGTATTCCTGCTGCCGTAGCAGAGAAAATGATAGAACGGATGAAGAGTTACCTTCCTCAATGGAAAGAACTCATCACCCGGTCATTTCTTCCAGAGCAGATGAAGGCAGACTACTGCGCTTTATTGGACAAACGGGAAAACGCACTAAGTAGGATATCGCAATAGTGTGTTATTTCATCTTAATGCTGACTTCAAAATATTCTTCAGCAGATACGTGGCATTCTGGTTGCGGGCCACACCCTCGGAGAGGCGATAGGTGTAAGTGATTTCGTCGGAGAGTTGGATTTCGAAGCAGTAGTTGTGGAAGCGGGAGGGATACTGCTCCTGCATCTTCGAGAGCTCGAGGTCGTGGGTGGCGATGATGCCCGTGATGGGGAGTGATGTGACGGACTGGAGGAACAGGCGCGAGCCATTGAGCTTGTCGAGCGAGTTGGTGCCCTTCAGGATTTCGTCGAGGATGATGAGCGTGTGGCGGTTCTGCCGGCAGGTCCCGATGAGCTGTTGCAGACGGAGCAGTTCGGCATTGAAATAACTGATGCCGTGGGCGAGGTCGTCGGTGGTGCGCATGCTGCTGAACAGCGAGAAGAGCGAGACGCGCAGGCTGTCGGCAAAGACGGGCATACCACAAGTGGCCAGCACGTAGTTGATACCAATGGAGCGGAGGAAGGTGCTCTTGCCCGCCATATTTGCGCCGGTGATGATGTAATAGTGGCAATCGGCGATGGTGAAGTCGTTGCGCACGGCCTTTTGTCCGAGGAACGGATGATAGAGTCCGCACGCCTCGTAGACCACCTCGTCGGCATCCACCAGTTCGGCATCCGTAGCCGCCGGTTCGTTGTAGCGGAACGCGGCCATCGACACCAGCGCGTCGAAATGGCTCACGGCAGCTATCCACTCATCGATATGCCCCATGTAGCGGTCTTGCCAAAGCAGGAAACGGCGCACGATGAAGTAGTCGGCCAGATAGAGGGCATTGGAGATGGGCACCCATATCTCATTGCGCTGGTCGAGCGCATTGATGATGCCCTTCAGCAGTCGGAAAGATCTGAGGGCATCCTGCTTGTCGGCAGACAAATGGTTGATGATGTCACGCCCCTCCCGGCTCTTCAGGTCGGAGGTCACAATCAGCATGATCATGTTGACGTAGGTGCTCAGTCGCGGCAGGATGATGTTGATGCTCTGATTGATGCGCTTCAGCGTTCGGCCAAAAAGGAGATAGACCGCCAGGATCTGGAACAGTACCCATAACAGGGGGAACGAAGCAGACAGCGGACCAAAAATGGCTCCGGCCAGCAGTCCATAGAAGACGATGATGCTTCCAACGGCTGCAATATGAGTGAACCGATGGGCAGCAAGGCGAGATATCTGAATCTGTTGCACCGCGTGCAAGGCTTCAAGAATATCTGTAGTATCAATCTGCCGCTCACAACCCTGCGCCATGAAAGCCGTCCGCAGCGGCTCCCTTTCCGACAGTTCGCTGATGGCCTCGCGTCGCGCCTCAATCTCGTCAATAGTCCTCACCCGCGTCTCGGACAGTTCCTTTGCCAGGAAATCGCTGCCGCCGGTTGTCACGGTGCGGTTGATGCGATGAAAGAGTGATTGCGGCCCGAAGATGTCAAGGTCGAGCGTGAACGCATGTCGAGGATTGATATATTGTTCTCCCGACGCAAAGCCGGAGAAGTCGCCGTCGAGATAGTTCAGTTCCTTCTGATACACGCTGCGCAGGCTCTCCTTCTCTTCCGCCATCCGGCTGTTCCTACTGTCTCGCCTTCGTATCGCCACATAAGCTGCGATGAACAATACTGCCACCACCAGCTCCGCCACGTTGCTCCACATCGTATAAGCCACGACGCAACCAATAGCCAAGGCGATGGCCGACAACTCTAACAGCACCACCAGCCGGTTATGCTTGTTCAGCTGCCGAATTTCCTCCGTCAGCGCCGCGATGCGCTCGGTGTATAGTTCCCTTGGAGTTAAAGCCATAGAAGTCTGTCTGTATTGCTCGTGAATATCTGTCATAATTGCTGGATTATCATTTTGGGGGGTCAAAGATACTAAATTTCCTTGAATTATGAACTATTTTCGTCTTTTCGTGTAGCAAATCGTACCTTTGTGGCGACTAAAGGACAAATGTCGAACAAATACATTGAGACAATGAACCAGAACGAGCAAGAATTTGAGCGGCAGGTGCGAGCGCACAAGGCAACCATCTACACCGTCTGCTATATGTTCAGCAAGGCCCAGGACGAGGTGGCCGACCTCTATCAAGAGTGCCTCATCAACTTGTGGCATAGTTGGCCGAACTTCGAGCATCGCAGCGATGTGCGCACATGGATATACCGCATCTGCCTGAATGTCTGCGTCAGCCTGGAGCGTAAGCGTCACCGCCACAAGACCATTCCGCTGACGATGGACATCAACCCCTACGAGGAGGACAACCAGAACTCACGCCAGATGGAGATACTGCGCCAGCGCATCAACCAGTTGCCGCCAATCGACCGTGCCCTCGTACTACTATGGCTGGAGAACATGAGCTACGACGAGATTGGCGCCATCGTGGGCATCTCAGCCAAGAACGTCAGCGTCAGTATGCAGGGAGACTTCAACCTTTCTTTTAAGGGCGGCAGCAATTTTTTTATGATTATCCTGGGTCGTACCACCAGCACCCTGAAAGGGCAGTAAGCTGTCAGCCCAGGGCATCGCCCTGGGGCAAAGCGTATATCATCCTTCGCCCTAAAGGGGCAAAAGAATAATACAGGAAAGTCTTTTGCCCTTTCAGGGCGTGCCTTATGTCACATAGACCACCCAGGGCGATGCCCTGGGCTATGGGCTTAC
>CACWTR010000017.1 GCA_902763865.1 uncultured Bacteroidales bacterium | reverse complement strand
AATCTACATCCACGACCTCCTGCTCAAAGCACGAGAGCAGGAAAATGCAACAAATGCAACAAATGCAACAAGCATTTCAGAGACACAGAGAACAGAGGCGCACCCGTAACAGGATGCGCCCTCTTTATAATTCGTGTAATTCGTGTAATTCGTTGTTAAAAGTAAATTAGTCGCGTTTCATCCCTCAGAACGCGTCAATGCGAATAATAGAACTCAGCTATCGGTTCCGCCTGCGCTGCTTGCGTGTTGATACGACTTTATAACCGCGTGGCGGAGGGGATTGCGGCGTAGTAACCGAGCTTATAGAATGCAAACAGCTTTTGGTTGGGATGTTTTCCGAGCAGGTTGGCGCGGAGCAGAGGCTTGGACACGGAAAAGAGAAGACGCACAAGCCCAAGCAAATGAAGACGGCGGAGGCGAAGGGCCAGAGACGAAACGCGGACGTGCCGACGCTGCCCGATATCCATCGAGGCAAGCGAGCGGAGCGCTGTCTCCGTCTTTGACAGATACACGTCGGCATCCTCCAGGCCCAGGTGGGTCAGCTTGTTTTCGATGTGGTGGACCTCAATCCCACGTTGCCTGAGCGCAAGGCCGAAGCGCGTGTCCTCGTGTCCGTACTGGTGCAGGCTCTCGTCGAAAAGAATGGCAAGGAAAGTGTCCCGCCGGATAAGGAAGTTGAACGTGGTGAACTGTGCATAGGGGAAGCGGCGGCGCTGAGCGAGCGTCAGACGTCCCTCGGCGGCAACCTCGTAGTCGTACCTCAGGCGAGCTTCAGGGCTAGGGCAGCGGGGCAGGTTGCCCGTTCCGCCGCAGACGACTTCTCTGCCTGCCGCCTGCGACAGATAGTCGGCAATGAACGACTCGCTGCGCACTTCGGCATCAGCATCGACGAAGAGCAACCATTCGCCTTTCGCTTCGCGGGCGAGGGCGTTCCGGATGGCAGCACGCCCCAGGTTGCAGGCTGGCCGGAAGATTCTGCATCCCGGCAAGCGGGCTGCCTGACTGTTCCTCAGGACCGCATCTTGGTCGGTCGAACAGTCATCGCCCACAATCAGCTCGCCGTCGGGCGGCAACTGCCCGTGCAGCTGCCGTATCAGCCGGCTGCAGTCGTAATTGTATGTCGGAATCAGAATTGACAGTCTCATGATTTGCCTGCAAAATTATCGAAACAGCTGTCCGTCAGCGTCTGAACCACGGACCGGACGAGTTGCGGGTCGGTGTGACCGTCGCTACGCAGGGAACCGTGTATCTCCCGTGCCCCTGTCTCGGAGAGAATTCGGGCGGCATTCCTTGGGCTGACGCCTGCACCGGGCATGATAATGATGCGTCCGGCTGCCTGGTTGACCAGCTCCTTCAGGAGCGGCATGCCCTGTTCGGCTGTGGCAGCCTGGCCGGAAGTGAGCAGACGGTGACACCCCAGGGAGACAATCTGTTCCAGCGCCTCCCGAGGCTGGCTGCAGACATCGAAAGCACGGTGAAAGGTGATGCTCAGGCCCTCTGCCTCATCCACCAGGCGGCGGGTGGTCTCCTGGTCAATACTCCCGTCGGGCATCAGGGCTCCAATCACGATGCCGCCTGCTCCCAGCTGACGAACCCGGCGCACGTCTCTCTGCATGCAGAGCACTTCGTCCTTGCTATAGATGAAGTTGCCTTCGCGGGGGCGGATAAGCACCTGCACGGCGATGCCCGTCTCTACGGCGGACTCAATCATCCCCGCAGAAGGCGTCAGACCGTCCAGCCCGAGGGCTTGGCACAGTTCTATACGCTGTGCTCCGCCTTCTACGGCTGCACGCACGCTCTGCATGTCGGCGCAGCAGACTTCAAGTTTACATGTTGGTCTATGCATAGCCATTCCATTTCCTGTGCAAAAATAAGCAATTTTTTGTTACCAGCCAAATTCCTTGCCGGAAACTTGCAGGAAAAGCCCCAATCCTTCGAACCCTTTCTCTTCTATGTATATATGAGTGATACACATTTTCTGATATACAAAAAAAAGAGAGTGGCTTCACAGCTACTCTCTCCCAATTGGTATTAGCTTTTGTTTAAGGTAAAAAGATTGTTTTCAGGATAACGATTGCAAAGTTACAGTTTTTTTTCTTGTTTTGCAAGATATTGCTGTATGTTTTTTAACACAAATTTATTAAATTGTGTGATTTTGTATGAGATTTAACATAAATTTAGGTGATATTGTATAATCTTTTCGACAGGACGGCGGAGGATTTGTCCTATTTCACGTTTTTCTGCGGTTGCAGCTTCCTGCAATTCCTTGTCGAACTGATATGCGATGCCTCCAACGCAGTGAATGGGCATTTCCGGGTGGCGGTAGATGGCTATGTTTTGTGAAATGAATCGCCGAAAAGCTGCAACCAGCATGTCGTGGATGGCGGGAAGATGGCGGTGGTCGGCGATGAAGGGGACGAGCGATGCGAGGAACGTGGCGGCAGCGGGCTGGCGATACACGCGCTCGATGACGGTAGGCAGCGACAGCCGGTATCTCTCGCAGAACTCATCTTTGAGCGTTGCGGGCAGGATTCCCTTGAAGAGGCCGTTCAGGAGCGTGCGGCCCAGGTAGGAACCGCTTCCTTCGTCGCCCAGGACGTAGCCCAGTGGCGGTGTGTGCATGACGATGTCTTTGCCGTCGTAGAGACAGCTGTTGGAGCCTGTGCCGAGGATGCAGGCAATGCCGGGCTTGCCCGCACAGAGGGCACGGGCTGCTCCAAGCAGGTCGCTCTCCACCTCGACCTTGCAGCCGGAGGGCAGGGCTTCGTGCAGGATGTCGGACACCGTCTGACTGAACGGTTGGATGCATCCTGCTCCGTAGAAGCAGACGTTTTGCACCTCCGAGTCCTGAGGAAGCTGGGTCAGCAAATCGTGGAAGACTACATTATATATAGTATCGCGCGCGTCGCGCGCGGGATTGATGCCGCAGGTGTGTACCTCGAGTTGACTCCCGTCGTCCGGCGAGACGAGAATCCAATCCGTCTTTGTCGAACCGCTGTCAGCTATAAGCCATCTTCTATTTACCATTTACCCATTTACCATTTATCCATTTTCTGTTTACCATTTACCCATTTATCATTTTCCATCGTGCATTCAGCAATGGAAAAGCCCTCTTCCGGCCTCTTCCCATGAGGGGGAAGATACGGGAAGAGGGCTTTCTCTCCTCTTTGCGGGGAGGTGCTTAGGGGAAAGATTCCTGATTCGTTGCGCTTACTGTGCAGGAGTCTCTGCAGGAGTCTCTGCCGGTGCCTCTGCCGGAGCATCGGTAGCAGCGGGCTGTTCCATAGCGGGAACATTGCCGGGGTTGGTGGCTGCCTGCTCAATGGCCTGCTGCATGATGACGGAGTCGTGGTGGCCTGCTCCGGGCAGGAATGCAACGCTGATGACGCTGAGGAAAACCATAGTGCCGGCAAGCACCCATGTTGCCTTCTCGATGAAGTTGGTCGTCTTGGGAGCGCCAAGAATCTGGTTGTTGTTTGAATAGTCGGCAGCCAAACCGCCGCCCTTTGATTCCTGAATCAGCACGATGAGGCACATAAGGACTGATGCCAGTACAATCAGGATTACGATAGATGTGTACATGTGTTTATTTGTGTTTGTTGTTTATGATTAGTTTCTCAAGAAATCGAATTTGGTCTGCAAAGTAACGATTTTTTTTTGGATATTTCAAGGAAAGTTGCCTGATAATTTTCACTGCATTCTCATATTTGCCTTGTTTGATGTAAATTCCGGCCATTATTTCGGTCAAGATTTCGTTCTCTTCGTCATTTTGCGGCTTTATGTCCTCGTCGGTCCGTGTCTCTTCGCGGTCGCTCGTGTTGCTGTCGTCGAGGACAATCCTTCCGGGCTTGCTTTCGAGGAAGTCCTCCACGACTCCGCCGCCATTCATGGGCAGCACGTCCTGCTTTTGTCCGCCCTGCTCCCTTTCGCGCTGCAGGAGGTAGCCGATGTAGTCCTGTGCCGCATCAATGGGATGACTGACGGGCGATTCGGGTGTCTGGGCCTCGAGGAAATCGTTGATGAGGTTAACGGTACGTGACCCGGAGGAGTCGGCCTCTTCGTCATAGCGCTTGCGTTCCTCGGCATGAGTGTAGCGCGGCTCTTCTGTGAGGCGGAAGATTGCTTCCCGGCTCGGCAGGAGGATTGCTGTGCGGCGCAACGTCTCGTCGTAGGCGGGTGAGTGCATCTTGTGGAGGGCCTGCAGGAGCAGGATGCGTGCTACGTGGAAGTAGGGATGCTCCTGTGTGAGAGTTTGCAGCTGGCTGATGGCCTCGTTGTCGAGGGTTTCTGGCCGGCGTATGTAGTCTATGATTTGTCGTGGCATAGTCTTAGTCAATGCGTTGATACGTGTTTCCTACCAGTTGGCAACCGTGGCGTTGAAGATTTGCTCTGCAATGTCCCGGACCATCTGCGTGACGAGTTCCTCCTGGACAGAGTTGAGCTGCTGGGATGCATCATATTCGGATGTTGCCGAGAACTGCCGCTCGAAGTCGTCGGTATGCTTCTTGTTGTTGACGAAGCGGACGTTGACCGTCATCTTGAGTTGCACCTGGCTGCTGTATCCGTCGCTGGAGATTCCTTTGTTGAACTGGTCGAAGGCTACGATTTCTCCTGCGAGTTGCAGGTCGCCGTTCTTCGTCACCTGACGCAGCTTTGTCTGATTGGTGTAGATTTCTGTAATCCTGTTCTGGAAGATACCCTGCATGGGCGCCCAGACGTATGCGCTGCGAATGGGGAAGTTATCTATTTGTATGGTTTTCGTGGTGGTGTAGTCGATGCTGGCACCATTGAAGCGATAGCTGATGGTGCATGCCGTGAGGGAAATGACCATCAGGAGAAGCAGCAGGGTGGGGCGTCGTTTTCTGCTATTCGTCGATTCCATAGGCTTTTATCTTGCGGTAGAGCGTTCTTTCGCTGATGCCGAGCTCTTCAGCGGCGAGCTTACGCTTGTAGTGGTTGCGCTGAAGGGCGAGCAGGATGTTTCGCTTCTCCATGTCTCCGATGTTGAGTGTGTCGTCATCCACGATTTCTTCTGCAGTGGGGATGTCCATGTCGAGTGGTTGGGAGTGCCTGCCAGCTGGGAATGCGTGGTACGGATGCGTTGCCGCCTGTGTGTTGTTCTTCTGTGCTGTGACGGGCACCGGCATTGTTGTCGTGGCCGGTTCTGTCCGCCAGGCTTCGCTTCCCTGCATCTTGTCCTTCAGTTCATGTACTTCAGAGCGAAGTTCGAAGACTGCATGGGCCAGGATTTTAATCTCTTGTTCGTAGTCGTGCTGCCCGCCCGAACCGTTGCTTCCAGCGATGGTGGCAATGCCTGTATCGGTGTCGGAGTTTGGCGTGATGCCGTACTTTGCGAGTACCTCCGGTGTGATGCTGCGGCTTTCGGAAAGGATGCTGAGCTGCTCTGTGATGTTGCGCAGCTGTCGTATGTTGCCAGGCCATTTATAGGAGTTCACGACGGCTTCGGCCTCGGGCGTGAGTCGGATTGGCTCGGGGATGTTATAGCGCTCGGCGGTGTCCAGTGCAAACTTCATGAAGAGTAGCACAGCGTCGCCGTGACGTTTGCGCAGGGGCGGTATCTTGATGTTGATGGTGCAGAGGCGGTAGTAGAGGTCCTCGCGGAAGCGTCCCTGCTTGATGGCATTGGGGATATCGACATTGGTTGCTGCGACGATGCGGACGTTTGTCTTGCGTGGTGTGCTGCTGCCCACTCTGATGTACTCACCTGTCTCCAGCACTCGCAGCAGCCTGGCCTGTGTGCTTAATGGCAGTTCCCCCACTTCGTCGAGGAAGAGAGTTCCGCCGTCGGCAGCCCCGAAATAGCCTTCGTGCTCTCCGATGGCGCTGGTGAAGGCTCCCTTCTCGTGCCCGAAGAGTTCGCTGTCGATGGTTCCTTCCGGAATGGAGCCGCAGTTGATGGCAATGTAGGTCTTGCCTCTTCGCTTGCTGTGGTCGTGGATGATGCGCGGGATGACTTCCTTGCCTACGCCGCTTTCACCCTGAATGAGTACAGAAAGGTCGGTGGGTGCCACGAGGACGGCAGTGGCGAGTGCTTCGCGAAGTGCTTCGTTGCGACCCACTATGCCGTAGCGGTTCATCAGGGCTTGCATGTCGGAATTGTTACTCATGATGCCTGCTCTTTGTCGTCCTTCTCTTTGCTGTTTGCTTGTGGTGCGTTGTCCTTTCGCCGGTCATCGCGCTTGTCGTGGTAGAGTTTCGGCAAGGGATTCTGCCGTGCCTGGTCGTAGTGGGCGCGATTGCGTACGATGTCGATGGCGGTGTAGATAGGGTGGGTGAGTGCGGAGAAATCGGCCAGCCCCTGACTTTCCTCGTCTTCGTTCACGGTGACGGGCGAATAGAGAGCGGTCACGACGTGAGTGCCGCCGGCATAGAAGCGGACAGGTGCTTCCAGGGCGAGGTCTGAGATGATGCGCTGGCAGGTCTTTTCGCCATTGGTGGTGACGATGCCGTCGAAGTGGCATGCGAGGTCTTCGCTGAGGATTTGTTCCACGGTGTACGGGCCGTAGGTGTTGATGCCTTGTTCTGCCGTTACCTGATTGGCGAGGTCCGGTTCCTTCATCGTGCTTTCGCTGACGATGGCGATGCGGGGTGAGCTGAGGTCGAGGTCGCGCTCCAGTATGTCGCGAAACCGGATGATGTCAGCGGCTGTGGGCTCTGCGTTGAGCGGCAAGAAGTTTGTCTTGTCGGTCACGATGAGCTGTGTGGCATCAATCGGACACTGTACGGGTCCGGCGGTGGGGACGAGCAGCATGGCATCGGCAATTCCTTCTTCAAGGTCGCGGAGTGCTGCCGATTCCGTGCGGGCGACGGGTGTGCAGAGTTCCAGCAGTGTGGGGTTTTCACAGAGGCGGCGAAGCGATTCGTTGTCTGTGCTCTCCGAGCCTGCTTGTACGACTGCTATCTTTAGTTTTTCCATATCATTAGGGTTCTTTATTCTTTTTTCTTCTTGGCTGAGTCTTCTTCGATGCCTGTGTCGATGAGTGAATACTGTTCCTCGGGCAGGAGCAGTGTGTAGAGCGAGCCTTCGAGCCGCCGGATGAGTCCGCGCTTCATTTTCTCGGGGGCATAGACGAAGCCTTCGACCACGATGACGCGGTTTGTCTCGGTGTCAACGCGCGAGTGGCTGACGAAGGGGCCTCCCATTGCGTCGTGCTCCATGTACCAGAGTCCGCGCATCTCCATTGCGTAGCGTTTGTGCACGACGATGGGCTTTACCATCGTGCAGAGCGAGTCCGTCTTCATGTACATGCCGGGCTTTTCTCCGGGCAGGTTTGCTTTCATGACGGAGTCGCGCTTGGCGGTCATGTATTCCTTGTTGAAGGTCTCGGGTCCCTCGTAGGGATAGCTGTACATGCAGATGTTCTCCAGTCCGCTGGCAGTGTTGTTGCTTGTCCAGAAGAACTGCTCGCCCTTCTTGTATGCGGTGAGTTCTTTCGGAGCATAGAACCGGCAGGTGAAGATTTGCCAGGCCAGGTCGTAGGTTACTTTCGAATACTTCTTCTCCAGCTCGGCAATGAGTCGGTTCATCTCGGTGCGTGTCAGGAAGTCGAGGACTTCCTGCTTGTTGTCAACGCAGAACTGCCGGAAGTCCTCCAGGCTGGGACTGTTGATGGTGAGCACAATCTGGTCCATTGCATTCTTGTTGCGCATGAAGCGCATGCCGGTGCGCGAGTATTGTGTCTTGTCGATGTTGACTTGTATGATGTTGCGGAAGATGCTGAAGTTGGCGTTGAGGTCCTTTGGTTCGATTTGTGTGATGTGGAACGAGCGCTCGCTTTGCGGCAGGCAGGGCACGTCGGTGTCGAGGATGTCGAAGAGCGCGCGTCCTGCCGGAGCGTTCCACGTCTTGTCGTCGAGCACGACGAGCACTTCGTAGGGCCGTCCGCTGGCGCGGGGGAAGATTTGCTCCTTCGTACAGCCGGAAAGGAGAAGCAGACAGGGGAGCAGCGCTCCGAGAATCCCCATCATGGGGAGAAATATCTTTTTCATGTCAGTCAGAGTTTATGTAGTTCATTACTTTTCGCTTTGCTGTGCAGCAGTCCGCAGGCGGCAAAGATGTCTTGTCCGCGGCTGGCACGTATGGTGCAGGTCACGCCGTGGTGCGTCAGGTAGTCGCGCAGCCACTCCATCTTTTCCTCGGGTGCTCCGCGGAATGGCGTGTCGGGGATGGCGTGGAAGCGAATCAGGTTGACGCGGCACTCCAGTGGCGAGAGCAGCCGGACCAGTTCGCGTGCGTGGCGCTCGGAGTCGTTGAGTCCGCCGAAGACGATGTACTCGAAGCTGAGCCTGCGCTGGTGGCTCCAGTCCTGCTTCCGTAGCAGGTCGAGCAAGTCGGCGATGCCGTAGGCTTTCTCTGCGGGCATCATCCGGAGTCGCTCGTCGGGGAAGGCGTTGTGCAGGCTGACGGCCAAATGGCAGTCGCTCTCGGCGAGGAACCGTTCCAAACCTTTCCGGATGCCTACCGTCGAGACGGTGATGCGCTTCGGGCTCCATGCCCAGCCGTTGGGGTCCGTGAGCAGCCTGGTGGCCCGCAGTACGGCATCCAGGTTGTCCAAGGGTTCGCCTTGCCCCATGAAGACGATGTTGGTGAGCTGTTCGCTGCCCGGCACGGAGTAGATTTGATTCAGTATGTCGGTGACAGAGAGGTTGCCCCCGAAGCCCTGCCTGCCTGTCATGCAGAAGCGGCATCCCATCCGGCACCCTACCTGCGAGCTGACGCAGAGCGTTGCCCTGTCGCCGTCGGGGATGAAGACGCACTCCACCTTTTCGCCGCTTTCCGTGGGGAAGAGGTACTTGGCTGTGCCGTCGATGCTCTGCTGTGCGTCGCACGGCGATACGCATCCGATGGTGTAGCGCTCGGCCAGGGCCGCTCTTCCCTTGAGCGAGAGGTTGGTCATCTCGTCGATGCTCTTCACCTTCTTGCCGTAGATCCATTCAGCCATCTGCTTTGATGCAAAAGCCGGCAGCCCCACTTCCGTGGCGACGGCCTTCAGTTCCTCAAGCGTCATGCCAAGCAGCTTCTTTCTCTCCATTTGGTGTCTTTTTACACTGCAAAGGTACATTATTAATATGTAAATATAGCCATCCTTCGCGAAAAAAATGCCTTATTTAAGCTCTTTTATATGTTACGGCACGAAAAGTTAATTCTTTGACCACGCCTTCGGACGCTAAGTACGACACGACGTGTTCGTTGCTTCATCGCGATGGAGTGATTGCACATACATGTAGATGCAATTGCTTCATCGCGATGAAGCAATTGCTTGTTCGCGATGAAGCAATGAAGTCATCGCGTCGTGTCGGTTTCTGCGACGGGTCGTAAGTGCCACCGGACGACGTGCAACCCGCCCCGGCCTGATGCAGCGGCATCTCACGCTGCGAAATCAGGTTTTTCTCCGGACGTTCTCCCTCTCCCGTTCCCTCATTTCCTCTTATTTTGCCCTTTAGCACACAAATTTATGTCGAAAAGCGCGATTGTTTGGGAATCTTTTAGTATCTTTGCGCTGCGAAACCTAATCTAAAGCTAATAACAATGAGCATCAAACATCTTTCCGTTGCCATTCTGACGGCAACTTTTTTCTGTGTAACATCGTTTGCGCAAAGTCTCAGTCCCAGCACCAAAACGCATTGGGACAAGGGAACTCTTATCGTTGATTCACCTGCCCGTCCTGCCGGCCAGCAACATGTGCTCGGCCTGACCGCCCCCAAGATGGCTACGGTCCGCGTGGCCTTCGTCGGCCTTGGCATGCGCGGCCCGGGTGCCGTGGCCCGTTTCACTTATATACCGGGCGTGCAGATAGTGGCTCTTTGCGATTACGAAGAGAAGCGTGCAGAGGCTTGCCAGAAGTATCTGCGCGATGCAGGACTGCCGCCAGCAGACATCTACAGCGGCGCGAAGGGCTACGAGGAAATCTGCAAGCGCCCCGACGTTGACCTCGTCTATGTCGCTACGGACTGGGACCACCACTTCCCCGTTGCCAAGTGCGCCCTCGAGAATGGCAAGCATACGGCCATCGAGGTGCCAAGCGCCATGAACCTCGAGCAGTGCTGGGAGCTCATCAACCTCAGCGAGAAGACACGCCTCCACTGCATGATTCTGGAGAACTGCTGCTACGACTGGTACGAGCTCAACACGCTCAACATGGTGCAGCACGGCGTCTTCGGCGAAGTACTGCGTGGCGAGGGAGCCTACATCCACAACCTCGACGACTTCTGGGCCTACTACTGGAAGAACCCCGACGGCAGCGACATCCAGAACCTGCATTGGCGACTGAAGTATAACAAAGAGAATCGCGGCGATGTCTATGCCACTCACGGCCTTGGTCCCGTTGCCCTTGCTATGGACATCCATCGTGGAGACCGCTTCACAACGTTGGTTGCAATGGACACCAAGAGCTCGCATGGCAAGGAATTGGTGCAGAAGGTCACAGGCCGTCCCTGCGTTGAGTTTCGCAATGGCGACCACACCACGACACTGATGCGCACGGCAAACGGCAAGGTGGTGGAGATTCAGCACAACGTCATGACTCCGCAGCCTTACAACCGCCTCTACAAACTGACCGGTACGAAGGGCTATGCCACGAAGTACCCCGAACAGCACTATGCCCTCGACAAGAGCCAGCTTTCTGCCAGCGGCGTTGCTCCCAAGGTCGATGACCTCAGCTCGCACGGATTCCTGCCAAAGGCAGAGCAGGACGCCCTTGTAGCAAAGTATCAGCACCCCATCATCAAGAAGTATGGCGAGATGGCCCAGAAGGTGGGCGGTCACGGCGGTATGGACTTCTTCATGGACGCGCGTCTCGTCTATTGCCTGCAGAACGGTCTGCCTCTCGACATGGACGTTTACGACCTTGCCGAGTGGTGCTGCCTTGCCGAGCTGGGAGCGCTTTCGATGGACAACAACTGCTGTTCCGTTGCCTTCCCCGACTTCACCCGTGGCTATTGGGACGTAATGCCGGGCTTCCAGTTCGCATGGGCCAGCCCCGAGGACGAAGCCGCAGCTCAGGCCGCAGCTGAGGCCAGCACTAAGGCTCAGAAGGACCTCTGTGCCCAGAAGAAGCTTTGGGAAGAGTACGACAAGAAAAGAGCAAAAGCTGAAAAGGTGAAGAAGTGAAAAAGACGTCCCTGCGCAGCTATATCCGTGCGCAGAAGAAACAGCACTCTGCCGCTGAGTTGGCGGCGATGTCTGAAGAAATAACGAACAGGGTGCGTGCCTCTGCCTGGTGGCAGGAGGCAGGCATCCTGTTGCTTTATTACCCTTTGGCCGACGAGGTGGATGTCCGCCCGCTTATCAGGGAAGCCTACAGGGAAGGCAAGCGCGTCTTGCTGCCTGTCTGCAAGGGCGACGATTTGGAACTCCGCCTCTACGAGGGCGAGGCTTCCCTTGCCCCTGGAGCCTTCGGCATCATGGAGCCGACGGGTCAGCTTTTCGCCCGTGACAGCTATCCCGACGTCCAGCTTGCCCTTGTTCCCGGCATGGCATTCGACAGGGCCGGACACCGCCTGGGACGCGGCAAAGGCTACTATGACCGCCTCCTGCCCCGACTCGCGCATGCCCGCTTGCAAGGCATTTGTTTTCCCTTCCAACTTCTGGACAGCGTTCCCGCCGAACCCCACGACATTCCCGTCCACGAGGTGACCTGCGGCATCAGTCCCTGCGTCTGACAGCCTCCAACAACTTCAGCAGCAGGCGCGGCATGGCGTAACGGTCAAGGTCGGACTCGTTGACCCATTGACCATTGAACATTGACCATTGAGTATTGACCATTGAATACTGACCATTGACCATTGAACCTTCGGTGGCTGGCAGCATTTCGCCGTCGGCCTGGGGCAGCGTGAGGATGTACAGGTCGGCATGCAGGCGTTGGTGGGTGAGCTGGTGCCGGACATCGCGGGCGACAAGTGTCAGTTCATAGCTGTTGGCTTCAAGATTCGGGGAGAGCCACTTTTCCACCTCTTCTGTCGTGAGCGGCTTTTCGGATTCAATCAGCGGGAACTCGTAGAGCCCCTGCCAGATGTCGCCGCTGCCACGTCGGTGGAGGAGCGTCTGTCCCTCCTTCGTGCGCATATATATATAAGTAAGGTAGCGGTCTCGGACTGCGGTTCGCTTTGACTTGACGGGCAGCTTATCCACTTGGTGCGTCCTCAGAGCCTCGCATGTTTCGGCAAGCGGACAAGTCTCGCAACGTGGCGTTGTAGGCTTACATTGCAAAGCTCCGAAGTCCATGATGGCTTGGTTATAAAGGGCTGGATGCTCCTTGTCGAGCAATTCGTCGGCAAGGGCGCGAAGAAGCTTCTTGCCCTGTGTGGAATCGACTGGTTCGCTGATGCCAAAGTGACGGGAAAGGACGCGCTGCACGTTGCCGTCGAGTACCGCGTAGGGTTCGCCGAAGGCAAGGCTCATGATGGCTGCTGCCGTATAGTCGCCTATGCCGGGCAATGCACGGACGAAGCTGTAGTCGCGCGGGAAGCCTCCCGTCCGGGCTATCTGCTGTGCCGCGGCATGCAGGTGACGGGCTCGGCTGTAGTAGCCCAACCCTTGCCAAAGCCTGAGCACCTCTTCCTCGCTTGCTTCAGCCAGGTGCATTGCGGTGGGGAACCTCTCGGCAAAGCGCAGATAGTAGTCCATGCCCTGTGCAACCTGCGTCTGCTGAAGGATGAACTCGGAGAGCATGATGAGGTAGGGGTCGCTCGTGTGACGCCAGGGAAGGTCGCGGCCATTGGCTTCGTACCACTGCTCTATTTTGAATTTGAACATCGTTTCTGCATTCTTTTGAGTGCAAAAGTACACAATTTTGACGTTAATAATGCAGTGAGAAGAAATTTTTTCAATAAAAATAGGCCGAAAGCTTTCAGCTTTGAAAAAATAGTCGTACCTTTGCAGTCCGAAAAGGTGTAAACTCATAATAGTACTAACCATAAATATACAAAATTATGCCAAACGGAAAGAAGCATAAGAGACACAAGATGTCCACTCACAAACGTAAGAAGAGACTGAGAAAGAACAGGCATAAGAGCAAGTAAAAAGACTTTTTCTCAGACATAAAAGGTGACAGCACCCCAATCCTGTCACCTTTTTTGTAGAAAACAGGAATGGAAGTAACAAGCGAACTATACATCGACGTTCAGCCGAAGAAAATCGCTATTGCGCTGACCGAAGACAAGCGACTGGCAGAATATCAGGAAGAGCAGCAGAGCGTATCCTACTCTGTGGGCAACGTGTATCTGGCTAAGGTGCACAAGCTCATGCCCGGCCTGAATGCCTGCTTCGTCAATGTCGGCCACGAGCGCGATGCTTTCCTGCATTACCTCGACCTTGGGACGCAGTTCGCCACCTACGCCAAGTACCTCAAGCAGGTACAGAGCGACCGCAAGAACCTCTACCCCTTCGAGAAGGCTTCCGTGCTGCCCGACATGCCGAAGGACGGCAGCGTGCAGACCACCCTGCAACAGGGGCAGGAGGTGCTCGTCCAGATTGTGAAGGAACCCATCAGCACGAAAGGCCCGCGCCTGACCTGCGAGCTTTCCTTCCCCGGACGATTCCTCGTCTTTACCCCCTTCGGCGACAAAGTCTCGGTTTCCACCAAAATCAAGAGCAGTGCCGAGCGTGCCCGCCTCAAGCAGGTCATAGAGAGCATCAAGCCCAAGAACTGCGGCATCATCGTCCGCACGGTGGCCGAGGGCAAGCGCACCAGCGAGCTGGATGCCGAGATGAAAGTCCTCGTGGCGAGATGGGAAAGCATTCTGCGCAAGGTGCAAGGAGCCAAGGAACTGCCCGCACTCGTCTATGAGGAGACGAGCAGAGCCGTAGCCATGTTGCGCGACCTCTTCAACCCGAGCTTCGAGAATATCTATGTCAACAACGAGGACATCTATCGCGAGGTGCACGACTACGTCGGCCTCATTGCACCGGACCGCGTCGGTGTCGTCAAGCTCTACAAGGGCAGTCTGCCCATCTTCGACAACTTCGACATCACCCGTCAGATAAAGTCCGGCTTCGGCAAGACTGTCTCCTACAAGCATGGAGCCTACCTTATCATCGAACACACAGAAGCCCTTCATGTGGTCGATGTCAATAGCGGCAACCGGACTCGCAACAAGGATAGCCAGGAAGCCAATGCCCTGGAGGTCAACTTAGGGGCTGCCGACGAACTCGCCCGCCAGCTTCGCCTCCGCGACATGGGAGGCATCATCGTCGTTGACTTCATCGACATGAAGTTGGCCGAGGATCGCCAGAAGCTCTACGAACACATGTGCGAGCTGATGAAGCGCGACCGTGCCCGTCACAACATTCTTCCCCTCAGCAAGTTCTGTCTCATGCAAATTACCCGTCAGAGGGTGCGTCCCGTCATGGACGTAGCCGTCGAGGAGGCATGTCCCACGTGTCACGGCACCGGCAGCATCAAGAGCAGCTTCCTCTTCCACAAAGTGCTGGAAGGGAAAATCAAGTTCCTCTACTACCGGCTCGGCATGAAGCAGTTCACCCTCCACGTCCATCCCTACGTGGCAGCCTACTTGAACCAGGGACTTGTCAGCCTGCGGCTCAAGTGGCAGTTCCGCTATGGTCTCGGCGTGAAGGTCATTCCCAGCCAGAAACTCGCTTTCCTCCAGTATGAGTTCTACGACAAGGACGGGCAGGAAATCGACATGAAGGAAGAGGTCGAAATCCGTTGACCAAACTTTTCCCCAACTTGGTCCTTGGGGTTAATCAACGTAATCCAAAAGTTATTTTCAAACTTTGAAAATTAATTTTCATGGTTTGAAAATCTATTTTCATGACGTGAAAATTGATTTTCACGTCATGAAAATAACTTTTGTGTCGTATTCTTCCGGATTTTATCTTCTCCCGTCACACTATTTTCATTGCTACCATTCTTCCCAGTCTGTGCCGCCGTAGCTGCGGGCACGGGCCGGGCCGGAGGAGCCACCGCCGTAGTTGATGGCATCGTCACCGGTGAGATTGCTGTTGACGGAGCTGACTTGACTGCTGCCACAGAGCATCTGAGCCTGATGGATTATCACGATGTGCAACTGGGGTTGCAGATAAGTTCTCTTGTTCATATCAGTGGAATTTTACTTAATTACAATTTTCTTGCCTCCGCGGATGTATATGCCGCTCTGCGAGGGCTTGCCACTCAGTTGGCGACCGTCAAGCGTGTACCAAGCGGATTTACCATTTGATGATTTACCATTTACTATTTCGTTTATGGAGGTGGGCTCTTCGTCGTCGAAGTTGAGTACGAAGGCGCGGACGGGGGCAACATTGCTGAGCTCAAAGTATGCCCGGCAGGCACCGATGCTGGGATATTTCGGGTTTTCGGGGTCGGTGAGGTCAGGTTGCGGATAGTATAGAGTGTTGTCAGCGCCCATCAGGAGGGTGCTCTTCTCCTCTGTCGAGTAGGTCCAGGCAGTGTAGCGCCCCTGGAACGAAACCTTGCCGTCGTTGCTTCCGATGTCGTTGAAACCTTTACTGAGTGTCACGTCGGTGAACACAGGCTCGGTGATGTCGCGTGTGTCCTCGCTGTCCTCGTCGTAGCCATCGGCCTTGTCCCACTTGATGATATACGGTGTGCCGGCAGTGAGGGTGGTGGACGAGACGAAATTCAGATAGAGCGTGCCGTCGTTGTCGAAGCGTGTCTTATAGGTCACGCCGTCGCTCTCCATGCTTTCCACATCCATTGTCATGGCGGTGGCTCCCTCGAGGGGAGAACCCTCTATAGTCAAGTTGAAAGGCAGACACAGTGTGTTCCATTTGCCGTCCTTGTAGAGTGTACGCCCGGCAAGTTTGACATTCGTCGTGCTCCCATCGTTCTTCCCTATCAGACTGGTGTTATTTGAACCGTTGTTGTCGATGATGAGGGTGCTTATGTTCACTGTTTCAGAGCCCGTTATCTGTGTGCCGCTGCTGTGATTCGTCCAGAGGGTGAGCGTGTTGTCACCGACATACGAGGGAATATAGGAGAAGGTCAGTTTTACATTCTCGCCCGCTGGGATATGGGCAATCTGCCCCATGACGGCACTGCCGTTGACGCGCAGCACGAGGTCGCCCGAATAGTCACCCGTTCCGCCGGTGACGGTGGCGGTCACCGTCTGCTCAGAGCCTGTAGAGGATTCGCCGGTGACAGCGAATGAGACGTTTGCCGGGGTGACGTTAGCCGGGATGGGAACGCCGATGGTCAGATTGTTGCCGCTGATGGTGGCTGTCAGTTTGTAGGCATCGCCGTCGAAGCATTCCTGCCAATCGCTGCTGTCAGTGGGCCGGCTCTTCACCTTGATATAATAGGTGCCGTCGGCCACCGTGCCGGGTATGCTGAGGTCGGTGAGGGTGGCGCTGATATGTTCGTTCCATGCCATCGTCTGGTTCTCTTGGCCGCCAAACGTCTGCACCGTATTGCCGCTGCCGTCCACCAGTTGCACGGTTACGTCGTATGCGTTGTTGCCATAGTTGTAGTTCCATGTGTCGTAGTAGAGGCTGATGCCGGTGAAGGCGCGCGTCTCACCGTCGCGGACGTAAGTCTTGCTGCTGGCTGCAGCTTCGTCGGGAGAGCCAAATTGCAGCCCTTCCAGCGAGAGGCAGTAGTCGGCATTGCCGCTGACGGGCCGCTGTATGCCAATGACGGCGTCTTGCCCAAAGCTGTAACCGTCGAGCGACGACGAGCCGCCTACGCCCTGCTCGTCGGGATTCAGCACCGAGAGCGGGAAGTATCCGTCGCTGATGCCGGCCCATCCCCAGTTGATGTGGAAGTAGTCGGCATCGTCGTACTTGTAGCCGTCGCAGATGAACGAATGTCCGCCGCCGGTACTCTGGCCGCCGAGGGCTACGGGCCGACTGGCTTCCAGCTCGCTGTAGATGAGGTCCACCCATGCCTCGTAGCTGTAGTTCTTGCGGTAGCAATGTTGGATGCCGCCGTCGTAGCCGAAGCAGGACTTCAGTGCGTAGGGGATGGCCTCGCCGTAAGCAGCCGAACCGCCGTTGGCCCCCAGCCCATAGCTCATCTGTAGTGCCGTGCCGCAGTAGAGCATCAGTGTAGCCACGGCTTGTTGCTGTTCCTCTGTGCCGGCGAGATAGAGCCTGCCGGTTTCGGGGTTCACGGGTGTATAGTTGGCTATCATCTTGTCCCAGGCGAAGGTTGTGGCATCGAGGCTGCTGACGGTCAGTTCGTGGGAGTTCTTGTTCTTGTCCTTCGTCGTCGTGGTGTAGCCACTCAGGGGCGCGCAGGCTGTCTTAGGCCATTTGTGATAGTACATCAACTGTGCCACGGTGGTGGCCACACAGCCCGTCACCGTCCGGGTGTCGTCAATCGTCGGACACTGGTCGTTGTACGGCCTGCCCTGGTTCCAGTTCGTCTGGACGAGCGGCGCGATGGCCGTCATGGCAGCTCGACGTGGCGCCCGCGACCTGTTGCTTCCTTTGCTCCCCACACTACTATTGTTCTGCAGCCAGGCTATCTGGTCGGCATAGCCCTGTAGCCACGCACGCATGTTGTCGGGCAGCTCATCGGGGTTGATGCTGCCACTCTCGCTAAAGCCGAGGATGGGCACGGTCTGGTCATCGTTTGAGACGATGACGAAGCCGCCATTGCCATTCACGTTGAACACGTAGAGGCCGCTCACTTGGCCCGCCGACTCCACGGTCGGGGCTGACTTCACGGTCGGGGCCGACCTCCTCCTGTTGTGGCTCGACACAAACTGCTGTGCCTGTTCCAGTGCTTGTTCCTCTGTCACTTCTTCGGCCCAGACGCTCATGCCAACGGCAGCGAATGTCAGTATCATTGCCACTCTTGATATAAGTCTCTTTTTCTTCATACTAACTATCATTGTTTCTGTTGCAAATCAATTCTTGAGTGCAAAGGTAAGTTTTTTATTTGTTTTCTCCTATAAGTTCACTGTATTTTCGTTATTTCATACGTAAAAATATCCACACGAAGACTTCACGCTTCCGCCTTTACCATCTTGAGGAACAATTCATGGATGCGCGTGTCGTCGGTCAGCTCGGGGTGGAAAGCCGTGACGAGCATATTCCTTTGCCTTGCTGCCACGGCTTTCCCATCAACATGGGCAAGAATCTCAACCTCCGGGCCGGCCTCTTCGATGTAGGGAGCGCGGATGAAGGTCATGGGCACGCGGCCAATGCCTTTGAACTCTTCCTCAGTACAGAAGCTTCCTAACTGTCGGCCATAGGCATTGCGCTTAGCCAGAATGTCCATCACGTCGAGGTGGTCCCTGTCGAGCAAGATGAGACCTGCACAGGTGCCGAGGACTGGCATGTCCCCAAGGATAGCTTCACAGATTGGATTGAACAGTCCTTCGTCCTTCATGATACGCATCATTGCTGTGCTCTCTCCCCCGGGGAACAGTACCCCTCTCATCCCCTCAAGGGAGGAAGATATGAAGTGGGTCCAATCTGTTAAGTTCCTGATGAACGTCGTGTCAGTTCCAAGATGCTTGAGCATCTGTTCGTGCTCGGCAAAGGCTCCTTGAAGAGCAAGTATGGCAATCTTCATCTACTTTCCCCTTTCAGCCATGAGCAGTTGTATCTCGTTCTCGTTGATGCCGACCATAGCCTCGCCCAGGTCCTCGCTGAGTTCGGCAAGGATGGCCGGGTTGTCATAGTTGGTGACAGCTTTCACGATGGCCTGTGCCCGCTTCTCGGGATTGCCGCTCTTGAAGATGCCGCTGCCTACGAAGACACCTTCCGCCCCGAGCTGCATCATGAGGGCAGCGTCGGCAGGTGTCGCCACGCCACCGGCTGCAAAATTCACGACGGGCAGCTTGCCGTTGCGGTGTACGTATTGCACCAGCTCGAAGGGAACGCGCAGTTGTTTGGCCGCCTCGTAGAGTTCGTCATCGGCAAGCGATACGAGCCTGCGAATCTCGCTCTGCATCAGTCGCATGTGGCGCACGGCCTGAATGATGTCGCCTGTGCCGGGTTCACCTTTCGTGCGTATCATCGTGGCACCTTCGTTGATGCGGCGCAACGCTTCGCCCAAGTCCTTAGCTCCGCAGACGAAAGGCACACGGAACTTGCGCTTGTCGATGTGGTAGATGTCATCGGCAGGAGAGAGCACCTCGCTTTCATCGATGTAGTCAATCTCGATGGCTTCAAGTATTTGTGCCTCTGCGAAATGACCAATGCGACACTTCGCCATCACCGGAATCGTGACGGCTTCCTGTATGCCTCGAATCATCTTGGGGTCGCTCATGCGGCTCACGCCCCCAGCAGCCCGGATGTCTGCCGGTATGCGCTCAAGTGCCATAACAGCACATGCCCCGGCAGCCTCGGCGATGCGTGCCTGCTCGGGAGTCGTCACGTCCATAATCACGCCGCCCTTCAGCATCTGAGCCAACTGGCGGTTCAATGTAGTTCTGTCTTCCATTTCTGAATAATTTATTAAAATGTATAGTACATAGTTAAAACCTCCTAATCGGAATGATCGGATAGTCGCTCGATTCATCGCGCTGCAAAGTTAAGACAAGGGAAGAGAATGGACAACCGTTCATTCGGGTTTGGTAAAACGTTATTCCGAGAAAGTAAAATTGATGTTCTCTGCAAGGAGTCGAGAAGATTTATTCCGAATGATTTTGCCGTGTCTCTTTTTTTTCGTAACTTTGGCCCCAATTTAAGCACATACGACTTCAATTATGTTTACTTCTGTCCTCGATCAGACGATGCTGGGCTTAAGCGTCAGTGCCTGGATAACCCTTTTGACAATCGTTGGTATATTCATTGTAATGGCCCGCTCGCGCATCCCCGTTGAGGTGACATTTCTGGGTGCTCTGACCATATTGCTCGTCACGGGTGTTGTCACGGAGGAGGAAGGCATGGCCGGCTTCGGCAGCGAACCGGTCGTGATTCATGGCGCCTATGCCATCATCATTGCCGGCCTCCTGCATACCGGTGTGCTATATTGGCTCTCGAAGAACGTGCTTGGCACCCCAAAGACCTACCGGAAAGCCATGTTGCGCCTGATGTTGCCTACCACTGTTATGGCCGCTATGATGAATTCGGTCAACGTCGTACTCCTGTTGATTGATGCCGTGAAGATATGGTCTATCAAACTGAACATAGCTCCTTCTCGTCTCCTTATGCCATTGAGTTATGCCGCCTCGCTCGGCGGTATGTGCACGCTGCTGGGTAATTCCTCTAACTTGGTTATAGCCGGCCTCTATCTGAAAGAGACGGGCAAGCCACTCGATGTGTTCGAGCCTCTGGTGCCCGGTCTGATACTGACCGTCATCGGCGTTGCGATGGTCGTTCTGCTGCAGCGCTTCATCCCTTCTCGCGAGACGGCAGAGCAGTCATTCGAGACGACCAGCGACTATACCGTAGAGCTGCTTGTGCCTACCGACAACCCTGCAGTCGGAGAGACTGTTGCCAATGCGGGCCTCTACAATGTCAAGGGCGGCTCGCTGGTCGAGATTGTACGTTTCGACCGCGAGATTATCATGCCTGTGCCCGAGGACGAGTGGATTCTTGGTGGCGACAGGCTCATCTATGCAGGCCAAATAAATGAGATACTGGAGCTGAAGCGCACACATGGCCTGGCTGCTGCCGACCATCACGTCTGGAGCATCAACGACATCGACACCAAGCGCCGCATGCGTACAGCCTACGTCATCTTCGGCAGCGACCTCATCGGGCTCTCTATGACTCAGTGCGATTTTGAGCAGAAGAACAACGTGGCGCTCGTGGCTGTGGCTCGCCAGGGACACCGTGTAGAAGGACAGCCGCGCGAGGTTATCCTTGAGGCCGGCGACACACTTCTGCTGGAATGTCCGCCTAAGAGCGATGACCAGTTGGAACAGTGCAACCACCGTTCACTCTCCTTCTTCGACAGCCACTTCGTTCCGCAGATTGGTGCGAAGACAGTCACTTCAGCCGTTATCCTTGTGATGATGTTTATCATCTCGTCCTTCCACATCATGCCTCTCATGGCTGCTACGATGCTGGCCGCCGGCCTCATGCTGCTGGCCGGCTGCTGTCGCATGTCGGAAGTCACCAAGTACATCGAATGGGACCTGCTGCTTACGCTCGGTTCGATAGTCGTCATCTCGGTTGCCATCTCAAAGACAGGCATTGCAGAATCCATAGCCACCGGTGTGCTGCAACTCTGCGGCAGCGACCCCTACATCGTCTTGGTCGTCATGTGCGTCCTGGCTTCCTTCGTCAGCGAGTTTGTCAGCGACGTCGGAGCCAGTGCAATCTTCTTCCCCATTATGTATCAGCAGGCTGAACTGCTGGGATGCAACCCGATGCCGTTTGTCATGTCGCTCATGCTGTGCGTCACCTTCAGCTTTTCGTCGCCCATTGGCAGCAGCACCCACATGTTCATCTATGGCCCGGGCACGTTCCGCTTCACCGACTTTGCCCGATTGGGCATCTGCCTGCACATTGTCCTGCTGGCCGTCACCTTAGTCCTTATTAACATTATTTATCCATTATACTAAAACACAAACAACAACTATGAAAAAGATTATAGCCTCCAGACTGCTAACAGCCCTCTACGTAACGTGTTGCCTGCTGACGACTGCCCGTGCTGCGGACAGGAATCTTCCGCTGCTCCAGAACGCTCCGGCCTACGAGAGTCTGTCGCTCAACGGGACATGGAACTACATTGTCGATGTGCAGGAAGAAGGGTACTACGACTACCGCATGAACCCGACGCGGTGGGGCTTCTTCCAGAATGCAAAGCCGCAAAAGCCTGAAGACCTCATCGAGTATGACTTCGACAAGTCGCCCACAATGCAGATTCCCTCCGACTGGAACACTCAGGACGAGCGCCTCTTCTTCTACGAAGGGACAGTCTGGTTCTGCCGGCACTTCAACATCGGCAATGCATCATGGAAGGACGGAAACGCGAAGTCCCTGCTGTATTTCGGCGCCGTGAACTACGACGCCCACGTATATGTGAACGGGCAGCACGTGGGGCACCACGTCGGAGGCTTCACGCCCTTCAACTACGATGTCACGGACCTGTTGAAGGAAGGTGAGAACACCCTGATAGTGAAGGTTGACAACAAACGTCACGCCGAAGATGTTCCTACGCAGATCTTCGACTGGTGGAACTATGGAGGCATCACGCGCGATGTCCGCCTGATAAAGGTCCCGGCAGTCTATGTCGAAGATTACAGTGTGCAGCTTGCAAAGGCGGACGCCAAGGCAAAGAACAGAACAATCACCTTCGCGGCAAAACTCAGCAAGGCAAAGGCCGGGCACAAGGTGACGGTCTCCATCCCTGAACTGAAGATAGAGAAGACGTTTTCAACCGATGCCGACGGCAAGGTCGGAATCTCAGAGTTCAATGTTCAGTCGAAGAAATTGCAATTGTGGTCGCCCGAGAATCCTAAGCTCTATCAGGTTCTCGTATCTGTCGGGACAAACACCGTCACCAATTCTATCGGCTTCCGCACCATTGCAACGCAAGACAAGCAGATTCTGCTCAACGGTCAACCTATCTTCCTCAAGGGCATCAGCATTCACAACGAGAAACCCAACGGCGGTGGTCGTGCCAATACCATAGAAGATGCGCGGACGCTGCTCTCGTGGGCCAAGGAGCTGGGCTGCAACTTCGTAAGGCTGGCGCACTATCCGCACCATGAGGAAATGGTGCGCGAGGCTGAGAGGATGGGCATACTGGTCTGGTCCGAGATTCCTGTCTATTGGACGATAGCATGGAAGAATCCTGCGACCTTCGAGAATGCACGGCAACAGCTGACCGACATGATTGCACGCGACCACAACCGTGCCAATGTCATCATCTGGAGCATAGCCAACGAGACTCCTCACTCGCCTGAACGCGATGCCTTCCTGGGTCGCCTTGCCCAGTATGCCCGCAGCCTGGACTCAACCCGTCTGATATCTATGGCTATGGAGGTGACAAGTGCATCGAACTATGTGAACCGCCTCAACGATAACATGAACCAGTACGTCGATGTGGTCAGCTTCAACCAGTACATCGGCTGGTACCGCGACGTGAACGATGCTCCGAAGATGAAGTGGGAGATTCCCTACAACAAGCCCGTCATCATCAGCGAATTTGGCGGCGGTGCACGCTACGGCCTTCATGGTCCGAAGAACCAACGCTGGACAGAGGAGTTCCAGGAGAACCTCTACATCCAGAACTGCGCCATGCTTGACAAGATTGATGGCTTGGCCGGTACGACCCCTTGGATTCTGAAGGACTTCCGCTCGCCTCGCCGCGTGCTCCCAGGTGTTCAGGACTACTACAATCGCAAGGGACTCTTCAGCGACAATGGCGAAAAGAAGAAAGCCTTCTATGTCCTGCGTGACTGGTACAAGCAGAAGAGCATGCCTCAAAAGGAGGGGAAGTGACACACTACACGACGTGTAAGGTTTCACCTCACGAGTCGAAGGCTTATACCTCGTGAGTCGAACGCCTTTACCTCACGAGTCGAAGGCTTTTACCTCACGAGGTAAAATGCAACACGTCGCGAGTCGTTTTCCAACGTGTAGGGAAACGGGAGATTCCGGGATTCGTTAACTGTCACAACTGGCTTCGGTACTCGCTTGGCGAAGTACCGGCCTGGTTCCTGAAGAATCTGCAGAAGAGGGCTTGGGAGGAGAATCCCATGCGGTCGGCAATCTCCTGAACCGACAGGCGGGTTGTAGCCAGAAAACTCTTAGCCTCGCTCATCAGGTAGTCGGCAATGATTTGCTTCGGAGGTTTGCCTACAATGCGGTCTGTTACTTGCGACAGGTAGCGGGTAGTGATGCAAAGCTTTTCGGCATAAAAGGAGACATCGTGGGCCACACGATAATGACCGGCTACAAGGCTTACGAAGGCATTGTAGAGGTCGATGGCACGCCGGTTCTTCTCCCCGCTGTCACTGGCATAAACTACCTGCGAGTGAATGAAGTCGTGGGCATTGCGAATGGCAGTGGGCACGTCGTCGCCCATTCCCAGACGTGCTGTAATCGCTGCGGAAAGGGCTCCGGCTACGCCGTGCCTTAGCCAGCCGTCGGTGTTGTAGGAGGTGAAGAAACAGCCCCCCTCCGAACCTTCCCCCGAGGTGGAAGGCTTCCAGCCGCGAGGCTCCCCTCCTCGGGGGAGGGGGCGGGGAAGGGGGCTGAGCAAGGCCGTTACCCTTCCTTTTGTGTGCCGACCTCCGCGAAGCACCACCCATTCTGCTCCCATCTCGTTCAGCCGTCTTGCTGCTTTCAGCATGTCTTCGTCCGTCTGGATTCTGGTGTCAAGCATCTTTTCTGCATCCTTGCAGCGGAGCATCAGCAGCGTGGCTTCCGGCACAAGAAACCTGGCAATGGCATCAACGGCAGCATCGTCTATCATCTGCTTGCCGTCGGCATCAAAAATGCCGGGCGCAATGACAATCCGGCTGCAAGCGATAATCTCGTTGCGCAAGGAGCGAATGGTCTCCACGTCGCTGACCAGACCAACCTTGATGGCTTTCGGATGAACCGTGCCAATAATGGAAGCGACCTGCCCGAGTACAACGCCGGAGGGTAAAGAAAACCTCCCCACAGGAGGGGAGGCATGAATAGGGGCAATGCAGGTGACAGCCGTGACCGCATAAGCTCCCAGGGCGGTAATGGTCCGAAGGTCAGCCTGAATGCCAGACTGACCTGTGCTGTCAGACCCGCTAATGCTCAGTATGGGAGTTTTCACTTCTTCTTTGTTGTCGGCTTTTTGGTTGCCGTTTCCTTGGGAGTACGCTTCTTGGGCGCAGGTTTGGCCTTTGGCTCAGGCTTCGGGGCCGCCGGCTTGTTTGCTTCCTCTTCTTCTGTGGAACCGAGCTGCTTGAGGCGAGCACGGAGCCGGCTTATCTCGTTGTCCTTCACGTTGAGTTCCTCGCCCATGTTGGCAATCTGAGTGTAGAGGCTGTTCAGCTCGTCGTTCTCGACCGATTCGGGGAACATGTCTTTGACGCGCTTCAGGAAGTCGCCCAGGATGTTCATGTAGTTGGTAAAGGCATCATACTCGCTGTCGTAGATACCGCGGTAGTTGCCCATGCCGTTGTTCTTGGTGGTCATGAAGCGGAAGTTGTCGGTAGCTTGCAGACGGTCCCAGTCCTGCTGGATGCGGCGGTCGCGCGAGGCGAGGATGCGTCCCACGATGTTCTCGTCGTAGAGCTTGTTGAAGGCTTCGCGCTGCATGCCGTTGCCGAGCAGACTGCTCGTGTCGCGCTCCTCGTCGTTCCAGCTGACGGGATAGGTAACCTCCAACGGACTGACCGGCTTGTTCTTGGCAAGGACTTCGGAGGGCGTAGCAAACTGGATGTCCATGTCCTTCGCAAGCCTAGGCAGGGCGCGGAGGAAGTCGAGGATGTGACTCTCAAGCGGCTGGTAGTAGCCGAGGGCGGAAAGTTCCATCATGATGCCGACAACGTTCTCACCTTCCGGCAAGCCTGCAATCCAGCCGAGCCACTTGTCTGCCATGAGCGGATACTCCGACCACGAGGCATCGTTGAAGCGGAGTCCGATGTCGTCGCTAAGCTTGTAGTCGCGCAGGATGAGCGAGAGGCGAGAGTCCTGGGCACAGGAATAGATGTAGTGGGGACTCTTCCATCCGAGGATGTGCTTTGCACCTTCCACCATAACGCCTTTAAAGCCCATGTCGGCCACGAGCGCACCAATCTCGTCGCTGTAGATGAGCGAACTGTTGCGGAAGACCTTGGGGGTCAGTCCGAACATCTGTTTGATTTTCTTTGCCTGACGCTTGGTCTCGGCTATGAAGTTTTCGGCGTTGCCCAACGAAGAAAGGCCGTGACTGTAGGGTTCAGCCAGGAATTCCACACAGCCGGTGGCTGCCAGCTGGCCGAGGAGCTCGAGCACCTCGGGAGCGTATTGCTCAATCAGTTCAAGCGAGACACCGCTGATGCTGAATGCTACCTTGAAGGCCTTGCCGTTCTCGGCAATCATGTCGAGCATCGCCTGCATTGCAGGCTTGTAACTCTTCTCGGCCAGTTCCGTGATGGCACGCTCGTTTTCGTAGTCATCATAGTAGTAATGATCGGTGCCGATGTCGAAGAAGCGATAACGCTTCAGATGAACCGGCTGGTGTATCTCGAAGTATAAGCAAATTGTTTTCATCTTGTCTTTTACTATTTAATCATTTACCATTTAGCTTTTCTATATATATTATATATAATGTGTAGTCCCCTTGCACGCGGCGGGCGGTTTACCTGATGTTCTTGACCGCAGCCAGGTACTCTTGGTTGTCGAACCAGCCGCGACTGGTGAGTTGGTTGTAGCACTCGCGGATGCGCAGTCCTACTTTCTCCCATGTAATGCGATCCACCTCCTTCATCCCTTCCTCGGCCAGATAGTCGTGCAGTGCATCATACTGACAGATGCTGTAGATGGCATCGGCCATCGCGTCGATATCCCAATAGTCAACCTTGATGACGTTGGACAGAATCTCGCCGCAGCCGCTCTGCTTGCTGATGATGGACGGACAGCCACACTGCATAGCCTCGAGAGGCGCAATGCCGAATGGCTCGCTGACGCTGGGCATGACGAAGACATCGCTGTTCTTGTAGCACTCATAGACTTGTCGTCCGCGCTGGAAGCCGGGGAAGTGGCAACGGTCGGCAATGCCGTAGCTGGCTGCCAGCTCTATCATGGCATTCATCATGTCGCCGCTTCCGGCAAAGCAGAAACGGATGTTGCGACTGCGTTCCAGCACACGCTTTGCTGCTTCGAGGAAGTACTCCGGACCTTTCTGCATCGTAATGCGCCCCAGGTAGGTCACTACCTTTTCGCCCTTCTTCTTGTTGGGCACGATGCTACGGATGTCTTCGCTGAGCGGATAGACGGCATTGTGCATAGCCACACACTTGCGGGGGTCCTGATGATATTGGTTGATGACGGTCTGGCGGGTGAGCTCGCTGACGCACATGATGCAGTCCGCATGGTCCATACCATTCTTCTCGATGCTATAGACGGTGGGGTTTACCTTGCCGCGCGAGCGGTCGAAGTCTGTGGCATGCACATGGATGCAGAGAGGCTTGCCGCTGACCATCTTGGCATGAACACCTGCGGGGTAGGTGAGCCAGTCATGGGCATGAATCAGGTCGAACTGTTCACTGCGTGCAAGCACTCCGGCGATGATGGAGAAGATGTTGATTTCTTCATGCAGATTGCCTGGATAGCCTCCGGCAAAGCCGATGCACCCCAGGTCGTCAAGGCCCTGCAGATAGTTGAAGTCGGCGTAAAGGTGATCGCGGAAACGGTAATAGTCCTCTGCCGTATGCCCGACGAAACGGTCCTTGATGTTGTCGTACCAGACATCGCGCCAGACGACAGGCACCTGGCTCATGTTTATAATCTTGAGGAAGCCTTCCTCTTGTCCTGTGGGCTTGGGCATACAGAATGTTGTCTCAATGTCCCCCTGCAGGCTCAGTCCCTTGGTTATGCCGTAGGAAGCTACGGCCAACCCACCATATATCTTGGGAGGGAATTCCCAACCGAACATTAGAACTTTCATATCTCTTTTTAGGTTTTGGGGTTTCGGGGTTGCTGTGCTTTCGTGTCTTGATGTGACTAAACCTTAAAGCCTCAGAACCTCATGACCTGATAACCTTGTTTCATTCATTATTATATTTGTCAAGCAGTTTCACGATTCGCATGATGCCTGAGACGTTCATTGCAAAACTGATGGCACCGCGTCCGTGGAAAGGAGGATTGCCGTCGAAGAGCTCGGGTATCGTGCCGATGCAGTGGTAGAAGAGTTCCTCTTCATAGCCGACCAGCAGACGGTCAACATAGCTCAGCTTGCTTAACTTAAACACTTTCAGGCATGCTTCCATGTAGAAGGCTGCGAGCCAAGGCCATGCCGTACCCTGGTGATAGGCATAGTCGCGCTGTACCTGCGGACCAACGTACATGGGGTTGTAACCGTGGCTTTTCGGAGAGAGGGAACGCATGCCCTTGGGCGTAATGAGTTCCTTCGTGCAGTAGTCGAGCACACTCTTGCGCTGCTTGTGGTCAAGGGGCGAATAGTCAAAGGCAACGGCAAAAACCATGTTCGGACGGACATCGTAATTGCGGTAGCCATCTACACAGTAGTCGCAGAGGTAGCCGTATTCATTGAAGAACATCGGAGCAAAGCTGTCGGCACAGCGCTGGGCTGCCGTTTCGAGTTGACTGATGAATGCTTTGTCCTTCATGATGCGGCAGACTTCGGCACTGAACATCAGTGCATTGTACCAAAGGGCATTGATCTCAACAATAAAGCCTGTCCTCGGCACGATGGGGCGTCCGCCTGCCGTGCTGTTCATCCATGTGACAGCTTTGTCCCGGCCTTCACAGCTGACGAGTCCGTTCTCCTCGACTTTGAAGTTGGGGTGTCCTCCGGCTCTGAGCCACTCCATGATGTCCCAAAGGAGGTGTCCGTACTTCTCAATGCACTTCTCTGTCGAGACGAAGTTCGCATACTGCTGGATGCACCATACAGCCCAAAGCAGGACATCGGGATGCTCTATCTCGGTCACGCTGACTGTGAGTGGTTCTCCATTGATGAACTCGCGGATGGCTTTCTCTGCTGTCTTCATGACAGCCTCGAACTTTTCAACCTCATTGTTGGTCAGTGTCAGGCCAGGCAGAGAAACGAACATGTCGCGGGCGCGGCATTTGAACCAAGGATAGCCTGCCAGTACGTAGTCCTCGTGCTTGCGATGAATGATGAACTGGTGGGCACTGTTTACCAGCGTGTTGTAGAAGTTGTCGCGAGGTGTGCGGACACTTACCTCGAAGTCGGCCAGCTCAGCAAGTGTGTCGGTGTTGATTTCCTCCAGACCTGCGGCAAAGACTACGCTCTCGCCCTTCTTGATGTTGAACTCGAAGTAGCCTGGCACATAGAGGTCCTCGGTGCTTGCATAGCCGCGCTCCTGTTCTTTGGGATACTCCAAGCCTCTGTACCAGTCAGGACGGAACACGAATTCGTTCTCCTTGTTTATCTGCATGAAAAGGGTGGGGTAGCCTTTGTACATACAGGTCGAGATGCCATTCTGTACGAGGTCGTAGTTACGGTTTACTCCCGCATTCTCGTGCGTGAACTCGCGGACGCTGCGGAAGGCCAGGAAGGGTTGCAGGCGGAGTGTTGTCTCACTGTGTGCATCGACCAGCGTGTATCTGATTATGATGCGGTTCTCGAAGTGCTGGAACATCTGTTCGCGCTTCAGGATGACGCCGCCCACGCGATAGATGGTTGTCGGCACCTGTAGGGAGTCGAATTCGCGAATGTACTTATGCCCTCGGGGGCTGAAGTTGTCTCCGTTGTACTTGTGGAGGCCTAAGTTGAACTCGGCACCATGCTGGATGACGGTTGCATCAAGGCTTGAGAGCAGGACGTGGTTCTCGTCGTCGAGCTCAGGTACCGGCACAACGAGCAGCCCGTGATACTTGCGGGTATTGCAGTCAACGATCGTTGTGCAGCTGTATGCTCCCGAACGGTTCGAGCGGAGCACCTCCTTTGGCAGTGACTCCCGCAGGTTCGTCATCAGCGTCTTATCGAAACGTAAATAGCTCATGATAGTTGTTATTCTGCTTTATATTTGCCTATTTTATAGAAATCTTGCAGTAAAGTTACACTTTTTCTTTCAAACCTTGATGATTTTACCTTTTTTTTCTTTGCTTAGTTCAAAATATAGCAGCAAAAGGTGTTATATAACACAAAAAAAGCCTTCTCTGCAGCACATATAATGGCAGAAAAGGCTTTGAATGTCGTGTAATTGTTTCTGTTTATTCTCGGAACTCGACCACAGTAATACCTGCTCCGCCGAATTGTACGTGTTCGTCGTGGGCAGAGATGACGCCCGACACGGTCTTCAGATACTGCCGAATGACTTGCCGGAGGGCTCCTGTGCCTGTGCCGTGAAGGATGCGGACGCGGGAGGCATTGACCAAGAGGGCATCGTCGATGAAGTAGGTGACTGCCTGCAATGCTTCGTCAGCTCTCATGCCCCGAACATCTATCTCCTGTCGGAAGTCAAGGTGCTTCTGTCGGATGCTGTCCTGCGTCTGTCGGCTCACTATCACGGTCTGGGTTGCCTTGTTGCTTTCTCCTTTTGGAGGAAGTGGCGAGGCTTCCAGTCTCTTGATATCTACCAGCGTACGCATTACGCCGAATGTGACAGTGGCTTGTTTGCCTTCGATGGCGGTGATGGTGCCAACTGAAGTCTGTCCTTTGATGCGGACGGAATCGCCCACCTCCAAAGACCCTTGCAAACCTCCCCTCGAAGAGGAGGCTTTCTGTTCTGGTTCCGCCCCCTTTAAGGTTGAGTTTGAGAGGGCTTTTTTTGCCTCTTGCCTCTCTTTGTGACGTTTCCTTCGTTCTTCAATTTGACGTCGTTTCTTCTCGACGTAAGCATCCATCTCTTCCTGGCTCATCTGTCCTACCTCTTCCCGGAAGGTCTGAAGCTGTTGGCGTGCGGAGCGAGTACGTTCTTTGTCGGCTTGTGCTTCTTTGATTTCCCTTATCGTGTTTTCAACTTGAGCATTGGCGGCAGCAATGATTTTCTCGGCTTCTTCCTTTGCCTGCTTAATGATTTCCTTCCGTTTGCTTCGCAGCTCGTCTATCTCTCGCTCGTACTGCTCGATGGTTTGCAGCATCTGTTTCTCCTGCGAGTGAATGGTCTGTCGCTTGCCTTCCCAGTAGCGTTTGTCGCGTGTGATGTCGAGCAGATACTTGTCGGCATTGACGTATTCCCTTCCGACGAGTTCCGTTGCATCGGCAATGACGTCCTCAGGTATGCCTATCTTGCGTGCAATCTCTACGGCAAAGCTACTGCCCGGATTACCTATTTGCAACTGGAAGAGTGCAGTCATCTTCTGTCGGTCGTAGAGCATGGCTCCGTTCACTACTCCCTGCGTGTCCTCCGCAAAGTGCTTGAGGTTCTGGTAGTGAGTCGTGATGACAGCAAACGTACCTTTGCTGACGAAGCGTTTCAGCACGGCTTCGGCTATGGCACCGCCTATCGTCGGTTCTGTGCCGCCGCCGAACTCATCTATTAATAATAATGTAGAGGGTGTGCACTGTGCCATCATGCGTTTCATGTTGAGCAGGTGGCTGCTGTAAGTGCTCAGGTCATCCTCAATGCTTTGTTCATCGCCGATATCTATGAATATCTGACTGAATATGCCAGCCCTGGATCCGTCGGCCAGGGGAATGGGCAGTCCGCATTGCAACATGTATTGCAGGAGTCCTACCGTTTTGAGGCAGACGCTTTTGCCGCCGGCATTCGGGCCACTGATGACGAGGATGTGCTGCCTTCGGTTCAGCTTGATGCTGAGCGGCACAATCTTCGCGGGAGTCTGCCCGTCGTCGGTCGTCGCGCTTTGTTTCTTGAGCTTTGCTTCCAGGAGGGGATGCCGTGCGTCGAACCAGTCGATGAGCGGTGTGGAATATATCTCCGGTGAGATGCCGCCTATGGCTTCTGTCAGGTGGTGCTTGGCGATGAGGAACTCTATGTCGGCCAGGAATTCGAAGCCGCGCAGCAGTTCCTTTATGTTTGGGCGCAGCTGTTCGGTCAGTTCGCGCAGGATGCGGATGACTTCTCGCTGCTCGTCGGCTTCCAGTTCGCGGATGCGGTTGTTGGCTTCCACCACTTCAGACGGTTCGATGAAGACGGTCTTGCCCGTGGCACTTTCGTCGTGGACGATGCCCGGTATTCGCCTCTTCAGGGCAGGCGCGACGGGGATGACCAGCCTGCCGTCGCGCATGGTTGGCGTGACATCTTTCTCTACCAATCCATCTTTCTGGGCAGCCTTGAGGATGCTTGTCAGTGTCCGTCCGACGCTTCCCTCGGCGCGTTTCAACTCGTTTCGGATGCGCGAGAGTTCGCTGCTTGCCTCGTCCTTGACGCGTCCGAACTTGTCGAGTACCTGCTCGATGCGCTTCGTGACGGTAAGGAAGGTGAACACGCCTTCGGCAAGTTTCTCGAGGGCAGGATAGTCTCTTTGTCCTCCTTCTTGAGTCAGGGGATTAGTGTCCCGGACTATCTTAATCCATCCATGCAGTGTCTGCAGAGAGCGGTAGAGTTCCCACAACTTTTGCTCTTCGAGGTAGGTGCCTTCGATGCGGATGCGATGTATGTCGGGGCGCAGGTCGAAGAAGTCTTGCTCGGGCAGGTCCGTGGAGGTCTGCAGGATGCTCTGCAGCTCGGCAAGTTGCTGGTGTAGCGTGGTGACACCTATGTGGTCACTGGCAAACTGCATGGCATCCACGCGCTCATGTCCAAGAGGACTGAGGCAGTAGCCGTGCAGCATTGTGCGAATCTCTCTGAATCCTATCTTCTGTTCGAAATCCATCATTTGAGGTTCTTTTCCGGATACATAGTGTTCCACCATGTCGGGTCGTCCTGTAGCCAACGGGCGAACCAGGCCATGATGCTGTCGTGCCAGCGGATGCGTTTGTTATAGTTGAGGATGTGATGGTTTTCGCCTTCCACGGTGATGAACGCGCACTCGCGTCCCAGCAGCTTGAGGGCCGTGAACATCTGTATGCTTTCATTGATGGGCACGTTGGTATCAGCTCCGCCATGCATGAAGAGGATGGGCGTGTGCACCTTGTCGGCACGGAAGAGTGGGGCGTGTCCACTGTAGAGTTCCATGTTGTTCCAGGGATAGGAGTGTGCCGCAGAGGTCGTGCTGTAGGAGTACCCCCAATACCCAAATCCCCAGTAGCTGGCAGGATTACTGATGCCTGCATGACTCATGGCGGCAGCAAAGATGTCGGTGACGGTCTGCAGATACATCGTCATGAAGCCGCCGTAGCTGGCTCCCATGCAGCCTATCTTGTCGGCCTTGACGAAGGGGTGCTCCTTGCAGAATTGTTTCGTTCCCTGTATGATGTCGTCGGCAGTATAGTCGCCGTAGGCATTGACATGCCGCGACGCGAACTCCTGGCCGAAGCCGCTGCAGCCCGATGGCTGGATGAGATAGACTACATAGCCCATAGCAGCCCATTCCTGGAAGTTGTAGTAGCTGTCGAGCAGCCGTCCTACGGGTGAGCAGCCGCCGTAGTAATAGACAAGCATGGGGTACTTCTTCGTCTCGTCGAAGAAGGGCGGCAAGAAGTAGCATCCGTAGATGGTGTCGCCGCGCTCGGCCTTGAAGTTCCAGTCGTGGCACTGGCCCAATTGAATGTCTTTGAGCCGGGTGGGGTTGAGGTCGCAGAGCAGTCGTTCTTTTCCCGTCTTGAGGTCGCGTAGCCAGCAGCGGTCCGTGCTCATGCTGCTTTCGCCGATGTAGGCAAGCAGGGGCTTCTCTTCCGCGAGGCTGAAGCTGCTGTAGATGTATGGTTCGGAGAGGGTCATTTCGTCTATCTTGCCCGTCTCAGGGTTGATGCGATAGAGGGTCTTCAGGTCTCGGTTTTCGCAGAGAGCATAGATGTTGCCGTCTTTTTCCGACCATTGGAACGACGTGACGGAAGGGTCGAAGTCGCGTGTCAGGCAGCGCACCTCCTTCGTCTCAAGGTTCATGAGGAACAGTTCGTATTCATAGCTGCTTGGAATGGTGCCTTCGGGCAGGGTGTTTCCGATGCCGCCAAGGGCCTCCGGGCTTCCGGTGATGGCTAAGTACTTTTCATCGGGCGAGAGGCGATAGGTGCTGATGAAGCCGTCGTGCCGGACGAGGGTGTCGGCTTTACCTGTTGCCGGGTCAAGCCAGATGAGGTCCGTGAACGTGAAGGGACGTTCAGTCAGTTCTTCCGTGTAGAGAGACACGAGGAAACGGCTTGCATCGCGGCTTGGGGTGACATAGACGTTCTTCGAGCCTTTGGTGATGGGCGTGGTGATGCCTGTCTCAATGTCGTAGAGCGAGTAGTTGCGCCTGTTCCGCCATCCGGGTTGGCGGTCATCGGGCTGGAGGATTTGGTGCACGTCTTTGTTCTTCTCTTCGGGGACTTTCTCTTCGACGGAGACAATGAAGTGTTTCATGTCTTCGGTCAGCCAGGCGTTGCCTTTGCCTTTGTACTTGCCGACGGGTGTGCGCTTGCCGGTCTTCGGGTCAACCGTTTCGTAGCACCATGTTCCCTCCGTTTCGCGATAGCAGCGCAGGTATGTGTCTCCCTTTGGCATCCATCTCTGGAATCCGTCGAGTGTGAACTCTTTTCCCGTCTGTAGGTCGATGAAGATGTCCTTTCCGGCAGTCTCGCCACCCTTGTAGGTCGTGTTCTTGTGAATGCGGACGTAGGCTCCGGTGCTGGAGAGTTCCACCGCGCTGATGCGCTCGCCGTGCATCATGTCGGAGTTGGTCCAGTAGCGTTTGCCTTCGGGGTTGATGTCGATGGACTGCTCGCTCTCGACGGTTACGCGCAGGGTGTCTGCTTTTTCGCCTTTGTGCAGGAGCTTGATGCTCACTTCGTGGCGGCCCGGTACGAGCTCGAAGTCACCGCTCCCTTCTTCGCCGTCGATGTAAAGCTTGTGCTTGCTTTCGCATTTCACGTTGATTTTCCCCTTTGCAAATCCCGTGTTCTGCAGGGTGAAACCTGTCATGTAAAGCTTCTGCCCGTCGGTAGCAGGAAGCACGAGTTCCTCGGCGGACGGCTTGTCTTTCCATAAATCGGTCTTTATGAAGGCATCCATCAGGACGTTGTCCAAATCGATGCGGTTGCCTTCCGAATCGAGGCTGTCGGTCATCAGCGGCTTGACGACGGGGTAGGGGCCGGCCATGCGGAGGCTGACGGTGTCCGGCTGTGCGTTTGCCATTAAAGGCAACGAAACCAGGGCGAGTGCTGCCCAAAGGGTTTTAGCTTCTTGATACATTTTTTACTCCTTTTACGGTTTTTAGTTTCTTGATGAGTTGAGTGAGGCGTCCGAGGTCGTCGAGCATGACGGTGAGTGTGCCGTTGAAGAGGCCTTCGCCTGTGTCGATGCTGATGCTGCGGAGCAGTATCTTTTCTTCCTTGCTTATGATGTTGGTGATGTTGTTGACGATGCCGATGTCGTCGTTGCCCACTACGCGCAGCGTGATGGGATACTGGCTGCCGCCCTTCCCGGCCCATTTTGCCTTGACGATTCTGTAGCCGAAGCGCTGTCTGAGCTGCGGAGCATTGGGGCAGCTTTCGCGGTGTATCTTGATGCCGCCGCCGCTGGTGATGAAGCCAAACACGTCGTCGCCATAGACGGGCTGACAGCAGCGTGCCATCTGGAAGTCGAGTCCCTTGAGGTTCTGGTCGATGACGAGGATGTCGGAGCTTGCCCCTTGTCCTTTGCTTCCAGTCGTTTGTTCCGTGGGCAGCACGAACTGGTCGGCGCTCTGTGTCGGCACTTGCTTCTCTGCTTCGCCGTGGTCGTAGCGTTGCTGCTGGGCGTAGGCTTCGAGGACGGCGTTCATGTCGAGCTTCCCGTCGGCCAGGGCAGCGTAGAAGTCGGTGACGATGCGGAAGCCGAGCTTTGTCATCGTATGCATCAGGACGGGTTCCTCGTAGTCGAGCTTCTTGTTCTTCATCTTGCGCTCCAGTTCTTCTTTTGCCAGCAGTGCCTGGCGGCTTTGCATCTCCTTGAGGCTCTGCCGCACCTTGGCCCGGGCCCTCGTCGTCGTGACGATGCCCAGCCAGTCCTGCTTGGGGGTCTGACTTGTGCTGGTCAGGATTTCCACCTGGTCTCCGCTCTGCAGCTTCTGCCTGATGGTGGCGTTCTTGCCGCCTATCCGTGCTCCGACGCACTGGTTGCCCACCTTCGAGTGTATGTGGTAGGCGAAGTCGAGCACCGTGGCCCCCATCGGGAGCTTGAAGATGTCGCCCTTCGGGGTGAAGACGAACACCTCGTCTTCCTTCAGGTCGAGGCGGAACTGGTCCATGAGCTGTGCGTCGTCGTTTGTCTCGAGTGCGCTGCGCACACCAGCCAGCCATTCCTCTACGCCGCTCTGTCCGCTCTTGATGCCCTTATATCGCCAGTGGGCAGCCAGTCCGTGTTCTGCGATGTCGTCCATTCGCTCGGTGCGTATCTGCACCTCCACCCATTTCTGCTCGGGTCCAAGCACTGTGATGTGCAGGCTCTCGTAGCCGTTGCTCTTGGGCACGGAGAGCCAGTCGCGCATGCGCTTCGGGTTGCTCTGGTACATGTCGGTAATGATGCTGAACACCTGCCAGCACTCCAGCTTTTCGCGCTCCGGTGCAGACTGCAGGATGATGCGGATGGCGAAGAGGTCATAGACGCCATCCACCCCGACGTGTTGCTTCTGCATCTTCTGCCAGATGGAGTGGATGCTTTTCGTGCGTCCCTTCATGTGGTAGTGCAGTCCGGCAGCCGTCAGCTTCTCGTCGATGGGCTTGATGAATCGCTCGATGTAGGCATCGCGGCTGCGTTTCGTCTCGTTGAGCTTCTCCTTGATGTGGTAGTAGGCATCGTGCTCCAGGTACTTCAGGCTCAGGTCCTCCAGTTCGCTCTTCAGCTTGTAGAGTCCCAGCTTGTGGGCCAACGGCGCATAGAGGTATGCGGCCTCCATCGACACCTTGCGCTGTGCCTCTACGTTGGGCGTGTCCTTTATCTGTCGCATGACGAAGACGCGGTTGGCTATCATGATGAGTATGACGCGCATGTCATCGGCAAACGTGACGAGCAGGCTGCGGAAGTTCTCGCTTCCCACCGTTGCGCTCTTTGCGTAGAGTTCGCGGATGCGCATCAGTCCTTGCTGGATATGGGCCACCTCGTCGCCGAAGTCACGCCGTATGTCGTCAATCGAGACAGCGCCGCACCTTGCCACCGAATTGAGCAGCACGCCGAGCACACTGCCCCGCGAGAGCCCTATTTCCTGTGCCACGACGAGTGCCGTCCCGGCATCCTTCACGATGGGATTGATGCCAAAGGCGTCCCGCGTCATCAGCCCGCTCTCGATGCCACGTGCTATGTAGTCGAGGATTTTCTGTTTGTCGTCGGGCCGTATCACGTCTGCCGCCAGCTGGGCCAGCTGGTGCATGAGGTCGCCGGCGAGCGCTTGCTCCTCGGGCGTGAAGAAGTTGTCCTGTGCCATAGTTCCGATATGCTTTATGGACTGCAAAGGTACGATATTTTGCTCACATTACAGTATAAATGCGACTAAAAATAAGTTAACGTCCGAACAACAGGGGTGTAAATTCGCGGTATAAGGGTGCCTTCAGCCGAAAAAGCGGGGATAAAATTTGGCTGTTTGCTCAGTTATGTGTAATTTTGCATTGAAAATCGTGCTTGAAAGATGTTTAAGAAGGAAGAAGTACTCGAGAATTTGCCCGATTTGGACAGTGCACTGACACCTGCAGAACGCGTACAAGTGCTGAACGGAATGCAGGTGCATGCTTATCGCAAGAACGAACCGATTTACAGCGAAGGCGACAGGCCGTCGCACCTGCTCTGCCTTATCAGCGGCAAGGTGAAAATCTACAAGGACGGCGTAGGCGGCAGAGCGCAGATCGTGAGAGTGGTGAATGCAGTGGAGTATTTCGGCTATCGCGCCGCCTTTTCCGACGAGAACTACGTCACCGCAGCCGCAGCCTTCGAGCCTTCCGTCATTGCCAGCATCCCCATCGACCTCATCCGCCAGTTCATCCTGCGCAACCCGCAGCTGGGCTGGTTCTTCGTCAAGAGGCTGGCTATAGCCCTCGGCAAGAGCGACGCCCGCATGGTCAACCTGACGCAGAAGCACATTCGCGGACGCCTGGCAGAGGGAATACTCTTCCTCAAGGACAGCTATGGGACGGAGGAGGACGGCTGCACCCTCTGCATCTGTCCGAGCCGTGAGGATATGGCCAACCTGAGCAACATGACGACGAGCAATGCCATCCGCACGCTCAGCGTCTTTGTTCAGGAACGCCTCATCAGCCTCGACGGACGCAAGATAAAAATCCTTAACGAACCGGCCCTGCAGAAGATTTCCCGCATGGGATAACGCCATTTTGTCCGCATCCGGTGCCGAGGGAATCCGCATGATGCGCAGAAACAAAATGATGCAGTTTTCGTTGTTTTGCTTTCATTCTGAATTTGTACCGACCTCACAGAATCGCTCGAAATGTCCTCCGGCGCACTTTTCTACCCCCAGACGTTTTTGTGCGCTTAAATCGAAACTATAGTGATAATGAGGTAGTTGCAAAGATTCTTAAAACGGGAAAAACGCTTGAATGCCAACTCGGGATAGCAAAATAGCCCCGTTTTTACCCGTTTTTCGGCGTTTTTGTCTGTAGAGATTCAGTCACAACGTCCCGACGCATCCGCCAACACGACGTGACGTGTTGGCCGATACGTCGTGAACCTTTTTCCGGCGCCTCGCGTGCTTACCCCTTCCGAGACCCTTTCTTTGAGGCTCCTGAAAGTGTCAAAAAGAAAGTGGTATGCTTGTTTGACGTATCATTTGTCAAATCTGAGGGATTATTTCTCTTTTATGCTTTACATACATGATTGTGTAAATTTCTTTGATTTTATTTTGGCCGTATGGGAAAAAAACGTATCTTTGCTGCGGTTATGCTATTATTTATTAAAAAAACTTAAACAATGAAAAGAAAACTGCTAAGACTTTTGCCTGTAGCAGCGGTGCTGCTGACAGCTTCGTGCATTGACGACAAGTACGACCTCCGCGACGTTGACACCACTTCGCGTTTCCCTGCCAAGGATCTTGTCATCCCTTTGAATCTGGACACTATCAAGCTGGATGCTATCATCAGCGTAGATAACAATGAAGGCGATGTGCTGAGGTACGATATCAATACCGGCAACTTCTATTTTAATAAGAAAGGAACGAATTTGCCGGACAAGGACTACTGCTTCGAGTCGGACCCCATCAGAGTGGAGAAGATTACGATACAGAAGCCTGCCGAAATCTCGGAGTCTATCACTATTGATATTCCCGATGAAATCATTAACAAATGGGAACAATATGCTCCCGACAAAACAATCTATGACATCCTGCAGGATGCCAGCTTGATGAGTCAGATTGGGATAACCCCCTCAACCGACATTATTAACCTTGATGTGACAGACACGAAAACCATCAGCATGTCGGCTGTGAACATCGACAACCGTATCACCAGTCTGAAAAAACTTGGTGTTGACCCCGTGTCGCTGAATATTGATGTAAAGCTAAACGCATTGACGAATGTTGTTGATAAAACGAAGGGTGTAACGATAACCAATCTTTCGCTGGAGCTGCCCAGAGGACTGAATGCTACGGACAATGAGAACTATAATTCTGAGGACGGAAAGTTGAACTACGCAGAACTCACAATCCTCAACGGACAGAAGGTAGAAACTCTCACAGTCGATGAATTCAACTACGAGACCATGCAGAAGGATGGAGCCAAGTTCGATGCTCAGGCGCACACGTTTATATACAATAAGGCTTGTAAAGTGACAGGACACGCTAAAGTCAAGGTAGAGGACCTGGATCCGAGGGCAAAGGTAACAGACCTGAAAAGTGCTCAGAATGCAACGACATACAGTTGCGACGTCTATTTCAGCAATGACATCGTCGTGAACAAGTTCAGCGGAGGCATCGACTACGCGCTTGAAGAGGACATCGACATCGAACCTTTCGAAATTGACGACCTGCCAGAGTTCATCGAGGACTTAACCGACATCGAACTGGACAACCCGCAGATATACCTGACGATAACGAACCCCTTCTTCGACAATGGCATTCAGCCCACTTCGACGCTGATTATCTCTGCCAACAGCGACTTCAAGCATAAACTGAATCTCCAGTATGGTAAGGAGAACAAAATTATCCTTGCGCCCAATCAGCCCAAAGACGATGACCTCCTCTACAAAGACTATACCCACGAGCGCTTCGAAGGTCTGGGCAAGATACTGAGCGGAGAAGATGGTATTCCCGACATGCTGATGATAAGCATAGAGAAGCCCTTGCTGAAGTCCGACGAAGTGACCGACTTCGAACTGGGTAAGGACCTCGCCCCCATCACGGGCAGTTGGGAATTCTACTCCAAGCTTTCCCTGCCAGAGAGCTCGAGCATACAGTACAAGAAAGTATGGGAAGATTGGGGAAGCGAAGACCTGGATGGCCTCACCATCGAGAAGGCCATAGTCGAGTTCAACGTAAAGAAGAAGGACTTTGCTCTGGATGCTGACGAGATGACTTTCAGACTCCATGGAAAAGTCAAAGATGAAAAAGGCAACCTCAAGGATGGCTACCTTGTAAATAAAGAAACCATCAAGTTGACAGGAGACGAACAGACCGTTAAGGTTGAGATGGTAGGCGGCCCCCTCTCGCATATTGAGGGAGGAGAGCTTGTCGTCAAACTAAAAGGCCAAGGCAAGGAACTCAACGTCAACGACAAGATTGAAATCAGCAATCTACGCCTGACCGTCTCCGGATACTACGACAAAGAGTTATAAAAGAAAAAGGACGCTAACTACTATATATATAAGAATCGTTATGAACAAGATATATTCAAGGATAGCTGCCCTCGCACTCATGCTGGCATCTGTCAACACAATGGCCCAAGACCTGGAATCCGCTTTCTTCGCAGACGGATACCTCTACAGGCACGAAATGAACCCCGCAATCGAGAACAGCCAGAACTACGTCTCCATGCTCTTGCTCGGAAACCTGAACTTCAGCATGTCCGGCAATCTCGGCATACGCGACGTAATGTTCCACAAGAATGGTAATCTGATGCTCTTCACCAATCCGCAGGTCGATGCCAAGGAATTCCTGAACGGCATCCCCGGCAAGAGCAAAATCAACGAGAGCAACCGCATCAACATCATGGGCGCCGGCTTCAAAGCCTGGGGCGGATACAACACCATAGGCATCAACATCCGCACGAATGTCAACGTAGCCGTACCCAAGTCCCTCTTTGAACTGGCTAAGAACGGACTGACCAACCAGACCTACGACATAGGCGGCTATGGTGCACATGCCGACGGCTACGCAGAGGTTGCACTCGGACACAGCCGCAAGATAAACGACCATTGGCGCGTGGGCGGCAAGGTGAAGTTCCTCGTCGGAGCTGGCCGCATCGATGCAAACGTCAATGATGCCACCCTCACACTCGGTCCGGACGGCTACGTCGCTCAAGTGGATGCGGAACTAAGCAGCAACGTCAAAGGCTTGGAGTTCAAGACAAAGGCGAGCGAGCACTACAAATATGTCACTCTGGATGACAACTCACTGAAGAGAGAGCTGCGCGGAGATTACCTCAACGGCTTTGAACTCAAAAGTTTCAGACCTAACGGCTTCGGTGTTGCCTTCGACCTCGGCGCTGAATACAAGATCAACGACGACTGGCGGGTGCTGGCATCTGTACTCGACCTCGGCTTCATCGCTTGGAAAAACACCAGGCGCGCTGCTACGAACGGATACCTGAACACGGACGACCGCCTCTTCAACGTAAGTAATAGTGCCGGCAACTCCTTCAGCAAGGAATGGGACAGGCTGGGCGATGACCTCGCTTCCCTCTATCAGCTCGAAGACCAAGGTGACGTCGGCGGCAGGACAACGGCATTGGCCGCCACCATGAACATCGGCGGCGAATACGTCTTCCCATACTACAGGAAGCTTACCTTCGGCCTGTTGAACACCACGCGCATCAACGGCAAATACACTTGGACGAACTTCCGCCTCTCGGCCAACGTCGCTCCCGCCAAGTGGTTCTCCGCTGGTGTCAACTTCGGCATCGGAACGTTTGGCCCCAGCTTCGGTTGGGTACTGAACGTACACCCCAAAGGCTTCAACCTCTTCTTGGGCATGGACCACACCCTTGGCAAGCTCTCCAAGCAGGGTGTTCCCCTCTCGAGCAACGCAGAGCTCAGCATGGGTCTCAACTTCCCCTTCTGAACATTCTGAAACCTTACACCGAGCCTTCTCACTCCCGTGGGAAGGCTTTTTCCGTTTATGCGAAAAATTCTGATTTGCGAATTATGAATTATGAATTAAATGTTGTACCTTTGCACACGAATTATCAAACAGGCAAATCCCAAACGACATGATAACATTCTTCAAGACTCCGCAGCAAAGCATAATCGCCACCGAGAGTAAGACACCTCTCAATGCTGCCGACATCGACAAACTCTGCTGGCTCTACGGCAATGCCACACTCGTAACGGAACAGAACCTGACGGGCCGCTTCGTTGGTCCCCGCCGCGAGATGATCACTCCCTGGAGCACCAATGCAGTGGAAATCACACAGAACATGGCCATCGATGGCATTACGAGAATAGAGGAGTACTTCCCAGCCCCCTCCACCGACCCCTCCCCCGACCCCATGCTCCAGCGCATCTACGACGGCCTGGGGCAGGACATCTTTACCGTCAACCATCAGCCGGAGCCTATCCTCAGCATCGACAACTTGGAGGAATACAACGAGCAGGAAGGTCTCGCCCTCTCGCCTGAGGAAATCGAGTACCTGCACAAAGTGGAAGGACAGCTCGGACGCAAACTCACCGACAGCGAAGTATTCGGATTTGCCCAGATAAACAGCGAGCACTGCCGCCATAAGATATTCGGCGGCACATTTATCATCGACGGCGAAGAGAAAGAGTCCTCCCTTTTCCAGATGATAAAGCGGACAACGCAGGAGAACCCTCACCACATCATATCGGCCTATAAGGATAACGTTGCCTTTAGCGAAGGACCCGTCGTCGAGCAGTTCGCTCCCCGGGACCACAGTACGAGCGACTGGTTCGAGGTGCGCGACATTGAGAGCGTCATCAGCCTCAAGGCCGAGACACACAACTTCCCCACTACCGTCGAACCCTTCAACGGAGCCAGCACAGGCACAGGCGGCGAGATACGCGACCGCATGGGTGGCGGCACCGGCTCATGGCCCATCGCAGGAACAGCCGTGTATATGACTTCGTACCCTCGCCCCAATAAAATGGAAGAAAGGAAGTGGCTCTATCAGACTCCCGAGCAGATTCTCATCAAGGCCAGCAACGGCGCGTCGGACTTCGGCAACAAATTCGGTCAGCCGCTCATCGTGGGTTCAGTGCTTACCTTCGAGCATCAGGAAGGCGCCGAGAAGTATGCCTACGACAAGGTCATCATGCTGGCCGGAGGCGTTGGCTACGGCACGAAGCGCGACTGCCTGAAGAAAGAACCGCAGAAAGGCAATAAGATAGTGGTCGTGGGCGGCGATAACTACCGCATCGGCCTGGGCGGAGGAAGCGTCTCCAGTGTTGACACTGGTCGCTACAGCAGCGGCATCGAACTCAACGCCGTACAGCGTGCGAACCCGGAAATGCAGAAACGTGCCAATAACCTGGTACGTGCCCTTTGCGAAGAGGAAGTGAATCCCGTTGTCAGCATCCACGACCACGGCTCGGCAGGACATGTCAACTGCCTCTCCGAACTGGTGGAAGATTGTGGCGGACTCATTGACATGACGAAACTGCCTATCGGCGACCCGACGCTTTCGGCCAAGGAAATCATTGCCAACGAAAGTCAGGAACGCATGGGACTGCTCATCGACGAGAAGCACATCGAACATGTTCGTAAGATAGCCGAGCGCGAGCGCGCCCCGCTCTATGTGGTTGGCGAGACCACCGGCGATGCTCACTTCGCTTTCCAGCAAGGCGACGGCAAGCGGCCCTTCGACCTCGACGTGGCGCAGATGTTCGGTCACAGTCCCAAGACCATCATGCGTGACAAGACCGTTGAGCGCACCTATGCCCCCGTCGAATATCAGAAAAACCTAGAGCATCTAGATAATCTAGAACTTCTAGCTAATCTAGAAAGAGTCCTCAGCCTTGAGGCCGTGGCCTGCAAGGACTGGCTGACCAATAAGGTAGATCGCTCGGTGACGGGAAAGGTGGCGCGTCAGCAGTGCCAGGGCGAACTGCAGCTGCCCCTCTCGGACTGCGGCGTGGTGGCCCTCGACTATCGCGGCGAGAAAGGTATCGCCACGGCCCTCGGTCATGCGCCTCAGGCCGCTCTTGCCGACCCCGCTGCAGGCTCTGTGCTCTCCGTGGCCGAGTCGCTGACTAACATTGTCTGGGCACCGCTCGAAGAAGGCCTTGACAGTGTCAGCCTCAGTGCCAACTGGATGTGGCCCTGTCGCTCGCAGGAAGGGGAGGACGCACGTCTCTACAAGGCTGTCGAAGCTCTGAGCGACTTCTGCTGCGCCCTCCGCATCAACGTACCGACGGGCAAGGACAGTCTCTCCATGACACAAAAGTACCCCGACGGTACTAAGATAATTGCCCCCGGCACGGTCATCGTCTCCAGCGGTGGCTTGGTAAGCGATGTGAAGAAGGTCGTTTCGCCTGTCATCAGGAATTGTCCCTCTACATTATATCATATAGATTTCTCATTCGATGAACTGCGTTTAGGTGGTTCCGCCTTTGCCCAAAGCATGGGTAAGGTCGGGAGCGACGTCCCTTCGGTGCGCGATGCCGAGTACTTCCGAGATGCCTTCAACGCCGTGCAGGACCTGATAAAACGCGGTCTCATTCTCGCAGGTCACGACATCTCGGCAGGCGGTCTCATTACCTGTCTTCTGGAGATGTGCTTTGCAAACACCGAGGGCGGACTTGATATCAACCTCAATAAGATGAAGCAGGATGACCTTATAAAGCTCCTCTTTGCAGAGAATCCGGGCATCGTCATACAGGTGGCCGACGAGCATCGAACAGAGGTCAAGAAGTTCCTCGAGGATGCGGGCGTCGGTTATGCCAACATAGGTCATCCTTGTCGCGAGCGTCATCTGCTCATCGAAAAAGGCGAAGCGCAGTACAAGCTTGACATTGACCAGCTTCGCGACGTTTGGTTCCGCACATCTTACCTGCTCGACTGTAAGCAAAGCTTTGGCGGCAAGGCTAAGGAGCGCTATGAGAACCTGGGCAAGCAGCCGCTCGAATGGAAATTCCTGCCTGGCTTCACCGGCAAGCTCAGCCAGTATGGACTCAACCCTGACCGCTGGAAAAATGGTCAATGTTCAACGGCCAGTGGTCAATCCCCGAAGGCCGCTATCATTCGTGAGAAGGGCACAAACGGCGAGCGCGAAATGGCCTATATGCTCTATTTGGCAGGTTTCGACGTGAAGGATGTCACGATGACCGACCTCATCACGGGCCGCGAAACGCTCGACGAAGTGAATTTCATCGTCTTCTGCGGCGGTTTCTCCAACAGCGATGTCCTTGGCTCGGCAAAAGGCTGGGCCGGCGCTTTCCTCTACAATCCCAAAGCGAAAGAGGCACTGGACCGTTTCTACAGCCGTCCCGACACACTCTCCCTCGGCGTCTGCAACGGGTGCCAGCTCATGGTGGAGCTCGGCCTCATTGATCATTCGAAAGCCAAGATGCTCCACAACGACAGCCATAAGTTCGAGTCGGGCTTCGTCGGTCTTACCGTTCAACCTAACAAGAGCGTGCTAATGGGTAGCTTGAGTGGTTCGAAGCTTGGTATCTGGGTGGCTCACGGCGAAGGCAAGTTCAGTTTGCCCGGCAAGGAGGAGGACTACAACATCGTCCTCAAGTACAGCTACGACGGCTATCCCGCCAATCCCAACGGCAGCGACTTCCAGACTGCAGGTATTTGCTCGACCGACGGACGTCACCTCGCTATGATGCCTCACCTCGAGCGTGCCTTCTTCCCCTGGCAGTGCGGCTACTATCCCGCCGCACGCCGCGACGAAGATCAGGTTACGCCATGGATCGAAGCCTTCGTCAATGCAAGAAATTGGATTGAGACAAAGATAGGATAAATGTTCGAACTCTTCAAGACATTCTTCCAGGTAGGCCTTTTCACCATAGGCGGAGGCTACGCCATGATACCGCTCATTGAGCAAAAGGTCGTGGACGAGAAAGGGTGGGTGAGCAAAGAAGAGCTGCTCGACCTGATAGCTGTGGCACAGTCTTGTCCTGGTGTCTTTGCCGTGAACATCAGTATCTTTATTGGTAGCAAAAGGTTCGGCAACCGAGGTGCTCTCGTCAGTGCCATTGGCACTTGTCTGCCCTCCTTCATCTGTATCCTTACTATTGCTCTCTTTTTCCAGCAGTTTCGTGAAAACATCTGGGTGGAACACTTCTTCCGTGGCATCCGACCTGCCGTCGTAGCCCTCATCCTCCTGCCCGTTTTCCGTATGGCGAAGAGCGCAAAGATAAATAGATACAATGTATGGATTCCTATTGTTGCAGCCTTTCTTATATGGATGCTTGGTGTAAGCCCTATCTTTATCGTACTGGCAGCAGGAGTCTCTGGATATGTCTATGGAAAATATCTTAAGGAAGACTTCAGAAATTCATAATCAAAGTAATTAATCCGGTTATTTATATGTCGCACACATGATTCTGCTCTTGACTCAACTTTTCTGGACCTTTTTCCTTATCGGTCTTTTCGGATTCGGGGGAGGGTATGCTATGCTTTCAATGATACAGGGTGAAGTCGTAGAACACTACCACTGGATGACGATGGGACAGTTCACGGACATCGTCGCAATCAGTCAAAGTACACCAGGGCCTATCGGTATTAACAGTGCAACATACGTTGGCTACGCGGCTTTGGTCAATGCTGGATTTTCACCTTATTGGGGAGTGTTCGGAAGTTTCCTTGCCACCTTTGCCGTCGTTCTTCCGAGCTTCATCCTGATGCTCTTCATAAGTAGGTTTCTACTGAAGTACCGTAATCATCCGTCAGTTGAGAATGTGTTCGGCGGCTTGAGACCTGCAGTGGTCGGCCTCCTTCTTGCTGCCGCCCTTCTCCTAATGAACAGCGAGAATTTCAGTTCAATGAGCGAAAACCCTTGGCGTTTCTGCCTAAGCATCTTCCTATTTGTTTTTACGTTCATCGCCCAGAAGGTATATCGCCTCGGCCCAATTCTCATTATTCTACTCTGCGGCGTTGCTGGTATCATCCTCGGTCTATAACACGACACAAAACACACACAGCCATATCCCTTCTTTCGCGCGCGTATAATATATATAATGTATATATCCTTTAATTTTTCATTTCTTTTTTAAAAAAGTCGGTTAAAGTTTTGCTGTTAAGTAGAATTGTTGTACCTTTGCACCCGCAAACGAGAGGACGCCGCCTCTTTCGGGGCGGACGGCACTTGGATGCGCTCCCATTGTGGAGCCAAGTTCTTTGAAAGATTTACATAGACAGAAATTGTAGTACAAGAAAAAGCGAACCGTCAATATCCATTTTTA
>CACWTR010000016.1 GCA_902763865.1 uncultured Bacteroidales bacterium | reverse complement strand
GGCACATTCATTTATAGTGGAATTTTCACAGCTCTTACGTTGGCAATGGCTTGTGTCATTTCGAAACACATTTGTTGGGCATATGATGTTAGGACAAGGTTTCCTTTGGACAGACCTTGTGGCTTATGTGATAGGTATAACTATCATTTATTGGGTGTTCAAAGCATTTGAGTAATTTCACAACTTTACATTACACCTCCAGCATCCACCATTCCTTCTCCAGAGTATTCACTTTGGGGGATTTTTCACATCCGATGAACAAAGTATCGAAGGCATCTGTGCCATCGGTACGGTGTTCGAGTAGATCCTCTTCCGACTCAGCCAGCTTCTCACCAGCCTTGTTCTTGTGAAAGCCATTGCGTCCACGAGTAACTCCGGCAGACTGAATGGCGAGAATCAGGTCATCGTTATTCTGGCGATTGAAAAACGGCATGAGGCGCTGTTTCCCAGCGAAAGCCTGGTTGATGAGCAAATACTTCTCATCATGCCGCATCGGATTCCCGAGATAGACATCATTGACAGTCCATCCATGCCGTTCAAACTCATGGATGATGACCCATCGGAAATCCTGCTCGTTCACCGCATAGTTTGAGCCAAGGGCAGTCGTGTCATAGTAGAACACGACAGTCTTATTCTGGTGAAACTGGTAATACAAGCAGAAATCATCAATGAGAGCCGGCAGCTTACGTTCGAACTTCACATAAAAGGATTTGAGCACGTTCAATCGTCTGCCAGACGGTTGACCTGCGACAATCCAATTTATATTAACGTGAGTTCGACGAAATTAAATCAGAAGAGAGTAAGTTGATTATCAAACACTTTGACAACCTGTATTGATGGTTTCTTGGGGAAGTAGCAGTAGGCAGCAACTGCTCCTAACAGGTTGCCCGCTAGCAGTGGCACTACTGCCGATTTTGCAGCCCGCTACTTATTGAAGGCCAAGATTTTTTTTGTGTAATTTTGCACCCACACTCGACGAAACCCGGTGTGGGTTTCTTGTTTGCCCTTGACGCGGGGTGGAGCCGAAACTTAAACTAATTGAGTAACAACAACATATTTAAACCCAAATCGGTCTGGCGGTCATTAGAAAAGTCAAATTACAAAAGGGCTGTTATCAATCGGTTATGAAGACGACCACGAAAAAGACCGTCCTAATGACCGATTTGGGATAAATAATCATGCGGGAAAACTTCTTTTTCCCGTCAAACGGCGATATATCAAAAAATTATCACTATCTTTGCAGAAACATACCACAATGTAGGTGTAGAGAAACTATACAACAAGAGTTTCATGGAGTCCTTATAATTTAGTCACGACAAACAAATATGAAGACAGAAAGGCAAATCTCATTGGCTGCTGCTGAATTTGCAGAGCGTTGGAAAGGTAGAGGATATGAACGGGGCGAATCACAACCGTTTGGGATTGGCTTGCTCTCCAATGTCTTTGGCATTGAAACACCATCGGATGGCTTTATCAAGGCAATGGTCACAGGCGTATGACGGCAAGGGAGGTTATCGCATATATGGAGTTGCTGCGCAACGACGAGCAACGGCAGGTGCTCATGCGGTTCTTCAAGACCGGACCGGGAGAGTATGGCGAGGGCGACGAGTTCCTGGGGTTGAAGGTGCCACAGACGCGTGAGGTTGTCAAGGGTGTGGCAAAAGACTTCCCGCTGGGCGAAGTGCCATCGTTGCTGCTGTCGAAATGGCATGAGGTGCGACTCTGCGGACTGCTGATACTGGTGGACAGGTTCGAGCGGCTATCGACCAAACGGCTGCTCAACGACGCGGAGGCTATCCGAAAGCGCGACGCCATACTGACGATGTACCTGAAGTATGCGGAACAGGCGAACAATTGGGACCTGGTGGATTTGTCAGCACCGAAGATACTTGGAGGGTGGTTGGTTGCCCCCTTCTTATCCCCCCGAGAGGGGGAGGAACGGGCAATCAAGCAGCGGGTGCTGGACGACCTCGCTAAGAGCGACAACCTTTGGCGGCAGCGCATGAGCATCGTCTGCACGTGGAAGACGTCGCAGCAGGGCGACCCGTCGTGGTGCCTGCGCTATGCTGAGATGCACCTCCATCATCCGCACGACCTGATGCATAAGGCCGTTGGCTGGATGCTGCGCGAGATGGGCAAGCGGTGCGGCATGGACCTGTTGCGCGACTTCCTCCGCCAGCATGTCCACGAAATGTCCCGCACCACCCTGCGATATGCTATCGAGAAGATGTCGGAAGAAGAACGGAAGGCGTGGATGCGTGCAGAAGGGACAGGAATGGAAACCAATTTAGAAACAAAGAATCACGAGACATGAGCAAGAAGTCGATACGATTTTTCAACGACCGCGAGGTTCGGGCGGTGTGGGACGAGGAGCACAGCAAGTGGTGGTTCTCGGCAACGGACATCGTGCGGGCTGTCAACGACGAGGAGGACTACACCAAGTGTCGCAACTACTGGAAATACCTGAAAGGAAAGTTTCGTAAAGCGGGTATCGAACTGGTTAGTGTCACTAACCAATTCAAATTTCAGGCTCCTGATGGTAAGCAACGCTATGCTGATGCGATGGATGCAGAGTGCGTACAGACGCTGGCAAAGAACTATCCGAACAACCGCGCACATAAATTCCTTGATTGGTTCACCTACAGCGACAACAGCATTGACGGCCAGAGTAAGAAAAAAGCCTACACGCTGATAGAGAGCGGTATGCTGGACAGCATGGAACCGGGAACGGTGAAGTGTCTGCAGCAGATTCATGCATACCTCTTTGGCGGTCTCTACGACTTTGCTGGACAGATACGTACGAAGACCATCTGGAAAGACGGTACGCTGTTCTGTCGTGCAGAGTATCTGATGCAGAACTTGAGGCTCATTGAGGCAATGCCAGAAACGACATTCGACGAAATTATCAGCAAGTATGTGGAGATGAATGTGGCCCACCCATTTATGGAGGGTAATGGCCGGAGCACTCGTATCTGGCTCGACCTGATGTTCAAAAAGCGTCTGAAACTGTGTGTCGATTGGAGCAAGATTGACAAGAAAGACTATTTGGAGGCTATGCGCAGGAGTACAACGGATGCTTCCTTCATTCGTAGTCTGCTGGAAGGAGCAATGACCAACAGAATTGACGACCGCGAAATCTTCATAAAGGGTATCGACTACTCCTATTATTATGAGCAGGAGGAATGATTGTTTTAAGTTTAGAGTTGAGTGTTTAGAGTTTAGAGTCAGTGGTTAGTTTGAAGTTTAGAGTTTAGTGTTTAGTTTAGAGTTTAGAGTCAGTGGTTAGTTTAGAGTTTAGAGTTGAGTGTTTAGAGTCAGTGGTTGACGAACCATTCATCAACATGAAACAGGAAACATATCTGAACACGGAAAACATAGAGCGTAGTCGCGACGGGGTGGAGTATCACCCGTTGCAACCTTTTCTGCCCGAGAATGCGCGGGTGCTGTTTCTGGGCAGTTTTCCGCCTCAGCGCAAGCGGTGGTGCATGGACTTCTACTACCCCAACTTCATCAATGACCATTGGCGCATTGAGGGGGCGGTGTTCTTCGGTGACCGTAACCGGTTCGTGGACGAGGAGCAGAAGCGATTCCGGCTTGACGACATCGTGGCGTTCTGCCGTGAGAAGGGCATCGCATTCTTCGACACCTCGACAGCTGTCAGACGCTTGCAGGACAATGCATCGGACAAGTTTCTGGAGGTGGTGGAACCCACGGACGTGCGGGCGCTCATAACCCGTCTGCCCCATCTGCGTGCCGTTGTCACTACAGGCGAAAAAGCCACTGAGACTATCTGCACATCGCTGGGCATTCCCACGATACCTAAAGTCAACTCGTATGTAGATATTCCTAACATAAAGGACCAAGGCCGCTCACTCCCTAATCGGGAAGGGCAGGGGAAGAGGCTCGTGCTCTATCGGTTGCCGTCATCCTCGCGGGCCTATCCGTTGGCATTCGACAAAAAGGTGGAAGCATACAAAAGGATGTTCGTGCTGATGGGGATATCATGACCTAACCCCATTCTGCTCCGGTGTATTCCCCTGACTTTTGCGGGCACGTCGGCCAGGGAAAACCGGATGCGTCGGGGGGGAGGTTTGCCCTGCAGGTCAGAAGGGCATTCCTACGGCGAAGTGGAAGGTGAAATCGCGCTTGAAGTTGGGATGGGCAATGGGGAAATGCCTATGGCTGTCGGTATAGGCGGGGTGGATGGCTTTCATGCCGGCATCGAAGCGCAGGATGAAGTAACCCAGGTTGAGACGGAAGCCAAGTCCGTAGGAGACAGCAATCTGGCGCCAGAACTCGTCGAAGCGGAACTGTCCGCCGGGCTGGTCTTTGTAGTCGCGGAAAGTCCAGATATTGCCAGCATCAATGAAGGCAGCGCCGTCCAGCTTCCAGAAGAGGTGGGTACGGTACTCCAGGTTCAGGTCGAGTTTGATGTCGCCCGTCTGGTTGATGAAGTCGATGCGTCCGTCGGACCCGAGGAAGCTGCCGGGTCCCAGCTCGCGGACGCTCCATCCGCGGACGCTGTTGGCTCCGCCGCTGAAGTAGCGCTTCTCGTAGGGCAGGATGCTGGAATTGCCGTATGGGCAGGCTATGCCGAGCGCGGCGTGCAGGGCTACGGAGTTGTTGCTGTTGATGAGAAAACTCTTGCAGAAGCTGAAGTCGAGCTTGGCGTACTGAGCATAGCTGATGCCGAAGTAGGTGAACTGTCCGTCTTCGTGCCGTTGGGCTCCGGTCATGTTGCTGATGGCATAGAGCAGGTTGCCTGCGGTCTCTATGCCAAGGCGGATTGTGTAGGCGTTGGTGCCGTAGTTGGATGCCGACGTGCCGAGCGGACGGGAGTTGTAGGCGAGGTGATAGCTCCAGTTCAGGATGAAGAGGTTTTCGTAGTTGTACTTCAGAATGGCATTGCGGTTCTGTGGGTCGCTGAGATACCTTTCGCGGAAGGTGTCGCTAATCCAGGGCATGAAGACATAGTCGATGTCGATGAGGTCGAAGCGGTGCAGCATCTGCCGGTTCTTGCGCGACCAACGGTAGCGTAGCACTCCGGTCAGGACACGGCGGTGGAACTCAGGACGGTCCTGCGAGTCGAAGGCGATGTTGACTTCGGTCGTTGCCTGCGAGTTGCGACGGAAGGAGGAACGCAGGAAGGGAATTTTCAGGTCTGGAAAGGTGAGGCCCGCCTCGATGCTGTACTCGATGAAGTTCTGGTCGGCGTAGCCGCTGAGTCCCTTGATGGCTTCGAAGGCACCGCGCAACTTGAGGTTGAATAGCTCCGAACCGCGGAAGAGGTTTCGGTTCTGGTAGGTCAGGCTGGCTGCGGCACCGAAGTCGCCTGCCGAGTTGGTGCCTTCCAGCTCGGCACTGAAGGAGTTGGGGCGGTTGGGAGTGAGCGAGATGCCAACGTCGAGCAGGTTACTGCCGTCGGTTCTCGGCTCGATGTTGACGTTGGCAGCCATCACAGCACTGAGGCGTGCCATTCGGGCATAGGTCTCCTGCATATTCGCCTCGCGGTAGAGCTGACCCGTGCTGATGGCAGTGGCATTGTGAAGCACCTTGGGGCGCAAGAACTGCTTCCCGGAGGGGAAATCGTAGCTGATGCTGCCGATGTGGTATCGCTGGTGCGGAGTGACAGTGCTGTCGGTCCGTTCCTTCCGCACTATCATCTCCACGTCGGCCTGGTGCTGTCCTACGGTTGTATCTACGCGGAAATGGACGTAGTCCTTGTTGAAGTTGTAGTATCCATTCTCGGCGAGCAGTCCGTAGATACGGCCCCGCTCTGCCTCGAGAGCGTTGATGCTGTAGGGATTGTCCTTCGTGACAGACCGGGCCAGCCGGCGGAACTTGCGGCTGGCAATGCCGGCGATGGCCGGCAGGTAGTTGAGGCTGTCGAGCGTCCTGCGGAGGCCCTCGTCCTGCACATTGAGCGAGAAGTCGCGGATGTGGTAACACTCATGGGGAATGATGTGGTAGTTAATCTTCATGTGGTTGCGGTTCGTCTTCTCCTGGAGCAGAACCTCCGCGTTCAGATATCCCATGCCACGCATGCTCAGCTGCATGTTGCGGCAAGCCTGAACCGCACGCTCGCGGTCGTAGATGACAGGAGCCTCGCCCATCCGACGCAGGAAGCGGTTGAAGTGCTTCGTGCTGTCGCTGCCCGAAAGGCAGTAGAGCCCGAGGGGAACCTTAAAGATGGAGAACCACTTGTTGTTGGGCCGTTGCGGGACGTAAGCCTGCAACTCGTCGGTACTGAGACGTTTGCCTTCGATGGTAATGTTCGATGAAGTGAGCAGGTAGCTGTCTTCCGGTATGAAACGCGAAGCGCTACATCCGCCCAAGAGGACGAGAAGATGCAGCAGGACCAATGGTTTTATGAGCCGATAGACAGGTTTCACGCCACAAAGGTACAAAATAAAAATGAAGAATGAAGACTGAAGAATAAAGAATTATTGATGCTAAACGATAAATGTGGACTCAGGACTATGAACTGTGGGCTAAAAATCGTACCTTTGCAGACAAAGTGGGAAAGAAATGATAAGCAAGGCACGAATCAAATGGATTAAGTCGCTGGAGATGCGCAAGTATCGGCTGCAGCACAAGGCATTCGTGGCAGAAGGACCGAAGCTGGTGGGCGAATTGCTCCCCTACTCCACTCCGCACTACGTGGCTGCCACGAGGGACTGGCTCTTGGCAAACCGCCACCTGCTGCAAACCGCTACAGAAGTGGACGAGGTGAGCCGTGAGGAACTGGAGAGGGCCAGCCTGCTGCGCACACCGCAAAGCGTACTGGCCGTGATGCCCATCCCCGAGCATACAAGGGAAGAAGCCATACAAGCAATCGCCGAAAAGCAACTGATTGTGGCGCTGGATGGCGTGCAGGACCCCGGCAACGTGGGCACCATCCTGCGCATCTGCGATTGGTTCGGAATTCGCCGGGTACTCTGTTCGGACGGAACCGCCGACATCTACAATCCCAAGTGCGTACAGTCATGCATGGGCGCTCTGGCACGCGTCGAAGTCTTTTACTGCAACCTGCCGGAAGTGCTCAGCAAAGCGAAGGTGCCAGTCTTCGGCACATTCCTCGACGGCACAGACATCTACGGTGAGGAACTTTCCGACAGCGGCATCATCGTAATGGGCAACGAGGGAAACGGCATCAGTCCCGAGGTTGAGAGACTGGTCAGCCGCCGCCTCTACATACCCAACTACCCGAAGGGTTCGCTCACCACCGAAAGCCTCAACGTGGCCGTGGCCACAGGCATCGTCTGTGCCGAATTCCGTCGGAGAAGCTAATCTTCCAAGACTTCGCCCACTTCGCTTACATCCTCGATGGAAAGACCTTCCTCCTCAATGTCCTTGACGTCGGCTTCGGGTGTCAGGCTGCTGAAGTAGGTATCATCGTTGTCGAGATTGTCGTCATCGTCGTTCTCATCGTTGTCACCGATGTCATCGCGGAGGGGAATCAGGTTGCCGTCCTCGTCGTACTCACGTTCAGGAATGTCCATGTGAATCTTCTCCACGGGGTCCTTCTTCTTGGCAAAAATTGCTTCCACCCATGTTCCTTTGGGAATCTCGAGGACATCGAAGCCCTGTGCCACCTTCTTCTCTACGGTGCCGCCGGGTGCATGGATGCGGCTCGCCGGCAATTGCGTCGTGCTGATCTCAAAGCCACTCTCGATGATGTCGCGTATGGCGAGGGAAATTGAATCCCATCCGCCGCCGAAGTTCCGGTCTATGAGTTCCAGCAGCATCGCCGTGGAAATGTGCTTGATATTCTCATAGCTGAGGTCCGTGATACGCTCGATGGCCTTGCGCCGAATAGCGACACATCCCTTCTCTTCCTTGCAATGTGTTATCTTTGCCCAGCCTTTCTCATACTTGGCGGCCTCGCGTTCATCCTGAGGATTGAAGTGGACAATCTCGAATGCAAGGCGAATCGTGTTGAGAAGCTTCTGCTCGCTGATGCTGAAGTCCTCCTCCTTGCGACCTCTCTCCCAAGCGTCGGCAATGGCATACTCGTCCAGTTCCCAAATGTTGTTGGCATTCAGGTCGAGAATGTGCTCCAGCGTCTTTGCTGTCTTCTTTACAGTCTTCTTCTTTGTGGTTTTCTTCTCTTCTTTCATAAATATATTGTCTGTATTGAGAGTCGTTAATGACGATTTCAGCTGCAAATATAAGTCTTTTTTCTGAAATGCAAGCCTGCATGAGCTTTTTCTTTGTCGGATTGCCTTAAAATCTCGGAAAATTACCTTAAATTTGCACCGCAATTTCCGAATTGTGCTCCATTCATTGCGAATCACGACATGAAATCAGGTCAGTCTCTGCTCTTCTTCTGCAGCGTGCTGGCAGGTCTCGTACTGCTCTGCATCTGCTTTCCCCACGACGGTCTGCCGCTGGCAGGCAACACCCGTCTGCGCTTCCCGACTCTGAAGGAGGCAATGGAGAAGACCAGCGGTTCCCATAGACAGGAGGAAGAAGAGGAAGCCGACACCGTGCAGGAAGCTCCGGAGCAGCCCGACCTAAGTCCCGAGGAACTGCTCCAGATGCGACAGGACGCACTTAATGCCCAGCAGATTGACGAGTTCCGAAAGTATTGCTCGGAGGATGCCGCACGCATCTACATGCCTGAAGGCGACGAGACATACCTCGACGGACTTTGGGAGACGCTGCAGCAGGCCTCCACAAGACACGTGCGCATCATGCACTACGGTGACTCGCAGATAGAATGTGACCGCATTACGAGCCTGCTGCGACAAAGATTCCAGGATGAGTTCGGCGGTACAGGTGTCGGTTTGGTACCCGCCCTGCAGACCATACCCACCTTCACCCTCAGTTCGAGCATCACGCCCGACGATGTCACGCAGCAGTTAGCCTACGGACCAGCCGACATGCGAGCCGCAGACAACTTCTACGGACCGATGGCCCGCGTGACGCATATCCCCGAGCGAGCCACTATCCGACTCACTGGAACAGGCGGGAAAGACTATTCTCATGCCCGACGGTTCAGTCGCATCACGGTTATTACACGTCAGCCCGCAAACATCCTTCTGCAGACTGGCAACGATGAGGAAGCTCAGGAAATGCCCCTCGAGAGTGGCAGCGAGCCATGCTTCTACACGGTATCGCTCAGCAAAGCCGTCAACAGCGCTACCCTCGAGGTTGAGGGCGAGACGGACATACTGGGCATTCAGTTAGACGGGCAGACGGGCATCAGCATGGACAACATTCCCATGCGCGGCAGTTCGGGTCGGGACCTGACAACAATCAGCCGCTCATCGCTTCGTCCGTTCTTCGAGCGCGAGCGCGTTGCACTTGTCATCCTTCAGTTCGGAGGCAACAGCATCCCCTACCTCACACGTGCCAAGCTGCACGACTTCAAGGAGAACATAAAGCGCCTCATCAACATGTACCACGAGCTTGCACCGCAAGCGAAGGTGCTCTTCATCGGCCCGGCAGACATGGCTCACAACCGTGAGGACGGCGAACTGGAGTCTTACCCCGTCCTGCCAGCCCTCTGCGACAGTCTCCGGGCAGCAGCTGACGAAGCCGGAGCAGCCTTCTGGAACATGTATGCCGCAATGGGAGGCAGGGGAAGCATCGTCCGCTGGGTAGAGGCCAACCCGCAACTGGCGGGCGAAGACTACATTCATTTCACCCCGCTCGGAGCAAAGAAGATAGCCCGGCTGCTCTACGACACCCTTCACCTCTACTATCGCTTCTACCGCTTCCGTACCGGGCAGGAGAACGTGGAGCTGACGGCAGAAGATTCTATCGCAGCAAACATCGTATCGGATGACTTAACGGAGGAGGAGGAACTGCCGGAATGAGACACTACCTTATATTAATAGTGTTTTTGTCGCTTGCCGTTGCGGGGCAGGACACAGTATCCATCCCCGACGTGCCCGGCATTCGTCTGGGCGAGAACCGTCTGGACTTCCCCGGCTCCCGCGACAGGTTCGACTCGCTGCTCTCGCACTTACAGGAGGGAGACAAGCACCTGAACATTCTCCACATCGGAGGCAGTCATGTCCAGGCCGGCATCTTCCCGCACCGCCTGCGCGAACACTTCGGGGCCGGACGCGGGTTGCTTTTCCCTTGGAAGGCTATTCGCACAAACGCGCCTACCGACTACAACCTCACGCCTTCGGGCATCTGGGAGCGGTCTCGTTGCACTGAGCTCCTGCCTGCCGAGCAGTTGGGCTTGAGCGGTGCCGTTGCTGTCACCTCAGACCCTCTCGCCTCGCTCCGCCTGGAGCTACCCGCCGCGTATGCATTCAGCCGCATGCGCATCATTGGCGACGGCGAGGGCGGTGCCGAGCCCTACCTTGTGCTCGAGGGCGGTGACACGATTGCGGCGGAGCGACAGGGTCGCGACTTCCTCTTCGAGCTCGACAGACCGGACAGCGTCTGCACCATCTGCCTGAAGGGGATGGAGGAAGAGGGTCGTTTCCACCTGCGGGGCATCTGGCCTGAAGGCGAACAGCACATTGTCTATACGGAATGCGGTGTGAACGGAGCCAGCCTTCCCTCGTGGCTGCGTTGCGAGCTGCTGGCCGACGAGCTCGAAAGGCTATGTCCTCCCGACCTGGTCATCCTGGGTATCGGTATCAACGATGCCAACGTCCCGCTCTCGCGCTTCGACACGGAAGCGTTCAAGGCGAGGTACCGCAGTCTCATGGACGAGCTGCGGAGGGTCAACCCCGACGTCTGCTTCCTCTTCATCACCAACAACGACTGCTGGCTGCGCGTGGGCCGCCAACGGCGCACCCTGAACCGCAACACGCAAAAGGCAGAGCAGGCCATGATGCAGCTTGCCCGGGAATACGACGCAGCCGTATGGAACCAGTTCCGCATCATGGGAGGCTTCGGCAGCAGCAACCGCTGGGTCGGTGCCCGACTGATGAACCGCGACCACATCCACTTCCTGCGACCTGGCTACGAGCTGCTGGCCGACCTGCTGTACAACGCGATAGCCATTGAACATTGACCATTGAGTATTGACCATTGAACGCTGAACTCATCATAAGTTACCTGCGGGACGTTTTCTCCTTCGACGAGAACAGTCCGCTGCTTTTCACTCAGATGCACTTCTGGGTATTCTTCTGCATCGTCTTTGCCGGCTTTGCCCTCACGCAGCGGCGCCCCCTTCTGCGTAATGCCTACCTGATGGCTGTCAGCCTGCTGTTCTACTACAAGACGAGCGGACTCTTCGTTGGCCTTTTGCTGTTGGTCACGTGCAGCGACTTCCTGATAGCCAAGCGCATCTACGCGTGTCAGGAGAGATGGAAGAAGCGGCTGTGGCTCTCGCTCAGCGTCATGCTCGACCTTGGCATTCTTTGCTACTTCAAGTACAGTTACTTCTTTGCTGACATCATCGGGCAAATTTTCGGCATCCATATCGAGGTCAGGAACATTGCGGCAGAGTGGTTCAACGCGGCAGCCGGGAGTCCTGTCTTCAGTGTGGATCGCATCATCCTGCCCGTAGGCATCTCGTTCTATACGTTCCAGGTCATCAGCTACACTGCCGATGTCTATCGCGGCCTTATCCGACCGGTGCGCAACATCCTGGACTTTGGCTTCTACGTCAGCTTCTTCCCGCAGCTCGTGGCCGGCCCTATCGTCAAGGCCAGCGACTTCATTCCTCAGCTCTACCGTCCCTACTTCCTGAGCCGCAGGATGTTCGGGCTCGCCATCTTCATGATTCTCGGGGGCCTCACCAAGAAGATTGTCCTGAGTGACTACTTGGCTCTCAACTTCATAGACCGTGTCTTTGCCAACCCGTTGCTCTTCACCGGCTTTGAGAATCTGGCCGCGCTCTTCCTCTATTCCTTGCAGGTCTATGCCGACTTCTCAGGCTACACCGACATAGCCATCGGCCTCTCGCTGCTGATGGGCTTCCACTTGCCACGCAACTTCAATTCTCCGTACAAGGCAGAGAACTGCTCCAACTTCTGGAAGCGATGGCACATCAGCCTCAGCCGATGGCTGCAGAACTACCTCTACATTCCGCTGGGCGGCAACCGCAGCATCGGCTTCGGCACATACCTGTGGATAGCTGTCCTCACGCTCTCCGGCCTCATCCTGAGCGGCAGCCTATGGGTGGCTCTCGCCGTCCTGCTGCTGGCAGCTGCCGTCATCCTGACAGCCTGGCGCTGTCCCGACCGCAGGCGGAAAATCTATGCCAACCTCAACAGCATGATAACGATGCTGCTGGGCGGACTGTGGCACGGGGCAAGCCTCAACTTCCTCATCTGGGGCGGACTCAACGGAGTAGGCATGATTGTCTATAAGTTCTGGCGCGACGCACGTCCGTTGTACCGCGCCGTCTTCACGTCTGCCGCGGCACTCGCCTTCTGGTCGCTCTGCGTCTTCTGGCCCGCTCCCCTCTGGCGCATACTCCTTTGCTTCACGGCATTCATTGCAGCAAGCGCATGGATAAGAGCCCTTTGCAATTCACAATTCACGATTCATAATTCAACATTAAGGGCAGCGACGAATCTTCCGTTCCTTAACCGAGCCTGGTCCATCCTCGTCACCTTCACCTTCATCACCTTCACGCGGCTCTTCTTCCGCTCTGGCAGCAACCTCGACCCCGCCACTGCCAACCGCCAGGCCTGGCAGACAGCACAGGAGATGGTTACGCGCATCGGCTCGCGCTGGTCGGGAAACGAGTGGGCCATCCTGAGCGCCCATCGGAGCGTCTTCCTGCTCTTCCTGATTGGCATGATAATCCATTGGCTGCCCGAGAACTGGAAGCGTCGCTACCGTCTTGCCTTCGCATCGTTGCCGCTGCCGGTAATGTGCCTCGTCTGCATCATGGCCGTACTGGTCATCTATCAGTTCGTCAGTGCAGAGATGCAGCCTTTTATCTACTTCCAATTCTGAAGATTTGGTGGTTTGCCTGATTATTAGTAAATTTGCAGGCAGAATCAAGATTAACACTACTCAAAAACCATTTTGCATCATGAAGAAGTTATTCTCCATCGCAGCAGCGATTCTGTTCGCCAGCTGCACCTCCACGGCGCAGGACATCAAGCTGCCGGCTGCCGACATGAACCAGAAGTCACTCAGCATGGTCGAGACCCTGCGGACACGCCATTCCGTGCGCACCTACAGCTCGCGCGAGCTCTCCTTGCAGGAGCTGAGCAACCTGTGCTGGGCAGCCTGTGGCGTAAGCCGCAACAACGATTTCCGCACCTCGCCTACAGCACGGAACCGCAAGGAAATACGCCTCTTTGTATTCACGAAGAAGGGTGTTTACGAATATCTTCCCGTCGAGAACATCCTGAAGGAGATGGCAAAGGGCGACCAGCGCAGCCTCGTGGCAGGCAGCAAGGAATTCTCGCAGGACTTCGTCCTCGAGGCCCCCGTCTCGCTCGTCATGGTCTTGGACCTGGAGAAGATGGGCGGCAAGGACGAGCGTGCCAGGATGATGGGATGCGTGGATGCTGGCAACGTGAGCGAGAACGTCAACCTCTACTGCCAGTCAGTCGGACTCTGCACCGTTCCGCGCGCCACGATGGACAGCAAAGGTATCAGCGCCCTGCTGAAGCTGACCGCAGACCAGTTCCCCGTCATGAACAACCCCGTGGGCTACCCGAAGGAAGACTGAACACAACGCGATGTGTTCGTTGCTTCATCGCGATAAAGCAATTGCATGTACATGTATGTGCAATCACTCCATCGCGATGAAGCAATCAAAACGACGTGACAGGCCGAGCAACAGGAAGCAAGGAGCGGGGACCAAGAAGGGGACAGAAAGCAGGGAAGAAACCGACACGATTGTGCATTCCACTGCGGAGAGCAGATAACTCTTCGCTCACATCCTGTATTTGCAGCCGATAAACAAACACAACACTATGATTAAAAGAAAGAAATTTTTCTATGTCTTTCTGACTGCCCTGCTGGTGATGTCCGTCTTCACCGCATGCCAGAAAGACAATCCCATTGAGGAGAACAAGCCTCAAATAGAGTATAGCAGCCTGAAGGTCTGTCTGGACGATGCTCAAAACGTGACCAGCGTCCAGCCCATCGAGCTGACGGAGAACTCATACGGCTACAAGGAGATGTATGAGGTGCGGTTTACGCAGCCTGTCAATCATTTCGGCTCCTCTGCCACGTTCAGCCAGAAAGCCTACGTGTTCTACGTCGGTGCAGACCGCCCCACGGTGTTTTATACCTGTGGCTACGACTTGGGCAACCGTTTCAGGGAGACCCCATACGTTGATATTGCCTATAACATGCAGGCTAACCTGGTGATAGCTGAGCACCGCTACTTCGGCGACTCCAAGCCTCAGAACGACCCACGCTGGGACTATCTCACCATGGAGCAGGCAGCAGCTGACCACCACGCCATCTTTACCGTGCTGAAGAAAGCCATGCCCCAGAAGTGGCTCAGCACAGGCACCAGCAAGGACGGCATGACCTCCATCTTCTACCGCTATTTCTATCCCGACGACATGGATGTGACAACGGCTTTCTGCTCACCGCTGATGACTTCCATCAACAGTCCGGAGGTGGGACGGTATCTGCAGGACAACAGCGGTACCCCTGAGGAACGCAGCCAGATGAGGGCACTCATGAAACGGTTTGTCAAGGACGGCGTAAACGGCATCTACCAGCAGGCTAACGAGAAATTCGAGGCCATGAAGGGCAGGAGGATGACCTTCAATGAATACGTCCTTAACTGCTTCGAGTATTTTTTCGAGTTTTTCTCCTACCACACGCCTTCAGAGCGCATGTTTCCTGACATCGACTGTCCGGCAGACAAACTCATCGACTCAACACTGATGACCACCATATTCTCAGATGAAGAGCAGGAGGCCTTCTATCCCTATATGGTACAGACCGCCAAGCAACTGGGGCAATACATCTACGACTACGATGCCTATCACGATGAGTTGCTGGAAGCTGGATTTGACTTTAGCAAGACAACGGAGAACATCAGCGAGCTGAAGCCCGACGACGTATGGCTCTACGACACCTACGACAACAGCAACATCCAAAACATCCGCAGCGTGTTCCTGCCCTACACCACCTGCCCCATCCTGCTGGTCTATTCGAAGGATGACCCCTGGACGGCAGCGCGTCCCACCGAAGTACACAGTCCTAACGTGAAAGTCATCATCAATCCCGACGGCATCCACAACCATGACATCAACACGACTACACACTATTCCCCCCAGTTGCGCGACGAGATCATGAACTTCATCTACCACTACATACCACCGACAGAAGCCCATACTGCCGACAGATGAAGAAAGGCACCTCCCTCCCCTTCCGAAGGCCTCTTTTCCCCTCCGTCCGGTACTTCTGTTTCAGCAGGCAAGGGCTTCCGGATGAGAAGTGAGGTCATTAAGCAAAAATCATGCCTCTTTTTCGTTGACTATTCAGATTATTTTCGTATCTTTGCACGCGCAAAATACAAATCACTATACAGTTATGGCAGAAACAAGAAAAATCAAGCGTGCTTTGGTGTCCGTCTTCCATAAGGACGGACTGGAAGAAATCCTGCGTACCCTTCATGCCGAGGGCGTCGAGCTGCTCTCGACGGGTGGCACACAGTCGTTCATTGAAAGCCTGGGCATCCCCTGCCGCAAGGTGGAGGACGTGACGACCTATCCCAGCATCCTGGGCGGTCGCGTCAAGACGTTGCACCCGAAAGTCTTCGGAGGCATCCTGGGCCGTCGCGAGAACGAAGGCGACATCGCACAGATGCAGCAGTATGAAATCCCCGCCATCGACCTCGTCATCGTGGACCTCTACCCCTTCGAGGACACCGTGGCTGCAGGTGCCGGCGAAGCAGACATCATCGAGAAGATAGACATCGGCGGCATCAGCCTCATCCGCGCTGCTGCCAAGAACTTCCGCGACGTCATCATCGTGCCCTCGAAGGCAGAATACCAACCCCTGCTCGACCTGCTCCGAAAGCAAGGCGCACAGAGCGAGCTGGCCGACCGCCGATGGTTCGCCACACGCGCCTTTGGCGTCAGCAGCCACTACGACACAGCCATCCACGCATGGTTTACAAAACAATAATTCAAGAAAAAGATGAACTGGTTTTCCCTCAACAAAGAAATAGCGATGGACCTGGGCACGGCCAACACCATCATCATCGCCGACGGCAAGATAGTCGTCGATGAGCCGAGCGTGGTGGCCCTCGACCGCCGCACGGAGCGCATGATTGCCGTAGGCGACAAAGCCAAGATGATGTACGAAAAGACTAACCCTGACATACGCACCATCCGTCCGTTGCGCGACGGCGTGATAGCCGACTTCAACGCCTGCGAGCAGATGATGCGGGGACTCATCAAGATGGTCCACTCGGGCAACAGGCTCTTCTCTCCCGCGCTCAAGATGGTCATCGGAGTACCCAGCGGCAGCACCGAAGTGGAGCTGCGTGCCGTGCGCGACAGTGCAGAACACGCCGGAGGGCGCGAAGTCTATCTCATCTTCGAGCCAATGGCAGCAGCCATCGGCATCGGACTCGACGTGCTGGCACCGGAAGGCAACATGATAGTCGATATAGGCGGCGGCAGCACCGAGATAGCCGTCATCTCGCTGGGCGGCATCGTGGCCGACAAGAGCCTGCGAATAGCCGGCGACGAACTGACATCCGACATACAGGAGTACATGAGCCGCCAGCACAACGTCAAGGTCAGCGAGCGCATGGCCGAGCGCATCAAGATACACGTCGGGGCCGCACTGACCGACCTGGGCGAGGATGCACCGGAGGACTACATCGTGCACGGCCCCAACCGCATCACGGCACTGCCGATGGAAGTTCCCGTCTGCTATCAGGAGATAGCACACTGCCTGGAAAAGACCATCGCAAAGATTGAAGCCGCCGTGCTCAGCGCCCTCGAAGAGACACCGCCAGAGCTCTATGCCGACATCGTAAAGAACGGCATCTGGCTCACCGGCGGAGGTGCCCTGCTCAGGGGACTGGCAAAGCGCCTGACAGACAAGATAAACATCGAGTTCCACGTGGCCGAAGACCCGCTACACAGCGTGGCAAAAGGCACAGGAGTGGCACTGAAGAACATCAACAACTTCGCATTCCTGATGTAAAAAAGAAGTGCACGATTTCATCGAGCGCATAACAGCCTATGTCCACTGGGCCATCTTCCTCCTGCTGGAAGTGCTCAGTGGATTCATGCTTTTCCAGTACAACCATTATCAGGGCAGCATCTGGTTCACCCAGGCCAACACCGTGAGCGGCATCGTACACGAATGGGAAGCACAGGTGCTCTCGTACCTTAGGCTGCCGGCTGAGAACGCGGCCCTCGTCCGCCGCAACACCATCCTGCAACAGCAAAACGACGTATTGAGGCACAAACTCCAGGCCATCTCAGCCCCCCCTTTGGAGCAAAAGGACTCGACAAAGAAAGACTCACCTTTGGGGGAAGGCTATGAAGGGTCCTTCATTCCCGCCCGCATCATTGACAACAGCGTCCGCAAACGCGACAACATGCTGGTCATCGACGTGGGCAGTGAAGATGGCGTCGCTCCGGAGATGGGCGTCGTCAGCGGAACGGGCGTAGTGGGCATAGTCAGTGGAGTCACCTCGCATCATGCCCTCGTCATGTCCATCCTCAACAGCCACAGTAGCATCAGCTGCCGGCTGCGCGGCACAGAGTACTTCGGCTACCTGAAATGGAAAGGCGGCTCCCCGCTGCGGGCTTACATGGACGACGTACCCCGACACGCACGAATCCACAAGGGCGACATCGTGGAGACAAGCGGCTTCAGCAACGTCTTTCCCGCAGGAATCTTCCTGGGGAAAGTGGCAAAGATAACGAACAGCGACGACGGACTGGCCTACAAGCTTGAAATACTCTTGGGCACAGACCTGAGCAACCTCAGACACGTCAACGTCATCAATACCCCCGATAAAGCAGAGTTAGACTCTCTCCTGGCGCAATGATAGTTACCACACTCAAACGCATGGCTTGGGCATTGCTGCTCCTGATGCTGCAAGTGCTCGTCCTCGACCAGGTTCATCCCTGGGGCTACGGGGCACCCCTGCTGTGCCCGCTCATCGTCGTCACACTTCCGATGGGCACATCCCGCATCTCGGCTCTTCTCTGGGGCTTCGGCACAGGACTCGTGGCTGACACCTTCGCCGGCACACCAGGCATCGGCAGTGCAGCCCTCACCTTTATTGCCTTCATTCAGCCGCCCCTGCTGAAGCTGATGGCTCCGCGCGACTCGGAAGAAGAGCTCCATCCCTCCTTCTCCACCCTGGGTCGCTGGAACTACCTCCGATTCATCCTCCTGCTCTTCCTCATCCACCACGTCATTTACTATGCCCTTGAAAGCTTCTCCTACGCACACATTGAGGATGCAGTCATCAGCCTGGGCGTGAGCTATGTGGTCTCGGTCCTGGTAGCCACTGTGGTAGAGTACGTCCGCAATCCGCAAAAGTAAAGTGACAACTATGGACGGGAAACAGGAAGCAAAGGATGCAAAGAAAGCCAGCTACGAGCTCGAGAAGCGCAAATACGTAATTGGCGGAACGGCAACACTCATCATCATTGTCTATTTGTTGCGTCTCTTCACCCTACAGCTTCTTAGCGAAGACTTCAAGATAAGTGCCGACAGCAACGCTTTCCTCAAGCGCATTCAATATCCCGCCCGCGGAGCCATCTCAGACCGTAACGGCAAACTGCTCGTCTATAACCAGCCCGCATACGACGTAATGGTTATCATGACGGAACAGATAGGCGTCGATACACTCGACCTCTGTGAAAGCCTCGGCATTACGCGAGACTGGTACGAAAGGCGCATGGAGGAAATCAAGGACTCGCGACGCAATCCCGGCTACAGCCGCCACACCCAGCAGCTCTTCATGAATCAACTCTCGACCGAGGAGTTCAGTCGATTCCAGGAGAAACTGTTCCGCTTCCCCGGTTTCTACATACAGAAGCGAAGCATCCGGCAGTATAACTACCCGAATGCTGCACAACTGCTGGGCGACATCGGCGAAGTCGGGCCGGAGGACATCGAGGCCGACAGCTACTACCGCAGCGGCGACTACATCGGCAAGCTCGGAGTGGAACGCTCCTATGAAACCGTCCTGCGCGGAGAGAAAGGAATGGAGATTCTTCTGCGCGACGCTCGGGGCAGGCTCAAGGGACGCTACCAGAATGGCAAGTTCGACGTAGCCCCCGTTCCGGGACGAAACCTGAAGATGAGCATCGACATTGAATTGCAGGCCCTCGGCGAGCGCCTCATGAAGGGCAAGCTGGGCAGCATCGTAGCCATAGAGCCAAGCACCGGCGAAGTCCTTTGCATGGTGTCCAGCCCTACCTACGACCCTCGCATCATGATAGGCCGGCAGCGAGGAAAGAGCCAGAAGCTGCTGGCACAGAATCCCCTTAAGCCACTCCTCAACCGCGCCATCATGGGACAATACCCGCCGGGTTCCACCTTCAAGACCGGACAGGCACTCACCTTCCTGCAGGAAGGAATCATCACACCCTCAACAGCCTTTTCCTGCAACCACGGCTTTCACTACAAGGGACTGAAGGTAGGCTGTCACGGACACGGCTCGCCACTGCCGCTCGTCCCCGCCATCGCCACTTCCTGCAATGGCTACTTCTGCTGGGGCCTTTATCACATGTTCAGCAATAGAAAGAAATACAAGACCGTACAGGACGCCATGACCGTCTGGAAAGACTACATGGTCAGCATGGGATTCGGCTACAAGCTCGGCATTGACCTGCCCGGAGAGAAGCGCGGCATGATTCCAAACGCCTCTACATACGACAAAGCCTATCGCGGCAGCTGGAGCGGACTGACTGTCATCAGCATAAGCATCGGGCAGGGAGAAGTCAACCTCACCCCTCTGCAGATTGCCAACCTCGGGGCCACGATAGCCAACAGAGGCTACTACATCACCCCGCACGTTGTCAAGGAAGTTCAGGGGATGCCCCTCGACACGCTCTACACAAAGAAGCACTGGACGCGTGTCGGACGGGAACATTACGAGACAGTCGTGGCCGGCATGCGACAGGCCGTACTGGGCGGCACATGCCGAATCGCCAACACAAGCGACTACGAAGTGTGCGGCAAGACAGGCACGGCCCAAAACCCGCACGGCCAGGACCACAGCGTCTTCATGGGATTTGCCCCACGGGAGAACCCGAAGATTGCCATCTGTGTCTATGTGGAGAACGGCACGTGGGGAGCAACCTATGGTGTCCCCATCGGGGCACTCATGATGGAACAGTACATCAATGGCAAACTCTCCGAAGCAAGCGAGGCAAAAGCAGCTGGCTTCGAGATGAAGAGCCTATACAAGACAGACAATTCGGAAAATGAAAAGAACTAAGCCTGCCAAGAAGGTGCCATCGCTATGGTCATCGGTCGATTGGCTCACCATCTTCATCTACCTTGTGCTGCTGGCACTGGGATGGATGAGCGTGTGCGGTGCTTGCTACGACTACGACCAGGCAGGCAGCATCCTCGACTTCTCTACTCGCAGCGGAATGCAGATTGTCTGGATAGCCAGCTCCATGCTGCTGGCCTTTCTCATTCTCATGATAGACGACAGGCTCTTCGAGTCACTCTCATACATTATATATATATGTTTTCTTGCCCTGCTGTTCGTGACGCCCTTTCTCGCCCACGACATCAAGGGTTCACTCTCCTGGATCAAGGTAGGCAGCTTCAGCATACAGCCTGCCGAATTTGCGAAGTTTGGCGTATCACTATGCCTGGCAAAAGTAATGAGCATTTACGGCTTCGATATCAGGAAATGGCGCGACTTCATCATCTGCGTCGCACTGATAGCCATCCCGATGGGACTCATCATCATGCAAAAGGAGACTGGCACCGCCCTGGTCTATAGCGCGCTCTTCCTGATGCTCTACCGCGAAGGAATGCCCGGCTGTCTGCTCTTCACAGCCATTGCCGCAGTCGTCTATTTCGTGGTAGGAGTGCGCTTTGCCGATGAGCCTCTTTGGGGAATCAAGGAGATGAGCCTCGGCCAAGGTGTCGTCATGCTGCTCATCCTGATATTCACCATCGGACTGTTCCTTGTCTATAAGCCGCAGTCAAGCTCTCAGAAGGGCAGGAACCTGAGCCTCCCCCTGTGGGCTGGCCTGGCGCTTTCGCTCGCCGCCATCCTCTTTGCCCGCTTCGTCTATCCGTTCAATGCCGTATGGGTTATCATCGTCGTCTGCGGAGCGTCTGTAATCTATCTGCTCTACCTTTCGCTGCGCTACCGTGCGCTGTCCTATTTCCTCATTGCACTCTTCACCCTGGGCAGTGTGGGCTTTCACTATTCTGCCAATTTTGTGCTCAACAATGTTATGGAGCCACACCAGCAGAAGCGCATACGTGTTCTGCTCGGGTTGGAAGACGACCCACGTGGTGCCGGCTATAATGTCATACAGGCAAAGATAGCCATCGGCTCCGGCGGACTGGAAGGCAAAGGCTTCCTCAACGGCACGCAGACCAAACTGAAATACGTGCCCGAACAGGACACTGACTTCATCTTCTGCACCGTCGGGGAGGAGGAAGGCTTCATCGGCTGTGCTGTCGTGCTTCTTCTCTTCCTGTCGCTCATCCTGCGGCTCATGCATCTGGCCGAAAGACAGCCCTACACGTTTGGCCGGGTTTATGGCTATTGTGTGTTAAGCATCTTCATCTTCCACATCTTCATTAATGTCGGCATGGTACTCGGCCTGACACCCGTCATCGGCATCCCGCTACCCTTCTTCAGCTATGGTGGTTCTTCGCTATGGGGATTCACCATTCTTTTGTTCATTTTTCTCAGAATTGATGCCGGACGAAGCAGACGACAACGCTGAAAAGAGGAAGAAACAGAGAAAAACACGCATTCTCACGCAAAAAAGGGTGATAATTCTTTGAAGGAAATGAAATAATTCGTAATTTTGCGGTATAAAACTAATCTAAAACTATTAACTAGCCTTAAATATCAGATATGAGAAAATATCTAATTCAAGCAATTGCTATCTCTACTCTCATCATAGCGGGATGCTCGGAAGACATTGACACATCGTCGCGCTATGTATTCAAAGAAGAGACTATCACAAGCTATCTGAGCAAGCACGACCAGTACAGTGAGTACTTCCGGCTGATGAACGAAGTCTTGGTCAGCACGATGAGCGAGACAAACGTCAGCCAGTTGCTTTCGGCACGCGGTCACTACACAGTCTTTGCCCCCACCAACGATGCCATCCAAGCCTACCTCGACTCGCTGGTCAAGGAAGGTCTCCTTACGGAAGCAAGCTGGGATGCATTCCCCAGCCAACGCAAGCTTGACTCCATCAAGCATGTCATCGTCTTCAACAGCATCATTGACAGTGGCGACAACTACAGCGAGTACCAGATTAACGCCCTGCCGCCGCAGACAGCAACATCCAACAGCGTGGAGATTCCCCTGCCCAACATGAACGACCGCAAGCTGATTGTTCAGTACTATGGCGACAGTCTGCTCATCAACGACTGCTTCATTGACATCAACAACCGCGACATTCTTTGCATCAACGGTGTAATCCACGCCATGCACAGCGTCATCTCGCCCAGCAACGACACGATGGACTACTTGCTGAGAAAATACATCACGGACAAAAACAGCAATTTCGTCGTTTCCGCGAAGCTGGTCGAAGCCTGCGGTTTGCTCGACCAACTCTCTCCTTGGCGCGATGACAAATATGAAGAGCAATTCCAGAAGGATATGATTCCCCTGAAGAACGAAGAGACGAAAGGTGAAACCGCTACCTTCCACACACCGGAGCATCGCTACTTTGGGTTTACCTTCTTTGCTGAAACTGATGAATTCTGGACACAAGCCATTGGAAAGAGCGTGACAGACATCACGATGGAGGATGTGGTGAGCTATCTGGATGCACAAGGTGTATATCCTGAGGCTAAGCGCGACAACAACTACAAGTCCGAGGATAATCTGCTATACCAATTCATCACCTATCACCTGCTGCCGGAGAAACTTCCCACCGACAAACTTGTATATCACTACAACGAGTTGGAGTACGAGCCCAGCAAGAAGACTCCCGGAGTGGCTGTGATGGAGTACTATACCACGATGGGCAAACGGCGTCTCCTGAAGATCTTCGAGAGTAGGGAGAGTAACGGCGTATATCTGAACCGCTTCCCCATTCTCGACAACGGACGTAGCGGCACCTATCATGAGGTGTCGTGCGACCCTGCCAATGAGGGCATCCGCGTAGGCGAACCCAACCTGAAAGGAGAGAACGACATACGCAACGGCATCATCTACCCCATCGACAAATTACTGTGGTACAGCGATGACACGCGCAACAACCTGCAAAGAAATCGTATTCGCTGGTCTGTTCCAAGCATGTGGCCGGAGTTTATGAACAACGATATCCGTTGCTCCGAAATTACCGACGAGAAGCACACAAATGTCTATATCCCCAACGATGGACAGTACAAATACCTCGAGGATGTGGATATCTCACCCGAAACCCGGTTCAACTACTGGACTGGCCGAGGCAAAGGATGGTCAAATATGCAGGGCGACGAGATGACCATCCGCGGCATAACAGACTGCATCATGCGCCTACCGCCCGTCCCGAAACGCGGCATATATGAGTTGCGATATGCCATCCAGAACGGTGGTACTCAGCGAGGCATGGTTCAGTTCTACTGGGGCAGCAACAAAGAGAAACTCGCTGCGATGGGTATCCCCCTCGATCTGCGTCAGGGCGCAGACAACTATCTCCACACAAAGAACGGTAACGTATGGAGCGATATTGGCGGAGAGCCCGACAAAACGGGTGACGATGACTACAACTCGGAAATCGACAAGCGCCTGCGCAACAACGGCTTTATGAAGGGATGCAGGCAGTACAGTGCAGGCAGTGCAGGCGCCAATCCGATGCGCAATTCGGACATTTGTACTCGACGCATCCTCCTCCGCGAGAGAATGGATCCAGAAGTGACGAACTACATCAGGTTCAAGACTGTGATGGACGACGACACGCGTTTCTTCTACATGGACTACCTTGAGTACTGCGCAAAGGAGGTCTTCGACAACCCGGAAACACCAGAGGACATCTGGTAAACGAAACCGTCAGAAAAACGAATCCATAAAGACACAACATCAATAGGACGTTTCCAAAAGAAGTGAACCCCGGAAGTTATACAAAAGCTTCTGGGGTTCACTTTATACAGAGGAGAATTCAACAACAACACGATGAGTGTGGATTTGCCTCGTGAGGCAAACGCTTACACCTCGTGAGGCAAAATAGAATTTGATTATCCTGGGGCGTACCACCATTCATTAGTTTCGCAACAGCCCTGAAAGGGCAGTAAGCCCATAGCCCAGGGCATCGCCCTAGGTGGTCTATGTGACATAAGACACGCCTTGAAAGGGCAAAAGACTTTCCTGCATTATTCTTTTGCCCCTTCAGGGCGAAGGATGATATACGCTTTGCCCCAGGGCGATGCCCTGGGCTGACAGCTTACTGCCCTTTCAGGGTGCTGGTGGTACGACCCTGGATAATTATAAAATAGAATATACTAAGTGCTGTGACTCGTTATTGGACGAAACGAATGTCCACGGGTGCTTTCACTTCTTGCGGAAGAACTTTGCCCACTTGCTCTTCTTCTCTGTCGGGCCGTAGCCATATCCGTAGCCATACTTTCTGTTCTCGGCACGGCTGTCGTTGATGACAATGCAGAGATGATTGAATTTCTTCTCCTGGTGCAGGCGCTCCAGTTCAGGCAGGTAGCGACGGTCCACCTTCGTTTCGCGCAGTACGTAGATGGTCAGCTCAGCTACGCGATTAACGATGCCGGCATCTGCCACGACCTGAGCGGGCACGTTGTCGATGATGACGTAGTCGTAGAGTTTCTTGAGTTCCTCTACGCACTGTTCCAGCCGGTTGCTCATCAGCAACTCGGCAGGATTGGGGGCCATGATGCCGGCTGGCAGGAAGTCCAGATTGCAGGCTTTATCCTTCGTCACAATCAGGCTGGATACGTCGTCAATGTTGCCTGCGAGGTACGAGGTGAGTCCGTACTTACCGTCGAGCGAGGCAAGGCGGCTTCTTGTCCGCTTGCGTATGTCGGCATCCACGAGTACAACCTTCTTACCGGTCAGTCCAATGGTGGCGGCAAGATTCATACTGATGAACGTCTTACCCTCGCCCGGCATAGTGCTGGTAAACATGATGACGCGTGCATCCTTGTTGATGAAAGGCATGTTGAAACGAATCAGTCGGAATGCCTCTGCAAGGATATCGTCCTTCTGACTCTCCACGATTATCTCCGTGTCGCCAACGCCGCCTTTGCTGTGCGGCACTTCGCCCAGGATGGGGATGGTTGTGTACTTCGTCACGTCCCGCCGCCCGTGGACCGTGGTGTCCAGGTACTTCTTCAGCCAGAAGAAGAGGAAGGGCACGATAAGCCCCACAAGCAAGGCCATGAACATGATGACCTTGGTGCGCGGAGCAATGGGCATACGGCTGCCGAATGGATGCTCCACGATGCGGATGTTTGCCTCGGTGATAGCCAGTTGCAAGGCTGTTTCCTCGCGTTTGTTAAGGAGATAGGTGTAGAGGGTCTGCTTGATGGTCTGCTGGCGGGCGATGTCAATCACCTCTTTCTCTTTCTGCGGCACAGCCTGCAGGTTCCCAACGAGTCCCGCTTCTTCCTTCCTTGCTTTATCGACTTGCAGCTTTAGGCTGTTGCTGTAGCCTTTGAGCGATGCAAGCACGGCATTTCGCATCTGTGAAAGGCTGGTGTCCATGTCATGGATGGTGGGACTGTTCTCGGAGGTATTCCCAGCCAGTCGGTTGCGCTGCAGCATCAGCTGGTTGTAGTTCTGAATCTGCGAGGCAATACCAACGTCGCTGATGCCGCCCATCGTGGGGATGAGGCCCTTGTCGGAGATGTTCTTCGACAGGTAGTCAACCAGATACTCTACCATCGAGTACTGAGTCTCGGCCTGAACGGTTCGCTGTCGGGCGGTGCTTATCTGCGAGATGAATGCATCGCTGCTGGCTTTGACATCCACCATTCCGCTGCTCTGCTTGAACTTAGCCAATTGTCCCTCAACGTCGTTCAGTTCCGAATAGATGAGGCCGATGCGATCTTCGATGAAGTCGGCTGTACTTTTCGCAATCTGGTTCTTGTCGTCGATGATGCTGCGCTTGTAGGCTTCGAGCAGGCCGTTCAGAATGTCGTCGGCACGCTGGATGTTGGTGTCGGTGCAGGTGATGCGGACCAAGGTGCTTTCCTTGTCAATCTCGCTGCTCGTTACCTTATTATATAATATGATGGCAGCGTCTTCCATGCTGATTCGCTGCACGCTGACCGTCATTCCCATAAAGGCTTCGAGCTGTTGGTCTTGCCCCATTCTACCTTCTCGGTGTGGTCAGACTCCTCCATCGGGTCACCGTAGCAGATGTCTGTCATCGTGCCGCCCCGACTGTCGTCGATGGTCAGCTTGAAGCTGGCCGGAACGGTGAAATCCGTCTGGAACTGCACGGTGAAGGGGCGCACATCGTAGAGCGAGACGTTGCGCAGGCCGGACCGGACGCTGTACATGACGTCGAGCTGAAGGTCGCGGGCAACTTCCTGAGCAAGCTGGAAGGAGTGAAGGATATAGACTTCGTTCTTGACGCTTGCTCCGGCCAGGACACCATTGAGCTGCATCAGGGCGTCGGTGCTGATGTTGGAGCGCCGTGCTCCCTGCCCGCCGTCGTCCTTGACGAGCATAACGGCCTGCCGCAGGAAAACGTTGGACTTCGTAGCAAGATAGAGTCGGCCCAGGGCCAGGAAGATGATGACAGAGAGCAGGAACCAGCCCCAATGGGCGACAAAGGTGTCCAGGAGGTCGCGCAAGGTGAGAGTTTCCTCTGCTGTTGCATTCTTACGGTTACGATTGCGGCCCGTTGCCGTATTATTGCTGTTTGCTTCCATAGGATGCTGCCGTTTACTTTTTAAGTGCTACAATGAGGGATACGATGCTGACAATGATGCCGACTACGGTACTGCCGACGGAGAGCCACGTATAGCTGGTACTGCCTTTCACGCGCTGGCTCTTGTTGGGTTGCACGTAGATGACATCGTTCTGCTGCAGGTAGTAGGCAGGCGAGTTGAAGACGGCCTGGTTGTCAAGCAGATTGACTTCATAAGCTTTTCGCATGCCGTTCTCTTCGCGGATGACAAGCACATTGTTGCGGTAGGCGCTGTTCGTCAGGTCGCCGGCCTTGCCGAGTGCCTCCAGGATGGTCAGGCGCTCGCCCTGATAGGTCTGGGTGCCGGGATTCTTGACGTCGCCCATCACCGTCACCTTGAAGCTCATGATTTTGGTGTTGACCACGGCATCGTTGATGTAGCCTTCGTCTATCATGCGTTTCTGCAGCATCGACGATATCTCACCGGTAGTCATGCCGCCCACATGCAGCTTGCCGAAGATGGGGAACTGGATGTTGCCGTCCTTGTCAACGCGGAAATATGACACGCCGGAGGAGACGTTGACGGTGTTCGTACCGGTCTGCGAATTGTTGCCGCCGCCAATGAGGGTGTTGTTATTGAAGGGTATCAGCAACTCGACATCCTTGCTGGCAACGGAGATGGCAAGCTGGTCGTCCGGCTCCACGTGGAGTTCCGTGTAGTCTGTTATCTCACGGGGGACAGCATAGGACTTGGTGGCTCCCTGCAGGTAAATCATCTTCTTGTTCGAAATGCAGGATGTGGTCAGTCCAAGGCTCAGGATACAGCAGGCAGCAAGAAGCAGATGCCTGAATGATGTATGATTTGTCGTTTCCATTGTCATTATGTACACTTTTACCTGCAAAATTAGTAAAAAAAAGGCAAACAGACACTAATTAAGGGAAAAAAAACGTCTTATTCATGGTTTTGTATCGAAGAAAGACGTAACTTGCAGCCGAATTCGTGTAAACCTAAGTCCGAATCGAATCATGAAGAACGATGACTACAGGAAGATTCTTTGTTTCGCGTTGATGATATTTGCCTCCCTTGCCGGCGGAATCCGGGGTCAGGAGAAGGAGCCCGTCATCAAGGGTAATGCCTCGTACTACTCCGACAAGTTGCACGGGCGGCGCACGGCAAGCGGAGAAATCTACAACAAAGACAGCATGACCTGTGCACACCTGAAATTCCCTTTCGGTACCAGGCTGAAGGTGCGCAATCCCATCAACGGGCGGACGGTCATAGTGCGTGTCACGGACCGTGGCCCCTACTCCAAGCGGTTTGTCATCGACTTGAGCCGTGCTGCAGCCCGCGAGCTCGACATCATCCGGGCCGGATTCCATCCCGTCGAGATTACGCCCTATCACGGCAGCGAGATTCCGTACCGAGCCGAAGAGGACAGCCTGGAGGAGATACCGGAACTCGACCTCAACTACACACCTGCTGCCACCTACCCCGACCCCATTTGGCAGCGCGACTCCACAAAAACTCCTTGAGACGCCATCCGGCAAAGGCCATTCATACCCATGAAACGGTAGACAAAAGTTGCCTAAACAGCAGACAAAAGCCTATGAAACACGTTGGAAAACTATTTTCATGACGTGAAAATTAATTTTCAAACCGTGAAAATATATTTTCATGACGTGAAAATTGATTTTCAAAGCTTGAAAATAACTTTTCAACGCGTTCTTCGAGGTTTTATTTCGCGCCCCGAAGGATTACATTTCAGGCAATGGGGAATTTTACAGCTGAGGTGAAGATGTCGGTCAGCTGTTCGGCGACGACCGAAGGAGATGCCATTCGCGCTACAATTTCGTGATACTCGGGGGAAGGGGCAATGTGCATCGCCTCCGACATCATCTTTGCCAGCTTCTCAGCATCGCCCACTGGCACATAGCGGCACCCAACGGCAAGGCGGACAGAAGGGCCGACACACTCTGTGCCGATGGCTGGAATGCCCGTGGAGAGGGCTTCGAGCAGTACAAGAGGTTGCACCTCGCTGCGGCTGGGCAGCACCAAGGCATCGCTCTCCCAAAGCAGTCGGCGCACGTCGTCCGCAGCGAGACTGCCGTGGAAGCGGACATTCGGGCTGTGCAGAAAGAGTTGCCGCAGAGCAGGACTGTCGGTGCCCTGACCCGCGATGTGCAGCTCCACGTCGTTCCCGAAATGCTTCATCGCCTCGGCCAGCACGTCGTACCCCTTGCGGTAGATGTCGGCCACGGCCAGGCAGCAGAAGCGGAAGGGACGGCCCGGGAGCGGCATCCGCTCGCGGTAGCTGTAGAAATCCGTGTCGATGATGTTCGATATGGCCTGATACCGATAGGCGCGGCCAAAGAAGGGAGCAAGTTCATCCACAAGCTCACGGCTCACGGGGATTACCTTGTCGGCTGCCTCGTAAGCCCCGCGCATCTCTTCTTTCAGCCACTTGTTTCGCTTCCAGCCTTCGCCGAAGTCACGCTCGAAGAGTCCCTTGGGGATATGTTCGGTGATGAAGAAGGGAATGCCCAGCCGCCGGCTTAGCTCGCGGGCCGCCATGCCTGCGCTCTTGCAGCAATGGGCGTGCAGGATGTCGGGCTTCCCGTTGCGACGCACATAGCGCTCCACCGCCTCGCAGCAAAGAGTTATCCATCGGTTTACGTTGCGGCGGACGGCTTTCGGCAAAGCCCGCATGTACTGGACGGACACCTCGATGCCTTCCATCTCCCTTCTCTCCTCTCGCCAAGGCGCCGTAAGGTACAGCCACCGGTCCGTCGTGACACTCAACTCGACGATGCTCACGATGCGAACCTCGTGCCCTGCCTGCTTCAAGGCCTTGGCCTGTTCCAGGCAGAAAAGGCCGCCATGAGGCGGGAAGAAAGAAGGGAGCTCCAGGATGTGCATTATTTTAGTACTCGTTCCAGCTCTTGATGCTGAGGTCTTCGACGGAAAGCGTACAGAAGGCTTCGATGAAGGCACTCGCGAGGCGAGCATTTGTGATGAGCGGAATGTTGTGGTCGATGGCGCCGCGACGAATCTTGTAGCCGTTTGTCAGCTCACGGCTCGTGCGGTTCTTCGGGATGTTCACGACGAGGTCGAAGCGGTGGTCGGCAATCATCTGCATTACGTTCTCCATGCCGGGCTTCTCTTCGTCGGGCCAGCTGACGGCGATTGCCTTGGCTCCGTTCTCGTTCAGGTACTTGGCAGTGCCCTCGCTCGCATAGATTGTGTATCCGGCCTTTGTCAGCATCAGTGCTCCGTCGAGCATGTGAGCCTTCTCTTTCGTGCCACCACTGCTTATCATCACGCCCTTGTCCTTGCGGGGAATCCTGTAGCCTGTGGCAATCATGCTGTTGAGCAGTGCCTCCTCAAAGCTGTCGCCAAGGCAACCCACTTCGCCCGTCGAGCTCATATCAACTCCGAGGATTGGGTCGGCGTTCTGCAGACGGGCAAACGAGAATTGACTTGCCTTCACGCCGATATGGTCGATGTCGAAGGCACTCTTGTCGGGCTTCGTGTAGGGAGCATCGAGCATGATGCGGGTAGCCGTCTCGATGAAGTTGCGCTTCAGCACCTTGCTGACGAAGGGGAACGAGCGGCTGGCACGGAGGTTGCATTCGATGACCTTCACGTCCCTGCCCTTGGCAAGGTACTGGATATTGAATGGGCCGCTGATGTTCAGCTCCTTGGCTATGGCGCGACTCATCTTCTTTATCTGCCGGGCAGTGGCGAAGCTTAACTGCTGGGCGGGGAAGACCATCGTGGCATCGCCGGAGTGCACGCCGGCATACTCCACATGTTCGGAGATGGCATACTCCACGATTTCGCCGTTCTGGGCAACTGCGTCGAACTCCACCTCGTTGGTCTCCGTCATGAACTTGCTCACCACGACGGGGTACTCCTTGCTCACCTCGCTTGCCATCTGCAGGAAGCGCTCCAGCTCTTCGTCCGTGTAGCAGACGTTCATCGCAGCGCCCGAGAGGACGTAGGACGGACGTACCAGGACGGGATAGCCGACCTCATCGATGAACTTCTTCACGTCGTCCATACTCGTCAGGGCACTCCAGCGGGGCTGGTCGATGCCGAGCTTGTCAAGCATAGCCGAGAACTTGCCGCGATTCTCGGCACGGTCAATGCTCACGGGCGAGGTGCCAAGGATGGGCACGCTCTGGCGATAGAGCTTCATGGCCAAGTTGTTGGGTATCTGTCCGCCCGTGGAGACAATCACGCCGCGCGGCGATTCGAGGTCGATAACGTCCAGCACCCGCTCAAACGAGAGCTCGTCGAAGTACAGGCGGTCGCACATGTCATAGTCCGTAGAGACAGTCTCTGGATTGTAGTTGATCATGATGCTCTTGTAGCCCAGCTTGCGAGCGGTCTGTATGGCGTTGACCGAACACCAGTCGAACTCTACGCTCGAACCGATGCGGTACGCGCCGCTGCCCAGCACGATGACCGACTTCTCGTTCTTGTAGAAGTTGATGTCGTGTCCTTCGACAGCATAGGTCATGTAGAGGTAGTTCGTGAGGTCGGGATGCTCGCTGGCAACCGTCGGGATGCGCTTCACGGAAGGCAGGATGCCAAGCTTCTTACGATAGGCGCGGACAGCCAGGTTCTCCTTCTCCATGTTGCCCGTATGCACCTTCATGACGCACCTTGCAATCTGGAAATCGCTGAAGCCAAGTACCTTCGCTTTGAGGAGAACGTCGGCAGGAACCTCTTCGAGGCTGTTGTAGGTCTGCAACTTGTGCTCGAAGTCAACGATGTTCTTCATGCGCTCGATGAACCAGGGGTCAATCTTCGTCAGCTCCTCGATGCGCTCCACCGTATAGCCTTCCTCAAGGGCCTGGGCAAGGGCGAAGATGCGAAGGTCGGTAGGATTGGACAGTTCCTCGTCGAGGTTGTCGAACTTCACATGGTCGTTGCCGACGAAGCCGTGCATGCCCTGACCAATCATTCTCAGGCCCTTCTGCAGCATTTCCTCGAAGCTGCGTCCGATGCTCATAATCTCGCCCACGGACTTCATGCTGGAACCAATCTTGCGGCTCACGCCCGTGAACTTTGTCAGGTCCCAACGCGGTATCTTGCAGATAAGGTAGTCGAGCGACGGAGCAACGTAGGCACTGTTCGTCGTGCCCATCTCTCCAATCTGGTCGAGCGTATAGCCCAAAGCGATTTTGGCAGCAACGAATGCCAAGGGATAGCCGGTAGCCTTGCTTGCCAAAGCAGAAGAGCGCGACAGGCGGGCGTTTATCTCGATGATGCGGTAGTCGTTGGTCTCCGCATTGAAGGCAAACTGAATGTTGCATTCGCCCACGATGTTCAGGTGGCGCACACACTTGATGGTGATGTCCTGCAACATCTTCACCTGCTCATCCTTCAGCGAGCAAGTGGGAGCCACTACGATGCTCTCGCCCGTGTGGATGCCGAGGGGGTCGAAGTTCTCCATCGAGGCCACGGTGAAGCAGTGGTCGTTGGCATCGCGGATGCACTCGAACTCTATCTCCTTCCAGCCCTTCAAGCTCTCCTCCACAAGCACCTGAGGCGCAAATGTGAAGGCACTCTCGGCAATCTCGCGGAACGTCTTCTCGTCGGGGCAGACACCGCTGCCCAGGCCGCCCAGCGCATAAGCGGAACGAATCATGATGGGATAGCCAATCCGTCGTGCCGTAGCGATGGCCTCGTCGAGCGTCTCGCAAGCATGGCTCGTAGGAACCTTCAGGTCAACCTTTCCCAGTTCCTTGACGAAGAGGTCGCGGTCCTCCGTGTTCATAATAGCTTCCACACTCGTGCCGAGAACTCGGACTCCATACTTCTCCAGCACGCCGTTCTGATAAAGGGCCGTGCCGACATTCAGGCCTGTCTGTCCGCCCCATGCCAACATGATGCCGTCGGGACGCTCCTTCTTGATGATTTCTTCAATGAAATGAGGAGTGATAGGCAAGAAGTAAACCTTGTCGGCAATACCTTCACTGGTTTGGATGGTTGCCACGTTGGGGTTGACAAGCACCGAGTAGATACCTTCCTCACGTAGTGCCTTGAGCGCCTGGCTGCCAGAGTAATCAAACTCACCGGCCTGGCCGATCTTCAGCGCACCGCTGCCTAAAACGAGAACTTTCTTCAGATTCACCATAGCTATTAACTTTTTAAGTATTTTCTGTTTTCTATTTTATTCTCTGTGCCCATCCTGTTGCAAAGCAAAGAAACGGGCCTTGTTATCCTTTAACTTCTCACGACTCCCCCCTGACCTTTATTCAAAGAAAAAGCCACAATCGCTAAAAGTGACAGCGAAAGTGGCTTTCCTTATGAGACAGGCTGACATGGGAGCCAGACGACATTGGTTCTTCGTCCCAGACCTGTATTATGTAACAGTTCGTCTGCATCGTTTTTTCGTTTCGGCTGCAAAGTTAAGCTTATTTCCCAAAACAGCAAAGCAAGCAAGACTTTTTTTTAGCAAAAAAGTACAAAGACGCAAGATTTGTGACATAGTCGCATTAAACTTCCCGAAAGACATTGCCGTTTGCAACTTTTTCCGTAACTTTGCCACAGGAAAACGATAAACACACTAAGCAGCTATGACATCAACAGCAGAACTATATGCGAGATACACGGAACATCCAGTCGTAACGACAGACAGCCGCAACTGCCCCGAAGGGAGCATCTTCTTTGCCCTAAAGGGCGACTCCTTCGACGGCAACGCTTTTGCACTCCAAGCTCTTGAGAAGGGCTGTGCGCTGGCTGTGGCAGACAATCCCGAAGTGGCAGCACAGGACAGCCGCATCATCCTTGTCCCCGACGTGCTGACTGCCTTGCAGGAACTGGCTGCCCTTCATCGGCGCACATGGGGCGGGACGGTTATACAGATAACCGGCACCAATGGCAAGACAACTACCAAAGAGCTTATAGCAGCAGTTCTTTCAGAAGGTAAACGCGTTCTGTTCACCGAAGGCAACCTCAACAACCATATCGGTGTGCCTCTTACTCTGCTGCGCATCCGCCCCGAGGAACATGACATTGCCGTCATAGAGACCGGAGCGAACCACCCGGGTGAGATTGCCGACCTTTGCCGCATTGTACAGGCCGACTTCGGACTCATCACTAATGTGGGACGAGCACATCTGGAAGGATTTGGCAGCTTTGAAGGGGTGAAGAAGACGAAAGGGGAGCTCTACGATGACCTTCGCCGGAGGAATAAGAAAATCTTCCTCAATGCCTTTGACAATGACCTGTTGCAAATGGCAACGGAACGCGGGTTTGTCATCTGGGAGGATGCCTTGCCCTACGTAGAAGGCCGAGTGAGCGAGACGGGGCCCTACGTCGGAATACAATGGCGGGCAGAGGTGGATGAGCCTTGGCACGATGTCCGGACCCATCTCATCGGAGCATACAACATTACCAACATCCGTGCAGCCGCCACCATCGGTCTTCATTTCGGCATCGCCCCCGAGCAAATAAACCAAGCCCTGTCTGCCTACGTCCCGACCAACAGTCGCAGCGAGTTGCGACAGGCTGGGACCAACAGGCTAATCGTAGATGCCTACAATGCCAACCCATCGAGCATGTCGGCTGCGCTGACCAACTTCGCTTTCTTCGAGGCAGAGCACAAGATGGTGATACTCGGCGATATGCGTGAGTTAGGGGCTGAGAGCCTTGAGGAACATCGACGCATCGTAGAGAAGCTTCAGGAAATGAAGTTGGACCGAGTCTGGCTGGTTGGAACGGAATTCGGGCGGGTTGCAGCCAAGGGAATGCACGTCTTCAGCGATGTTGAAGCTGTCAAGAAGGCTTTGAAGGATAACCCCATAAGCAACTGCACCGTCCTCATCAAGGGCAGCAACAGCACCAAACTCTATCAGCTGCCCGAAGTCTTCTGACGGGCGGGCTCACCCGGAGCCGGACTTTGCAAGCAAAGGAAAAGCGATTCCTCTAAATGTTAGTGTAGAGGAATCGCTTGATACTCTTCTTCGGAGTCTTCTCGAACTCGTTTTCCATCACCTTGATACTGAAAATCTGAGCATAGGACGGAAGGGTGGGATTGATGTCCTTGCGATTCTGTTCCATGATGGACTCGACGTCAGACGGAGAGAGGCGCAGCTTCTTGACTTGCTCTTGGTCGGGATAGACGAGGCCGACGAGCTTATCGTCCTTCTGCACCACAAGGCACTCGCTGACAAGCGTCATGCTGCTGAGTTTGTCCTCTATCTCTTCCGGATAGATGTTCTGGCCGTTTGCACCGAGCAGCATGTTCTTGCTCCGGCCTTTGATGAAGAGGACTCCCTGCCGGTTCATCACTCCAAGGTCGCCGGTGTGATACCATCCGTCGGCATCGATTGCAGCCTTGGTTGCCTCCTCGTTCTTGTAATAGCCAAGCATGACGTTCAGGCCGCGTGTCAGGATTTCGCCGGGAATGCGCTCGGGATCCGGGCTGTCGATGCGCAGCTCTTGATGGATGACATTCCTGCCGCAACTGCCTACCACCTGGTCCTTCCAGTCGTTGTAGGAGATGATGGGAGCGCATTCCGTTGCGCCATAGCCGACCGTATAGTGGAAGCCAATCTCGTGGAGAAGTTGTTCTATCTCCTGATTGAGCGCAGCACCGCCGATGATGACCTCGTAGAAATTGCCGCCGAGAGCTTGTGTCAGCCCGTCGCAGATGCGCTTGCGAATGCGGTCACCGATGACAGGCACATTCATCAGCATCCTCACCTTCGGGTCTTGTATCTTGGGCAAGATAGCCTTGCGCACTACCTTTTCTATAATAAGAGGCACGACAATCAGGATGACCGGCTTCACTTCCGCCAAGGTCCTCATGAGGATGGTTGGGGAAGCAACCTTCGTAAGGAAGTTGATGTGAACGCCTGCTACGAACTCGAAGACGAACTCGAATGCCATTCCATACATGTGTGCCATCGGCAGCATGCTGAGTACTCTGTCGCCAGCTTTGATTTCGTTGCCAAGTACATGGAAGGCAAAATCACAGTTGCTCCAGAGGGCACGGTAGGGAATCATCACGCCCTTTGAGTTGCTTGTCGTTCCGCTGGTATAGTTCAGCACGGCCAGTTCGTCGGGCTGATCCTGATAGTAGCTCAGGAGTTCCGGCAGGAAACGGCTGGGGAACTTCTCGCCGAAGAGACGGTTGAGGTTTTCGCGAGCGTAGGCCAGCTTGTCGTTGCGGCATACCAAGAGGCTGTAGTCTGTCAGCGAGATGATGCCTTCCAGGTCCGGCATCTCGTCTGCATTCAAATTAGGCCAAACCTTGTCGCCCACGAAAAGGAGCTTCGACTCGGAGTGGTTCACGATGTCGTGTACCTGCGTCGGGTGGAACTCATGCAAGATGGGTACAGCCACAGCTCCGTAGGTCAGAATGCTGAAGAAAGCAGCTCCCCACCGACTCAGGTTGCGACCGCAGAGCGCAATTTTGTCGCCCGGCTCAACACCGGCCTGTTCAAATAGGATGTGGAGCTTTTCGATTAAGCGCGCTACATCTTTATATTGTAATGTGAAAAGCCCATAGTCCGACATCGAATCCAGAAACCAATGGTCCTGTATGCTTTGACGTATCATTTGGTTGTATGAGGGAACCGACTGCACTTGAGCGGATGGAGTAATTTCATTCATTATTGTTTGCACATTTTAATTAATTTTGTGCAAAGTTATAGTAAATTTCGGTACACTCCAAACAAAGTACCGATAAATTTTGCACAAAATGAGAAAAAACGTGCAAAAAGCCCTACTTGTCTTGCGGATGAAAGAAGATAAAGGCAAAAAGAAGGAGATAAATGGCTGATAACACTGAATTCAATCGTAAGATATTAAAAGCAGGTTGAGCAACCTTCAGAAGGGGCTCCGCTGTACAGGTAGTTTCTTCTGAATTCGAAGCAATCGTGGGATTACCCATGTCAAAACAGGCGTTTTGTCAGAAGATTTCGTTGGTGGACTTCTTCTGAGGCGCGATTTTGGCTTGGATGGCACTTTTCTACGTGGAGAGAGAAAAAATGGCTCAAATCGAATGTCACTTGGTTATCAAAGGATTACAGCGAAGGAATTTCTGGAGGGATGTTTAAGTAGTGTCAGCAGCAAGTGGGCAATGGCAAAATAAAGAGCATTTTTGGCGAAAAAAGGCTGTGTTCTTTTACACGGAAGGACGCGTCGTGTTGGGCTGAACGACGCGACGTCTTGCCCTCCGCGTCACGTCCTTATAGACAAAGGTATTGGTCGCGGGCTGTTCCGGGACCTATTTCCTAGCTAAATGATGTAAAGAATTATCTATGGCAAATACACATGAAGTCTTCACCATCAAGGAGCGTGGCGACTGGCAAGACCCGATGTTCTGTGTTCGGCTTTGCCGATTTGCTATTATAGGGACTCTCGTTAGTGATGATAGTTTGCTTGTTAATTGTTCTATGATCTAAATGGGTTCTATTTAAGAAGTTCGTCAAGTTTTGCTGCTGTAGGTGGGACGTTCTTCTCTACGACATTCCCATTACGGTCTAAAAGAAGCGTGAATGGAATTGCATTGAACTGAAACTTGTTGGTGAGGAGATTCCATTCATCTGGCGAGAGGAAAATGTGCTCGCCTTGAATGTGATTGTCGGATAGGAACTTCTCGCTTGGTTCTCGGGGCGAGTCTTTTTCGTTGCAAATGTAAAGGAAACGTACTGGAGCACCATTATATTGTTCAACGAGTGTGCGCTGGTCAAGCATCCCCTTGCGACAAGGTCCGCACCCGATACCCCAGAAGTCCATGTAGATGACGTTGCCGGCATATTTGTCCTTCAGCGATTGAAAAAGAGAGTCGCCAGGCGTGGAAACCGAGGCTTCCATGCGAGCACTTCCTTCGCGCTCGATGACAAAGCGGCGGTAAACGTCCACGGCATGGTGACAGATGGACGGGGCGGTAAACTGCGGAATGGCTCCTGCCAGTTCCTCTGCCTTGCGAGTGAGGAACCAGTCGTCAGAGCCCTCAAAGTCGAAGTCAAGAACACGGTGAAGCAAACAAAGCTGCATCATGAAACCAGTATGGTCAAGTCCGAAACGCGAGCAGATGCTGTCGCTACACATCTTATAATAGTCTGCCACGGAAACCAACTGCCCCTTGTCAAAATCAAGCATTTCGCGGTGAAGCGCAGGGTCGTAGTCGTGCGGCAGGACGAAGTTCTCCTTGTAATTGCTCAGTTCGTCGGAGTCGGTCGTCTTGCTCCACCTCTCCATATCGTTTGCCAGGTACAAGTATGCATTGAGTACCTGGAATTCCATGTTGTTGATGACGCCACCGCCATCGGCTGCAAAGACCATCAATGGATTGTCCATCAGATAGGACTGCCTGGCCGAAAGGAAATCGAAGAACGAACCTGAGGAAATCGTCAGAGCAGGGTTTGGCTTTCCATCCTCGTTCCTTGTTCTCCACCACCATTGATGCAGCGCCACCAGCATTTGCTCCAGAGGCATAGCCAGCAGGCTGGTTTTCAGCACGTCCTTTGCATAGTTTGAACAACCTTTCAGCGCAGCGATTGTATCGGCATCTATGGCATTGGCTATTCGGTCGAGTTCCTTCACCTTCCGATTCTTCCACTCCAGCATGAATTCACGTTTCATACCCTCCCATGGGGTTCGTGTTTCCTTCGAAGCGAACTGGGTCTCCAGCCGTGGCCAGACGCTGTTCACCTCGCCTGTAGCGCCGCTGCCCGAGATTGTTGCTTCGCTCCCTGCGTCATCAATCAATAACTCCAGAGTGTCGCCAACAGCAATAAAAGCAGGCGGGATATCTGCACCATCGAAATACACCCATCCAGAATGCGGCAGACTAATCAGTTCAAGAAAAGAGCCATCGGGCTCGATGTTAATTGTCCTGACAAAGTCCTGATTGGAAAAGAGGTCCGTTCCTGTCACATTGAAGGTGGAGAAGCCTCGTTCTGTCCTATTGGTGAAACGCCCCCTGACTACCGCTTTTCCTGCATGGAAGTGGTATTCATTTATGCCCCCCGATGGGTAGCCCCTGAGCGTTGCATTTATTGCTGACTTCTTTTTGGCAATGCAGCAAGTTATAGGTAGCACTGCAAGCAGAAAGGTGATGATGATTTTATTCATGTTCGATTCTTATTTGCCGTTTCTATGTTATGTCCTATCCACTCATGTCATTTTAACAGGTTTCAGCCTTGCTTCGTCAGGGTGAGGCGATGGGTGATGCAGCCGGGCAGCTCTTCCTCGTAGTGCGTGACCATTACGAGAGTCTTGTGGGGACGCAGGCAGAACTGCTCGATTATCTGGCGTACGAGGCATCGGTTGCGGTCGTCAAGGCCGTGCAAAGGTTCGTCGAGTATGAGCAGTTCCGGATCCTTGACAAAGGCTCGGGCCAGCAGGCAAAGTCGCTGTTCACCGCTGCTCAGCTGCATGAACGACTTATTGCTGACGCCATCTATTCCGAAGACATGCATCCAGTCCAGACACGTTTGCCGTTGCTCAGGACGCGGGCGCAGGTAGAGTCCTACGGAGTCGTTCAATCCACTTGCCACTACGTCCACGGCGGGAATGTCCTTCAGATAGGCCCGATGCATCTCGGGGCTGACGTAGCCGATGTGATGTTTTATTTGCCAGATGCTCTCTCCCGTGCCTCGTCGATGACCGAACAACTCAATGTTGCATGCATAGGCTTGCGGATTGTCGGCACAGACCAGGCTGAGCAACGTGCTTTTACCAGACCCGTTTGGACCACTCAGGGCCCATCGCTCGCCTTCGCGGACCGTCCAGTTGAGAGGTTTCAGAATGGTGTGTTCGCCATACCGGATACAGACATCGCGGAAGCAGAGTATCTCGCCGCCGTCCGATGGATAGAAGCCGGTAGAGGTAAGGTCATGATGGGGCAGTTCCGTTATCCACCGCTTCACATCTTCGCGGGGCAGAGGGCGCGGCTCTGCTGCATACTGCTTCCGGTATGCAGCAAGCGTCAGTTTAGGCAACAGTTTCAGGCCTTCGACGGGGAGGACATGCGTAATGAAGTCGGGTATGTCTTCACGCTTGCTCAGGACAAGAATGATGAGCAGACTGGTTTCGCGCGTCAACGTCTCCAGCAGGTGGCGGAAGTCGCTCCTGGTGGGTGCATCAAGTCCGATGAAAGGATTGTCCAGGATAAGCACACGAGGATTAGTGCCGAGGGCCTTTGCCATCTGAAACTTGCGCAGCTCACCGCTACTGAGGGATATGATGTACTTCGGGCTTAATTCATCAAGACGGAACATGCTGGCAAGCTTCTGCCTGAGAACATTGCGCAGCCTCTGTTCCTGTTCGCGCTCCTCGGGTGTAAGGTTCCGACCAATGTTCTGGTCTGCTTTGAGGTAGAAGTCCTGAAGGAGCTGTCCGGCAGTCGGGGTGTCGTCGGCTATGTCGTGCTGGTTCCAGCGCTGCTGATAGTAATAGGTGCCGTCCTGTTCGCCGTAAGAGTCGCGAAAGGAGATGTACTTCAGGTTCTCGCTGACAAGGTTCAGCTTGCTGGGAAAGAAGTCATATTGCACTTCGTTCATCAGCAAGGGATAGTGTCCGGTCAGGACTTCGACGAGGCGTGTCTTCCCCGCCGCATTATCGCCCACGATGGCTATCTGTTCGCCTTGCTTTACTTCGAGATTGATAGGCTCTGCCATCCGCCAAAGAGGATGACGGGCAACTCCGCCCGCTATTCTGATTATCGCGTGCTGATTATCTGGGTTGTTCATGTATTCTTCCTTCTTTATTACATGTTCTGTATTACATGTTCTTTACTCTTTCCTTATTCTTCTTGACGAAGTCAGCCCAACCGTGATACTTGTGGTCAGTCTCAGGTTTGCCCATTTGCAGGAAATGACAATAGGCTGCTCCCAACGCATCAGAAGCATCAAGGAACTTGCCCATCTCTTCTTTCTCGACATGAAGCATCCTGCGAAGCATGTCCGCGACTTGCTCCTTGCTGGCATTGCCGTTACCGGTGATAGCCATCTTTATCTTAGAAGGGGCATACTCCGTGATAGGCACCTGCCGCTGGATGGCAGCGGCAATAGCCACTCCCTGTGCACGCCCCAGCTTGAGCATGCTCTGTATGTTCTTCCCGAAGAAAGGAGCCTCGATAGCCATGCAGTCGGGCAGATAGCCTTCGATAATACTGCAGACGCGCTCGTGAATATGGCCGAGCTTGAGGTACGGGTCGGCAAACTTGCGCAGGTCGATAACGCCCAAAGCTATCATCGACGCCTTTTTGTCCTCGACCTGCAACACGCCGTATCCCATGATGTTTGTGCCCGGGTCTATGCCAAGAATGATACGTTCCATTGGGTTGTTCAGGAGGCTGAATGTTTTGTGTAGTTGAAGATAAATGACTGCAAAATTACAAAATAATCGTAAAAAACACGCAGATTAATGAAATAAATATAAACAATGTAGCAAGAACCATGAACTTTTTCGTAACTTTGCAAAGCAAAAGAATGAACATAATATACGGAATGATGAAAAAAATTATTCTCCTCTTACTCCTTGCCAACTGCTCTTTGCTCTCGGCACAGGCTCAAACGCAGAAACAGAAAGTCAATGTCAGCGAGGTCAAAGCCGTTGCTACATCCAAGGCTGAAAACTATGCAGAAATCACTTTCGACACGCTTCGCCACGACTTTGGCAAATTCTCGAAGAACGAACCTTTGGTTAAATGTTCTTTCCCCTTCACCAATACCGGCACCGCTCCCCTGATTATCCATCAGGCTTTCGCCAGCTGCGGCTGCACAGTCCCGACCTACACCAAGGAGCCTATCAAGCCGGGCGAGAAGGGAAAGATTGATGTCACCTACGACGGTACAGACAAGTTCCCCGGTCATTTCCAGAAGACAATAACCATTCGTTCCAACGCCGTCAACGAAGTTGTTCGCCTGACCATTGAGGGGATGATGGAATGAAGATTCCCGGCCTCTTCCTCCTTGCCTTCTGCCTCTGCTCTCTATCTGTAAGTGCCAGGGACAGTTGGGAGCCGTTGGCTCAGGAAAAAGCTGTCGTAACGAGCGGCAATGCCCGCTTCACCATTCTGACCCCGAGACTCATCCGCATCCAATACAGTTCGACCGGACGCTTCGAGGACCGCGCCACCTTTGCCGTTGTCAACCGACGCTTGCCGGTTCCCGCTTATTCGTGCATCTCGGAGGACGGTTATCTGACCATCCGCACCGATTCGCTCACCCTGCGTTACAAGGTGGGCAGTAGAATCAATCGTCAACACAAGAACAGCACCGTCCTGAGCATCACCTTTCAGATGAACGGACGCCACATCCTCTGGTATCCGGGAAAGGACGATGCACTCAACCTGCTCGGCACGCAACGGACGCTCGACGGCGATATCGGCGACACTCACCGTGTCTCACTTGAAAAGGGCCTCCTTTCACGCGACGGATGGGCTGTGCTCGACGAGTCTCCCTCCACAGAACGCGGCGACGGAAGCCATTCCTTCCCCTTCGAAGGCGAGGTGGATGGCATTCCCTGGATAGGCAATCCAGTCGATGCCAACGCCATCGACTGGTATTTCTTTGGCTACGGACACCAGTATAAGGATGCACTTGGCGACTATGTGCGCATAGCAGGACGACAGCCCCTCCCGCCCAGGTACATGTTCGGATACTGGTACAGCAAGTATCAAGCCTATTCGCAAAGCGAGATTCAGCAACTGTTGCGCGACATGGAGAGCAAGTCTGTGCCGCATGACGTGCTGATGATAGACTGCGACTGGCACCAGAACTCTTGGACTGGCTGGACATGGAACAAGTCGCTCTTCCCAAACCCTGTCTCGCTTCTGAGCTGGATGCACTCCCACAACACAAGGACCGCCCTCAACCTGCATCCTGCCGACGGAATAGGGGCCAGCGACGAGAACTTCGCCAAGATACGCAATGACATGGGCCTTGATGCCAGCGTCACCACAGTTCCCTGGCAGCTCGAAGACTCAACATTCTATCGCACTTTCTTCCAGAACTTGATACGAGTGCGCGAAAAGCAGGGCGTAGATTTCTGGTGGCTCGACTGGCAACAGGACCTCACAAGCAGCTACATCAAAGGACTTGGTCAGACGTTCTGGCTCAATCATGTCTTCTACAATGACATGAAACAGAACCGTACTGACCGCCGGCCTGTCATCTTCCATCGCTGGGGCGGCATGGGAAGCCACCGCTATCCTATCGGCTTCTCCGGCGACACCTTTGCCACCTTCGGCACCTTGCAGTTCGAGAGTTATTTCACGGCAACCGCTGCCAACGTCTGCTTCGGATACTGGGGCCACGACGGAGGAGGCTACCTGCAGTCCAACAACACAAGCACAGATCCTGAGCTGGTGCTTCGATGGATGCAGTTTTGTGTCTTCCAACCCATCTTCCGCACACACGGCTCGAGTCAAAGCAATTGCGAGCGACGCATCTGGAAGTTCTCTAACTTTGACCTGCAGCGAGAAGCCTTTCAGCTTCGTTACACGCTCGTACCTTATATATATACTGCGGCCCGGCAAGCTTACGACACGGGCGTGTCCATCTGCCGTCCCCTCTACTACGAATGGCCGGAAGAGAACAAAGCCTATTCCGTGGAGGATGAATACTTCTTTGGCGACGACATCCTTGTCTCCCCCGTCTCGACGGCAACAGGCAGCGACGACACCAGCGAGCGCAAGACTTGGCTCCCCAAAGGCCAATGGTACGACGTCTGCCGCAACCGGATGCTTGAAGGGGAATGCACCGTCACCGACCAATATGCCCTGTCCGAGATACCTTATTTCATCCGTCCGGGCAGCATAATCCCCTGCAATCCACCTCTCCAGCACCTGAAGAGCGAACCCTCGTCACTCATCCTTTGGGTCATTCCGGGAGCAGACGGGCAAGGGTCACTCTATGAGGACCAAGGCGACAGCGAGGCATATCAGGACGGGGAGTATGCCACTACCCTATTCACCCAGACTCATGACGCGAATGGCACAACAATCACCATCCACCCCCGCGAAGGCAGCTACGAAGGCATGCCTAAGGAACGTGCATGGGAAGTCTTGCTTTTTTGCACAGACGAGCCAAGCAACGTCAGCATCGGAGGTGTAGAGACATCCGAATGGACCTACGACGAGCAACTGCGCCGCCTTGCAGTCCGTGTCCCCTCCCTGCCCTGCTCCGCCGAGACCGTCATACATGTCAGCGGGCAGGCATCGTCTCTTCAAGACAAGACAGGCAACCAGATTGAGATGCGCTACAATGCGGCATCCGAGCATCTCGACGTGTCGTGCAAGGGTCCATTCTTGCTGAACATCTGCGATGTGCAGGGACGCCAAGTCATGGAAGGGAGATGGACTGACAGCAACCGAATCAACCTGTCGTCGCTTCCGAGAGGCGAATACATCTGCAACTGCCGCGCAGGGAGAGCAACCATGACTCGCAAAATCCTCAAGCCATAAACCTCACTATATATATATATAATGTATAATATGCGCAATGTGCTACTGCTTGTATTGACGTTGATGAGCTGTCAATGGTGTCCGGCTCAGGACATGACGCGTTTCTGGGCAGTCGGCACGGCTGTGCCCGGAGGCATACAGGAACTGACGCCGCCTTTCCCCAACAGGCAGTTCAAATACACAGGCCGGCTCATTGAAGGCGGCTCCCTTTGCTTCCGCAACATGGAAGAAGCGAAGGGCATATCTGTCCGCTATGTCAAGCCGACCTATGAAGATGCCTACGCGGTGACGAACCCTACGCCCTTCACGTTGGTTCGCGATTCCGCGTCAAGCCTCTGGACGGTGCCGCTGACAGAGGACGTCTATCGCATCACCATCGACATCGCTTCCAAGACGCTTACGGGTGAGCTCTTCCGCCCCTGGAACGAGCTGTTCATCTTGGGTGGTGCAACGGAATGCGGATGGGTGACATACACGTTCCTGCCCTTCACCCGCGACGAGAATGAGGTCTGCACTTGGGATTGGACCGGCGAGCTGCGCGAGCGGAGCGAGTTCGGGGAACCGCGCCGCTTCAAGTTCAACGGGCAGAATGCGTGGGAGCCCAAGGTGCTTCATCCTTTCTCGCAGGACGAGGACATCCTTCAGAGCACACAAATCTGTACCGGAGGCAGCGCCGACAACAAGTGGAGCATTCGCGAGGAAGGCTATTATCACATTCGTGTCGATGTCTTCCGCGAGACTGTCCAGGCCGAGTATCTTGGCGCGTCGCCCACAGAAAGCGACGGGCAGGCAACAAAAATTCTCTCCCCGAATCGAGGAGAGAATGATGAGGCTGTCTATGACCTGAGTGGTCGCCGCGTGAGGAACAAGTCCTCGTTGAGTCGCGACTTGCCTCGCGGCATTTATATCATCGGCGGCAAACTTGTTGCCCGGTAGTCGCGCGCCAGAATCCGTGCTTCAACGCAGGCGGTCGAGGGAGCGGACGAGCATTTCGTCCTTCAGTATGCCGCGGAATGCGAGGTAGCACAGGACGAGGGCTGCTGCGGGCAGGGCTGCCGACCAGTGCGGACGCCACGATTCGGGTGCATCGCCCGTGTGGAGCATCATGTAGATGATGACGCCGTAGGCGATGTACCAGGCCACGAGCAGAATCATGGAAAACGTGCAGAGCCGCATCTGCAAGGCTCGCTGCCTGTAGAGCCAGACATCGAGGAATATCAGAGCAGTTGCAATGACAAGTATGCCCATCATGACGGGACAGTACCAGAAGATGTGTGCTCCTTCGCAGGAAATCCAGAGATTGAAGACATCAATGGTGCTCATGCCGTAGGAGTCGGCAGGCGTCAGGTGTGCGACGGGCAGGCAGAGGCATACGATGCAGAGCGCGAAGGCCAGAAGCAGATAGACTGTCTGAATGCGTTGTAGCATGATGGAGGAACGGGTGTTAGTCGAGCAGGGATGTCTCCTTGCTGGGGTTGCGATAGTAAATTTTTCCGTCGATGAACTCCTGCGTAGCGATAAGTGTCGGCTTCGGCAGTTTCTCGTAGTAGCGACTGATTTCTATCTGTTCGCGATTCTCGAAGACTTCGTCCAGGTTGTCCTGCGTGCTGGCAAACTCCGAGAGCTTTTTGCTCAGTTCCTGCTTGATGTCGGCAGAGATTTGGTTTGCTCGCTTGCCGATGATGACTACGCTTTCGTAGATGTTTCCTGTCTCTTCGCAGAGGCTCATAGGATCTCTGTTTACAGTGTCGGTGGGTGCTGTGGTTTTCTTGTAATCCATATTTTCCGTTTGGTTTGATTGTATTTCGTTCTGTTATTCCGTCTTCTTGTTCTCTTTTTCTTGTTTTTGTTGCTTGCTTTTCTTCTTGCCGTCGAGGTATTCTTCGTCGGGCAGGCCGCCGTTCCGGGCGATGACTTTCTCCGAGTACTCGTAGATGGAGCTGGCTTCCTTCATGTACTTGCTTTCGGGATAGTCGTTCTCGAAGGCATAGTACTCATCGACGGCATCGCGGAAGCGCTCCAGGCGTTTCTCCTCCACGCTTTGCCGCGCCAGATGGTACTTGGCTCTCAAGACGAGGATGGAAAGGTCTTCGCGCAGCTGCGGAGAGGCGTAGGGGTAGTCCTTCAGGGCGTTCTGTGCCGTCACGATGCATGCGGCGTAGTTGCTGCCACCGTAGATGCAGTTGTTCATGTAGGTACCCAGGTCAAAGTACAGCTTGGCCGACAGGTATTCCTTCCGGACGAGCTTGTCCTGCATGTCGTAGATGATTTGGTGGGCCTGTCCCTTGAGGGACGTGCCCGGACAGTAGTCGAGGAAGTTCTGGTATTCGGAAATGGCCTCTATCGTGCTTGTCTGGTCAAGGCGTATGTCCGGCGTCTGCTTGTAGAGGGCATAGCCGCTGTTGAAGCGGGACAGTTCCATGTAGAGCCCCTTGGGGTATGCCTGGTAGTATTTCTTGAAGAACATGGCAGCCGACTCGTAGTCTCTTGCCTTCATGTTGCTTTCTGCCAACATGTACAGGCTTTCCTCGCCGTATGACGTGCCCTTCAGGGGTGCCAGCAACATGCCGAGCAACTCGGCTGCCTGACGGTAGTGGCCATCGGCATAGAGGGCCTTGGCTGCCTCGTATCTGTACTCGTAGTCGTTACTTTTCAGGACGGCGGTATATTCGTTGCACGAGACGAGGGGCAACATGCAGACAAACGCCAGCAAAGCACCCCGCGACAGGCGGAGCGCAAGCGGAAGTAAGAACAAAAGTCGGCTATTTCTCATTTCAAGCTGCAAATGTATGACTTTTTGTTCATTCTGCCAAGTTTGTCATGCAGAAATTAGTACTTGCGGAACCTTTTTTAACGATTCTTGGCTTTTGAGGGGGGATGAAGGGGGGCAAGGGGCGGGGGTTAGGGGGCAAGGGGCAGGGGGCAAGGGGCAAGAGAGGCGGGGGATGACTATGGGTTCTGTACGGCAGTCGTCAGGACATAGCCCGCGAAGGGGTTCACCGTTGTCTGCAGGGAGATGCGGCGGAGCCTGTCGGGGTCGAGCACGCGATGCAGGTTGCCGTCGATGCCTGTCCCCTCGAGCTTCAGGACGGCTTCCTTCTGCGTCCAGAGGCGGGTGAAGGCGATGTCGGGACAGGAAGCCGCGAAGATGGATTCCGCCTCTTCGGGGCTCATCGTGTAGCGGACAAGTTCGGGCTTTGCCCGCCGGATGTGCTCTATGTCCAAGCCGCAGGGGTGCCGGCTGACGAGGCAGCCAACCGCCGCCTTGCAGTGGCTGATGCTGAAGTGTATGTCGGGCCAGTCCTCGAGGAAGGGCTTCCCGTGCTCGTTGTAGGTGAAGGCAGGCATCCCGTCGATGCCGAAGCGGAGCCTCAGCGCACGCAGCAGCTCGACGTATCCCGCGGCACATTCACGCCGGCCCTGCTGGTGAGTGAATTTCAGTGCCGCAGCCCGTCGCCATTCGGGCAGGGAGGCCAAGAGCCTCTCCGTCTGCTCCTCGCTCATCTCGGCTATGTGGTCGTTGATGCAAAGTATCATTCTCTTCCTCTTGTTTCCTAATGTATGAATCCTATCATTGAAGCCTCGCGGGACGCAACACGACACGATGACCTGTTTGCTTCATCGCGATGGAGCAATTGCACATACATGTAGATGCAATTGCACGTACATGTATGTGCAACGCTCCCGACGCGTCGTCCCGGTCATCTCCACGCCTTGAAATCCGTTATCCGACTGCGGAAGTCGCCCGTCTCCTGCAAGGGGAAGACGAGGGTGCGCATGATCTTGTAGGTGCTCTTCTTGTTGTCGGTGCGGTGGCCGGTGTCGGGCTTGAGGCGCTCCACGAGCCGTCCGTCGGCAAAGAGGCTGATGCCCTGGTTGTCGCCCTTCAGCGTGATGGCCTCGCGCTTGCCGGGCTTGCCCTTGTACTTGAACTGGAAGAGGTAGCCGTCGCGACTGAAGCCGAGCATCCCCCGGATGGGGTCGGAGAGGTAGAAGGTGCTGCGCTCGCTGCGGCAGAGTACGGTGCCGGGCTTCTCGTCGGCCCATTCGATGGTGAACTCTACGGTGTAGGGATAGCCCAACTGACGGACAGACGGAGAATGAAGCGTGGAGGGGTCCTCGTTGAAGAGCGACGTCTTCGGCTTCAGCTCCTTCTGCTGAATCATGCTCTTGCGGCCAATCTCGTCGGCAAGAGGTCCGTCCTCGAGTTTCCGTGCCAGGCTTGTCCACTCGGCGAAAGCCGTTTCCGAGGTGTCGCGAAGCGCGTTCCAGCACTTCTCGCTGACTACTTGCATGGCGGGCAGGATGCGGTCGTGGCTGTCGCCCACAGAGATGCCGTTCTTGATGAAGTCGTTCCAGAGGGCGAACATGCCGCCGTCGATGAGCGGGTCCTGATGCGGGAAATGCTTGTCGCGGATGTCCGATGGCTTCCAGTTCTTGAAGAGCCAGCGGGTGTTGAGGTAGTCATTGTAGTAGCCTGCGGCAGGCACGATGTAGATGAAGGCGTCGGGAATGGAAATCATGTGGAATCCCTGCTTGTGCATCTCCACAGGGTCGGCGTAGCCATTGTACCAAAGGCTCATCAGCACGCCGTCGGAGGGGACGGGCGTCACCCCCTTGGCATGCGTCAGGCTGCCCCAGAAGACGGGCTGCTTGCCGTAGCTCTTGACCTTGTTGCAGAGGTGGACAATGAGTTCGCGGAAACGCTCGCAGGTGGCGGAGTCGCGGTTGCTGTACTCGTCCGTGCCGATATGGAAGCGGGGACCGGCGAAGACAGGGTCCGGGCCGCCCAGGTACTCGGCATAGAGGCTGTCGAGGAACGGGATGAGGGCCGGGGTGTCGAGGTCGAGGTGCGCGTCGTCGTAGTTCTTGGCTGCCAGCGAAGGACGGTAGTGCGTGAAGGCCAGGCTATGGGCCGGCACGTCGAACTCCGGGATGATCTCCACGCCCATCGTCCCAGCATAGCGGATGAGCTGACGCATCTCCTGCTTCGTGTAGCTGCCGTCGATGGCGGTCAGGCCGGGGAAGACTTCGCTCTCCATGCGGAAGGCGGCATAGGTGTCGTCCCAACTGTTCTCGAACTGGTCCTTGAAGCCGTTGTCGTTGAGGTGCAGCTGCAAGGTGTTCATCTTGTAGTACGACATCACGTTGACAAGCGAATAGAGATAGCTCAGGGGGTAGAACTTGCGTGCTGCATCGAGCATGAAGCCGCGAATGGGATAGTCGGGCTTGTCGGTAATGGTGAGGCAGGGAAGCAGTCCCTTGGTCGTCACTCCGGCTTCGTTCTTCGCAAAGTGCGCGGCCTTCATCTGGAGCAACGTCTGTGCTCCCCACAAGGCTCCCTGCACGGTTGCGGCTTGGATGTCAATCTCTTTCGGGCTGATAACAAGACGGTAGCCCTCGCCGCCCAAGTGCTTGTCATTCTTCAGCGAGAGGAAGATGGTACCTGCCTCGCCTTTCTTTTGCAGGGAAGTGGGGGTTGTGACCTTCCAGGCCTTGCTCAAATAGGCAGCAACGTTCTGCAGCGAAGGATGGTCGTAGCTGACGCGGCTGAAGTTACTGACATCTGCGGTTCCCTTGCCCGGTTTCGCCTCCTGAGGGCTGGGGATGCAAAGCGGCTGGGCTGCACCGTGCATGATGCCGAGGACAGTCATCAGCACAAGCATAAGAAATGACTTGGTGTTCATGGTTGTTGTAGGTTTTAATGTTGTTCTGTTATTTAATGGTCAATGTTCTTCCCGCAGATGAGTCCCAGCTTGCAGTACTGGCAGATACGCGTGTCCGAGGTGCAGGTGAAGGGCTTCGAGGGGTCGAAGATGTCGGAAACGATGCCCTGCAACTCTTCCCGGAATGTTTCGGCATGCTGGGCAGCAAAGTCATCGACCACAGCGCCGTCAACCGTCAGCGAAGGCTCGTAGTCGTCTGCAGCTGCCTTGATGGGGAAGAAAAGCACAGGACGGATGGGCAGCGAAGACTCTCCCTTCTGCAACTCGGCCAGGGCATAGAGGCAGATTTGCAGACGGTACCGGGGTGACTCGTGCGAGCCGGTCTTGTAATCGACTATGCGCAGCCGCCCGCCCATTTCATCGATGCGGTCAATGCGTCCGCCCACTTTGAGCCGCGTGACGGACTGCTCGGGCGAAGGGCTTGACAGCTCGAGTTCAATCGTCCGCTCCTGTTCAGCCCCAATGATGCGGAAAGGTGCATGACGGGCGTCGTAGCGGATGAGTTGCTGAAGGTAACGCAGCAGCACATCGTGGGCAATGAGAAGGGTACCCTTGTAGAGGCCCTCTAAATCTTTCTTGGAGGGAGACTTCCTTGTCTCTCCCCTTGAGGTGGAGCCGGAGAGAATCTTGTAGCGGAGGCGAAGTTCCGGCAGGCGGTCAAAGCGGTCCGTCGGATGGAACCAGCAGACATCGAAGGCTGCATGGAGCATCAGCTGCAAATGCCGGTGGATGGTTTCGCGGATGACGTAGGTGCCGTCCGACTTCTGCTCGCACAGCATGTCGGCAGTGACGGTGTCGGTGCGGTACTGTCCGCGCAACCATTCGTAGAAGAACTCGGCTGTGTCGTGGAAGATGTCGCCGATGATGCTGGCCGAAATGCCCTCCTCGGGGTCATCCTCACGACGGATGCGCAGCACGTTGTTCAGGTAGAACTGCATGGGGCAATCCACGTATGTATTGATGGCCGACGGGCTCAGCGTCAGCTGTTCTCCGTCGGGAAGGTTCTGGTCGTAGCGATGCAGCAAGCGGTCCATCACGTCCTGCGTCTTTTGCACCTCGAGAGGGGAAGCGGCTTGGGGTTCCGGCTCGCTGCGAAGCCAAAGCGTGCGGATGGGGATGTCCGTCTCGGCAAGCATTTGGCGCAAGAAGCGCGACATCTCGTGCTGAACACCGTCGGTGGTGCTTTCGTTATAGACGCACGTAAGGTGTTCGCAGCGCTGCACGAGGCGATAGAAGTAGTAAGCATACACGGCGATGCGGTGCCGCTGGGTCGTCATGCCGAATGCATCGCGCAGGCTTTCAGGAATGAACGAGTTGGCCCGTGTGTTTCGCGGCAGGTTGCCTTCCTCCACCGAGAGCAGCAGCAAGTGTTCGAAGTCCAGGCAACGCGTCTCGAGCATCCCCATCACCTGCAGACCTCTGTCCGGTTCGCTGTGGAACGGTATCTTCGTGCTCGCCATCATATTGCGCAGGAGTCGGCGCAGGAGGGGCACCGGCGGCTGGAAGCCTTTCAGCAGGCAGAGCATACGGTCGATGCGGAAGACCGTCTCGCTGTAGAGCTGCTCAAAGATGTTCGGCTCCTCTATCCCTGCATAGTGGCAGGCAAGCTGACGGACCTGTGAAAGCAGGTAGTCGATCAGTTGCAAGGCATCATTGCCGCGATAGGCAAAGCAGTCCTCCTCCCGAAGCAACTGGAAAAGGGGCTGCCGTCGCAATGCCTGCTCAATGGGGAAACGGAAGCGCTGGCGCTCGGCATCGTAACCTTCCGTCTGCAACCGAAGCAGCAACAGAATGAGTCCATACACCGGAGTGTCACTGACGGGAAAGCCCATCGTGACGTTCACCTCCCGTTCCGATTCGGGAATAGCATGCAGTACGGGCAGCATCAACGCCTCGTTGCAGAGGACCACGGACAGTGAAGACTTGTCTGCCGATGCCGACTCGCCCGATGATTCTTCGTGTATAAAGGAATTGGCATACCGCGCTGCCGCGTTGTCGGTGGAGCAAGCTATGAAGGTCACGTCGCTGAGGTGGCTGAAGTTGTCGAACATCTCCGTGTCGCTGATGGCACAAGGAAAGTCACGCAGGTTCTGCTTCATGAAGTAGCCGGCCTCGAAGTTACTCTTCGGGTCACAATAGTAGGTGTCGTAGTCCCAATAGAAACGTGCCTTGTTCTCCCGCTGTACGAGGCTCATCATGGCGTGCTCCACGCTGTTCAGCACATTGAAGCCTGCAAAGACTACGGCCCGACGGCCCTCAAGAAGCTTCCCTATGTGTCCCTCGTCCCTTTGCATCTGCTCGACAACATGACGGAAGAGCGCCCCTTCCCACAGCTTGCCCTCGGCAAGGAGCCTGTCGTGAAGCCTGGTGTAAATCTCGTGCATGTGGCTCCAGGTGTGGAGGAATTTCTCCTGAAGGCGTGTGCTGTTCTCCAACGAGAAACGACCGAAGAAACGTTGCAGCGTTTCGCGTTGATGCTCGTCCAGGTAATCCAGCTTCTTGAGTCTTTCCTGATCGGCTATGTTGGTGAAGATGGCTTTGGCATTAGCCATGTGCTTGTCGATGTCGTCGAAGTCGGCCATCAGCACCTCTCCCCAGCTCCAGAACTCGTCGAGGGTTTCGGTATAGCCTTCGCCCAGCACTTCCTGCATGACGGCGTGCAACTGGCAGATACACTCCAAGGGGTCGGCCACCTGTATGGGCGTAAGGCACTGAAAGAGGTCGCCCATCGTACAGTAGTGCGGCACCCATACCGACTTGTCGCTCAACCGGGCAAACTCACGGCTCAGGAACATTCCTGCCCGCTTGCCCGGGAAGACAACCGTCACGTCGCGCATGTCATTCGAGAAGAACGACAGCATATCGGCTGCTATGATGTTCAGGAAACTCTTCATTACCTCATATAACTATGTCCACGAATTAAGAATTATGAATTAAGAATTATGAATTAAGAATTATGAATTAAGAATTGTGAATTATGAATTAAGAGTTGTGAACCCGTATCGTCTTCCCTGCCATGATGTACCAGAGGTAGCCTTTCACCTCATGCCGGGGATACATCTGCTTCATGAGGTTCATGTATGTCCTGACCTGTTCAGAGTAGAGGCGGCTGGGATGTCCGAACTTATAGTCGATGACCGTAATGCAGCCTTCCCTTATCACTACCCTGTCAGGTCGCAACACCTCGGGCTGTCCCGTTTCGGCATTTGTGCCGGCAATGCTGCATTCGCTATAGACGGCATTGCCGGTCTTGAACCACGAAGCGACGAGCGGGTCGCGGAATCCCTCGCGGATGCGGGACACGATGGCTTCCCACTCTTCATCCTCGCCGAGAATGCCTTCCTGTCTGGTTTCGGCAAGCACCTCTTCGAGCTGACTGACATCATCGATGCGGCTAAGCACCTCGTGCATCCGCTTGCCAATCTCACGTTGCGAGAGAGAAGTCATGGGGCATTCCTCACTCTCCGCGTTCACCTGCTGTTGCAGGTAGTCTTTTGTCTGGTTGCTTTGCAGGAAGTCGAGTGTCGGGGTTCTGGTAATGACCTTTACGTCGATAGCATCTTCCGCGCGATGTCTGACAGAAAGCCGGTTGGTCCTCTCCTGTGAAGAGCTTGCATGGACAGTGATTAGAGGCTTGCCTGCTTCATACAGGAAGGTTCCTTTGTCCAAGTCGTTCTCGTCGTTCCTCAGCGACAGATAGATGAGTTCTGCAGCGGTGCTAACCGCCTTTATCTTCTCGGCTGGTTTCACTTTGCCCCACACGTAGAGGTTGCACTTGGCACGGGTGAAGGCAACATACAGCGTGTTGAGCGCATCGACGCGGCGCTCAAGGTGTTCCTCCTGATAGTCGGGGGCAAACACCGACGTCCTTACGTCCTTTGAATAAGTGGATATAGGCAAGGCACCGAGCTCGTTATAGGGGGCAATGTCGGTTTCGCACCAAAGCACGTCGCCCTGCCTGTCGGCCTCTATCTGCCAATGGCTGAAGGGCAACATGACGGTGTGGAAAGCCAGTCCCTTCGACTTGTGGATGGTCAGGATGCGGACTCCCGCCGCAGAGCTGCCAGGCACGGAACGGCTTCGCAGTTGTTCGTCCCAGGCATTGAGGAAGGTCTGTATGTCGGGCGCATTCGTGCCGCGAAGATAGTTTTGCAGTTCGTCGAAGAAGGTCAGCACATAGACATCTTCACCCCGGATGCTGCTCAAGGAGAAGATGTGCCACAGCCTTTCGGCAAGGAGATAGAGGGGCAGTTGCAACAGCTCTCCTTGATGGGCTGTGAAAGCTTCCGGCAGGACTTCCTCGGCTTTCTGCTGGGCAACGCTCAGGACAGTAGTGTTCGGCTTTCCGAGGACATCGCGAAGGTAATGCAGCATCAGGTATTTCTCGGAGATGCCATCCGTATGTTCCTTATCGACGAGCATACGCATTGCCGCAATAATCATCTGCACACAGATAGAGGCTTCGAGCAGGAAGGCTTCGTCGCTGACAAAGCGGATATCCGGTGCTTGCTCGCTGAAGCCTTCGATGAGCTGTTGGGCCATTGCATTGGTGCGGACAAGGATAGCTATCTCGCCGAGTTCAAGCCCGGCTACCTGAAGGCTCCTTATCCGGTCTGCCATATCGGAGAGGGTGGCGTCCTCTTCCTTATATAATTGGATGCGGACGTGCCCTTTTCCGTCCTCCTTCTTTTTCTTCTGCCGCACATCCGCATAGATGTTCGTCAGGTTTATCCGTGCATCGGGCATCAGGGCATCCAGTCTTTGGGCGGCTTCAGGAAAGAAGGCGTTGTTGAAATCGACAATGACCTGATGACTGCGATAGTTCGTGTCGAGTGGCAGAGGATGAAGATTGAAGCGCTTGAGTTCGGGTTCATGCTCTATGCCGTAAAGAACTTTCCAGTCGCCTCCCCGCCATCGGTAGATGCTCTGCTTGATGTCGCCCACGAGCAGGACCTTTCCTCCCGATGCAAGTTTCTCGAAGAGCAGTTTCTTGAAATTCTCCCATTGCATGCGGCTCGTGTCTTGAAACTCGTCTATCATCACGTTGTCGATGAAAGTTCCCATCTTCTCGAAGATGAAGGGCGCATCGCTGCCCTCCACCATCTTGCTCAGCAAGGCCGGAGTGGAACTTAGCGTGAAACGTCCGGCTTCGCCCTCTATCTCGCGGGCCCTCTCGTCGATATACTCCAGCAGTCGGAGCGGAGCGAGGTGACGGAGTGCAAGCGTGGCGGAGAGGTATTCCCTTCTGCAGCCGGCGTAGAGCGCGATGAAGTCGGCAAGGGCCTGCTGCAGGTCGCTGTCCGCTTGCCCCTCGCCCCTTGCTCCTTGCTCCTTCTTGTAGAGCGGTTTGCTTCCGTCGGCCTGCTCTTGAATAGTCTTCGAGGGACCGTCGCTCTCCATCTCCCTTGCCTTCAGGAGGAACGAGAGGAGGTTCTTTCCATAGCTAATCCTGTTGATGTCCTCTATCCGGCCTATCATGTCGTTGGCAGCAGCCTCCACCTCCTGCTTGGCACGCCTTCTGATGGTTTGCATCTTTCGCTTGAAGTCGCCCACGACCTCGGCATCGCTGATGCGGGCCAGCTCTTCGTCGCTGCGCTGTTGGTATTCCTCGCCGAAGATGTTTCCGGCGAAGGACTTGAGCGGCCCGACGATGTCCCACTTGTCACCGCTGTCCAGCTGTTCGCGGACATAGTCCATTACCCATCGCTTCACTTCCGGCTTGGTGTCCATTGCACTGATGAGGCTGTCAACGGCGCTGTCTATCACTTCTTCGTGGGAGAGCTCCACTTGCAGGTTAGCTGCCAGCCCTAGCTCGCGTGCCATGCCCCGAAGGACGCTTTGGAAGAACGAGTCGATGGTCTCGACGCGGAAGTGCGAGTAGTCGTGCAGGATGGCAGTGAGCGCCTTTCCCGCCTGCTGGCGAATCTGCGTCTCGGTGAGGGGCTTGCCTCGCCCCTCGCCCCTGCGCATAATGGCATCCATGTAGTCATCCGCTTCCTCCAGCCCCATCTTCAGGGCATAGAGCGTCTCGAGGATGCGGCCCTTCATCTCTGCCGTAGCCTTGTTGGTGAAGGTGACGGCCAGCGTATGCACGAATTCATTCTCGGCATAAGGCTGCAACAGTCCGGCAATGTATTCCACGGCCAGGGCGAAAGTCTTGCCCGAGCCCGCGGATGCCTTGTATATGGTGAGTAAGGGTTCCATCTTGTCGTTTCTCGCAGCGAAGGTACAAAAAAAAGAACGAGTCTGCAAGCTTAACGGCATAATTCGGATTATTTTGCACGAATTATTTTGTGCAATGAAAAAAATGTCGTACCTTTGCGGCGCATTTTCCAGAGAATTGCAACGAACAAGTAGTAATCCGCCCCTTATCTACTTCCCTGAAACATGAAGGAGGAAGCTCGGGGGCATAAAACAAAAGGAGAAAAAAGAAATGAAACAAGGACTTCACCCCGAGAACTATCGTCCCGTAGTGTTTAAGGACATGAGCAACGGCGACATGTTCCTGAGCCGTTCAACCGCCAAGACAACCGAGACCATCGAGTTTGAAGGCGAGACTTATCCTCTCTACAAGCTGGAAATCAGCAGCACGTCTCACCCCTTCTACACCGGTAAGAGCAAGCTGGTTGACACAGCCGGACGCGTTGATAAGTTCATGAGCCGCTATGCTCGCATGAAGAAATAAGAAGCCTTAGCCTCACCACCTACCCTTCTCCGCAGAGAGGGGGAGTAAAAAAGCAAAACACTATGTTAAATCCCATGAGGTGCAGATACATTCGTTTGTCTGCACCTCTTTTTGTTTTCTGCCTTCTGGCATGCAGTGGCGACGATTCGGCCACGACGTCCCCTCAGGCTAACACCAACAGGAACGCCACCCTGTCGCTTACCCTCTATACGGAGCCTACTACGCCCGTCTCCGTCAGGGACGGCGCGATGCACGGGCTCGAAATCCCCTCCCTCAAGACAGGAGGCGCGGATGCTTTCATCGTCCACACCTTGCCGGACGGCACGCTGAACTACTGCATTGGCTACAACACCGGCCTCAAGGCCGGTAGCTGGACTGCCTACAAGTGGTACAATGGCTTCTCGTCGAACAACAGGGCCTGGAATCGCAACAACTGGCGCAACGGTCATACCTTCAACGGCTACGGCGGCACGGGCGACCCCTTCCAGCCGGACCCCGTGCTCCCCGCCGAGGTGCGAACAGCACTCGCGGACCACAGCGGCAGCGGACACCAGCGAGGCCATCTCCTTGGCAGTGCCGACCGCCTCAACTCGAAGGAAGCCAACGGACAGACGTTCTACCTGAGCAACATCCATCCGCAGCTGCCGGGCTTCAACGAACAGGGCATCTGGTGGAACCTGGAGAACTTCCTGCGCGACACCTACGACACCTCAACCTTCCGCGACACGCTCTACATCGTCAAGGGCGGAACCATCTCCGAAGGGACATACCGGATGACAGGGAACAGCGGGAAGCTCGTCTGCCCGAACCATTTCTACATGGCTATCCTTGCATACAGCGCCAAGATGAAGTCCATCAGTGGCGGCTACTTTGCCATCGCCTTCTGGATGGACCACAAGGAGAACGCCGAAGCCGTCAGCTCCAGGTATGCCATCACCATCGACGAGTTGGAGCAGCGCACTGGCATCGACTTCTTCTGCAACCTGCCCGACCAGATCGAGGATGCCGTGGAGGGAAGCATCGACCCCACGAAGTGGAAACTTAGGGATTAGGGATTAGAGATTAGAGATTAGGGATTAGAGACTAATTTAATTGCAATGTCAGCACGGTTTATTATATTTCTCGGTCTATCATTCTTCTGCTTGCAGCCTTCGTTTTCGCAGACGCGCATCCGCGACGTCTATGCCGCAGCGCCGGACAGCATCTTTCCGCTCCTGACCCGGAACAACCGTCTCGACCAGATAGATTTCTTCGAAAACAAGATGCCCGCCGTCGTGAAGAACCGCTTCGAGGAGCGGGCAGAGCTGCTGGCCCTGACCGACCGGTATCTGCAGCTTCGCCTCTCGCAACGGTGCACCGTCGAGATGCGGCTGCTCCCCGACAGCACTCTGTGCATGGTCGAGACCTTCGCAGGGCCGGCTCCCGACAGCCGCATCCGCCTCTTCGATGCCGAGTGGCACGAGCTTACGTCCACCACCCGGAAGCCTGCCGTCCATGAATTCCTCGAGGGGGACATCGACGAGGACGTGCGTCTTGCCCTCGAAGCCCTGCCCCTCATCAAGGCCTCGCTCTCCGAAGAGGGCGACAGCATCTCCTTCGAATTGCAGACCAGCGAACTGACCCGCGAGCAGCAGAAGAAAGCCGAAGGTAAGCTGCACAGCCTGAAGTTCAGCATCAAATAATTTCTTCGTCCCCAACAAAATAAAGCTTTGCATCTTTATGGATATGAAAGGCATCCACCGACTCGCTCTGCTGCTCTTCCTCAGCTTTTGTGCAGGGACGGTGCAGGCTGCCCGTGGAGGTGACTTTCTGGAGCTCAGGAACCGCAGCCTCATTGTCCGGCAAGACCTCACACGCGGCGGAGCTATCTGCTTCGTGGGGCGCAGGGGCGAGGGGCGCAACTACGTGAACATCTTCGATGAAGGCCGCTACATCCAGCAGTCTTACTATGCAGGGCGGAGCATCAACCGCCAGGCAGAAGGACAGAGTCCCTTCTGGACGCCCTGGCCCTGGAACCCTATTCAGGTAGGCGACTACAAGCGCAACCGCGCACAGATTCTGGAGAGCCGCAAGCACGGGAAGAGCACCTACGTGAAGTGCATCCCCATGCTATGGGATATGGCGGGCCAACCTGCCGAGGCTGAGATGGAGCAATGGACCACGCTCGAAGCGAATGCCCTGCATGTGCGCTGCCGCCTTGTCTGTCACCGCACGGATACCATCTACGGCTCCGACTCCGACAACCATCAGGAGATACCCGCCGTCTATCCCATATCGTCGCTCTGCCATCTCTATGCCTATCGGGGTGACAAACCTTTTGTCTTCGAGCCGGCAGACAGCGTAGAGGTGGAGGAACTGCGTTTCGGAGAGGACGCTCACGGATGGGGCAGATACGACAACGTGGCAGAACACTGGATGGCCTTCGTTGGCAATGACGGTTGGGGTATCGGTGTCTATAGTCCCACCGCCGAGTTCTTCTGGGCCGGACGCTACAAGCCCTCGCGCAGCGGCGAGGCGGGCGATGAATCCACCTCGTACATTGCCCCTGTCCGCACGAACCACATGCAGCGCGACAGCATCATCGAGTACGACTACTATCTGCTCTTCGGCACCGTAGAAGAGATTCGCCGCGCCGTCTATCGCCTTCATTCCGGAAAGAAGTGACCGGCGACTCGACAATGATGGCTCTGGCCAGGCGTCAGATACTCTGGCGTTCAAGATGGCAGGAAGCCTATCGCCACCCGTTTCACAGCTACTGCCAAGGTGCGTTTTGCCTCGAAGGATGATTGTCAGTATGCCGGTCTGGTCATGATGGGACGCGACTCAGATTGCAGACAAAATAAAAGCTATCCCGGCCTTATTCCCGTCCCAGTCACAGCAGGAGCATGCTGAGCAGGACGAGGGCGAGGTCGATGGCTTTGCTGCGCAGGTTCTTCTCGCGGAAGAGCAGGGCACCGAGCATGAAGCTGACCACGACGCTGCTCCGCCGCACCATGCTCACTACGCTGACCAAGGCACCGTCCAGCGACAGGCTGTAGAAATAGACGTAGTCCGCCGCGCTCAGCAGCACGCTGATGAGCAGGATGCTCCAGCGCCAACGGAAGAGGGGCGAGGGGCGAGGGGCAAGGGGCGAGGGGCAAGGGGATTGCTGGGCCAGATTGTATTCTCCTGCTCCTTGCTCCTTGCTCCTTCTCTTGCTCCTTGCTCCTTGCTCCTTGCTCCTGACATGCCACAGCAGCACCGCTCCCATCATCGCAGCCTGGTAGAAGTTGTACCAGCACTGCACGGTAAGGCGGGGAAGTCCCAGGCCGCCGTCCTCAGCCATCAGGTACTTGTCGTAGAGCCCGCTGACGGCTCCCATGACGGCAGCCCCCACGGTGCATGCTATCCACCGGTTGTGGCGGAAGTCAATGCCTTCCTGCCGTCCGCTGCGACTCAGCAGCCAGAAGCTCAGGATGGCCGTCAGCACGCCTGCCCACTGCAGGAGGGTCAGCCGCTCGCCGAAGATGAGCAGGGCGCCCACGAGCACCATCACGGGCCGCGTGGCATTGATGGGGCCCACAATTGTGAGCGGCAACTGCTTCATGCCGATGTAGCCGAGCAGCCAGCTGCTCAAGACGATGCAGGCCTTGAGCAGGATATAGCGCTGCACCTCCCATCCGCCGAAGGGCGTGCGGAAGGCCAGCGGCAGGAAGATGAAGGAGCAGAAGAGCGTGTTGAGGAACAGCACGGGCACGACGGCATTGTCGCGAAGGGCATACTTCTTCGCAACGTCATAGAAGCCCAGCAGCAGGGCACTCAGCAGCGCAAGGGTTAACCACATCTTCTCCCCGAAAAATGAAAAGGTCCGAAAATTACGGCTGCAAAGGTACAACCATTTTGCGAGACGGCAAAGCTTTTGCGTGAATAATTGCACAGCGACGTGACGTGTTCGTTGCTTCATCGCGATGGAGTGATTGCTTCATCGCGATGAAGCAATTGCTTGTTCGCGATGAAGCAATCAACACGACGTGATTCCGCGGACACATCGCCGGCATAATAGTCAAACAAAAAAGCCCCCTTCCGCGGGTTCCTTGGGAATCCCGGGGAAGGGGGCACACGATGAATCTGGGTCAGTTACTTAACAAGAACCTTCTTGCCGTTCACGATGTTGATGCCCTTCTGCATCCTGTCGAGGCGCTGGCCCGCGAGGTTGAATATCGCAGGACGCTGTCCGGCGGTGCCGTCGGACGGGTCGGCCTTGATGTCGCGAATGCCGTCGGGGTCGATGTTCGAATAGGCTCCGTCGGTGAACCACACTTGCAGATGGCTGCCCGCGAGGACGGGATAGGCATCGGTGGCAAGCGTCTGTCGCCATACGATTTCGCTCTGGTCGCCGTTCAGCTTGTAGCAGACCTCGCCGCTTGCCAGCTGCGCGTCGGTCACCTCGATGGCTTCCTGGGGATTGGCCTTCTGGCCGCTCGACGTGCCGTTGACGTAGTCGCCCTTGTAGTAGCTGTTGAGTATCTTGGAGTTCGAACCGTTGAGGGCGCCGAAGAACTGAGCATACTTGGCAGACTGCACCGTGCCGACGGACAGGCAGTTCTTGATGGTCACGATGGAAGAGTTGGTGTAGCCCACCATGCCGCCGAAGGTGCAGTTGCCCGGAACCGTGGCGCTGTTGAGGAGCTTGCCGTCGAAGAGGCAGTCGGTGATGTCGCACACGGCATTCGTGCTGTTGTTGGTGTAACCCACGATGCCGCCATAGTTGCCGCCGCCGCCTGCATCGTTGGCGTCGAACAAACCGGAGTAGGTGCACCTCTCGATGTGAGTCTGGCCGTCCATAGCTGCGCCCACGACGCCACCTTGTCTGCCGCCCGCATAGATATTGACTATGTTGACATAGCTGTGGATGTTACGCAGGGTGACATTGTTGTCGCGGGTATATGCGCAGACGCCTCCCGTGTATTGGTACTCGGTGAAGATTTCTCCGCTGATGGTGAAGTTCTCGAGAAGCGCATTCTCCGACAGCACGCCGAAGAAGCCGAAGAAGTTGCGGTTGGCCGTGGCCTTGAAGTTGGAGATGGTGTGGCCCTGACCGTCGAAGTGGCCCTTGTAGGCAATGCCGCTCGTTGCCCAGCTGCCGATGGCTGACCAGATGTAGTCCTCGCCCAGCTCCGTGAAGTCGATGTCGTTCAGGAGGACGGCATCGGCATCGAGCGCACCCTTGTTGACGATGTGGGAGAAGAAGGCGAGGTCGGCGGCTGACTTCAGCTGATAGACACCATCCACGGGCTGCGGCATGATGCTGTTGTTGTTGAGCGTCTCGACGATGGCAAGTGCCTCGTCAGCCGTGACGTCGCCATTGATGTAATGGTCCTGCGCCTCGGTGACTTTGGCTTCCCACAGGTCGTAGTCCTCGTCGGAAATGATGCCCAGCTCCAGCAGGTCGTTTATGTCGTCGTAGAGCTTGTTGGCTGCCTCGAGCATAGCGATGTATGCCTTGCGGCAAGCATGAACCTGATTGAAGAGGTCGGAGAAGGTGCCGACGAGGGCTATCTTGCTCTCGGGGTTCCCGGCCTGAGCGATGGCAGCGCCCAGCTCCTGCTTCAGCGTCTCCGACATGTTGGGGTACATGCGGAAGTTCTCGTCCTCGGTCCATTCGAAGTCAAAGATAGTCTGGGCGCGGGCCACGTAGCCTTCGAGCGTCTGGGTGAGTTCGCTGTCCGCTTCGTCCGCCGTGCCGAGGTAGTAGAGATGCAGATTGCCGAAGGGCAACCAGTCGCTGGACAGGCCCGTGCCAAGGTTGCGCACGCCGATTGCCAGCTTGCCGTCGGTGACCTCCGTGCAGACGTAGTTCTGGTAGCGTCCGGCATTGAAGGCGACAGAGCATCCGTTCCTTCCGCCGGGGGACCAGCCGGTGATTTCCTCGCCGTCGTACCGCTCGTCCGTGCCCTCGCCAATGCAGTTCACGCCGGGTTCGGCATCCTCGTCGGAGATGATGTCTTCGCCGGGTGACATGAAATAGTTGACGGTGCCGTTCAGGTAGAGCTGGCCGGCATAGAACTTGCCGTAGATGTCGTTTCCGGTACGGAACAGGCCGTTGACAGCCAGCTTGTAAATGCCGTTGGGCAGTCCGTTCAGCGTCTGATAGGCGTTGAAGCTCTTATTGTTGTACCCCTCGGGAATAGGCATGATTTCCGTGATGCCGGCAACCGAGGCTGTGCCGCCGTCATACTCCACGGTCCATCCGTCGTAGCCTTCGGTAAAGGCAGCATTCGCCAGCAGACGGGTGATCTCGGTTCCCGGAGTAAGGCCGCCTGCGATGGCGTTCTCGAGCATCTGGGTCACGAAGGCAATCTCGGCAGCAATGCCCTTGTCGTCGAGGTTGAGGTTGTACATGATGTAGGCGTAGGTGCCGTTGGGGTAGCTGGCATTGGGCTCGATGTCGTCCTCAAGGTAAGTCGTGAGGAAGTCGGTGTATTCGCCCTCGAGACCGTTCTCCTCTACGTAATTGGCAGCATCCTCGCACGCTTTCGCGTAGGCTTCGTAGTTGGCTGCGGAGGTCTTGATGCGCTCCTTCAGTTCGAGGGCGGTCCGGTATGCCGCGAAGAAGTCCTCGAGAGTCTCGATGTCCGACCATGAATCCACGGCCTCGGCGAACTGGTCGAGCAGAGCCTGGTAAGCCGTCATGCCGTCGATGTAGTCTTTCTCCTTGGCGCTGATGTCGATGATGAACTCGGACACTACCTCGTCGGTGAGGTTCCTGTAGTCCTCGTCGCCGAACTCATAGACGATGCCTTCGCCGCCATAGGGAACCGGATGTCCCGGCAGAGCACCTTCCTCCGATGCCTGCTCTCCCAGAACCTGATGCCAGGCCACGTCATAGAACTCCCCTTCGTTCAGCAGCCAGCAAATCTTGCCGCTTTCAAGCTCCAAGTCGTTTGTCTCGGTAGCGTCGAGCATCACAGTGCTTGCAGAGCCGTTGAGCATCTCGCCCATGTAGTAACTGTTGGGAAGGGATGACTTGTCGCTCTTGACAGCACCAAAGAACTGACCGTAGATGGCAGACTCAACCTTGCCGATGGACAGGCAGTTCTTGATGGTTACGACACCGCCGTTGCTGTAGCCGATGAAGCCGCCGAAGGTGCAGCTGCCGGGTGCGGCATTCGAGTTGACAACCGCGCCGTCGAACAGGCAGTTGGTGATATCCACAATGGTGCTTCCATTGTTGTTCACATAACCGATGATGCCGCCATAGTTGCCGCTGCCGCCTGCATCGTTGCCGTCGAGCGTGCCGGAATAGATACAGTTCTCGATGACGGTCTTGAAGGTGGTGGAGTGTGCACCGCCCAGGATGCCGCCCTGCCTGCCGCCGGCGCTGGTGTTGTTGATGTTGACAAAGCTATGGATGTTGCGGATGACGGGACGGTCGTCGCGAGAGTATGCAGCAACGCCGCCGGTGTATTGAACGTTGGTGTTTATCGTTCCGTGGATGCTGAAGTTCTCGATGAGGCAGTCGGTTGAGATGACACCAAAGAAACCGTAGAAGTTCTGGGTCGATTTCACATTGAAGTTCTTGATGATGTGGCCCTGTCCGTCGAAGTGTCCCTGGAAGCAAGCACTGCCGTTGGGAGTAGCGGTCCAGTTGCCGATAGGCGACCAGGTCCAGTCGACAGCCTTGATGTCGGCAAAGTCGATGTCGGCCACAAGCTTGGCCTTGGCCTTGAGATTGCCCTGATTCACCAGGAGGGCAAACCGCCTGAGCTGGTTCACATTGCCAACCTCGTAGATGCCGTCGGCATTGGTCGGCAAGGTGTAGCTACTATCGAGGAGGTCGCAATAGGAGCAGTATCCGTCGGTGAAGTTATGCTCGTCCTGCGTCACCTCGGTCTTGGTGTTGGAATAGGTGGCATCTGCATAGACATCGCCGTTGCAGTGCTTCCGTCCGTTCATGAAGACTTGTCCGTGAGATGGGTCGAGCACAGGGGCTTCGTCGGTACCCACCGTCTGGAACCAACCAATCTCTGACTGGTCGCCATTGAGCATGAAGCAGACCTCGCCGGTAGCCAGCTTGTCGGACGAGAAGGCATAAGTGCCAGGCATCACGCTTCCGCCGTTATCGTGGGGAGCGCTGCCTTCAAGCCAGCAGTTGCCCTGCATGTTAGCAGCCGTGAAGCTTCTCAGCCAACCGATAAAGGCGCCACCGTAGGCAGGTGTGGTCTCTTCGTCGCTGATGGCAACCTTGCCGGTGTTCAGACAGCCGCGAACCATGCCGCCCGTGTTGTTAAGGTACCCCGCTATGCCACCCACAGAACCGTTGGCTACCACATAGGTGACAGTGCCGTAGTTGGCGCAGTACAGTACGGTGTCCTCGGCCATGTAGCCAATCACACCGCCGAAGCAGTCGTTGTTGCCTGCCGTTTCGGACAGCGTACCGGAGAAGGAGCAGCCCGTTATGCGATTCTTGTACTGGGCAGAGCCTACCACGCCGCCCACATGATGCACGTCGGTTTCTGTAACAGTAATGTTCAGGGATGAGTGCACATTCGAGATGCGACTGGCAGCGGACCAGCCGATGGCTCCCGTGCCCGTAGCTCCCGTAACGGTAAGCGTACCCTCGATGCTGAAGTTCTTGACCGTTGCATTGCTGATGAAGCCGAAGAAGCCATACTTACCTGCTCCCGTGCCTTGGAAGCCGGTAATTTTATGTCCCTGTCCGTCGAAGGTGCCATTAAAGGATGCTCCGTCGATGCCGATGGGAGTCTGCCAAGGTTCGGTGAGGGCTATGTCGGCTGTCAGCACAGCATTGGCTTCGTTGCCGGAATTAACATATTCGGCAAAGCTCATCAAGTCCTTGACATTGGCAATCTCAAAGTTCTTGACTTCCTCTGCATAGCCGCCCAAAGCAGCAATCTGCTCATCGGTAAGAGGCGTTTCCCAGAAGGCAACCTGAGAGACGTAGGTGTCGGTCTTCTCGCCGTCCTCGTCGCAGAACAGGTAGAAGCCGAAAGGCATTATCCTGAAGCGGTCGTTGTTGTCTGGATTGGCTGCGACAAGTTTCTTGCCGTTCAGATAAATGATGTTCTGGCCGTCGCGGTATGCCACCACGATGCGGTTCCAGCTGTTGTTCTTCACCTTGCCGTAGTAGCCACCGATGGAACCCACGCCGATTTGGTTGGTGTGGATGAAGAGGTCGCCGTCGTTGCCGTTGTTGGGATCTGTCTGGAACAGGCCGTCGTAGGGAGTGGCATCCTCGACCATCACATCCATTAGGATGGTGTATGCCCGCGATGCCTGTGCACCTTCTGCACGTTCCACTTTCAGAGCCGATGCCCTGGGCACAAAGATGGACTTGTTCCCCGCGTCGGGGCCGTCAGCAGATACGATTCCGGCTCCGCTGAGGGTAGAAGTCGTAATGCTTCTTGTGCCCAATACGGCAGGAATCATCTTCAGGCTTCCTTTGCTTGGCGCCATCAGGTCATCTGCGTCGTTGAAATTCCACTGTGCTGTCGGTTCAGGAATGTCCTGCGCCCAAACTTGCAAATTGCTTCCAAACAGCCCAACCAGGGCCAAGAGGAAGAAGAAGTAGAGTTTCCGTCTCATGTTTGTTTGGTTTTAGATGTTCATAATAAGGTGATTTTTTGTAAGTGCGTTTGCCAGAGGGTATGTCAAGGGTTCGTTCAGTATTTGATATCGACGAGGAAGAGACCTTTGGCCGGAACGCTCTCGCCGGCACTGCATCGGTCCTTGGCTTCGATGATGCGACGCAGCTCTTCGATGCCTATCCTGCCCCGACCTACTTCGACAAGGGTGCCCACGATGGCGCGGACCATGTTGCGCAGGAAACGGTTGGCCGTGATGGTGAAGCGCCACCTGCCGGGACTGAGCTCGTCCCAACGTGCCTGGCGAAGGTCGCAGAGGTTCGTCTTGACATCGGTATGCAGCTTCGAGAAGCTGGTGAAGTCCTGGTATTCGAGAAGGACCTTTGCAGCCGCGTTCATCCGCTCGAAGTCGAGCGGATAAGGTATCTGCCAGCTATGTGAATGCAGGAAGGGGTCCTTGCGTGTATGTATATAATAATGGTACGTGCGCGAGGTGGCGGAGAAGCGAGCGTGCATGTCTGGGGCGACGGGGCGGATGTTCTGCACGGCAATGTCCTGCGGCAAGAGCTTGTTGAGCTTACCACAGAACCTCTCTAACTCCAAGGCCCTCTCTGACTCCGCCTTAAAGGGGGAGAACACCGGCGAAGGCTCCCTCCGTTTAAGGAAGGGCTGGGGAAGGTCCGTAGATTGGGGGGTGACTTCTTCCTCCCAATCGAAGTGCGCCACCATCATGCGGGCATGGACACCCGTGTCGGTACGACCTGCTCCGACGACTTCAACGGGCTGACGCAGGAGCGTAGAGAGCGCTTCTTGCAGTCGCTCTTGCACGCTGTCGGCATTAGGCTGAATCTGCCAGCCATGATAGCGCGTGCCGTCGTAGGAGAGGGTGATGAAGTAACGCATCGGGGCATTTAACATTTAATCATTTACCATTTATCTCTCCCTCTCCCACGGGAGAGGGTCGGGGTGAGGCTTTTTACCATTTATCTCTCCCTCTCCCACGGGAGAGGGTCGGGGTGAGGCTTGCTTCCTTCCTGCCTTGCTTGATGATGATAGGACTTGAAGTCTTGCCGTTCACGACTTTGCGTCCGCTCAGGTCGAAGCAGTTACCATTTACCGTTTCTCCGCTCTCTTCGGAGAGGGGTCTGGGGTGAGGCTTTTCAATGCCATCCGGGTCGGCCCAATCGCTCATCTGGACGTTGTCGATGTTGACGCGCTTGTTGCCCGTGTTCTCACTCTCGAACTTGAGGCGGATGTTGCCGTTGCGGTTTATCTTGTATCCGTAACGCTTCATCGCGCCGACAGCGAGCGAGGAAACGACCCTCGTCCATGTCTGTCCGCCGTCGATGCTGTAGCTGACCGTCATCTTCACGCCGGTGTCATTGCCATAACTGCCGGCATAGAACCAGAGGCTGTCGCATCCGTTCACCTTGTCCGTCGTCATCATGATGTGGGCAGGTGTCGTAATGGTCTGGCCCGACTTGACGTACCCCTTCATGCGGACGCACTTCCCCTTCACAGCATTGTCGTCGGCAGCTATCAGGGCGTTGCTCATCTCCCATGTGGCTGCGCTGCAAGTGACTTCCGCTGCTGCGTATGCGCCTTTCGAAGCGGTGTCGAAGTCCTCGAAGAATGATTTCGAGGCATCCACGCTGCAACTAAGGGAAATGATTCTGTCGTCCAGCCCTTCTGTGCTGACAACAGCTTCTCCGGCATAGTCGCCTTCCTCCGCGGCTCCGCCGAAACGGACAAGGAACGATGGACTTTGCCCCGTAAGCGTCAGCTGCTCTGACCAGACTTCTCCGTCGGTACTGAGCTCGAAGGGTGAGGCTGTCTTGACCTCCGTTACGTACTTCGGCACAGCAATTGCCGTGACGGTGACTTGTGTCGGCGAGCTTGGCTTGCCTGGCGTGGCGGAGAAGGCAATGTCGAGGGAGCTGACTGAGAAGACAGGCGCTACGTCCGGCATCTCGACCGCCACCTCGTTGCTGCCGATGGGCTCATGACCCTCTTCGATGATGCTGACCTTATAATAATATGTGGTGCTCGCCAGGACGTTCTTGACCTGATAGGTCGTGTCAGTCGTTGTCCAGGTGCCGAAGGTTTTTGCTTGTCCGTCTGCATCTTTCGTATAAACGCTGAGGGTATAGGTGGCTCCCGGCTGGTAGTTCATCCAGTTGGCATTGAAGTGGCGACTGCTGACGGAGCAGACAATGTCCGTGGCAGCATAGGCCGGAATGCCATCGACGAACTCCAGCTGAAGCGGTGTCTGCTGTACATAGCCGCTGCCTTCAAGCAAAAGCATCGTGCTGTAGGGGCCAGCATGCTCCCCAGAGACAGAAACGGTTATGTCTGTACCTTGCTTGATTTCTTCAGCAGAAAGGTTGCTGCGGTCAAGGGTGAAGCTCTCGTCTGCCACCGAAAGCCTGGCGCCTTCGCCGAGCCCCCTGCCTCGCACCTGCACCTTTGCACTGAAAGGTCGCGAAAGGGGCTGTAGCCCGAAGTCGATTGTCTCGCTTGCAGCCGGCACGAATATCTCGGCCCCATGTTCATCGCTACAGTAGAACTGCTCGCCGGCCTTGTCACCCCAGATGTATTGACACAGCTCGGGATAATCGACGAAGGGGTTGCGGTTGCCCTGAATGCCATAGATGGCCTCGCAACGCTCCTGCTCTATCTCGTCGAGCGGGTCAGCCTCAGCCCACTCCAGCATCAGGTTGTAAACCCAGGGGCGCATCAGAAGAGGACTGTCGGGCTCGACGGTCAGCAGTCCTTCCGTCGTCGTCCAGAGGGAAGTCATGTGGCTGTAGCAAGTAGCCATATAGAAATATGTACGCGCGAAGTCGCCCTTCCATTGGTCGGCAGGCTCCCAGGCGGTGATAAGGCTGTCGGCACGATAGCTGCTGCTCTTGCCCACCTTGGTCACGCCGTTGTCGAAGCTCACGATGCCATCCACGACACCGATGGGGTTGTTGCTCTTGCGCCCGTTGGCAGTGGCATCGGAGGGATACAGGTTGAAGAGGTCGCAATAGGCATTGTTCTTTATGTGCCCCCACCAGCTGTTGGCCCAGATGTGCTCGATGTTCATGCCTGAAACGGCACTCATGTCGGGATTGAGATGGCGGACGGTGTTGCTATAGCGGTCACGCACCTGCATGTCCTCCATTTGGTCTGTCAGCCAGAAGCCGCTCCAGGTCTTGTCCGCGCCACCGCCATAGTCGAGCACGCGGCCCGGCTGGATGAGGTCGTGGAGGGCAGCCTTGAGCTGAACGCCGCGCAGTCCTTCCGCCTTACGGTAGAAGGCTTCCTCCCCTGCCCCACTCCCTTGAGAGAGAAGAGACTGGGCTGATGCTGACATGAGCGAAGACAGCAGGAGCCCAATCAGGAGTGCGAGACACCTTCCGCTAACTTCTTCCGACTTCTTCATTTTTGCAGAATCTTCTTTCCATTTCTGATGACAATACCCTTCGTGCCTTGGGGAATTTGCCTGCCCGTAAGGTCAAAGCATTTGCCATCCGACCACTTGTTGCTCCCGGATTCGCCTTCGTCATCGGCAATGAAGGGCAGACGGTCCGGCACGGTGTAGGCCGTCACCTTCACATCCCTCACTTCCCAGCAGTATGATGCAGAGCTGTTGCTCAGATAGCGGAAAGCCAAGGTGACGTTCTTCCCGCTGTAGCTTGACAGATTTATGTCGCCCGAAGAGACAAAGCTGGTGAAGCCGCCGCCTGCCGGAAGAGGCGGGAAGACGGCATCGAGCATCTGCCACGTTGCGTCCTCGGGTACTCCGTCGTAGTCCTCGCTGACAAGTACTTGGAAGTATGTGTCCTTCACCTGCTCTGTCTTGTTATAGCCCGTGGCATGCTGGAAGGTGAGAGTCGCTGTCGAAACGTGCGTAAGGTCGAGGTTGACCATCAGGTATTCGTCTGCTTCCTTCCCGGGGATGCTGAAGGCATTGGCTTTGGCTCCATACTGTGAGCTGCTCGTCCAGACGGCACCGTCGCATCCGTCGTAGGTACGGACGAAGAAGGGAGCGAGACCCGACCTCATCGAGCAGTCGAGCAGCGTAGCAAACTGCGGTGTCGGGTCGATGTCGGGGCCTCCGCCATGAGACGAGCCATCCAAGGAGAAGGCATAGTCGATGCTGTCGCCCCAAATGTACTCGGCCAGGCTGGGGAAGTCAACGAAGGGGTTGCGGTTGCCTTGCTCCGCATAGACTCTTTCGTTGCGGGTGATTTCCCATTCGCAGACGGGGTCGTTCTTTGCCCATTGCAGCAGCATCGGCAGGATGTCGGCCTTCAGGGTCGGATAGTCTTCTTTCCTGAACGACACATTCACACCGCTACACTCTTGCCAATTGACATCCGGATAGCACGTAGCCACATAAAAGAAGATGCGTGCGAAGTCTCCCTTGTATTCGTCGCAAGGCTCGAACACCATCTTCCCGCTGGCATCCTTTCCCGTCTTCATGCGCGAGTTGGCTCCCGACTCCGAGTTGGGGTACGAGACCTCGCCTGTAACCTTGCCCAGCGGGTAGTTGCCTTTCGCGCTGTTGGCATTCGACTCGGATGGAAGAACTTGAAAGAGGTCGCTGCCGACTGCAATACTGGTTCCTTTCCCCCACCAACTTTGTGGAGCCACATGCTCCTTGTTCATGCCGCTCACGGCTGAGCCGTTTCCCGTGAAGTAATGAATCCCGTCGCTGTAATAGTCCATTACCTGGTGTTGTCCCTGTGAATTCGTCTTGTCCAGATAATCCACTCTCTCGTAGGAGCGCCACAGATTGCTGTACCCTATTGCCTTGTGGGGCGCAATCACGTCGTGCATGGCAGCTTTCAGCGCTGCCTTCTTCTTGCCTTCAGCAGTTTTGTAATACCCTTCCGGAATGCCTGCCTGCACAGCACATGGCAGCAGCAGGAGAAGCAGTTGCAGGAGGACCTTATGTCGTTTCATAGTTGTTGTTTAAGTCTTTGGAAAGTGCTCATTGTGCCGAAGCAGCATGGAGCCAGACGGCCATGTTTCCCTGGCCGCGATGCGCCCAGGCATAGTAGGGAATCAGGGTGAGGCTGTCGGTGGAGAGGGTGACGATGTCCGTTCCGGCTATCGTTGTCTTTCCAAGCGTGAAGTCCGGCTTCGCTGCAAGCTCTGCGTCCAGCACATTGCAGGTATTGTCCGGCCACTCGGCACAATAGACCAGCGGTCCGCGCTCTACGGCCACTCTGCCGCGGTCTGCCTCAACCTGCTCGTTGGCTCGGACCATTCGCGGTTCCATGCTGAAGTGTATATCCACGCGGTCACCTTTCTGCCACTTGCGGTCGATGACGAAGTAGCCGTCCTCGAGGATGCCGCCGGAGGTGGCGTCTTCTCCGTTCACCTCGATGGTGTAGCCGGGCTGCCTGTCGTCGGCGTAGCTGTAGAGGTCGCTTGGCACGACTTCGCCCTTCACCCATCCGGGGATGCGTATCTTCAGGGCAAACGATGAAGGGGCTTCCCCGATGGTGACGGCTACATTGCCGTCCCACGGATAGTTGGTCTCCTGTTTGATGCTGACATCCTTGCCGTTCACCTTAGTTGTCATCTCGTTGCTCGCAAAGAGGTTAATGTAGAGGGCATTATCCTTCGTAGCGTAGATATACTGTGGCAACGAGGGGATGAAGCGTGCAGCATTGGAAGGGCAGCAGGCACATCCGAACCAGGGCTGACGCTCGTACCTGCCGTTTGATTCAAGGGGATTGGGATAGAAGAAGCGTCCGCCGTCGATGGAGATGCCGGAGATGACGCCGTTGTAGAGCGTACGCTCCAGTACGTCGTAGTATTTGCTCTCTCCGTGCAGCAGGAAGAGGCGGTAGAAGAGATAGACCTGTGCTATGGCTGCGCAGGTCTCGCAATAGGCTGTGAGGTTGGGCAGCTCGTAGTTGTCGCCAAAGCGTTCTCCGTCGCCGGTGGCACCCACGCCGCCCGTGATGTAGTACTTCTTCCCGACAATGTTCTCTGCAATGCGGTCAATGGCATTGAAGTATGCAGTGTCGCCGGTCAGGGCAGCCACATCAGCCATACCGGCATACATGTAGCCTGCACGGACGGCATGGCCGACGGCTTCGTCCTGCTCCGTCACGGGCTTATAGCTCTGCGAGTAATAGTTCGTGCGGTGAACGTAGCCTTCGGCATCCCGGTAGCCTCCGTTCCCGATGTTTTCCCATTCGGGATTCACCTTTCCTCGCTGGTCCAGGAAGTACTTGGCCTGTTCCAGGTACTTGCGGTCGCCGGTAGCTATGTAGAGTTTAGCCAAGCCCATCTCGGCTATCTGGTGTCCGGGCACGACGTTTGCCTGCCCCGGATTGGGACCGACTTCGCGACATACGCAATCGGCGAAACGAATGGCTATGTCCAGCAGGTTGCGCTTGCCCGTAGCATTGTAGTGGGCGACAGCCGCTTCGCAAAGGTGTCCCAGGTTGTACAGCTCGTGCGAGCCGTCCTCGACAGCGACCCATCGTTTTGCGCCCGACCATGCATGCGGATGTTCTGGATTTATGGTGCGGGCCGTATAGAGGTAGCCGTCCGGCTCCTGCGCCGAGGCGATGATGCTTATCACGCTGTCGCAGTAGCGGTCAATAGGTTTGCCGCCTATCATGGCATTGGGATGCGTCTGCATCAGGTAGGCTGCGCCTTCCAGCGTCTTGTACGCGTCGGTGTCGTCGAAGGGGAATCCCATCGTTACGGGCATGACCTTGGATGTGTCTCTGATGTGCTCGGCGGCCTGCAGGAAGTTGTCATAGCGATGTTCTGACTCGCACTTGCTGAATGCCAGCGGAATCGTGACGTCGCGACTGGCCTGTAGGCGTTGGCCCCAGAAGGAGTTGGGGGCGACTTGAACTGCCGTGAACGGCACGGGACTGATGGGGTAACCAGATGTGTTACGGGTGGGTCTTGTGCATCCTGCGGCTACGATGGTCAGCAGGGCACAGAGTGCGATTTTCCTCATATCGGTTTTAGATTTCAATGTTTTTGCTTTCGCAGATTCTTTTTCTATTTGTGTTTATACAGGCAGTGGGGAGTTGTCCAAAAGGGGGAGGCGTGACACACGACACGACGTATCGGCTTTTTCCTCGTGAGGAAAACGGCTATACCTCGTGAGGAAGACAGTTGTTTCTCGCGAGAAACAAACCGACGCATCGCGTTGCGTTTCCTCATCCCTCATTTTGGTGCGCTCTCTTTCATTTGTGCATGCGGGTGCCGGAGCGGGCTTCAACGACATTGACCACGTAGTCACCCAGCTTCTCGCAGGAATTGATGAGGTCCATGTATATGGTGCCGACGGCATAGGTGTATTTATGGTTGTTGACGTCGATGATGTTCTGGGACTTCAGCTGATTGCGGAAGTTGTTTATCTCGTGCTCGATGTTGTAGCTGCGGTTCACGTCGAAGGAGTCCTTCCTGCCGCTTATCAGCTGGTTCATGTTTGTGAGGGCCTGGTCCGTGAGTCCCATCATCTGGTGGAGATGGTTGTATTGCCTCTCGTTGAAGTGGTCCTCCTTCCCCTGATACTTGCGGCTGATGGTGCGGGCCATGTTGTAGCAGCTGTCGCCAATGCTCTCCAGCTCGGAAATCTCGCGCAACATGCCTCGTATCTTGGCCTTTGTGTCGTCGGAGAGGTGTGCATCGCTCACCTGGTCCAGGTAGTTGGCAATCTCGAGTTCCAGGTTGTCGGAGATGTTCTCGTACTTCTCAATGCGCGAATATAGGGTGTTGAACTCTGTCTCCTGGTTGTTCTTCTTCTTGCCGACAGAGGTAGAAGAGAGGGTGAGCAAATCCTGAACCATGCCGAACATTCGCTGCATGCGGGCTGCGAATGCCTGAATCTCCTTCTGGGCTTCGAGCACAGACAGTTCGGGAGTCTTCATGATGCCGGACGTGATGAAATGCAGGCGGAAGTCTTCCTCTTCGTCAACCTTCTTCGGCTTGATAATCCAGCATACCAGCTTCTCAATTTGCGGAATGAACCAGATAAGTATGAACGTGTTGGCTACGTTGAAACAAGTGTGGAACGCAGCCAGGACAAAGTTCAGCTTTCCGGCATTGGCCATGAATGCTGCCACGCCTGCCGATTCCTTCGTCATCTCCACATCGTAGCCTACAAATCCGCAAACGGCATCTACGAAAGCACGGAACACGAACAGAATCCAGAATACTCCAAAGAAGTTGAAGAACATGTGGGAGAGGGCTGCACGGCGTGCCTGCGTGTTGGCCGAAAGCGCTGCCAGGTTCGACGTGATGGTGGTGCCGATGTTCTCGCCCATGACCAGCGCAATACCCTGATAGATAGGCATGGCCCCCGTAGAGCAAAGCAGCATGGTGAGAGCCATCACGGCTGCCGACGATTGCACACAGAAAGTGAGCACACCGCCCAGAAGCAGGAAGATGATGGTCGTGGAGAAGGCATCGGGGTCGAATGACATAAAGAAGTTTGTCACGTCAGGATTGTTGCCCATGTCCATCGACGTGCCGGTAGCCTTCAGCGTGGTCAGGCCCAGCAGCAGCAGACCCAAGCCGAACAGGAAGTCGCCGACGTAGCGATGCTTCTTCATGTAGATGAGGATGATGCCGATAAAGAAACAGATGTAGGAGAGGAAGCCGATGTCGAAGGATGCGGCTTCGCCCCCGCCGGCTGTGCCGACAGCCATAATCCAAGCCGTCAGCGTCGTGCCGATATTAGCTCCCATGATGACGGATATGGCCTGAGCCAGCGTCAGCAGACCGGCGTTGACAAACGACACCGTCATGACGGTAGTGGCGGTGGAGGACTGTACGGACACCGTAACCAGCATACCCGTGAGGACACCCGTGATGCGGTTCGTGGTCATCGTGCCAAGCACGTGGCGCAACTGTGGGCCGGCCATCTTCTGGAGGGCTTCGCTCATGGATTTCATACCGAACATGAGCAACGCCAAAGAGCCCAGCAACTTAAAAATTATTAACAGAGACATGAGATGAATGGAGGGGAGTTAAGAGGGTTATTATATGGGGCAATAGTCGTTTATGTCATTGCAAAGTTAAACAAAACTTGAACACCAGCCAAATAATTCTGTCTTTTTATCCTTTAGCAGTCAGAAAAACACAGGTTCGCACGTGAATCGGTTCATTTCAACATCTCAGCATAGCTGTCAATGGCGGCCTTGACCT
>CACWTR010000015.1 GCA_902763865.1 uncultured Bacteroidales bacterium | reverse complement strand
GACTGTGCATTGATAAGGCCAACTGGATGATCCGTTGTGTGGAAAACCCTGATGCGTCACAACTGGCCTTCCAAAAAAGTATGGGACTTTAATTTGATATCGATATGAAAAGAGCAGCATTACTACTGGCTGGCGCTTTGGTGAGCTTGAGCCTGCAGGCACAGAACAAGAAGATCTATATCCCGGAGGACCTGCGGAAGATGAATCTGCAGGCCGACACCTCGCAGTGGAGTCTGAAGCACTCGATAGAGACCGATGACCTCATCCTGATGTGGGAGCGCGGCTTCGGGCCTGATACCAGCAATCCGCCCATGCTCGAAGGCAAACCGATGGGCTTCAACCTCGCGAACCTGCGCGACAGGGTGCAGTCGTTCTACACCTTCTTCCGCGACACCCTTCAGTTCTCGCTACCAGGATCGAAATGCGACCAGTATAAGATGATGGTGATGGTGATGTACTCGCTCGAGGGTACGGCCTATGGTGGCACCTACGACAACTTCATCGGTGCGCTCTGGGTGGCCCCCAACCGCATACAGGACCAGAAGATGAACTGCATGGCCCACGAACTCGGTCACTCCTTCCAGCTCCAGATACTTGCCGACTCGGTGGGCGACGCCTGGGGCGGCAGCGGTTTCTACGAGATGACCTCGCAGTGGATGCTCTGGCAGGTGAACCCCGACTGGCTGACGGATGAGAACTACCACTTCGAGGCCTTTAAGCAGCTCACCCACAAGGCCTATCTCCATCCCGACAATATCTATCACTCGCCCTTCGTCATCCAATGGTGGAGCGACCTGCACGGAAGAAAGTCAATCGCAGAGCTTTACCGTCAAGGCAGGATAGGCGAGGACCCCGTCATGACCTACAAGCGGCTCTACGGACTCTCGCAGGACGAGTTCAACCGTGAGATGCTGCGCGGCTACCAGCACCTGGTGAACTTCGACTTCAAACATGCCCGTAAGGAGACCCGCAAGTATGCCTGCACCTTTAATACGGAGGTGCATGGCACGGGGAAACAATCGATGAAGGTGGGCAGCGGATACCGTCCGAAGCAGTTCCCAGAGGAATACGGTTTCAACGCCATCCTCCTCGACAGTCTGGTGGATATCCAGAGACCTATCCGGATTGCCGTCAGGGGCGTGAGCAATCTCCATGCTCTCACGGGTATCACCACCGACGGCGAGGAGATATACAGCGACATCGATGCAGAGCGTTTCGAGGTGCCAGAGGGTAAGACGCTGAAACACCTCTATCTGATCGTGATGGGTGCCCCGACGGAGCACTATCAGATACCGATGCCCACAGAAGACAATCCAGAGCCATCAAAGGCCGAGTTGGAGGACTTCCCCTACGAATTCTGGGTCGGCAACGAATGAAAAAAGGCCGAGTTCTTGCAAGACTTCCTTCGCTCTTTCACTCAACCGGTCGCTCCTTATCGACCTGTTTAAATATGTTGTTGTTACTCAATTGGTTTAAGTCTCGGCTCCACCCGCGTCAAGGGCAAACAAGAAACCCACACCGAGTTTCCTCGAGTGTGGGTGCAAAATTATACAAAAAAATCTTGGCCTTCAATAAGTAGCGGGCTGCAAAATCGGCAGTAGTGCCACTGGCAGCGGGCAACCTGTTAGGAGCAGTGCTGCCTACTGCTACTTCCCCAAGAAACCATCAATACAGGATGTCAAAGTGTTTGATAATCAACTTACTCTCTTCTGATTTAATTTCGTCGAACTCACGTAGAGTTTAGTGTTTAGAGACTCACTTCACCTCTATGCCCGTCACGTCATAGACATGACCATTGCGAACGATACGGAGTTTTCCGTTCATCATGTATTTACCGTTTGGCAGGTTCTTGCCATCTCCAGGCGTTTCCTGTTCAATGACGTCTATGGTCGTAGCAACGCCGTCGGGTGTTACTGCAACGGCTTTGATGTAGGCGCCGACCGGGTTCTGGGAACCCTTCAAGGGTGCTGTTAAAGCACGGACGGACGAAGAGATTGCATGGAGATAGATGACAACATGTGTCGGGGTTGCAACGTCGTAGGAAACCATTGCCCAATCAAACGTAGCCTGCGTGATGCTGACAGTTCCCTGGCCTTCTATCATGATGTTCAGCGTGTAGCCGGGAAGTGTCAGGCAGTTGACCAAAATCGTTCCCTTTCCGCTCGGGATGTCGAGCACCAATGAGCCGGGCAGCATGGCCATCCAGGCGCTGGAACCCGGGATGAGCGTCTCTAAGGCTGTCGCCACTTGCTCGTCGGTCAGCGAGGTGGAGATTTCCAGCTGGCCTGTTTCCTCGTTGAAGGTGTCGTTGGCTGAGGAGCTGAACACGACGGATTCGCTTTCGTCGGGCGATGTCAGGTTAAACTGTATGATTGTCTCCTCCTTGTCGGGCACCGTCACAGGCACCTTGCCTATCTCTACCACTTTCGATGCCACCGTGTTCTTCTCATCATCGAAGAATCCGTTCTTAGACACCTCATAGTGTACGCCGGGGGTCAGAATTTGAATGCCCTCGTCGGCTATCACGAATTTGCTGCACACGAGGCCAGCGTATGCGTTGGCTCCTGTAGCCTCCGCATAGATGTGGCTCTGCCTGGAGACGGTGAGCTCGCCGAGTTTCATGCCTACCACCGAGCCGATGGCCGTGACGTCGCACTCATGAACTTTGACGGCATTAGCCTGAACTGCAATCGACTGAGTGGTTTCGTTGGCTGTCAGCGTCAGTTTGCCGTCTTTGCTTTCGCTCATGAAGATGAGTGCCCCCGACATGGAGACGATGCATCCGTCGGCATTGATGATGGAACATTCGCCTATGGGATTGATGACAAGCGGCTCTTTGCTGTGATTCCAGATGATACGTGTCCTGACATTCGGATCACCTATGCCAGTGGCATCGACCATCCAGTTGTTCAGGGTCAGCGTGCGTGTCTGCTTGTCGAAGGTCACTTTCTTCGAGCCGTCGCCCAGGATGTCGTCAGCATTGAGGCTTGTCACTTCGATGCCCATCACTCTGACATCAATGTTGGTGACGTGCAGCATATAGCTTGCCGTGGCTGCCTCGTAAGTCTCGTTGCCGAAGGACTCGCAGGAGATAAAGGCATCACCGACTGCCTTCACCGTCACCTCTCCGGTAGCCTCGTCGATTTCAGCCACTTTGGTATCGCTGCAGCCCCACTTGTCAATGGGCAGGTTGTTGGGGTTGTTCAGCGCAGGATGCGTAAACGGCACGTTGGGCTCTCCGTATGCAACAGACTCGCTGAACGAGAACTCCGGAGTGCGTTTCTTCACGGTAACAGTGTAGTAGCCCGTGGCGGCATAGTGCTCTTCCGTTTCGTTGACATAGGCGAAGATGCGTGTCGTGCCCTTCGAGAGGAAGCTTACCTGGCCAGTCTGCTCGTCAACAGAAGCCACCTCCGGGTTTTCCGACTGCCAACGATCGATGGTGAGCATCTGAACATTCGGAAGGGCAGACATCGACTCGCCCACGAAGCCTGTCACCTCGGTCTGGTAGAAGTTCACATAGACATTCTGCTTTGGTGCCTCGACAGACACCTCGTAAGAGATAGATACCGGTTCCCAGAGCACTGTGCCAGGCCAAGTGCAGGTAATGGTGGCCTTGCCATAGCCGACGGGTGAGACGCCACGCATAGAAACCGTAGCCACCTCGGGGTTGGACGACTCAAAGCTGAGTTGCATCATGCCGACCCACTTCTCTTGCATGTAAGGCTGTCCATACCTGTCGGTGGCCAAGTCCTTTACTATGACTCTGGGCTCGGGGGAACTGACAGCACCCCAGTCCTGACCCTGCCAAACGACACGATATGTCGTGACAGGCTCGCCCTGGTACTCCCAGTACGCCGTAGGAATGCCCTCCTTCACCGTGTAGTGGATGGTGTGAGTGGTAGAAGGGCCGTCAGGATTGATGATGCCATTTTCGCCAACGGAAAACATGGTCTCCGTGTAGGTTACGTCGGCAGTGCCCACTCCCACCATGAGGACTGCGGAGTAGTAGTTCTCGTTATAGACCTTTACAACTGACTCGTCGGAAGAGCTGATGGCCGTGACGAAGCTCTTGGTGTTGGGACACTTGCCGAAGTCGCCTACGTTGACCGTTGCCGAAACGACAAAGCTGGTTCGGTCCGGCGACTGGCCGGGGAACATGTCGGGCGTGAAGTCCTGTGCCCGAAGGCTCTGGGGAAGGATGACTGCTGCTGACAGAAGAGCAATAGCCAGCCATCTGATGGGTAATGTTTGAATTTTCATGATAGAAACAATTAATAGGTTTAAGTACATTATTTATTATTGTTGCTTTTTCCTGTTCTCTCTTCCGAATGTCTCTTCGCGGCCTGTTCGTTCCTGCTGCTGTCGGGGCCTTTGCCCCAGGTGTCCTCCATCTTGAGCAACCGTTCCAAGTACTCGTGGGCATAGTCGGTAGCCCTCTCCTGATATTTCGTTTTTGCCATTCTGCAAGCGTTAGGGTTCATGCAAATTCCTGCCGCAAAGTTACGATGAAATGGCTGTTCAAGCGTTATCATTTCGTTAAATAGTCTTATCATTTTATTCAGTCCCACACGAGAAAGCCCCCGAAATTGCTTGTTTCGGGGGCTTTTCTTGTATGTAAAGCAGATGATAACGCCGCTGGCTACAGGCCTTTGGACTTCGACTCCTTCCGCTGGTCGAGATACTGCGTCGGTGTGAGGCCGAAGTTTTTCTTGAAGGCTCGCGTGAAGTTGGGGGTGTCATTGTAGGCACACAGCGTGGCAATCTCCGAGACGTTCATTTCCGGATGCTTGTCCAGCAGATGACGGGCTTTGCGCATGCGTATGTCGGAGATGAACTCCTGCGGATTGTCGCCGGTGATGCTTGTCAGTCTTTGGCGAAGTTGGTAGAGGCTCATGCCCATTTGCTCCGCCAACCGGTTGGCGTCGGGCTGACCCTCGTGGATTAGCTTGTTGACGGTATTGATGGCACGTTCCAGGAACTCCCTGTCGCTGGCAGTCAGTTCGGTGCTCTCGTCGCGCTCTCCCGACGATGCGATGGCGTGGTCGTAGTGCTCGCTGAGCAAGTCATATTTCCTGCTTAGTTCGCTGATATGGCTGCTCAGTTCGGCATTGATGCGTGCCTGACGCTGCTGCCTGCGCCGCATCAGCCACCAGACAACAAGGACCATCATGGCAAGTACGGATGCCAAAAGGATGACCCACATCTTGGTACGTCGCTGCTCGTGGTTCTCTATCTTCAGCCACTCATTACCGAATTCGGCATTGTATCGGGCCAGCGTCTCTGCCGACACATTATTATATAGAGAGTCCTTCAGCGTCTCAAACCGCTTCAGGCTGCGCCTGGCCTCGGCAGGCTCATTCTTCCAGAGACACTCGTAGAGTCCTCTTTGCGCCTGAACCTCGTTGTAGGGGTCGCCCATTTGTCGGAATATGTTTGCTGCCTCCCGGTAATAGAGGGCTGCTTCCTTCTCGCGGTCCTGCGAGAGTATGGTCATGCCCATCTTGTTGAGTGCAATGCCCAGGGAATGGAGGTCGGATGTCTGCCGCAGGTATGGTATGACATGTTGCAGCGTCTCCTCGGCCTCCTGATACCTGTGCAGGCCAATCAGGACAGATGCCTTCTGTGCCAGACGCACCATGGCGCGCTGTTCGTTGCCCATTTGCGTGTCGAGGTCGTAGGCTTTCTCTATATATGGAAGGGCCTCCTTGTCGTTGCCCTGTGCATGATATACTTCTGACGCCATGGCCTGCAGCACAGCCATCCTGCCGGGATTGCTTGCTTTCTCGGCCATCTCAATGCCCTTCAGCACATACTGTTCGGCCTCCTTCGGTTGATTGGCACCCATATAGATGGCTGCCAGGGTGTTCAGACTCGACGACATGATGTCGGGGTCGCCGCTCTCCTTGTCGATAGCGTAACACGCTTTGGCATAGCGAGCGGCCTCCATGTAGTCGGAGAGGCGGATGTTTATGATGGCCAGGAGGTTCAGGCAATCGGCCTCGCTGTCCGTCCCTCGTGTCAAGGGCAGTGCCTTTTGGGCTACGGCCAGTGCCTCCTTATATTGCTGCATGGCGTACAGGCTGTCTGCCTGAGCCACCAGATTGTCGCCCTCATCGTTGGCTAATGCTTTACACGGAAGCAACATCAGCATCATCGATGCACACCAAACAATATGCCTCAAATGAGTTCTTATACTTCCCATTAAACTGCATTTCTTCATAGAACAAGACTTAAATCGACCACAAAGATATAAAGAATTCCTCGAATATGCACCTCTTTTGCACAAAAAACATCTATTTGTGTCTGTCCGCTATCCCTTCTCCGACATCCTTCAAACCTGAAAAACCTTAGGAATATCTTGCAGGGTTCGGAAATACTTCGTAACTTTGCAGCGTCGTTAGACTGAACAAGCAACAAACATCAACACACATTCACAAAAAAGATATGAAAACAATTCGCTCTTTCGCAGCCGTCCTGGCTGCAAGTCTTTCTCTCGCATCCTGCGGGCTCGGCACGACGGGCACCACTGCTACCTCAACCACAGCTGCCACGGGCAATGTGATCGAGGGTGTCCTCGGACAGTCCGGCGGCGGACTGCTCGGCACGGTGCTCTCCAGCATCCTGGGCGGCACGACATCGCAGCAGACGCTCACCGGTACCTGGACCTACTCGGGGCCCAAGGTGGTCTTCGAGAGCGAGAACATCCTCTCGCAGATAGGCGGGCAGGTGGTCTCGAACAACCTGGAGCAGAAGCTCGGCACTCAGCTGCAGAAACTTGGCTTCACGCCTGGCAGCTCGACCCTGGTGCTGAACTCCGACAACTCCTGCACCCTGGCCCTTGGAAACAAATCGTGGCCCGGGACCTACACCTACGATGCCAGCACAAACAAGATGACGCTGACCGGCGTGCTCGGCCTGGCCTCGCTCAGCTGCACCGTTTCCGTTCAGGGCGGACAGCTCCTTATGCTCTTCGAGGCTGACAAGCTTCTCAGCGTTGCCACTTCCATCAGTGCCAAGACAGCCGGTTCCCTCTCGTCCATCCTGCAGAGCTACACGGGCCTGAAGCTCGGATGGGTCATGACGAAGTAAAAGGAAAGTATTCAGCGACCGCGACGGCAACCCCGTCGCGGTCGTTGCTTTGCGTGACGATAGTGGCAGCCTTCTTGACCGGCTTCCTTGCACCCGCTGTAGCACAGGAAACGGCAGCCAGCTGCATCATGCCGAGGTCGTTGTAGCCGTCGCCGCAGCACATCAGCTCCTCGGGACTGCCCCCCACCCTGTTCAGGAGCCAACGGAGGGCCTTGGCCTTGTCGATACCCTTCGACATGATTTCAAGCAGGAAAGGCTCGCTGCGGCAGATGCTCAGGGAGGCATCGAACTGCCGTCCTATCCGGCGTTCCAGGTGCCAGAGCCTTCGCGGAGAGCCAGTGACGAGGCATTTGTGCTGCGCTTCGGTGATGGTCTTCACGAAGTCGTCGGTCTCCGTCAGCGGCATCTTGTTGGCCCGGGCAATGTAGTGCGACCATTCGTCGGGCTGGCCCTGAACGACGATGCTGTTGCCCTTGTATCCGTGGATGTGGAACCCGTCACCGACAGCAGCCACGAGGTCGGGAATCAGGCTGAGGGGAATGGTCTGCTCCATGATGGCCTTTCCCCCGGCACAATCCCAGACGAGGCTTCCGTTGAAGGAGATGATGAAGCCGCGGTACTTCTGCATATCGAGCTCTTCGGCAAAAGGGAGGATGCTGTAGAGCGGTCGGCCACTGGCAAGGATAAGGGTCATTCCGCTTCTTTGTGCTTGGGCGAGGACCTCCCGGCTGCGGGGCGAGATGGTCTTGGCCGAGGTGAGCAACGTGCCGTCGAGGTCAGTGGCGAGATAGCGTAGCTTCATTGAGGGTCAGAGGGAGTGGCTTTCAGTATGAGCGTTGTTGCTCCGATGGTGATGACAGCACCGTCTGCGAGCCGTATGCGGTCCTGGTTGCGCAGTATCTGATTCATGTAGAACGTGCCGGTGCCGGAAGGGGCATCGCGCAGGATGTACTCCAGCTCGCCGTTCCCAGCTCGCTGAACACGGATGATGCAGTGACGTGTATCGACGCTGGGGTCAACGGTCTCAATGGGCTTGTTGATGCCGGTGCCCCGCACGAAACGTCCAAACACGTTGTCGCCCATCTCCAGCGGTATCTCCTGACGGAAGTGGAAGGCATTCTCTACGACAATGACGGTCCCCATGTTCCTCGCTGCCTGCCTCTCGGGATTTATCCTTATGGCGAACTGCTTGTTGCATTGCTCGCAGACGAAGACGAGACGCTGGCCTGGCTCATAGCGCGTCTCGTCGAAAATCGTATAGCTGTTGCACTTGGGGCAACGAATCTTCTTCATAGTTCCAACTTCTTTAACTTCCCTACTCCAACTTCTTCGGCTGTTGCTTCAAGCGGTAAGGCCAGGCGTTTGAGAGGTCGCTGTCGGCAGCCTTCATACGTCGGATTTCGGCATACGCATCTTCTTGTGTGGCAAAGCCGGGAACGATTACTCGCACCATACCGTCGCACTCGCAAGCCATCGCCTCGTAGCCCATCTGCTGCAGCTTGTCGGCAAAGCTGACGGCATTCTTCCTGCTGATGGCACTTGCCAGCACAATGACGTATGGCTTCGTTGCTGGAGATGCCTGAGCTTCTGCCCTGTCTGCTGCCTCTGCCTGGGCCGGAGTGTCGGACATGACCTCGGACTCGGGGGCGGCGCTGCTCACTTCTTTCTCGGGGACTACCTTCGGTTCGGAGGACCGGGTGACTTTGGGCGTGCTGACGATCCTCGGGGCCAGCATCAGTTCTGTGTCGGCTTTCCGGTTCTCTCCGTCGATGGTGGGATTGCCGTAAGGCGAAGTGAAGGTGAAGAAGAGCACGATGGAGGCTGCTACGGCGGTCACGTAGTTGAAGAGGCGCCTGTTGATGCGGATGACGATGGCCTCCGGCTCTGCATGGAAGCTTGTCACGCGTGTCCGTCTTCTCTTCTGCTCCTTGTCCCTCCCCTGGCGTATGTTGCCCGACAGCTTGGCGAAGGGGAGCGCGTCCAGCCCGTAGTACGTCGGCGAGGCGATGCCTGCCTGCTGCGGCACGAAGCGTGGCTGACTGCCTTCCGGTTCGGAAATCATGTAGCCCATACTCCCTATGGGGAACGAGCCCTCGTCGGCCAGTGCCTGCTGAAGCTCGTCGGCATACTCCACGCACATGATGCGGGCTTCGTGGAGCGAGAGGCCGTGGAGCTTGGAGAGCGATGCTATGAATTCCTCGCCGGCCTCATTGCTGTCCCATCGGAAGGAGACTGTGCGGTAGGGAGGAAGAAAGATACCTTCGTCATCTACCCTGCGGCTGCTCATCTCCCTGACAGTGAAGGTGCCAATCCCGGGCACGCTCACCTCCTCGCGGCAGAGGAGCAGATATTCAATGTGTGTTGAAAGTTCAATCATGCCTGCAAAGGTACGAGAAAAGCATGAAAGACGCAAATTTTTGGCAGGGAAGTTATCAACAATTTTTCAAGCAGAAGTTTAATCCTCGCTTTCTTTTATGCTCTTAATCTGCTCAGCCACTTCAGGTTTAATCTTGTATCGTTTATTCAGTCCTTTAACGATATCGTTTGTGATGTTGTACTTCGGGTTTGCAATAAGCAGATTGTCGCCGGCCTTGACCAGGACGTAGTCGTACTTCTTTGTCTTGTTGTAGCGGCGCAGGAACGACTGTATGCTGTCGCGAGCCTCTTCGTTGATGCGTGCCTGCTCCATAGCAAAATCATTCTGCAGGCGGTCGGCCAGCTCTGCCAGGTCGCGCTGTTCTTTCTCTATCGAGGCCTGAGCGCGTTCTACCTCGTCGCGGGTGGTGAAGCCGTTGCTCTCGTACTTCTTCTGTACGGCGGCAGCATGGCTTCCCAGAGTGCGCTGCTTCTGTGCCAGCGTCTTCTGGATGTTGTTACCCTTGCGGGTGAGCACCTCGCTATAGTCCTTGTAGAGCTGGTACTGGCTCATCAGGGTGTCCAGTTCGACGTAGGCAATGCTGATGCCGGTGGTCGGTTCTTCAGGAACGTTCTCGCTCGTTGCTTCCTCTTCGTTCTTGTTGCCGCAGGCAGCGGCAAGCATTGTTGCAGCTATTAAGGCTGCATAGGTAAAGTACTTTTTCATAGGTTAATATGTGTTTTTGTCTGCAAAGATAAGCAAAATACATGAATAACAGTTCACTTTCAGGAGGATTTTAAGTTTTCTTTAGACGAACCGGCTCATTTGGGGAGTCAGGTTAACATATCAGCACGGCGGAACTTCCGACTCCACGAGCCGTTGGCCATAAGCTCACGAGTCGTTGGTCATAAGCTCGCGAGTCGTTGGCCATAAGCTCGTGAGTCGTTGGTCATAAGCTCGCGAGTCGTTTTTTCTATGGACGAGAGGATGATGGTGCCGGACTGTCTCATTGCCCCTTTATCTCCGAGAGGAAAGATTCGGCGACAGAGAGCGTGGAAGTCTTTCCGACATCCAGGAGGCGGAGGCCAGGCTGGAGGTGGCCGTAGATGGGTTCGCGGTCACAGACGGAGAGATAGAAATCAATGATGCTGAAGCGGTCGGGCTGTTCGTCGAAGTACCGGAAGAGCCGTGGGTTCATGTAGTGTATGCCGGCGAATGCGTAGCGGCGGTAAAGGTGGGGCGCGAGGCCGGGATAGGGACTGCGCACCTCGCCCGTAGCAACATTGGTCCAGCCCACGAGCCGCATGTCGTCGTCGAAGAGCAGGTAGCGCTGCGTCTCGCGCTCGCTGACGAGCAGTGTGGCCGCGTTTCCTCCCTTCCGTCCGGCCTCGGAGAGGGCACGGAGGTCCGCATTGCTGAGAATATCGACGTTGCAGATGAGGAAGCCGTCCAGAGCATCGCGCAGCAGAGGTGCAGCGTGCTTGATGCCGCCGCCTGTCTCGAGCAGGCCGTCGCGCTCGTCGCTGAAGAAGATGTTCATGTCCATTGGATGCTGGTTGACCCAGTCCTCTATCATGTCGGCAAAGTGGTGGACGTTGATGACGACATCGTAGATGCCGGACTGCTTGAGCTTCGTGAGGACGTGTTCCAGCAGGGGCTTGCCGCAGACTGGAACAAGGGCCTTGGGCATTGTGTCGGTGAGAGGCTTGAGGCGTGTGCCCAGACCGGCAGCGAATATCATGGCGCGTGCGGCAGGAAAGACGCTGCTGATACCCTGCTCGCGGTGGCAGACGTGAACCTCGATGCCGAACTTGTAGTGGATGTGCTCCGCCAGGTGCTGAGCGCTATAGACGCTGCGGTGCTGGCCTCCCGTGCAGCCAAAGCTGAACATGAGGCTGGTGAAGCCTCGCTGAATGTAACGACGGACGTGGGCATCAGCCAGGCGATAGACGCTCTCCAGGAAGGTGAGGATTTCGCCGTCGTCTTCGAGGAAACGGATGACGGGTTCGTCGAGGCCGGTCAGCTGTTTGTAGGGTTCGTAGCGTCCGGGATTGTGGGTGCTGCGGCAGTCGAAGACGTAGCCTCCGCCGTTGCCGCTCGTGTCCTCGGGAATACCCTTCCGGTAGGAGAAGCTGAAGATGCGCACGACGAGGGGGCCGCGTCCGTCGTAGCGGCTGAAGGTGGGCGGTCCGTCCTGCGGGTGAGCGCTGTAGGGGTTCAGGTCGGTAGTGCGGAGGCCGTCGGCACGGCGTACCGGTTCCGGCTTTTGCGGAGCGAACTGCGGCAGGCAGACGAGCTTCGAGAGCACTTCGCTGAGGTAGGGATAGGGGCAGCCGCCTTCGCTGAGCAGCTCGCGCAGGTTGTCCATTGCCGGCGGGATGCTGTCGAGGAAGTGCCGCTTGCGCTCGAAGTACCCGCGGAAACCGTAGGCACCGAGTACCTGAAGCAGTCGGAAGAGTACGCAGAGCTGCAGCCCTTCGCGGAACTGCTTCTCGTTGACTTCCTGATACTGCTTGAGGCTCTGCAGGTAGATGTCGATGAGCTGGCGGCGCAACTTCCCCGGGTAGTGTGCCGAGGCTTGCCAGAGGAAACTGGCTACATCGTACTGGACAGGGCCGCGACGTCCTCCCTGGAAGTCTATGAAGTAGGGATTCCCTTCGGCATCGAGCATGACGTTGCGTGCCTGGAAATCGCGGTACATGAAGGCGCTGGCAGGAATGGAGACGATGTCGCGTGCCAGAAGCTGGAAGGAGGCTTCGAGCTTCAGTTCGTGAAAGTCAAGCCCCGTAGCTTTAAGGAAGCAGTATTTGAAATAGTTGAGGTCGAAGAGGACGTTGGTCTCGTCGAGCGCGGCTTGCGGATAGCAATGGGTGAAGTCGAGGCCGCGAGCTCCGCGAATCTGGAAGGAAGGCAGTGCAGCAATGGTGCGGCGCAGCAATTCGCGTTCACGGGCGTTGTAACGTCCGCCAGCCTTGCGTCCGCCCTTCAGGGCATCGAAGAGCGAGAGGTCCCCGAGGTCGGTCTGCAGGTAGCGCAGCCCGTCCCTGCTCTCTGCTATCACCTGCGGTACAGGCAGCCCGGCACGTACAAAGTGGGCTGCCAGGTAGCAGAAGGCATGATTCTCGTCGCGGCTGGTTCCGATGGCTCCGATGAGGGTGCTGCCGTCCGTTCCGTGCAGTCGGTAATAGTGGCGGTTGCTCCCCGCTCCTGGCAGTTCTTCGGTTTTTGCCACCTCGAGTCCGGTAGCTTCGCGGTATAGTCTCTTGAGTTCTTCCATTAGTCTTTGTTTTGCCAGATTCTGTTGATACGGTGACGAATCATTATGATGTTGACGATGCTGACGAAGGCGAAAAGCGAGCAGCCGACAGCTAACGCACAGAGAAGGCTTCCGCCAGACATCTGGGGGAATACGGCCAGAAGCTTCTGCATGTAGAACGCGCGAGAGACGCACAGTGCGGCTGTGGCGAGCAGAAGGATGGCAGCATTCATGCCCGAAGTGAGCAGCTGATAGGGCAGAGCCACGCGAGCCGGGCTGTAGCCAATGAGCAGAAGGGTGCGCATCTTCTCGGAGTTCTTCTCGACGAGCAGGTAGATGCTGAGCATGAGGATGTAGAAGCTCAACAGGCTGATGAGCAGTCCGACTGCCATTACGATGCTGGCTGTGATACGGAGGAAGAAGGTTATTCGTCCGGCATCGAGCTTATCCACTTCCTGCTCGTAGCCGTGAGCATTGAGGTAGCTCAGTATGTCGTCGTCGGCAGGATTGGTTACTTCGAGAATGATGCGCGTGGGCGAAGTGTCGGCATCGGGTGCATAGCGGGCGTTGCTCCAGCGGATGAAGTCCTCGGGCACAAGGATGGTGTTGAGCCGCGAGCTGAAGCCTACCACGCGTGCCTTCATGTATTCGTTCATGCCGTTGCCCCGCATCGAGACGGTCATATCGACCATCCCCACAATTCCCTCGGACAGCTTAGGCAGGTTCTGGCTCTGGGCAAAGCCGAAGTTGTAGATAGCCAAATAGGTGCGCGGCAGGATGATAGGCACGAAAGCATCGCCCGGACTGAAATGCCACTTCTGCATATCGACATCGACAAAGGCATCGGGCACGCTCTCGAAGAACATCTCCGTTCCAATCTGCGCCACCCCTTCAAGGCCGAAGCTGCACCCGACTTTGTATTGGCTGGACGTGAAGGTCCCTACCCTCTTTGCAAACGGTTGGCTTCGCAGCTCTTCCAGCTCCCTTTCCGAGAAGGTGCCTGCGGAATTGAGTCCTATCGTGTTCAGGGCAGAGATGCGTTTGTTCAAGATAAGGAAGTCGGGGCGGATAAGGCCGTCTTCCTCGCTGAGTACGGGCTTCACGTCGAGGTAGAACTGAAGACTGAGCATCACGATGAGCATCCCCAGCAAATTGGCAAAGAAGAAGCCGGCAAGCTGCGGCAGACTGATGTGCCGGCGCAGAAGTTTCCATACAAGTCTCATAGCCTGAATGTATTATCGTAGGACAAGGGCAAGTGCTTGCCAATACTGGTGACGACGATAGCGGCTCCCTGCCTTCGCGCCTCTTCCTGCATGATGGCGGCCATCTGAGCGGAACAGGCATCGTCGAGGTGCGAGATGGGTTCGTCGGCCAGGAGGAAGTCAAAGGGCTGGCAAAGGGCGCGGATGAGGGCGACGCGCTGTTGCTGGCCGAAGCTCATCAGGCGGATGGGAGACTGCATCTTGTCGGCAATGCCGAGTGCCTCGAACCACTGTCCTATTTCCTTCTTCTCCTTGAAGCGGGTCAGCGTGTTCTTTATTTCTATGTTTTCCATCGCCGTGAGTTCGGGGAAGAGGCGCAGCTCCTGGAAGAGCATGCTGATGTGTCGCTGTCGAAGCTCCGTCCACTCCCCCGGCCTCAGTTCAAGGCTGTCGCGATTGTCGAAGCGGATTGTGCCGTCGAAATCATTGCGATAGCCGATGATGAAGCTGCAGAGTGAGCTTTTGCCCGTTCCGCTGGCAGCTTCGACGAGGTAGGTATTGCCCCTTTCCAGCGTAACCTGTCTTCGCCAAATGTCGCTCTGGATGTCTGTCCTCTTCAGAAAAACCAGGGGCAAGATGTTATCGAGTGTTATTGCATTCATTCTCCTGTCAGTTGTCACCATAGGCTTGACATAATTTCCTTGACGGGCTCGTTTGTCTTCAGCCTCAACTCGATGCTCTGAGACGTCGGACACGTCACCTCGAACTTGTCCAAAGCTCTGACAGCTTTTGCAACCGGCGGAACTGCTGCCAGCAGAAGAGTTGCGGCAGGGTTGTCTTTCAGTAGCTTCCCTACATCGACCGTCCCGCACAAGTACTTGCCTGCCGCCATCGGCTGGAGCGAACCTTGTTCCGACTCCTGAAGAATCCGGTCGGCCAATCGCTCAGAGGATGACAGGTAAAGCATTTCCCCGCGGACGCCAAAGTACAGTTTCTCGTTTCGGAAGGTAAAGACATAGTCATCTGCCTCGCCTCTCTTCCGCAAGCTCATCCCGCCTTGAGTAGAAGTGGTGTTCCAATCTTTGGCTTCTTTCAAGAAATCGGAATTGGAGATGTGAGCTGTGACAAGCATCTCTCTTTGGGTAAAGTCGGCCTTTGGCAGCATAAAGATTACATCGCCGTCAATGGCTTTCAGCAGTAAGTCGGCATCGAAGAAAGCCACATTCAGGGCCATCAGTGTTGAACTTAGCTGCGGACTGCGGCTGCGAAGGATTCTCAGCAACTGCTCGCCTTTGATGCCCAGACAGAACCAAGCAAATGCATCGTCGGGAAGAATCGTCGGCACTGAGCCTTGTATGGGCTGCAGCAGCTCTTCTCCTGCAAGTCTGCCGGAATAAGGCTTCCCGTTCTCGTCCTCAATCCTTGCGGAGAGTGTGATGTCCTGATTCCCGACTGCCATCGCTGCACTGACGAATGCACCGGAAGCGTCGTAACCCCGCGGCAGCTGGCTCTTGGGCAGACTGCTCAGGGAAGCGCACAGGCGAAGGAACCCCTTTTGCCTGTTGGCCCTTTCGAGCAGAGGCATGTCCTGACGACTTTGCTTCATCAGTCTTTCCAAGTCATTCCTAAGTGCATCCTGCTCTGCTTCCGCAGCTATGCAAAGCAACATCTTGTCGCTGTCGAGGCAACCGACGATGTCGTTACTCCCAACCCATTGAAAGCCATTCTTCTCTTCATTTGCCAATCCAAGCGATGAGAAGACCTTCAGGAGCTTTTCTTCATTGCGGACATTCAGGGTAATGCCCGAAAAGCCGCTCTTCGTCATGAAGATATAGGCGGGTTTCGTGAGGTCGATTCCTTTGGCTACATCATCCATGTTAAAGACAAGCTTGCCTACTTTGGTCGGGTCAAGGCCAAGTCCATCCAGAAGTTCGGAAGGCTCGACCACAGCTACAGCCGTCGCCTCTTGCGGCAGAATGTTCCGAGCCTTGTCGCTGTCGCGCAGGAACCACCAAACTGTAATTCCGGCAAGCAGCAGACAGGCAAGTGCGATGAAATACTTGTTCCTCATAATATACACATTATTATAATATATTCTTAAGATGCATCATGTGGACGGCAACGAGTGCTGCTGTTTCCGTCCGGAGTCTGCTTTTCCCCAACGATACTTCCCTGTAATTGTTCTGCAAAGCTAACTGCACCTCGTCGATACTGAAGTCTCCCTCGGGGCCAATGAGCACGGTGGCAGGCACGCCGGGACGCAAGACATCGAAGAGAAGAGGGGAACCGACAGAACTCTCGTGGCAGTGACAGATGAACTTGTCGCCTTCGCGTTCCTGCCCGACGAAGCGTCCGAAGTCTGTCATTCCGTTGAGGACGGGCTTCCGGGCTTTGTGGCTTTGCTTCATGGCTGAAACGAGTATCTTGTCGATGCGTTCCTCCTTTACGACCCGACGTTCGCTGAACTGGCAGTCGAGGAAAGTCAGTTCGTCGAACCCAATCTCTGTAGCTTTCTCGGCAAACCACTCCACGCGCTCCATCATCTTGGTCGGTGCAAGGGCTAAATGCAAATATCCCTGCCAGGACGGTTGCTGCGGTTCGCGCTCGAGGATGCGGTATTGCACCCTGTGGTTCGAGACAATCGTCAGCTCTGCCCGACAGAAGTTGCCTCGTCCGTCGATGAGGTGAACCTCGTCGCCCGACTGAAGGCGCAGGACTCTCGAGGCATGATGTGCCTCTTCTGCAGGCAGCACACCGGTGAGCAACGGGTCGTAGAAGAAACGTTCTTCCTTCATGCCGCCTTCTTCTTATCCTTGAATAGTATTGCGAACAGTATTGCAACGACCATAGCATAGCCTGCAAAGATGAACCAGCTGGTCTGCCAGCCGGCAATGATTTCGGCTCCTGTTGCTCCCTGGGACTGAGGCGTGAAGACATAGCTGTTGATGACTTCTTGAGCCACCAGCGTTCCCACGAAGGCACCGAGTCCGTTTGTCATCATCATGAACAACCCCTGAGCACTCGAGCGGATGCTTTCGTCGGTCTCCTGGTTAATGAAGAGCGAGCCGGAGATGTTGAAGAAGTCGAAGGCGACGCCATAGACTATCATTGATAGCAGGAAAAGCCAGACGCCGTCGCCGGGGTTGCCCATTCCGAAGAAGGCAAAGCGCAGCACCCATCCCAGCAAGGCAATCAGCACTACGCGCTTGATGCCGAAGCGCGACAGCAAGAAAGGAATGAGCAGGATGCAAAGCGTCTCACTTACCTGCGAGAGGGAAATGAGGATATTGGCATGCTGGACGCCAAAGGTGTCCTGGTACTCCGCTACGCTGCCGAAGCTGGTGATGAAAGGATTTGCATAGCCGTTGCTGATTTGCAGGCAGAAGCCAAGTAACATCGCAAAGGCCAAAAAGACTGCCATACGAGGGTTGAGGAACAACTTGAACGCATTCAGTCCAAGTGCCTCAAACAGAGTTTTCTGCTTGTTGTCATCTTGATTGATAGGCATGCGAGGCATTGTGAGCGCGTAGGCAGCCATCAGCAGGCTCAGGCATCCGCTCACCATCCACTGTCCCGGCGTTGACTGCAACCCGCAAAGATCCACAATCCACATCGTGACGATGAAGCCGACGGTTCCCCAGACGCGAATTGGCGGAAAGGCTTTGACGGTGTCGAACCCTGCCTTTTCCAGTGCAGAGTATGCTACGGAATAGCTGAGAGCGATGGTTGGCATGAAGAATGCGACGGAGAGCGAGTAAAGCGAGAAAAGCGTGCTGAACTGGACGGCATCGCCTGCCTGATAGCCATAGAATGATGCAGCTATCATGAAGAGGCCGGCAAACGCGTGGCAGAGACTCAATACGCGCTGCCCTTCCATCCAGCGGTCGGCCAGGATGCCCATCAGAGCCGGCATGAAGATGCTGACGATGCCTTGCACGGAATAGAACCAGCCGATATGGGAGCCCAAGCCTACTCCGGCTAGGTAGGTGCCCATTGAGGTCAGATAAGCTCCCCATACTGCAAACTCAAGGAAGTTGAGGAGAGTTAAGCGAAACTTTAGATTCATCATGATATTTACCATTTAATCATTTACCATTTACCATTTGGTATTATCTCCATTTACCATTTGGTATTATCCATTTACCATTTAATCATTTACCATTTACTATTTGTCTCCCACGCTATTCAACGTAGAGGACCAGTCCTTTCAGGTATTCGCCTTCGGGATGGTAGATGTTGACGGGATGGTCGGCTGGCTGGTGCAGCTGATGGAGGATGCGGACTTTCCTCTTTGCCATTGCTGCGGCAGTGAAGACTGCCATTCGGAACTGGTCCTTGTTGACGGCTTGCGAGCAGCTGAAGGTGAAGAGGATACCGCCGGGCTGTATCTTTTCGAAAGCTTTGGCGTTGAGTTTCGTGTAGCCCCTTAAAGCATTGCGGAGGGCATCTTTATGTTTGGCAAACGCCGGAGGGTCGAGGATGATGAGGCTGTACTTCTCCTGCATCTGTTCCATGAAGCGGAAGGCATCTTCGGCATAAGCCTTATGGCGTGTGTCGCCGGGGAAGTTAAGCTCCATGTTGGCTTCGACCAGCTCAATGGCCTTAGCACTGCTGTCAACGGAATGGACCAGCCTGGCTCCGCCCCGCATTGCATAGACGCTGAATCCGCCGGTATAGCAGAACATGTTGAGCACATTGCGGCCTCTGGCGTACTGCTCGACGAGGGAGCGGTTGTCGCGTTGATCGACGAAGAAGCCGGTCTTCTGTCCCTTTAGCCAGTCGATGTGGAAGGCAAGGCCGTTCTCACGGGCGATATCGTTTGCTGTCTCGCCCCAGAGGAAGGCGTTTTCCTGCCCGAGCTGTGCCTTGAAGGGCAGAGTCGTCTCGCTCTTGTAGTAGATGGCACGAAGCCTGTCGCCCATCACTTCCCGCAGGGCTGCCGCAATCTCTTCACGGCAGACGTGCATCCCTACGCTGTGGGCCTGCATGACTGCTGTCGGGCCGTAGATGTCGATGACAAGTCCGGGCAGGTTGTCTCCTTCGCCGTGCACGAGACGATAGATGTCGTTGCGCTTGTCGGCGGGCGATTTGCCACAGGAGCTTTCTTGGTCAGCCACTCCAATAGTCTTGCGCACATCAAGGGCTGCCGAGAGCCGTTTCTGCCAAAACGCGCGGTTGATGGGCTGGTGCTTGAAGGTGAGGACCCTGACGGCGATGCTTCCCACCTGCCAATGTCCGATGGCGAGGAAGCGTCCGTCGGAAGCCAGCACCTCCACGGTGTCGCCCTCTTCAAGAGCCGCGGGACCTTCCGTGTGATGGATGGCTCCGCTGAATATCCAGGGATGGAAGCGTCCGAGGCTTTCTTCCTTTCCTTTGCGAAGTATTATCTTCTTCAGTTCATTATTCATAATTCACAATTCATTATTCACTACCAGAGTGTATCCTTCCCGTTGCATTCGGGTCATCTCCTTGTAGAGACGGACGCAGGCCCAGGCATCTGTGGCGGCATAGAGCTGCTGAGCCTCGCTGAGGTTGTCTGCTTCCCAGTTGGAGAGCTGCTGCCCTTTGCTTATCTTCTGCCCGAAGATGTTTGCATAGAGCTTCTGGAGGCTCATGTCCTGAATACCCATCTTTGCAGCCACGTCCTGCAGTTCGATGAACGTGCCCGCCTCGAAATGCGTGCGCTGGTTGAGGCTGCGCTGGTCGTCGTGCCACGAGAGTCCTACCTTCGTCACCGTCTTGTCTTCGAGCAGGCGGACAATGCAGGGCGGGAGTCCCAGCCTGTTGAGGCGGAAGAGGAAACAGGTCTCGCCTTTCTCGGACGTGAGGCTTCCGCTGCACACTTGCAGCAGGGCCACCTTGTTCATCCTCCCTTGCACGAAGGAGGGGCGCGTCTCCGTGTCGAACCCGAGGAGGGGTTGACCGAGGAGGAACTTCACGGCCTTCTCTGCGGCGCTCTCGCTGACGATGACTTCGATGTGTCCGTCGAAGAGTGCACGAGGCAGTGCAGCCAGAAGTTGCTTGTCATATCTGTCAAATATCTGTTTCAACATTCGGGCTGATGCTGAGGACGTAGCAGGTCGTTGACAGTCTTGACGGGGTTGAAGGTCGAGAGGGGTACTTCGACCATGATTGTATTCCAGTCGCTCATTGCTCCGTTCCATAGTCCAGGCAGTTCCAAAGCTTTCAGTTCCTTGCCATCTTTGCTCTTGTAGGAGATGAAGCCTGTTGCCGGGTCCGTGAAGTCGGTCAGCCGGAACTTCTCGCCTTTGTAGTTGCGGATGGCGCAGACAAGATCGACGGGGTTAAAGTGCGTGCCTTCGGTGAACATCCTCACGTATTCCGGATTGTTCCGGTCTATCTGGCTGCTCTCGAGTATCTGCAGAGAGATGCTGCCGTCGGGATTGTAGGCGAGGAACGGACCGCCGCCAGGTTCGCCTACGTTCTTCACGACGCCGCATACGCGGATGGGGCGGTTCAGCTTCTTGCGGAGGAAGATGCGGAGCTCTGTGTCCTCCATGTTCTTCAGTCCCGGTATGTCGCAGAAGAGCGTGTGGCGCACGAAGCGGATGATTTCCTCCAGGTCGTCGTGGCTGAAGTTGTCGCTGTCGAGCAGACGCAGGTATGCGAACACCTGTTTCTGCACCTTGATGAGCTTGCCGGCGAGGACCTGTTTCCAGAAGACGGTGTCGGGCTTCAGACGGTCTGGCACGACGTTGTCGATGTTCTTGATGAAGACGATGTCGCTTTGCAGGTCATTGAGGTTCTGGATGAGTGCGCCGTGACCGCCGGGGCGGAAGAGCAGCTTGCCGTCGGCTGTACGGAAGGGTGTGTTGTCCATGTTTGCTGCGATGGTATCCGTGCTGGGCTTCTGTTCGCTTAGGCTCACCTTGCAGGTTATCTTGTAACGCTCCTGCACGTCGGGCAGAACGCGGTCAATGAGTTGCCGGAAGAGTTCCCGGTGTTCGCTGCTGACGGTGAAATGTACTTCAGCCTCTCCCCTGCTGCTGGCGTAGAGTGCGGCTTCCGTCAGGTGTTCCTCTACGGGAGTCTTGGCGCAGTCGTCGTAGGCGTGGAACTGGAGCAGTCCCTTGGGGAGCTGTCCGTAGTTGAGCCCCTCTTCGCCGAGCATGCCCCGCACGACGGCCTTGTAGTCGCCTTCCTCGATGAGTGCATCGACGCCCTTGCCCTCGTTGAGGAAACAGGCATCGTTCAGGGCGTCGAAAAAGGCGAAGGCGTGGATGTGGGCAAAGAATATCTTCTCGAAGTCCGTAGTCGGTACGTCGTAGTCGGCATCGAGGAACTCGAACATATTCTTGAACATGCGGCTTGCTGCACCGCTGGCAGGCACGAACTTGGTAATGACGTGCCCTTCACTCTTATAGGTGTTCCAGGCCTGGATGCAGGCTTCGGCTTCGTCTTCCGTTGGGGCGATGATGCCCTTCCCAACTGAAGCGGCAGCTTGCAGCCTGAGGAAGGGGAACCCCTGGCGGAAGTGTTCCAGCTGCGCTTCTATCTGTTCTTGGCTAATACCTTTCTGCTCTATTTGCAGAATATCTTCTTGGGTAAACATATAATGAAAGGTGTTAATGTATTTGTGGTTTTCAGTAGTTCTTCTTGAACTGACGGTCAATGTTCCGGCGGTCTTCCTTTTCCTTGAGCGTCTCGCGCTTGTCGTACTGGCGCTTACCGCGGCAGACGTGTATGTCGAGCTTGGCGCGTCCGTTCTCATCGACAAAGAGAAGCGTGGGGACGATGCTGAAGCCCGGGGCTTTCACGGCTGACTGCATCTTGCGTATTTCCCTGCGGTTGAGCAGCAGCTTGCGGTCGCGGCGCTCCACGTGATTGTTGTAGGAGCCTTGTTCGTACTGGGCAATGTACATGTTCTTGACCCACACCTCGCCGCCGATGATGTAGCAGTAGGTGTCCACGAGGCTCGCCTTTCCCCTGCGGATGCTCTTTATCTCGGTACCGGTCAGCACGATGCCTGCCGTGTATTTGTCCAGCAGCAGGTAGTCGAACTCAGCCCGTCTGTTCTTGATGTTTATGTCTTTTCCCTTATTGGGAATCAGTGTCTTTGCCATAGGTTGTGCGAGTGAAGGATGAAGTCAGGATTGTGGAGTTACGAACAGTTCGATGTGTTCATCCACGTAGTGCGCGATGCAGTCAGTGGTCTCCTCTTCCATCTCGATGAAGGCATCGTCGAGGTCGTCGAACTCGGGGTACTGCTCGAAGAGGGCCATGAACTCTTCGTCCGTGCAGTCGGTCTGCAGTTGGTCGCCGTACTGCTCGAAGAGTTTCCGTCCCTTGTAGATGAGCTTGCTCATGTCGTGAGCTCCCCATAGCCGCAACGCTTTTGCGAAGGGATTCAGGAAGATGAAAGGGCCGTAGCCGTTATGGATGAGCTGAACGAAGCCGCCGTCCATCACCTCCCGGCGCAGGATGAAATAGGCCAGCAGAGTGGTCTGTTCGCCATTGAGCAGCGGCAGGTTCTCGGCACACACTTCGCCGCCTGCTGTCTCGTAGATGCGGTCGTGGATGCAACTGAGGAACGCATCCGCTCCCTGCGCTGCCGCCTCCCTCAACTCGGATTCCTGTACGTTGACTTCCATTTCTTTTTGTTTTTTGACCACAAAGGTAGCGATTAATCCGATAAGAACAAAGCGAAAACAGGGAAAAGTTTTCGCGGGAAACATGCCGCGATGCCCCGAGAAACAGTCGTAATGTCAGAAGTTTTCGCAGTCGCTTCTCTTCTGAGGCAAGATTTTCGTCCGAGCCGGACTATGTAGGGCAGAAACAGAAATAATCGCTTAAATCGAATTTCGGGTGATTATCAGTAGGTTGGAAGTTTGTAAATTCACTGAAGGTGCAGTGATAGTGTCGGTAAGGACTCGTCAAGTGCTAAAAGAAGCACAGAAATGTGGGTATTTTCAACGTGACGTTCCGCACAGAAGATCGTGAGGTTATGACCAACACGTCGCGACGTTATGGCCAACACGTCGCGAGCTTCTGCTTCGAAGCACACGTGGAGTCATGCCAAACGACCTTTTTCGGGCGAAAAAGATGTAATAACTTCTCGGGTAACTTCTCGGATGCAGTCCATCTGCTTAATTTGAGGCAAAGGTCATTTTCTGCTGAGTTTTGTTTGGAATTGATTGCTGAAATTAGTAATTTTGCACGATAATCTAAAGGTCAAGGACAGAATGACGTCAGAGGAGACAAACAGGCGAACCCCTGTGGAGATAGCGAAACAGACAAGGCCGATGCGGAGAGACCAGCGCTTCGTGTTGCTTGGTTCGTGCTTCGCTCAGTACATGGGCGAAAGGTTCCGCAGCGAAGGCATCGACTCCCTCTGCAATCCGCTCGGTGCAGCCTACAACCCCGAAAGCATCGCCATACAGGTGAGGCAAGCCCTCCGAGGCGGCAACATCGGGCAGACGGATTCCATCTTCCAGTTCGACGGCAAGTGGCGGTGCTGGTGGGCCAACACCTTGCTCAGCGACACCGACGAGGCGAGGTTCCGCCGCACGATAGAAGACACCTTCTCGCAGCTCGGCAATGCCCTGCGGCAAGCTGACTACCTGTTCGTCACCCTCGGCACAAACGTCTGCTACCGGCTTCGCGACAACGGTATGACGGTAGCTAACTGCCACAAAGTGCCGGCACGCGTGTTCGAGGAGGTGACAGTCCCGTTGGAGGCTTGCATCGAGACGCTGGACAGCCTCCTGCACCTCCTGGCCGAGGAATGCCCTCAGCTGCAGGTCGTCTTCACGGTCAGCCCTTATCGCTACAGGAAGTACGGCCTCCACGGGAGTCAGTTGGCAAAGGCCACCCTGCTGCTTGCCGCGGACCGCGTGTGCAAGCTCCACCCCGAGCAGGCCGCTTATTTCCCGGCCTACGAAATCCTGCTCGACGAGCTACGCGACTACAGCTTCTATGCCGAGGACATGATACACCCTGCGCCGGAAGCAGTGGATTACATCTGGCACAGGCTGACCGAAACCTGGCTCATACTATGACACACGACCATAACCCCCTAAACTCTAAACAACTCTCAACACTGAACTTTTCACAACTCTAAACTCTAAACTCTCATCTCTAAACTAACAATGTACACTACACTCGAAATAGCATCTTTCATCGGTGCCAAAGCCGATGGTCTTCACGGTCGCGAAATAGACTGGCTGCTGACCGACAGCCGTAGCCTCTGCTACCCCGAATCGACTCTTTTCTTCGCCATAAAGACAGATGTGGGCAACGGTCACCTCTACATTGCCGACCTCTACCAGCGAGGCGTACGTGCCTTCGTGGTGAGCGAAGACGTAGAAGGAGACTTCCCCGAAGCCGACTTCCTCAAGGTGCAGAACACGCTGTTCGCGCTCCAATCCCTCGCCGCTTGGCACCGCTCCCGCTTCGACATCCCCGTCATCGGCATAACCGGCAGCAACGGCAAGACCGTCGTCAAGGAATGGCTCTACCAGCTCCTGGCACCCGACTTCACCGTTACCCGCAGTCCGCGCAGCTACAACTCGCAGACGGGAGTGCCCCTCTCCGTCTGGGGGCTCTGGGACAAGACACAGGTCGGCATCTTCGAGGCCGCCATCTCGCAAAGGAACGAAATGGCAGCCCTCGAGCGCATCATCCGGCCTACAATCGGCATCTTCACCTGCCTGGGCGGAGCGCACCAGGAGAACTTCTCCACCTACGAAGAGAAATGCATGGAGAAGCTTCTGCTGATGAAGAACGCTAAGGTCGTCATCTATCCCGCCGGCGATTCGGTGATAAAGGACTGCATCCGGAAAGCCCGGCTGAAGGGAAGACTCATTCCTTGCCCCACGACGGGAAATGCCTACGAGGACAACGAAGCGCTTTGCCGCGCTGCATGCAGGGAAATGGGGCTCGACGACGACACCATCGAGGAACGTCTGCGTGCCCTGGAACCCGTGGCAATGCGACTGGAGGTGAAGGACGGACAAAACGACTGCACCCTCATCAACGACTCTTACAACAGCGACCTTAGCAGCCTGGACATAGCACTCGACTTCATGAACCGACGCCCCGAAAAGGAAGGCCGGCAGCGCACTCTCATCCTGAGCGACATCCTGCAAAGCGGCGTAGAGCCACACAGCCTCTACACTCAGCTGGCCGACCTGATAGAGCAGCGGGGAGTGAACAACCTGCTGGCCGTGGGAGGCGTCATATCGGCCCACATGAACTGCTTTGCAGGACTGCCCATCCGATGCCGCTTCTTTGCCAACACGGATGCGCTGTTGCAGGACGATATTCTCTCTTCGCTCGAGCATCAGCTCATCCTCGTCAAGGGCGCACGAAAGTTCCACTTCGAGCGCATCACCGACCGCCTGGAAAAGAAAGTGCACGAGACCATCCTCGAAGTCAACCTCAGCTCAATCGTGAAGAACCTCAATCACTACCGCTCCTTCATGAAGCCCGAAACAAAGATGGTCTGCATGGTCAAGGCCGATGCTTACGGAGCCGGAGCTGTCGAAGTGGCAAAGACCCTGCAGGACCACAACGTCGATTACCTCGCTGTGGCTGTGGCCGACGAAGGTGTCACCCTGCGCGAGAAGGGAATCACACAAGGCATCATGGTCATGAATCCGGAGATGAGCAGCTTCAGCGCCCTCTTCCAGTATAACCTGGAGCCTGAAATCTACAGCTTCCGTCTGCTCGATGCCCTCATCTCGGCTGCCGAGCACGAAGGCATCACGAACTTCCCCGTCCATATCAAGCTCGACACCGGAATGCACCGTCTCGGCTTCGATCCGGCCAATGACATTCCTCAGCTCATCGAGCGGCTCAAGAGGCAGACGGCCCTCATCCCGCGCTCCGTCTTCTCGCATTTCGTGGGCAGCGACTCCGACGACTTCGACGAGTTCTCCGAGAAGCAGTATCAAACTTTCCTTGCAGCTGCCGGGCAGCTTCAGGAAGCTTTCCCCCACCCCATCCTGCGCCACATCTGCAACAGTGCCGGCATCGAGCGTTTCCCCGAAAGGCACCTCGAGATGGTCAGGCTCGGACTTGGGCTCTACGGCATCGACAGCTATACGGGCCGCACCATCAACAACGTCAGCACCCTGCGCACGACAATCCTGCAAATCCACGATGTCAAGGCGGGTGAGAGCGTGGGCTACAGCCGCCGAACCGTGCTGGAACGGGACAGCCGCATCGCCACCCTGCCTATCGGCTATGCCGACGGCCTGAACCGACTGCTCGGGAACAGGAAGGGCTACTGCCTCGTCGGGGGCAGGAAAGCCGACTACGTAGGCAACATCTGTATGGATGTATGCATGATAGACGTTACGGACATTCCCTGCAACGAAGGCGACCTCGCTACCATCTTCGGCGACGGCCTCGCACCCTCGGAACTCGCGGACCGCTGTGGTACGATTCCATACGAGGTGCTGACCGGCATCGCCCCGAGAGTAAAGCACATCTATTTCGAAGACAAATAGCCTCCGTCATGAACAGAACACATTCCTGCCTGCTGTCCTTCTTGCTCCTGTTCCTGTCCGTCCTTGCTGCTAACGCCCAGGGATTCCTCTCTGTGCAAGCTGTCGGTGTCCGGCCTGGCAACACGCCGCAGGAGAACCGTCGAAACCTGCAGGCTGCAATCGACAGCATGAGTCCGCGAGGCGGCGTCCTCTTCCTGGAACCGGCAGAAGGCGGATATCCCGTCGAGGGCGGCATACGGCTGCGCCGAAACGTCACCTTGTTGGGGGCTCACGGTCCGACAGGCAGAGGGACAGCCCTGCCGGACCGCTCCGGACCAACTGGCTCGCTGTTTGTCATCACAGACCGTAGCCAACCCTTTCTCACCGTAGAGTCGGCCACACAGGTACGCGGCATCCAGTTCTATTATCCCGAACAAGCATGGACCGACCCCGAGGCCATCATTGCCTACCCTCCCACCATCTGCATGTCGCAAGACGAGAAGGTGGAAGGCGTCACACTCAGCCAGCTCACATTCTACGGCGAATACATGACGATGGACTTCAGGGCTGCCGCGCCCAACATCTGCGAACAGATACTTTTCGAACACTGCTACGGGTATCCGCTGAGCGGTCAGTTTATTGCCATAGACCGCTGCTACGACGTGCCGCGCATCCTGCACTGTCACGTCAACCCTGCAAACATGAGGGAGTTCGGACGCTCATTCCGGCCCGCCGTCATCGACTCCGTCGTGCGCCGAAAGACCTATACCTACTGGATAGACCACACGGACAACGCCGTACTCATGGACCTCTTCACCTTCGGAGTCTATGGGGGAATCTACTTGGGGAACGAGACGTACGGCCAGCTCACAAACTTTAACTTCGACTGTGTAAGCATCGGCATCCACAAGACGGGAAGCCAATGGACGAACCGCAACTGGCAGATAGCACAAGGCTCCATCATTGCCAATGCAGGCGAAAGACTGGAGGATGTACACCCCATCCTCATCGAAGGAAAAGGCCACACTTCACTCACAAACGTGGAGGGCTTTTCGGGTAAGAACGCCGCACTCACCACTCTTGGTGCTTCGTGGGACTTCCTGACCGTGAACGGCAGTGCAACCGTCTCACTGATTGGCTGCAGAATGCAAGGCTATAAGGCCGAGACGCCACTGCACTTCACACCCGAATCAAAGATACAGGCAATAGGATGCTTCGATTGTAATAACCAGCCACTTAAGGTTGCTCCTCTCTATCCGGGAGAGTAAGCATCTGCAGGTCATAGAGGGTGCCATTGAAGATGTTGCAATCGACAAAGCCTTTTATGCCCGACACCCTGCCGCAATCGGTGTGCTGCCAAAAGGCCCAACGTCCCTGATACTTCAGTTGCTCGACATAGTAATGGGCAATCCAATAGGGATAGGCATCGAACTCAGGAGAGTTGAGGTAGTCAAGTTTGAACTTATAGCCGGTATATAGGATGGGCTTGACTCCGTAGGCTGCTTCCACCTCGTCGAGCCACACCTTGATGTCGTGCTGCAATTGGATTGGAGTCAGGTTGCCTTGCTTCTCGATGTCAAGAACGGGAGGCAAGTCGCCAGGCTCAAGGTGTGCAACCCTCAGGAAGAAGTCTGCCTGCCTCCGTGGATCAGCGCCAGGAACAAAGAAGTGATAAGCACCTCGGATTAAGCCGCTTTCCTTTGCGTTGGAAAAGTTCTTCTCGAAACTGTCGTCACACAGCTTCTCGCCTTCCGTGGCCTTGATAAAGACAAAGCTGACAGGTGCGTCGCCAATGGATGCACTCTTCAACTCATTCCAGTCGATTCGGTCCTGATAATGGCTGATGTCAATTCCCCTCACCTCAAAGCCTTCCGGATAGGCCGGCTCACCATAGATGGCACGCCAACGGAAGCTGAAAGGATTGACAAAGACATAATAGAAGAAGGCTACGTAGGCAGCTGTGACAAGCAGGCCGCCCAACAGAAGAAGCCAGACGGGAAACCTGCGGAATAAAAAGAATGAAGACAAAGACTTCCTCGTCGCCTTCTTTCCCTTTTTGGGGGAAGAACCTTTCTTCGGTTTCCTGGTAGGAGAGGTAGTCTTTGCCTTCATTGAACAGTCAAGTGAGGATGTGCCTTCCTGTTTCGTCTCGACACGTCCTCCATAGCATCATTTATTTAGCTTGCTCCAGGGCAAGTGTCTTCGTGCACTGGTCGCAGACTTCGCTCGGTCCCCAGTACTGGATGGGGCCGGGATAGACATAGCACGTGTTCTTTGCCCATTCCTCACGCTTGCTTGCAAAGTACTTGAAGGGTGCGCCGTCGAGTTCAACGAGGGCCTTGCGGATGACAGGCTTCATGGCACCGTTGCGGCGCTCCATGTTCATCATCATCGTAATGGGCACACCGCCGGCTATCCATTCTGCAGCCGGAGCTGTTGTGTTCTTGATGACACTCATATAGCCAGTCTTGCCGTTGGCAATCAGGCGGCTTGCGTTGTAACCGAGGCTGTAGCAGTAGTCGGCATCATAGTTGCTGGGAGCAGCGCAGCGACCTTCGTAGCCGAAGAAGTGGTGCTGTGCAGAGAACTTGCCATTGTACTTGCCTTCCTTCTTCCAAGCCTCGAGCTTCATGGCTACCATAGCACTAAGCAGCTTCTCGGTTTCGATGAGGCTGACCTGTACGTTGCCGTGAGGGTCGCGGTCGAGGCAAAGCTGGCGCTCCACATCCTTTGGCAGGCTTTCCAGTACTGCGAGGTTCTCCGGAGCGATATGACTCTTGACAAATGCCACCTGTGCATCCTTGCTCTCGAAGACACGGCTCTCGCCCGTTGCGGGGTCGGTCAGCACTTCGTTCAGCTCGGCAATGAGTTTCTTGATGGCTGGAATGAACTCGATCAAGCCCTCGGGAATGAGAACTGTACCGAAGTTGTTGCCTTCAGCAGCGCGGTCAGCCACAATTTTTGCCAGGTAAGTGACAACGTCGTCCAGGCTCATGGCTTTCTGCTCGACTTCTTCGCTGATGAGACAAGCGTTGGGCTGTGTCTGCAGGGCACATTCCAGGGCAATGTGGCTGGCCGAGCGGCCCATCAGCTTGATGAAGTGCCAGTACTTGCGGGCACTGTTGCAGTCGCGCTGGATATTGCCGATGAGTTCGCTGTAGGTCTTGCAGGCAGTGTCGAAGCCGAAGCTTGTCTCAATCTGGTCGTTCTTCAAGTCACCGTCGATGGTCTTGGGGCAACCGATGACTTGTACACCGTACTGCTTGGCAGCATAGTACTCGGCCAGGACGCATGCGTTGGTGTTGCTGTCGTCGCCACCGATGATGACAAGGGCCTTGATGCCGAGCTTGCGGAGAATCTCGATGCCGCTCTCGAACTGAGCTTCCTTCTCCAGCTTCGTGCGTCCGGAACCGATGATGTCGAAGCCGCCAGTGTTGCGATACTCGTCGATGAACTCGTCGGTGAACTCGACGTACTTGTGGTCAACCAGTCCGCCGGGACCCATCAGGAAGCCATAGAGCTTGCTCTGCTTGTTGAGGGATTTCACACCGTCATAGAGTCCACTGATGACATTGTGTCCGCCAGGAGCCTGTCCGCCGCTGAGGATGATGCCGACATTGAACGGCTCGAGAGCCTTCTGCTCGCCTGCCTCAAAGGTAATGACTGGCATACCGTAGGTGTTGGGGAACATAGCCTTGATTTCATCTTGATTGCCGACGCTCTGGGTGGGCGCGCCTTCTACGGCAACAACCGGACCCTGCAGGGCCTTGGGGAGCTTGGGCTGATAGGCGGCACGAGCCACCTGAAGTGCACTTTTCTTCATGATTCTTGGTTTAATAAATTTACATACTTTGTTTAATTTCGGGCACAAAGATACGAAATTACATCGGGAATGCAGCCCATCAAAGTAAAAAATAGAAAAAAGAAGAAACTTTTGCCACATTCGTTTGACAAATCAAAGAAAAAGTCGTATCTTTGTCACTCTAAACATACCTTATATAATATATATAGATGAAACGAAAGAACCTGAAAAAACACATCAACTATCTGTGCGGCGAACTGCTGGCAGAATGTATTGCTTCAGCACAGTACTCGAAGAGAGGCAACACGCAGGATGTGGAGAATGTCATCCTCGGCATTGTCAAGATGCAGAACGACATGATTTGCCGCATCTCACATGTAGAGCCTGGCAGTACCCAGTTGTTCTTCAAAAAGATGAAGGAGGACATGCAGAAACGTACGGATGAGATTATTGACCAGATTCAGAATCTATGTTGAAATCCCTCTGTAACAAAATTCTCTTCGGATGGTTCCATTTCACTGAGGTCATAACGGAACCGATGCCCGAGAAATGCATCATTGCTCTTGCACCTCACACAAGCAACTGGGACTTCATTGTCGGCAACATCTACAGCCGGGCCAAGAACTTCCACTGCGACTTCTTGATGAAGAAGGAGTGGTTCTTCTTCCCTGTCGGCATCCTGATGAGAAGGCTCGGCGGCATCCCCGTGTATCGGACAAAGCGGATGCACTCGACAGACATTATTGCGGAACAGGCCAAGGAAGCCGACACATTCCGTCTCTGTATCACGCCGGAAGGCACCCGCAAAGCGCAAGCCGACTGGAAGAAAGGTTTCTACTACATTGCCCTGAAAGCAGAGATACCCATCCTGCTCTATGGGCTGGACTATGCCGAGCGGAAAATTGTCTGCACCAAGACCATTATCCCCAATGGCGACATCGATTCACAGATGAAGGAAATCAAGGAATACTTCGCTAATTTCAAAGGACTGCACCCCAATCAATTCAAGGTATAACTCATAACACAAGTCTCGCGTTCACTCCCCCGCACAGGGGAGTAACTTTTAGGTGGACACAATGAACAATACAAAAATGAATAACTCTCTACGTAACCTTATCAAGAACTTCAATCCCATCGTATCTTCCCAACGTCACACCACGAAACGGAAAGCCTGGAGAGAAGGACTTCTTCTTCACCTCCTTCTTCTCTTCCTTCTCACGACTCAATGTCCCGCGGCACTCGCCCAGGACAACGGCATTGCAAACCTTCGCCAATACTTTTCGACATATACCAATCCATTGTTCCCCAACCTCGGCAAGATAAATGTTGAGGACATTCGGACCGATGCCCAGACAAAGCACATGACCATCGTGCTGAGTGACAATTTTATCGCTCAGCCCCTCACGCCGCTCATCGTCGGAGACCTCTATGCAGAGGTGAAGCGTCTCCTGCCAATGCCTTACAACACATACGACGTGAGCATCTTTGCCGCAGGATCTCCAATCGAGCATCTCATTCCGACAAGTATGCTGGACGGAAGCGACACGGCACGTGTCTATAGACGTGAACTCTACAAGGGCAATCCCTGGGTGACACCTGCGAGTCTGCCTTATACCATCAAGAAAGGCCTACAGGGCAGGCATCTCGGCATTTGCCAAAGCCACGGCAAATACTACAATCATGCCAAGCAGGAATGGGTGTGGCAGCGTCCGCGCCTCTTCTGTACCACCGAGGACATGTTCACCCAGACTTTTGTCGTACCTTATCTTATACCGATGCTCCAGAATGCCGGAGCTGTTGTCTTCACTCCGAGAGAACGCGACTGGCAGAAGCAGGAAATCATCATCGACAATGACTTCATCATGGACGGCAGTCGCTACGAAGAGCGCATCAGTAAGTACCATTGGCTCTATGGCGGTGTCGGCTTTGCACACCGGCATGAAGGCTACGAGAACGGCGAGAATCCTTTCCGCATGGGAACCTTCCAGATGACCGAAGCCACACACGACAAGAGGATGACGAGCGATGTCGTCTGGATTCCCGACGTGCTTGTCGAGGACGACTATGCCGTCTATGTTTCCTACCAGACGGTGCCGAACAGCATTCCCGATGCCAACTATACGGTCAAGCATAGTGGCGTCTCGACTACTTTCAAGGTCAACCAGCAGATGGGCGGCGGCACATGGGTCTATCTCGGCACATTCCATTTCACCAAAGGATTGAGCGAGGACAACTGCATCATCCTGAACAACCTGAGCAACTACAAAGGTGTCGTCACGGCAGATGCAGTCCGCTTGGGTGGCGGCATGGGCAACATCGTTCGCGGCGACTCGACGATGTCACTGCCCATTGGTAGCGACTTGCCCCGATTCCTTGAGGCAGCACGCTATTCAGCACAATGGTACGGAATGCCGGACAGCGTCTATTCCCCGCGAGGCAACGATGACGGCAGGGACGACGTCAACACGCGCCCCTTTACTATCAACTACCTGACGAAGGGTTCCAATTATCTGAGGGGCGACAGCGGACTCAATGTTCCCATCGAGATGTATATGGCAGTGCACAGCGATGCCGGCTTCCGGACGGACAACACACTGGTCGGCTCGCTTGGTATCTATACGACAGGCTTCTACGAGGGAAAGACGGCTACGGGTCTCTCCAGGCTGGTGAGCCGCGACCTGGCAGACCTCGTGATGACACAAATCAACGCCGACCTGTCGCGCGAACTTGGCTTCTGGAACCGGCGCGACCTCTACGACCGCAATTATGGCGAGAGTCGCGACCCGCAGTGTCCTGCCGTCCTGCTTGAGATGCTTAGTCACCAGAATTGGGCAGACATGTGCCTCGGACACGACCCCTGGTTCAAGTTCCTCATGGCCCGCTCCATCTATAAGGGCATCCTTCGTTTCCTCTCCACCATACACGGCGGGAAGGACTACGTTGTCCAGCCGTTGCCCGTTGCCGGCATTTCTGCCGAAGCGAACAGGGATAAGAATGAAATCACCCTGCATTGGACGCCGAGGCTGGACGTTTCGGAACCCACCGCGAAGCCCGATGGCTACGTAGTCTATACGAAAAAGGCAGGCGAGGACTTCGACAACGGGCACTACGTAGGCGGGGACAACTGCACTTATCAGATGCAAGCCGAAGCTGGTGTTCTTTACAGCTTCCGTGTAGCAGCAGTCAACGAGGGAGGCCAGAGCCTGCCAAGCGACGAGGTGTGTGCAGCTTTCTCGGCCAATCCCGGTGCTCCTTCCATTCTGATGGTCGATGCCTTCCAGAGGATGGCAGGCCCTCTCCCATTTGACAACGAGCTGAATAGCGGATTCGACTTCGACCGCGACCCGGGTGTCATCGACGTGAAGTCGCCCGGCTACTGTGGTCGCCAACTGAGTTTCGACAAGAGTAAGTACGGCAAGGAGACGGGCGATGGCATGGGCGTGAGCAGCGACGAATGGGAAGGTATGATCCTGGCCGGCAACACTCACAACTACAGTGTTCTTGGTGCTATGGATATCCTTGCAAAGCATCCCGACTGCAACATCAGCAGCACCAATCCCGCGCAACTGGCCAGCCTTGACCTCAGGAGCTATAACATTGCCGACTTCATCCTCGGAGCACAGAAGGATGACGGCTATTCCCTGACTCGTCGCAAAGCTTTCACCCCCGAGATGCTTTCCGCTATTTCCCAGCTGACGTTGCAGGGCACGTCCATCATAGTGAGCGGTGCTTTCATCGGCAGCGACGCCCACAATGCCGGAGAGGACGGTTTCATTGCCGACAAGCTGAAGTATCGCTTCACGGTTTCCGTCCCGACCGACAGCATTTGCACCGTGCAGGGACTGAACAGTACTGCCGACATCTACAGCCGTCCGAGTGAGCAGAACTACTGGATTCGTCAAAGCGATGTCATCGAGCCCGTCGGCGGTTCTTTCAGCACGATGGCTTACAAGTCCGGAGGCTACTCTGCTGCTATCGCCTATCCTGGCCCCGGCTATCGTGTTATGGCATTCGGCTTCCCCCTGGAATGCATCAAGGACGACGAGGTGCGGCGAGGCATCCTCGGCATTGCCGTTGACTATCTGCTGGGGAAGTAAATTCATACTAAAACAATCATATTCACAAAGATGTTTACCATATTATGCAACATGAAAGGCTCGCGCAAACTTTCTGTCAGCGAAGCCCACTTGAACACCATCAGGCGCTATTCCCTTTTCTCTGACCTGCTCGACAGCAACGGCATCGTAGAGGAAACCGTACTGGAGAAGCTGCGGCTGAATGTGCGTTCCATGCTCTCTTCCGGCAGTACCGACCCCGAGCTGATAGACCTGTGCGAACACATTCTCTTCCATCCCGACATGAAAGCATTCGGCTTGCATCAGCTCATCCTGCTCTATATCGACTGGGAGAAGAATGAACTCTAAGAGCGACTGGTTGCCTACGACCCGGAAGGAAATGGAGTTGCGCGGCTGGGAACAGGCCGACGTGATTCTCTTCTCGGGCGATGCCTATGTGGATCACCCTGCCTTCGGTGCTGCCGTCATAGGGCGCTTGCTGGAGGCTGAAGGGTTGCGCGTCTGCATCGTTCCGCAACCGGACTGGCACGGCGACTATCGCGATTTCAGGAAGCTGGGCCGTCCGCGCCTCTTCTTCGGCATCTCGCCAGGCTGCATGGACTCGATGGTCAACAAATACACAGCAGCCCGTCGCCTCCGCAGCGAGGATGCCTATAGCCCCGACGGACGCCACGACCTGCGCCCCGAGTACCCTACCATCGTCTATACCGACATTCTGCGGAAGCTCTACCCCGACGTTCCTATCGTCCTGGGCGGCATTGAGGCAAGCCTTCGCCGCGTCATGCACTACGACTACTGGCAGGAGCGCTTTCGCCCAAGCATCCTTGCAGACTGCGACGCTGACCTCATCACCTACGGCATGGGCGAGAAGCCGACGCTGGAACTGGTCCGTCTTCTTGTCGATGCCATCGGCGATGCTCACCCCCTGCTCCACTACGACGAGAACGGCGAGGCCTGCATCACACGCCAGGTGCTTCGGGACGTGGCAAAGGACTTGCCGCAAAGCGCATGGCTCCTCGGCAAGAACGAGGTACCGGGAGGCATCAAGGCCGACGACATCGTGCTCCACAGCTACGAGGATTGTTTGCGAGAGCCTCGCCTGCACGCCGAGAATTTCCGCCACATCGAGGAAGAAAGCAACAGGATGCACGCCCATCGCCTTCTGCAAATGGTCAAAGGCAGGTGGACAATGGTCAATCCCCCCTACCCGCCCCTCACCTCCGAAGAGCTCGACCAGAGCTTCGACTTGCCCTACACGCGACTGCCGCACCCTAAGTACAAGGGCAAGCGCATCCCGGCCTACGAGATGATAAAGTTCAGCGTCACACTCCATCGTGGCTGCTTCGGCGGCTGTGCCTTCTGCACCATCAGCGCTCACCAGGGTAAGTTCATCGTGAGCCGCTCGAAGGAGAGCATCCTCCGCGAGGTAAAGGCCATTACGCAAATGCCCGACTTCAAAGGCTACCTGAGCGACCTGGGCGGGCCGAGCGCCAACATGTACCGCATGCAAGGCAAACGGCACGAACCGTGCGAGAAGTGCAAACGGCCTTCGTGCATTCATCCAGCCATCTGCCCCAACCTGAACGGCGACCACCGTCCCTTGCTCGACATCTACAGGGCGGTAGATAAGCTGCCGGGCATCAAGAAGAGCTTCATTGGCAGCGGCATACGCTACGACATGCTCCTGCACGACTGGAGGGATGAGACTCTCAACCGTGCTACAAAGGAATACACGCAGGAACTCATCACCCGTCACGTCAGCGGCAGGCTCAAGGTGGCACCCGAACATACGAGCGACACGGTGCTCAACCTCATGCGCAAGCCCTCGTTCAGCCTCTTCAGGCAGTTCAAGAGCATCTTCGACGCTACATGCCGACGCGCGGGACTCCGCCAGCAAATCATTCCCTACTTCATCTCGAGCCATCCTGCCTGCACCGCCCTCGACATGGCTCAGCTCGCCATCCAGACAAAACAAATGGACTTCCATCTGGAGCAAGTGCAGGACTTCACTCCCACCCCCTTGACGATGGCTACAACCTGCTGGGCCACAGGCTACAACCCCTATACGTTAGAGCCCGTCTTTAGCGCCAAGACCCCTGAAGAGAAGCAGCAGCAACGCATGTTCTTCTTCTGGTACAAACCCGAAGAACGCCGCCAGATAGAACACTACCTGCGCAGCATCGGCAGACAGGATATCCTGCGAAAGCTGAGTTAGGAACTGGGATGCAGTCATCAGCCTAACGCATCTTGACGACGCGTAAAACGGAGTGAAGCGAAACACAACGTGACGTATATGGTTTTCCCTCGTGAGTCAAACGGCTACGACTCGTGAGGTAAACGGCTACGACTCGTGAGTCAAACGGCTATGACTCGTGAGTCAAACGGCTATGACTCGTGAGGTAAAAAGCAACACGAGGCATAGTGTTTTCTTGTCCTTCATTTTGATATCCCTCGTATAACTTGTACAATTTGTCTCAAATTAAGGCAAAAACTTCTTGAAAACGCTATGTCAACCGAGAAAAAAGCCGTAACTTTGTACTTTGTAAACACACAATACAACTTATACAGAAATGCAAAGCGAATGGTTTGAATGCAAGGTCCGCTACGACAAGACCTTGGAGAACGGTCTCATCAAGAAGACCACAGAGACATATTTGGTTGACGCCCTCAGCTTCACGGAGGCAGAGAAGCGCTTCATCGAGGAGATAACGCCCTTCATGTCGGGCGAATTCTTGGTGACCGACATCAAGCGTGCACGCATCTCCGAGCTCTTCGACAGCGACGACCTGAACGATGACCGATGGTTCAAGGCTCGCGTGGCCTTCATCACCCTCGACGAGAAGAGCGGCGTGGAGAAACGGACCGTGCAGACAGTTCTCGTCCAGGCAAATGAGCTGCATCGTGCCCTCACAAGGCTCGACGAAGGAATGAAGGGTACGCTCGGAGAATGGGTCATTGTCTCCATAGCAGAGACGGCCATCATCGACGTCTTCAAGTTCAAGGCAGACGAAGAATAAACGGATTACATTCAACCACGGATTGGACGAATAGCAAAATTACGAAGATTACGATTGACATAATTATATAACACAACGGATTGAACGGATTGAACGGATTAAACAGATTTTTATAGCATATATAAATCCTCGGTCTAATCCGTCAAATCCGTGCAATCCGTTGTAGAAAATAATCCGTTGTTGGAAGTAATCCGTGCTTTAAGTTAAGAATATGGTAAGCGAAAGAATAAACGAAATCAAAAAGACCTTGCCGGAAGGCGTCCGCCTCGTTGCTGTCAGCAAGTTTCATCCCGCCTCGCTTATCCGCGAAGCTTACGACGGCGGACAGCGCATTTTCGGAGAGAGTCATGTTCAGGAGTTGGTCAGCAAGTACGAGGAACTGCCAAAGGACATCGAGTGGCACTTCATCGGCCACCTCCAGACGAACAAGGTGAAGTACATTGCCCCCTTCGTCAGCCTCATTCATGCTGTCGATTCCGAACACCTGATTCGCGAGATTGACAAGCAGGCAAAGCGCTGCAACCGCACGATTCCCGTCCTGCTCGAAGTGCACGTGGCCCAGGAAGAGACTAAGTACGGCTTCAGCCCCGACGAGCTGCTCGCCTTCATGAAGGACGGCACCTGGCAGCAATACCAGAACGTCAACATCTGCGGCCTGATGTGTATGGCAACGAACACCGACGACGAAACCCAGATAGCCCGTGAGTTCGAACAAGCCCGAGAGTTGTTTGAACTGATAAACAGTAAATGGCTAAATGGCAAATGGACGACCTGTTCCTGGGGCATGAGCCACGACTACCCCATCGCCGTCCGCCACGGTGCTACGCTGGTCCGCATAGGAAGTCTTATCTTCGGGGAAAGGAACTATCAGAAATAAGCTCACGATCTTATCGCTCACGACTCACGAGCTTATCGCCCACGACTCGTGAACTTATCGCAATCGACTCACGAGCTTATCGCAATCGACTCGTGAGCTTATTTCGTTTGACTCACGAGCCTTGGATATGGCTTGTCTGGAGGTCCGACAACTCGAATGGTTCCAGGAACCGCTTCAGCGTGCCGTCCTGAGTAAGTGAGTCCGTTGTGCCGGACAGGATGCGACCTTCAAGGACTATCCAGAGAATGTCGCTCAAGCGAAGTGCCATCTCCACGTCGTGAGTGCTCAGGAAGATGCTCTTGCCCGTCTCGTGTGCGAGCTGCGAAAGCAGACGGAGCGTATTGGCCTTCGCGTGGAAGTCGAGGAAGGCCGTCGGCTCGTCGAGCAGGATGACTTGTGTCTGCTGAGCCAAAGCCTTGGCAAGCATCGCTTTCTGCCTCTCGCCATCCGATAGCGTGTCCGTGGTTCTGCCAGCCAGGGATGCAATACCTGCCATTTCGATAGCCTTGCCTACGATATCCCGGTCCTCGCTGCTGAGCGTGCCGAAGAAACCAGTATAGGGTGAGCGCCCCATTCCGACAAGATCTACAACCTTCATGTTCGGCACCTCAACGCGTTCCGTCAGCACCACGGAGACAGAACGGCTCAGTTCGGACAGGGAAAGGGACGACAGCTCGCGGCCCTGAAGCAACACTTTGCCCGACAGCGGGGGGATGAAGCCGGAAAGCGTGCGAAGCAAGGTACTCTTGCCAACGCCGTTTGCTCCAAGCAGGCAAATCATCTGACCGTCCGGAATAGTTTGGTTTATGTCCGTCAGGACGGCCCTGTTGCCGTAACCGATTGTAAGGTGCTGCAGTTCTATCACTTTAAGTCTTCCTGGTGTTTAGTTGTTAGTTTTCAGATGCCTGTATTCCGGTTTTGTCCCAGCATGACGTGGAGCACGACAGGGGCACCGATGAGGGGCGTGATGACACTTATGGGAATGAGACTGCCGTCGCGAGGCAGTGTACTCAGCAAGTTGCAGGCCAGCGCCAGATTAGCTCCGATGAGCATCGTGGCAGGCATCAGGGTTCGGTGACTGGACGTGCCAAGTGTCAGGCGGGCAAGGTGAGGCACTGCCAGTCCGATAAACGAGATGGGGCCGCAGAAGGCTGTCGTCGTGGCCGTGAGAAGACCCGTAACGAGCAGCAGCAATTGGCGGACGCGGCCTATCCTGACGCCAAGGTTCTCGGCATAGCGGTCGCCGAGAAGCAAGGCATCGAGAGGCTTGATGAGCAACAAGGCAAGCAGCAGACCGAGCACACAGAGAATGCAGAAGACGGGCAGCCGCTCCGGACCCACAGAAGCGAAGTTGCCCATGCCCCACATGACGAAACTGAAGACACCCTGCTCCGTAGCAGAATAGTTGAGCAGCTGGATGATGCTGCCTGTCACATAGCTGATGATGACACCGGTAATGAGCAACATGACCCCGCTGTGAAGCAGTCTGCCAAGTATTATGAGCAGGGACATGATGGACAAGGCACCGGCCATTGCCGCCACGATGACAAGCAAATGGCCTCCGATTGTCAGGCTGCCGATGGAAGCCGTTCCGCCCAGCAGGAGCAGGACGATGGCAACACCAAGATTGGCACCCGAGTCGATGCCCAGAATGGAAGGTCCTGCCAGTGGATTGCGGAAAGCCGTCTGAAGCAATAGGCCGCAAGTGCCCAAGGCCATTCCTGTCAGCAAGGCTGTCAGCATCTGTGGCAACCTGCCCTGAAGCACGATAATGCTCCAGGCCGGGTGGTCCTCCACTTCACCGCCGCAAAGGATGTGCCAGACATCGCGGACAGGAATATCCAGCGACCCCCACAACACGTTTGCAACAGCAAGCAGGGCAAGCAGGACGGTCAGGAGCTTCAGCTTATAGTTCATAGGTCAGTCTTCAACAGTCAGGAGCTTGAAATAGTTGTATGTTGCATCCACATCCAACTCGGGATGCAGAATGGTAATAAGGCTCTCCAGCAGCCTTTCGGGATGAAAGGGCGTCTCTTCGTAGATGAACGAAACCGATGTGTCGCACCACCAGATGGGAGCCTTGATGTTGGCCAGGAGTGGCGTGTCGGCAACCATTTGACGCCGGTCAAGCTTGCCATGATGCTTGATGAGCCAAATGTCGGCATTGACAGCCTTATCCACCACCTTCTCCGTACTAAGCGGGATGCCTCCGCTTCCCTCAAGATAGGCAAAGAGGTACTCGGCTCCGGCATCGGCGTAAAGCTTGGCAGAAGAGCTGCCGGAACCGGGCAGCGTCCATTGGCCGCTCCAAGGCATTTCGGGTAGAAGTCGGGGCCTCGACTTGGTGTTGCGTACCTTGGAACACAAGTCTTGGTAGCGCTTCTCGACAGCATCGAATATGCTGTCCGCGCGCTCTGCCTTTCCGACAAGGCGGCCATAGAAACGAATCCATTCGGCACGGGCAAGGGGCGTGCTCTCCATGTAGTCGGCACACCAGATGACAGGGATGCCCAGCCTCTCGACGCGCCCCAATCCGCCGCTGTTCTCGAAGGGACTTGGCAGCAAGGCATCGGGGTTCAGGTTGATGATTTGCTCAATGTTGGGTTGCAGGCTGTTGCCCAAGTTGGCAATGCGTCCCTTGGCAACACCCTCTTTGTACTCTGGCTGATTGATGTATTCCAAGTCGCAGATACCGCCGACTGCATCGTCGGCACCAAGTTCGTGAAATAAAGCACAGTGGACACTGCCAAAGACGGCAGCATTGCGAATGGGAGTACTCAGACGATAGCTCCCCAGGATGCCTGTCGTGTCCCACGGATTGCGCATTGTCACTTCCATACGGTCTGGATAGGTGACAACGGTCAGGTTCCTGGCGTGTCGGAAGAGGAGTGTGTCGCCCTGACCCGAGCTACCTTCTGAACGGTTGCCGCTGCATGCCATCAGCAGGGCGAGGGGAAAGAGCAGAGCAACGAGAGGAAGCTTCAACCTTCTCATCTCACTCTGTAGCGCACTTCCTTGGTCCTGAACTTCTTCACCATGTCCTTTTGGTTGATGTCCTTCAGTCCCGTTGCCACAATGATGGTGACTCGGTTCATGTCATTATCGGCAAAAGGCTGTATGGTGTCGCCATAGTAACTCGATGTAATCGAGGAAGACGGTACCCCTGCATCGGTCAGAGCCTTGACAGCTTTCTCGCAACGCTGGCGGGAGTATTCCATGTTGATCTTGGGGTTGCCCGTTTCGACGTCGGCATAGGACTTGACATCGACCGTGCACTCGCGATGGTTCTTCAGGAATGCACCGATTGCAGCCAGTTGTTCGTCTGCCTCGAAGTCACTCTCACGAATCTTGTAGAAGACATTCCATGCTGCCTTGCCGTCCTCGACGCGAGGCGTGAAGACAGCATCGTCGTACCAGATCGTGTCCATGCGTGTTTCCCATACTTCTTCTTCCTCTACGACTTTCTTCGCTTTCTTGGCTGCAAATTTGTAGGCCACACCGAGCTGGGCCATGATCTGCCAGTCGCCTTTCCCGTTTATCTTGCTGTTGTAGCGGTCACTCAGGTTGTTTGCAGTGACTTCCAGGTTAATTCCCACGTGTTTTGAGACGTTATAGTCGAACTGCAAGCCAACTCTTGCGTTGTGGCTGAAGCGGTCATACTCGTAGGCAAGGGGCAGCTTGTCGTCCTTGCGGGCAAAGGCTTCTCCGTTGTCCCATGCATAGTTGAAGCCGAAGCCACCAATCAAATAGACGTTCATGGGGTAGTAACTCTTCTTGCCAAAGAGAGTGACGAGATTAAACATCAAGTCCAAGTCGGTCGTTAGGAACTTGTATTTGTACTTGAAGTCGTCTGTCGCATCGTAGTATCCGCCCTTGTTCCAGATGCCGCCCACGTTCAGACGTGCACCGACAACGGGTGTGAAGAACGAGCCGACGCTGAGACTCGTGACCGGAGTAACCAGCTGCCAATTGTTGTAGTCGGTCAGCGTGGTCTGTGCGCCACCATGCACACCGACAAAGATTTGCGGGTAGTTGACTGTCCTCTTGCTCTCATCTTGTGCATTTGCCGTTGCTGCAAGGCTAAGCATTGCAAGGAGGACGGCATAAAATTGCTTGATTCGGTTCATATCTGTTATTTGTTTTAACGCTTAATTGCGACAAAGGTATGATTTTTTTGTGAAACAGCCAAACATTCTTCTTCAAAACATTCCTTCTGGTTGCTGTTCACGTATTGTTTATATGCGAGCTTTCGCTACTTTCCGTTACAAAAACGTCCTTTTGTCACTTTTTCTTTGGATTCCTATACATTATTATAAATTATAATTAGTACCTTTGCCTGACTTTTCAGACAAAAGGTGCAGACAGCATCAACATACAGCATTAACATCGGCGGCGAATTGCTTACGCTGGACAGTCCAATCGTCATGGGCATCCTCAACGCCACCCCCGACTCCTTCTATCAGCACCACGAAGGAGCCGACTCCATACGTATGCGTACCCGCCAGATGCTTTCCGAGGGTGCTGCGATACTGGACGTCGGTGCCTGTTCCACACGTCCCGGCTACACGCCGCCGGACGAGAAGGAAGAGATGCAGAGGCTTCGCGCGGCACTGGCCGTTGTCCGTAGAGAAGCCCCCCAAAGCATCGTCAGTGTTGATACGTTCAGGGCAGATGTGGCTCGAATGTGTGTCGAGGAATTCGGCGTACAGATTGTCAACGACATCAGCGGAGGCACTCTGGACTGCAATATGTTTGCAACAGTTGCCAAACTTGGTGTGCCCTACGTCCTGACGCACAATGCTCCTATTCCCCACACGGACGACGCTGCCTACATGGCACAGTTCTTCAGAGACATGGGAAGCAACATCGAGGCACTCCACGAAATGGGCGTCTGCGACATTATCCTCGACCCTGGATTTGGTTTCAACAAGACACTCGAGCAGAACTACATCCTCATGCGGAACCTGGATGTCCTCCACGAATTTCATCTGCCCCTGCTTGTCGGAGTTAGTCACAAGAGCATGATATACAAATTGCTGGGGACTACGCCCGACGAAGCCCTCAACGGTACGACGGTGCTTCATACTATTGCCTTGCAGAAGGGTGCACATATTCTTAGGGTCCACGAGGTGAAGGAGGCAAGGGAGTGTATCCAAATTCTAAACTTATTTATTAAGAACTAACCCAAGGTGCCAAACATTAGCTTCAAGGACATAATAGACATCTTTCTTGTAGCGGTCGTGCTTTTCTACTGCTATAAGCTGATGAAGCAGTCGCGCTCTGTGAACATCTTCTATGGTGTACTGCTTTTCATCAGCGGCTGGATTATTATCAGCAAGGTGTTGGAGATGAAACTGCTTGGTGGAATCCTCGACCAGCTGGTCAGTGTAGGCGTCCTTGCCATCATCATCCTCTTCCAGGAAGACATCCGTCGCTTCTTCTACAATCTTGGAGCCAGAGAGCAAGCCCATCGTTTCCTCCGCTTCTTCCGTCTGGATAAGCACAAGCAGACCGGCGAGTTCCGATATGAACGCGAAACCATCTTCCCTATCGTGATGGCATGCATGAACATGAGCAAGCAACGGGTCGGAGCGCTCATCGTGCTGCAGAACGACCTTCCCTTAGGCGAGTTCATCCGTACCGGAGAAGAGGTCGATGGCAAGATAACCCAGCGACTCATCGAAAATATCTTCTTCAAGAACAGTCCGCTTCACGACGGTGCCATGATTGTGGCAAAAGGCAGGATAGCCGCAGCAGCCTGCATCCTGCCTATCAGTCACGACCTCGACATCCCCAAAGAATTTGGACTCCGACATCGTGCCGCAAAGGGCATCAGCAAGGAGACCGATGCTTTGGCTATCGTTGTCAGCGAGGAAACCGGCAACATCAGTGCGGCATACGCTGACATGCTTCGCGCCCATATCACAGCCGAAGAACTCGAGACGCTGCTCATGAAGGGAAAGTTCTGAGCCTTTTCCGGCGCGAAGCTTTCCACAAAATCATTGAAGAAAGAATAATTAATCTCTATACAACAATCACAACACTAACAAACACCATCATGTCACTAATGGAACAAATCATCGCTCGGGCCAAGTCCTGCAAGCAACGCATTGTGCTGCCGGAGAGCCTTGAAGAGCGAACCTTGACGGCTGCCGACATGGCACTGGCCGACGACCTGGCCGACATCATCCTCATCGGTTCAAAAAACGACATCTTCGCCCTTGCCGAAAAGCTTGGGCTCAAGAACATTGACAAAGCCACCATCATCGATCCCCGGACGAGCGAGAAAACAGAGACATACGTGCAACTTCTCTACAACCTGCGCAAGAACAAAGGCATGACCGAAGAAGAAGCTCGCGCCAAGGTGTCCGATCCCCTCTATTACGGTTGCCTCATCATCAAGAACGGCGATGCCGACGGACAAATCTCCGGTGCGCTCTCCACTACGGGCGACACTCTCCGCCCTGCCCTTCAGATTATCAAGTGTGCACCGGGCGTCAGCTGTGTCAGCGGCGCAATGCTGATGATAACTCCGGCCAAGGAGTATGGCGAGGAAGGTGTGCTCGTCATGGGCGATGTGGCTGTCACCCCGATGCCCGATGCCAACCAGCTGGCACAGATAGCAGTCTGCACGGCTCAGACGGCCCGCAGCGTAGCCGGTTTCAGCGAGCCTCGCGTGGCAATGCTCAGTTTCAGCACCAAGGGCAGCGCCAGCCACGAGGTCGTGGATAAGGTGGTCGAGGCAACCCGACGCGCAAAGGAGATGGACCCCACGCTCCAGATTGACGGTGAGTTGCAGGCTGATGCAGCCCTCGTGCCAAGCGTAGGAGCCAAGAAAGCCCCCGGCAGCCACATCGCTGGTCGTGCCAACGTGCTGGTCGTGCCCTGCCTCGAAGTGGGCAACATTGGCTACAAACTTGTGCAGCGCCTGGCCGGAGCCGAAGCCATCGGCCCCATCCTGCAGGGCATAGCACGTCCCGTCAACGACCTCAGCCGCGGCTGCTCCGTCGATGACATCTACAAGATGATAGCCATCACCTCCTGCCAAGCACAAGATGCAAAGTAAGGGGAGGAATTGTCGAATCGTATAATTGTCAAATCGTTAAATTCTCAAATTGAATAATTGTCAAATTGTTAAAATGTCAAATGAAGATACTTGTTCTCAACTGCGGCAGCAGTTCCATTAAATATGCACTTTACGACATGGATGACCGGTCGGTCATTACCAGCGGCGGCATCGAAAAGATTGGGCTGCCCGATTCGTTTATTACTATCAAGCTGAACGGCGAGAAGCACAAGATGCAGCGTCCCGTCGATGAGCACACCGCCGGCGTACAGTTCATCTTTGAGGTGCTGACCAGTGGCCCCTATGCCGTGCTCGGCAGTCTCAATGAATTGGATGCCGTCGGCCATCGCATGGTGCACGGTGGCGAGCGTTTCAACCAATCGGTGCGCCTCACCCCCGAAGTCATGGAAGCCTTCGCCGCCTGCAACGACCTGGCCCCGCTCCACAACCCGGCCAACATCAAGGGCGTGAACGCCGTGAAAGCCCTCCTGCCCGACATCCCGCAGGTGGGAGTCTTCGACACCGCCTTCCACCAGACCATGCCCGACTACGCCTATATGTATGCTCTGCCCTACGAGCTCTACAAGAAGTACGGCGTACGTCGCTACGGATTCCACGGCACGAGTCACCGCTACGTCAGCCAGCGTGTCTGCGAATTCCTTGGCGTCAAGGCCGAGGAGAAACGCATCATCACCTGTCACATCGGCAACGGAGCCTCCATTGCAGCCGTCAAGTACGGCAAGTGCGTTGACACCTCTATGGGACTTACGCCCCTCGAGGGACTCATCATGGGCACCCGCAGCGGCGACATCGATGCCGGTGCTGTCACCTTCCTCATGGACAAGCTCCAGCTCGACACCCACGGCCTCTCCGACCTGCTGAACAAGAAGTCGGGACTGGCAGGCGTGAGCGAGCTGAGCAGCGACTTCCGCGATATCCTGGCCGGCATCGCCTCGGGCAACGACAAGGCACGTCTCGCCAAGGAAATGTACACCTACCGCATCAAGAAGTACATCGGCGCATACGCCGCTGCAATGGGGGGCGTCGATATCATCCTCTTCACCGGCGGAGCAGGCGAGAACCAGTGGGAAGTGCGCGAAGGAGCCACCAGTGGCCTCGAGTACATGGGTGTCAAGATGGACCAGACGAGGAACCGCAGCTGCCGCGCCACGGAAGCCGTCCTCAGCACCGACGACAGCCCTGTCACCGTCTGCTGCATCCCCACCGACGAGGAACTCATGATAGCCCTCGACACGCAGGCACTCTGCTGAACGCTACCTACCAATCCACCCCTGTGCAGATGAAGAGTGTCAGCTTCCTGCGGATGCTTCTTGTGGCAAGCGCTGCCTGGTGCAGTGCCTTGCTGCATGCAGGCGTGCCCTGTGTGCCCGATACGGCTGGGCTGCGAAGGCCTTTCTCCAAGGCAGACAGCAAGTCCTTCCTGCATCCTGCCCGCATATTCTATCCCGAGACGTGGTTTCACTTCCTGGGCAGCAATATCCGGCGCGAAGGTATTACGCAGGACTTGGAGGCTATCGCTGCGTCCGGCATCCAGGGCGTCCAGTTCTTCCACGGCCAAGTGGGTGAACCTGCGGAATGGCCCGGCACGGAAGAGCATGTCGATTGTCTGAGTCCCGAATGGGAATCGCTGGTCCGTCACACGGCAGAAGAGGCTCACCGCCTCGGGCTGCGCTTCAGCCTGCAGACCTGTCCGGGATGGGCCATGAGCGGCGGCCCGTGGATTAAACCCGAGCAGGCTATGCGCCATCTGAGCTATTCCCGTACGGACACCGACGGCGGAGAGATAGACGTCGGACTGCCTGTTCCGCAGAAGGAGGAATGGCGCGACTGGCGCGACATCGTCGTGCTGGCATTCCCTACTCCAGCGGGCGACACAGGCAAGTACTGCGGCATCGAAGAGGTGGAGGCAGACGAACATCAGGAAGAATGGCAGAGGCTTCTGGGGGGCGAGCGTGGCTTCAACTTCACGCTCGAGCCGATAGAAACCGCTCGAACCGAAGCTCTCCCCGTTACGGGGGAGCGGGGAGAGGCTGTTCATCGCGTCCGTATCAAGACAAAAGGCTCGGCCAAGGTGCGTTCCGTTGAGTTCAACCCCATTGACCGCTTCAACCATGAGTTCTGCGTCCAGCCGGACATTCACCTGCGCATCACGACTCCCCTTCAAACCGTTCTGCTCGACACCGACTTCCCGCATGCTAACTGGCAGGACACGGAGAAGACGATGACCTTCTCCCTTCCCGACCAGGCGGAAGGAGGCGAGTATATCCTGGAAATCACGAACCGGCATCCAATGCAGCTCTCGCGCCTGCGCTTCTCCACTGCCACGCGAGGCCACAACTGGGAGATGGAGGCCGGCTGGACGTCGCGCTGGCTTCTGCCTCTGCCCGAGAACATGAACGAAGACGGCAGCGGCTTCATTCGTCAGTCGGACATCATTGACCTGACGGACCGGATGCAGCCCGACGGACGACTGTGCTGCTCGCTTCCCGATGGACGATGGACAGTGCTGCGCATCGGGCATGTCAACACCGGGCGACGCAACGGTCCGGCACCCGCCGAGGCAACAGGATGGGAGGTCAACAAGCTCGACTCGGCTTTTGTTGCCTATCAGTTCCAAAGCTATATCGGCAGGCTGACCGACGGACCGCTGAAGGGACTGGTCGATAACATGCTGATGGACAGTTGGGAGTGCTCATCGCAGACTTGGACGCGCCACATGGCTCGCGAGTTCCGCCGTCGCCGCAGCTATGACATGGTCCGCTGGATGCCTGCCATCTTCGGCTGGGTCATCGGCGACAGGAATCAGACAAGCCGTTTCCTCTCCGACTGGCGCCGCACCATCAGCGAGCTCTTCACCGATAACTTCTATGGCCTCATGTCCCGCCTGGCTCACGAGAAAGGCATGACTGTCAGCTACGAGACGGCAGCCGGCGACATCTTCCCCGCCGACCCGATGGAATACTACAAGTATGCCGATGTCCCCATGACCGAATACTGGCAGCCGTTCAGCCACTGGCTCGCGAATCACAACTACAAGCCAATACGCCTAACAGCTTCAGCAGCACGGATGTATGGCAAGCCTCGCGTGTCGGCAGAATCCTTTACCTCCTTCCATCTGACATGGGACGAGACGCTGAGTGCCTTGCGCGAAGTAGCCAATCAGAACATGGCCGAGGGCGTCACCCATACCGTCTTCCACACCTACACCCACAATCCCGATGCCGACCGCTACTTCCCCGGCACGTCCTTCGGAGGTGCTATCGGTACGCCCTTCCTACGCAAACAGACGTGGTGGCCCTTCATGCAGAGCTTCAACACCTACCTGGCCCGATGCGCTTTCATGCTCGAGCGCGGACAGCCCGTCAGCACGGTCCTCTGGTACATTGGCGACGAGATAGAGCAGAAGCCCGACCAGTACGCCCCTTTCCCCGAGGGCTATGCGTTTGACTACTGCAATACCGATGCCCTGCTGGGCAGGATTACGGCACGGGACGGACGCTTCGTCACCCCCGAAGGCATTGCCTACGATGTCCTATGGGTTCCCCAGACGCGCCGTCTCCTTCCCCGGACCGTTGCCCTGCTGCAGGAGATGGAGAGCCGGGGGCTGCACATCGTGCGCGACGTGCCTATCCGCCTCCTGGGGCAGTCGCTCCTGGAGCTGGGGCTGTCCCCCGACGTGAAGACCGCCTCCCTCCGCTGGCTGCATCGCCATGCCGACGGTGCAGACTGGTACATGATGTGCCCTCTTCAGGAGCAATCCTTCAGTGGCGAAGTGTCCGTCCGCAGCCAAGGGCGTGCCGAGCTCTGGAACCCCGTCGATGGCAGCATCCGGCTGGCCGATGCCCGGCCCGACGGCGACTACACCCGTGTCCGCCTTCAGCTCCGGCAGGGCGAAATGCTCTTCCTGGTGTTCCGTCATGACAAGCGGGCCGCTTCCCCGCATCCCGTCGCCTCCGGGACTGCGACCACCCAGCCGGAATCCTGGACCCTCACCTTCCCCGAAGGCTGGGGCATCGACCGTCCGCTTCAGCTGACGACGCTGGCACCCTGGAAGGACCTGCCGCTCACCGACGAGGGACGCGCCTTCTCGGGAACAGCCACCTACGAGACCGTCCTTCGCCTCTCCCGCCGCAGGCGAGGCCGTCCCTGCCTGCTCCGACTTGGCGAGGTGAAGGACATTGCCGTCGTCAGCCTGAACGGTCAGGTGGTCGATACGCTATGGGCAGCGCCCTATCAGACCGACATCGCCCCCTATCTGCGTCGCGGCTCCAACACGCTTACGGTCAGCGTCACCGGCACCTGGCTGAACCGGCTCATTTTCGATGCAGCCCAGCCGCCCGACGAGCGGCGCACGTGGGTCATCTCCGGCCCTGCTGCCGACCAGCCCCTCCGTCCCTACGGACTCCTTGGCCCCGTCGAGATAGACTTTTGAACCACTTCTGCTTGTAGTGAGGGATGCAGATGCTGCCAGGCTCCTCACCGTCAGCCCGTTCAATGATGAGATGGTGAGTAGCTGTCATAAAGTAGATGACGTAGGCATGAAGCCGCTGCTGTTCGTCAGTCCAACTGAGGAAGATTCGTCTGTCTTCGTCGGTGTCATCGTCTGTCCATGCTTGATAGTTCACAATATTATCAATGGACTTGCGAATGCGTCGGTGAAGTGAGGCAAAATTTTTCTCTGATGATGAAGCGCGAACAAGACTGGCTCGAGTGGGGCAGCGACTGTCTATGTCCGTCCACCAAATATGCCCTTCGTGGTCGTTGCTGAGGAAGAGTGTGTCGATAACCTCCGCACCAGCCTGTGACTGTAAGTTCGAAATTTCTTTCTCCA
>CACWTR010000014.1 GCA_902763865.1 uncultured Bacteroidales bacterium | reverse complement strand
CGGCTGTTTGGCAGAGTAGTATCTGCTCCTGCAAAGAAGAGTGAACAAGAAAACAGCCTCCTGTGGAGATTTCCACAGGGGGCTGTTTTTGTGTCAGGCCAATAAGCTCGGTGGGACCAATGAGCCCCGTGGGCCCTTATTCTTCCTTGAATGTCAGGGAGAGCTTGGTGCAGAGTGTTTCGCCGCTGGCTACCTGTGCCTGGAGCTTCAGGCTGCCGTCGGGTTGTTCCTCAATCAGGGAGAAGGTGACGGTCAGCTCTGTTGTTTCCTCGGGGGAGATGATGGCGAGGTACTTCACGTTCTTTGCCTGGACGAGGGTGAGGTGGCGATGCATGAGCCTTTGCAGCAGTTCCTGCACCGTCTGTACGATGCAGACACCGGGGGTGATGGGGTGACCGGGGAAGTGTGACTTGTAGATGGGCCACTCGGGATGCAGGCGTAGGTGGAAAACGTGGTGTCCGTCTTCCTGTTGCTGCGAAAGGATTGTATAGAGGTTGTCTTGTAGAACCATAATGTCAATGAAGAATGAAAATTGTGGTTAACCTGTCAGGCTTTTGCCCTTTACTCTGTCATTCCCCAGCGTTCTTTCCAACGGAGGTAGAAGTCGGGGTTCTCGAGGATGAGCTGGTAGCTGCGGTCGGTGAAAGCCTGTACGGTGTGTGCCGAGGTCAGCAGGGCATTGTCGGCGGTGTCGTAAATCTCGTAGTCGAAGAGAATTTTTGCGGCAGGTGTGTAGTGATAGGTGATGTCGATGCGTGGCTTCGTTGTGTAGAAGATGGGGCGGTGATAGCGTATGTCCATTTCGACGATGGGGGCGAAGACCTGGTTCTTCAGGTAGTCGTCGTAGCAGAGGCCGTAGTGGTGTCCCCATCCTTCTCGGGCATCTTCCAGATAGAGAGGGTAGCTGCCGTGCCACACGACTCCCATGATATCGACTTCGCTGAACCGGACTTCAAACTCGCGGGAATACTTTAGCTCTTTATTCATCATGGGTGGTCAGTTTTTTCCCTCCTCTTCGGTGGCAGGGCTGGTGGGGGCAGCTTCCTGGGCTATCTTCAGGATGGTTGTGGCAATGACTTCTGTTCCGGTGCGCACTTCTGCACTGACCAGTGTCACGTTGAATATCTCCTGTATGACCGTGACGGTGGTCTCTATCAGTTCTCCCTGACGAGGCAGGCGGAGGATGTTGAGGTTCTTCACTTCGCCGATGAAGCCCAGGCGGACATCGGCCTTTAATACATATATATTATAGTAGCCGAGCCGCGCCGCGCAGGTCTGTGCGATGTGTTCTATCAGTCCGGCTGCCGCCAGGCGTCCGTCCTCGCAGAATACGTTGTCGGGACGAATGGTCAGGCTGCATGTGCTTTGTGTTTCGCTGTAGTCCTCCAGGTGATCCACCATGACGAAAGGTGGTCGCTGCGGCAGGAGGTCGAGTATGTTGATGTCTTTGAACATTGGCTGAATTTACGTATAGAGCCCTCCGTTGATGGAGATGACTTCGCCTGTGATGTATGCTGCTGCGTCGGAGAGGAGGAAGCTGACCAGTTCTGCCACTTCCTCGGGCTTCCCGAAGCGTCCCATCGGTATCTGTGCTTTCAGTTCATCGACGGGCAGGTCCTTTGTCATGTCTGTCTCGATGAAGCCGGGTGCAACGGCATTGACCGTGACGTTGCGTGCTGCGGCTTCGAGTGCGAGTGCTTTGGTTGCGCCGATGAGGGCGGCTTTCGCGGCACTGTAGTTTGTCTGTCCGGGCAGTCCCTTGAGGCCGGAGAGCGATGTCATGTTCACGATTCGTCCGCCGTGCTTCTTGCGCAGCATGGCAGGCAGGCAGCGACGTGTGACGTAGTAGAAGCCGTCGAGCGACGTGCGTATCACGTCGTGCCAGTCTTCGGTGGGCATCATGAACATCATGCCGTCGCGCCGTATGCCGGCATTGTTCACCAGATAGGCGATGTAGTCGTCGGGGTGCGCTTCTGTCCAGGCTTCGAAGGCGCGATCCACCTCTTCTTCCCTTCCCACGTTGAAGGGCATCAGTTCTGCCGTCCCTCCGGCAGTTTCTATCTCTGCCTTCACTGCTTCTGCGGCAGCGGCATTGCTCTGGTAGTTGATGATGACGGGCAGCCCCTGTGCTGCCAACTTGAGGCAGACGGCGCGGCCAAGTCCGCGTGAACCGCCTGTGACTAATGCATATTTCATGTCCTGTGTTTCTTTCTTCTTGTGTATAATCCGGGTGCAAAGGTACGACAATTAAGTGAAAACTGGAAAGTGAAAACTGAAAAAATATAAGAATAGGGAAATAATTATGAACCTCGAGCTATGAACTATGGAGTAAAAAGACTATCTTTGCAGAAAAAGAACTCACAAGTTATGGGAAAGAAGAAAACCGGCAGCCGCGGGCTGCGAAAGATTGACCTGGAACGTACCGTCATTGATTTCTTCCAGGAGAACCCTGCTGTCACCTTCTCGCTGAAGTCTATCTGCAAGCAGCTCCACCTGAACACCACTCCGGCCAAGATGTTGCTCATGGACGTGCTGGAAGGCTTGCTCATGGACGATTTCATCAAGGAACAGCCGCGCAACTGCTACGTGCTGAACATCCCCATGCAGGTGATGACCGGCATTTTCCACCGTAAGGCAAACGGCAAGAACACCTTCGAGCCGGCGGAAGGAGGCGAACCCATCCTCGTGGCCGAGCGCAACAGCCTCCACGCAATGGACGGCGACACGGTGCAGGTGACGCTGCTGGCCCGCCGCAAGCACCACGTGCGCGAGGCTGCCGTCACCGAAATACTGAAGCGCAGCGACAAGACCTTTGTCGGCACCCTGCAGGTGCAGAAGAGCTATGCCTACCTGCTCACGGAGGACCGCACGCTTGCCAACGACATCTTCATCCCGAAGGAGAACCTGAAGAAGGGCAAGACGGGCGACAAGGCCGTGGTGCGTATCGTGGAGTGGCCGGAAAGGGCCAAGAACCCGATAGGCAAGGTCATCGACATCCTGGGCAAGACGGGCGAGCACAATGCCGAAATGCATGCCATCCTGGCCGAATACGGTCTGCCCTACGTCTATCCGGCTCAGGTGGAGAAGGCTGCCGAGAAGCTCTCCCCGGACATTCCGGAAGAGGAAGTGGCCCGCCGCCTTGACATGCGCGACGTCCTGACGTTCACCATCGACCCCGTTGACGCAAAGGACTTCGACGACGCCCTTAGCATACGCGAAATCAAGAAGGGCCTCTGGGAAGTGGGCGTTCACATTGCCGATGTCAGCCACTATGTCACCGAGGGCTCCATCATTGACCGCGAGGCTTACAAACGTGCCACGAGTGTCTATCTTGTGGACCGCACGGTGCCCATGCTTCCCGAGCGCCTCTGCAACTACATCTGCTCCCTGCGGCCCGACGAGGACAAGCTGACCTATTCCGTCATCTTCCATATCAACGAGAAGGCCGAGGTCAAGTACTGGAAGCTTGCCCACACCGTCATCCGCAGCGACCGCCGCTTTGCCTACGAGGAGGTGCAGAAGATACTCGAGGACCGCGGCGAGGCAAGTCCGGAGGACTACAACGCTCCGGGTGACCGACCTGTCACGTCCTCCGACGCCATTGCCGGCGACGGGGGCAAGGGCTCAACGCCCGTAAGCGGAGAACTGGAGGAGTCCCTGATTGTCCTGAATCGCCTGGCAAAACTGCTGCGGCAGAAGCGCTTCGCCGCCGGCGCCGTCGATTTCGACCGTTGCGAGGTGCGCTTCAACCTTGCTCCCGACGGCCATCCGACAGGCGTCTATTTCAAGGTGGCGAAGGATGCAAACAAGCTCATCGAGGAATTCATGCTGCTGGCCAACCGCACCGTAGCCGAGAGCATCGGACGCCCGCCTAAGAAGCAAGGCTCGGCCAAGGCCGAACCCAAAGCCAAGGTTCTGCCTTACCGCATCCACGAGAATCCCGACCCCCAGAAACTGCTGAACCTTGCCGAATTCGTCAAGAAGTTCGGCCACAAGCTTCGCACTACCGGCACCCGCGCCGACATCAGCCGCAACCTGAACCGCCTGCTCTCCGACGTCAAGGGCAAGCGCGAGCAGAACGTCATCGAGATGATTACGCTGCGTGCCATGATGAAAGCCAGGTACAGCACCTACAACTGCGGGCACTACGGCCTTGCCTTCGACTACTACACGCACTTCACGTCCCCCATCCGCCGCTATCCCGACCTGATGGTGCACCGCCTTCTCACCCGCTACGAACAGGGCGGACGCAACGTCAGCCAGCTCAAGTACGAAGAGTACTGCGAGCACTGCAGCGACATGGAGCAGACGGCAGCCTCAGCCGAGCGGGCCAGCATCAAGTACAAGCAAGTTGAGTTCATGAGCGACCACCTGGGCGAGATCTTCCAGGGCACCATCTCCGGAGTCACGGAGTTCGGCCTTTACGTCGAGATAGACGAGAACAAGTGCGAGGGCATGATACCCCTGCGCGACCTGGAGGGCGACTACTACGAGTTCGACGAGAAGAACTACTGTCTGAGGGGCCGCCGCTGCCACCATTGCTATAACCTGGGCGACAGCGTCAAGGTGCAGATTGCCCGGGCGGACCTCTACCGCAAGCAGCTCGACCTGAAACTCATCATTCCGTCCTGACAAACGCGTAGTCCCCCGATTGCAAATCCCGGACTACGCGACATAAAAGTTATTTTCATGGTTTGAAAATCTATTTTCAAGCTTTGAAAATTAATTTTCACGTCATGAAAATCTATTTTCACGTCATGAAAATAACTTTTGTCCCCCGTCGCGCGAAGTTTTTTGTCCTGCGCGGCGAGGTTTTGTGTCCTGCGCGGCATGGTTTGTTTTTGCGTTCAGCGAGGTCAGGACGATGCTTTTTTGCCTATGCCTCGTTACATTCTTTCATTTTTTTCAAAAAATACCTGCCCGGAATGCCTTGCGATGATGAAAAAAGATGTATCTTTGCAAAGTCAAGTTGGAACGGCCCCCTCCGCCCCCATGTCAGCGGGTGTTTTCCCGGAGGGCAGGGCTGCACTCCAACCCGGCACCGACGATTATGCAACAGACACGCCCGACATCCGACAAGCCCCTCTTGCACCGTACCTTGTCACTGCCCAACGACATCGAGGCAGTACCTCAGTTGAACGAGTTCATTGACGGCATAGCCGAAGAGGCCGGCCTCGGCATGTCCCTCTCCATGAGCCTCAACCTGGCCCTCGAGGAAGCTGTGGTCAACGTCATGAACTACGCCTACCCGCCGGGAGAGAGTGGAGAGGTGAACCTCGAAGTCACAGCCGACGCGGAGAAACTCGTGTTCGTGCTCAGCGACAGCGGTAAGCCCTTCGACCCGACACAGACGCAGACTCCCGACACGACGCTCTCTGCCGAAGAGCGTCCCATTGGCGGGCTGGGCATTCACCTCGTCAGGCAGATAATGGACAGCATCGGCTACGAGCACACCGGCGGGAAGAACGTCCTGACGCTTACCAAGAGAATCAGTTAGTCGCCCCGCCTTTTTCGCTCCCGCCCATATCATTGCTTCATACAACAGAATAACAGTAAAACCAAATACAGGATTATGATTTTTGACATTAAAGAACAGGATGGGGGCATGTATGCCACACTGAGTGGCCGCCTCGACACACCCGCCGCCGCCAAGGCACAACAGGAAATCACACCGCTGCTGGAGAATGCCGACAAGCAGATCGTGCTCGACTTAACAGACTTGCAGTACATCAGCAGCTCCGGTCTGCGACTGTTGCTGATCATCCGCAAGCAAGCCCACGAAAAGGGTGGCGCCGTCATCATCGAGCATGTCAACGACGAAATCATGAACGTCTTCCGCATGACGGGATTCATCAGTATGTTTGAAATCCGCTGACCCTCCCAGTAATTCTTCACTCATAACCCAGCAAAGACTATGGGAGGATTCTTCGGAACGGTACAGAAGCAGCCCTGTGCTGCTGATCTCTTCTACGGTACGGACTACCAGTCGCACCTCGGCACCAAGCGCGGCGGTATGGCAACCCTGAGCGACACAGGCGAGTTCCTGCGCAGCATCCACAACCTCGAAAGCACCTACTTCCGCACCCGCTTCGAACCGGAGCTGGACAAGTTCCAGGGCAAGGCGGGCATCGGCGTCATCAGCGACACCGATGCACAACCGATGCTCATGAACAGCCATCTGGGGCGCTTCGCACTCGTCACCGTTGCCAAAATCAACAACCAGGAGGAACTGGCACAGCAACTGCTCGACGAAGGCGGACATCTCAGCGAGTTCAGCAGCGGCAAGATAAACCCAACGGAACTCGTCGCCCTGCTCATTATAAAAGGTAAGGACTTCGTCGATGGCATCGAGATAGTCTTCCGCCATATCAAGGGCTCGTGCTCCATGCTGTTGCTCACCGAGGACGGCATCATTGCAGCACGCGATTCATGGGGCCGCACGCCAATCGTCGTCGGCGAAAGGGAAGGCGCTATGGCCGTGACGAGCGAGACGTCGGCCTTCCCCAACCTCGGCTTCGAGACAAAGTATTTCATCGGCCCGGGCGAGGTGGTCCGCATCAAAGCAGAGAAGATGGAAGTGCTGCGCCCCGCTAATCCGCGTATGCAAATCTGTGCTTTCCTCTGGGTCTATTACGGCTTCCCGACAAGCAACTACGAAGGAAAGAACACGGAGCTGGTGCGCAACGAGTGCGGACGTGTCATGGGGCAGGAGGACAAGACAGAAGTCGATTGCGCATGCGGCATCCCCGACAGCGGGGTAGGCATGGCAGTCGGCTACGCCCAGGGCCACGGCTGTCCCTATATGCGTGCCATCAGCAAATACACACCCACGTGGCCGCGCTCCTTCACTCCGAGCAATCAGGAGATGCGCAACCTCGTCGCCAAGATGAAACTCATCCCTAACACGGACCTCCTCCAGGGCAAGCGCCTCCTCTTCTGCGACGACAGCATCGTGCGCGGCACACAGTTGCGCGACAATGCCAAGGTGCTCCACGACCTCGGTGCAAAGGAAGTTCACATGCGCATCGGCTGTCCGCCGCTCGTCTATAGCTGCCCGTTTGTCAACTACAGTGCCAGCAAGAGCGACCTGGAGCTCATCACCCGACGCATCATCAAAGACTTCGAGGGCGACGACAGCAAGAATCTCGAAGCCTACACCCGCACCGACAGCCCCGAGTACAAACGCCTGGTGGATGAGATAGCCCGCCGGCTCAACCTCGACTCCCTGCGCTTCTCCAAGCTCGAGACACTGGTCCAGGCCATCGGCCTGCCCAAGGAGCGCATCTGCACCCATTGCTTCGACGGCAGTTCCTTCTACACTCTCGAAGAGGAAAATGTCCCTTGCGCTGACTGACAGGCTTGCCTACAGAGTCCAGCGTCTAAAGGTCTTGCAGACCTCCATGAGGTGGTCGAAGCGCTGGGTGACGCGTTGGTCGAACAGGGCCTGACACTCCCGGATGAGTTCTTCGGGAAAGGAGTCGGACAGTGCAAGCCAGCTGAAGTTCCTGACGCACGACACGGCTTCGTACTGTGCTTTCCGCTCTGCTATGGTCTGCGGGGACAGACCTGCGAAGTAGTATTCCATTGCCCGGTTCCACATTTGTCGGGCCAGTTCCTGCGGCAGGCCGATAATTTTCTCGTAGTCGCCGATGAGGTTCACCATCGAGGAGTGGGCGTGTCCCAGGTCGAGCATGGGGTGGCCGTAGCTCACTTCTCCCATGTCGATGAGCATCAGTTCGTCGCCTTGAACCATAGCGTTCTTCGTCTGCAGGTCCAGGTGGAGCAGTCGGTTGGCCTTTGGGATGCTGTTGATGATGGTGCGCATCATGTCGATGTTCCTTTCGGGGAAGTATCGGCGAATGTGCTCTATCTGGTGCAGTTCGTAGTCGATGGCCGAGGGCACTGCTCCGCCTTCCGGTACTTCTATGCTGTGGAGCTCGAGGAAGAGGTTGGCGTATTTCCTGGCGCAGTCGTCCAGGCGGTCCGGATGTTGCCTGAGGTATGTGCTCAGTGTCTTGGCTTTCAGCAGTTCATAGACGAGTCCGTAGCATTCTGTGGGGCATTCCGACGAGGGTGCCACCTTGACCACGTCGAAGGAGATGGGGGTTGGCATGCCCAGCACGAATGCTTCCTTCGCGAGGGTTATCTCGCGTCGCACCTCGTCCATCGTGGTGCCTTCTCGGAACACTTTGATGATGGTGTCACCGTCGAGGCGATACACTTTGCCGACGCCTCCGATGCCTATGAGCCGACAGCCTTCGATGCTCATCTGTCGCATGGCCCGCTCGACGGTCATGATTTTGGTGAACCCTGTTGTTTGGAGCACTTCATAGACTTGCGGCTGTACGTTTACCACGCTGAATTTTTTATACCGCTTTGCCAGCGAGAGCAGGATGCGCAGTCCTGAGCTGGAGAGATATATCAGGCCAGAGAGGTCGCAGGTCAGTCCGCTTTCGGCGAGCTGAGGCCCGAGTGTCTCGAGCAGGGTGTTGATTTTGGCGCTTGTCTTTGCCGAGGTTGCGGTGTCCAGCCGTCCTTCGAGACAGATGGTGACCTTGCCGTCGTTGGTTTGAACAGTCGTTGTCATAGTTTCCGGTTCTTAGTTGGTAAAAGGGGATGAAGTCACTTGATGCCTATCATTTTGTGCGTTTGCAGCGAGAGTTTCCATTCGGGGTGCTCCATGACGTAGGCGATGGCTCCGAGCAGGATGGCGCGGTTCTGCTCTTGGTTGCCGGTGTCGAGCGGCTGCAGGTAGAGCTGTACTTCCGCCTCCGCGATGTAGGGGGCGAGGTAGTCCGGAAGGGAGAAGTCCTTGCCGGTGTAGAGGACTTTCAGTTCGTCTATCCTGAGGCCGTCCTTGATGGGGTGCGGTGGTTTCGGCGAGCACGTCACCCAGTCGATGCCTTCGGGCAGGGGCCGGGTGCCGTTTGTCTCGACGTGGACGAAGAATCCGGCTCCGTGCAACTTGTCGATGAACGTCTGTGTGAGTTGCAGGGCGGGTTCGCCGCCTGTGATGATGATGTGACGAGGCTTGTGCCGGAGGGCTTCCGCCACGAGGTCTTCCTCGCTTTTCTCCGTGTAGGACTGGTGCTGTGTGTCGCAGAAAGGACACTGCAGGTTGCATCCCGACAGGCGGAGGAAGAAGGCTGGCATTCCCGTGAAGCGTCCTTCGCCCTGCAGCGACAGGAAGGTCTCGTTAATCCTCATCTTTTTCATACGTTGCCATGTTGCCCTCGCTCTCCTGTACATCGACGCGGTAGCATTGGGGCAGTTGGTCGCACACCCACTTTGCGATGTTCTCGGCAGTGGGGTTGCAGGGCAGCACTTCGTTGAGGTTGGCGTGGTCGAGCTGCGATTCGATGCGTTCCTTGATGAGCTTGAAATCGACGACCATTCCGTCGCTGTTCAACTCGCGTGCCTTGCAATAGACCACGAAGGTCCAATTGTGGCCGTGCAGCTGGCTGCACTTACTCGGGTAGGATAATTCCAGGTGGTGGCTGGCAGAGATGACCAGCCGCTTGCTGATGTAGTACATAATAAGTAGGAATTAAAGTTTTCTGCAAAGATACACAAAAAAGAGTACTGACCAGCAAAAAAGGGGGAAGTTATTTGCCCTTCCTGCTTTTTTTTACCCTCCAGGCTTCACTTTTCGCTGAAATGTTGTACCTTTGCAGCCGAAAAGCTATTTGAAAGCTTCGCGAAACAGGCTCACGAGCTTCAGCCAATAAGCTCACGAGCTTCAGCCGATAAGCTCACGTGCTTATGCCGATAAGCTCGCGAGCTTCGGTCGATAAGCTCACGAGCTTCCGCGGCACGACAAACAAAGGTAAAAAGATAACGATTATGAGGAAACTTAGTAAAAGCGAGATTGCAGCCCTCGAGAGTCAGGGCTGCACGGCAGAAAACTGGCAGGACATCTCCGTGGCCGACGACTTCTGCACCGACTTCGTTCATCAGGCAAACTTCTACGGCGAGGTGACGCTGGGCTCTTTCAACAAGACGATTGAGGTGTCCGACGGCTTCACCAAGCACAGCGGCATACGGCATGCCACGCTGCGCAACTGCATCATCGGCGACAACTGCCTCATCGAGGATGTGGGCTGCATCAACACGACTCCCAATGCGTCCTTTGGCGAGGGACACGTCATTTCCGTCCTGAACGAGGTGGGCGATGGCAACGTGATGATCTTCGACGGCCTCAACTCGCAGCTGGCCTCCCTCATGGTCAAGTACGAACAGGACCGTGAGTTCACCAGCATCATACGCCGCCTTGTGAGGGAGGACATCACAGCGCACAGCCTCTCCGTCACGACCATCGGCAACGACGTGCGCGTCACCTCAACCTCCGACATCACCAACTGCCACATCAGCGACGGCTGCATCATCGACGGTGCATTCCGACTGCGCGACTGCACGCTCAAGAGCATTCCCAGCGCAGCTGTCACCATCGGCGTCGGCGTCATCTGCAAGGACTCCGTCATCTACAACGGCTCCAGCATCACCAATGCAGCCAAGCTGGAGAACTGCTTCGTGGGCGAGGCCTGCAAGATAACCGACGGCTTCACCGCCGAGAACAGCCTCTTCTTCGCCAACTGCTACATGAGCAACGGCGAGGCCTGCGCTGCCTTCTGCGGCCCCTTCTCTGCCTCGCACCATAAGAGCTCGCTGCTCATCGGCGCCATGTACTCCTTCTACAATGCCGGTTCCAACACCAACTTCTCCAACCATGCCTACAAGATGGGGCCCATGCACTGGGGTGTGCTGGAACGCGGCACCAAGACGGCCAGCGGCAGCTACATCCTTCTGCCGGCACGCATTGGCACCTTCAGCGTCTGCTTCGGTAAGCTCATGCACCATCCCGACACCCACAAGCTGCCCTTCTCCTACCTCATCGCATACGGCGACGACATGTACCTTGTGCCCGGACGCAACCTTACGACCGTGGGCCTCTACCGCGACATACGCAAGTGGCCCAAGCGCGACAAGCGGGAAGTCAAGGGCAAGAACTCCATCGTCAACTTCGACTGGCTCTCCCCCTTCTCCGTAGGCGGCATCATGACGGCCAAGCGCACGCTCGAGGCCCTGCGCGAGGTGTCGGGCGACGTCGCTACATACAACTTCCACGACTACGTCATCAAGAACTCGTCGCTCAAGAAGGGCATCAAGTACTACGACATCGCCCTGCGCATCTACATGGGAGCAGTCATGAAGCGTCACCGCCTGGAGCGTCCCGCATCCTCCACGGGAACAGGCAAGTGGAGCGACCTGAGCGGATTGCTCATCCCCCTGAGCGAGGAACAGCGCATCGTCGCTGCCATCAAGGACGGCACGCTCGACAGCATCCCCGCCATCCGCAAAGAGTTCGTCCAGGCCAACGACAACTATGCCGAGTACCGTTGGGCATGGAGCTACCGCCTCATCTGCGAGTACTATGGCATCGAAGAGATAACCGAGGCAACCGCCGCGCAGGTCCACGAGGACTACATACAGGCCCGCCGCGCATGGATTGCCGAGATACGCAAGGACGCACTCAAAGAGTTCGAGCTGGGCGACATCGACCAGAGCGTCCTCGATGACTTCATGGCTCAGCTCGACCAGGAGACTGACTGGGAAAACCTCAGGTACGACATGTAGTCAGCTCCCAAAAAGCAATAGCTGCGGCATTGCCCACGTTGAGGCTATCGACGCCATGATGCATCGGTATCTTCACAACATAGTCGGCAGCATCAATGATGGCATCGGGCAGACCGTCGCCCTCCGTGCCCATGATAATCGCTAAGCGATCCGCCTCTTTCAGTCGCGGGTCGCTTATGCTTATGTCATCTTGGCGCAACGCCATCGCCGCGGTCAGGAACCCCATTGCCTTCAGTTTGACGACAGTGCCGGCAGGCGAACCATCCTCGCCGTCCAGCCACGTCCAGGGCACAAGGAACACACTGCCCATCGAGACGCGGACGGCACGGCGGTTCAGCGGGTCGCACGCGTCGCGCGTCATCAGCACGGCATCAATGCCCAAGGCAGCTGCGGAACGGAAGATGGCACCGACGTTGGTCGTGTCGCACACGCCGTGAAGGATCACGATGCGCCGTGCGTCCCTGCAAACTTCCTCGGGCCGAGGCATTGGGGGGCGTCGCATGGCGCAGAGCACACCGCGTGTCAAGGTGTAGCCCGTGAGCCGTGACAGCAGCTCGCGGTTGCCGGTATAGACAGGCATGTCTTCCGGGCACCGCTCGATGATGCTCCGCGCATCGCCTTCGATGTGCTTGCGCTCGCAAAGCAACGAGACGGGTTCCATGCCTGCATCCAGTGCCACATTGATGACCTTCGGGCTCTCGGCAATGAAGAGTCCCTTCTCGGGCTCCAGCCTGTTGCGCAGCTGCGCCTCGGTCAGCGTGCCGTAAACCTCCAGTCCCTGAACATCAAGGGAAGTGACTTCAATAGCTTTCAACTCAATAATTCTAATCCCTAATCCCTAATCTCTAATCCCTAATATCCCTAATCCCTAATCCAAACAAAGACTCATCTGTCCTCGGGCATGCTCTTGCCGGTAAGCATTGTTCCGTCGTCGGCAAGGCCTTCAGCCCTGACGGAGAAGTGCGTCTGCTTACCGTTGTTGTAGAAGCGTATCTCAGCCTTTCCGCTGTCATCGAGCTTGAGGTCGGGATTCCAGTAGAGCGTGCGGCGGTAGTCCTTCGTGCTGGGCAAGGGCTTGTTCGAGTAGTCGGGCTGATAGAACTCCTCGGGAGCAGAGTAGCCAGGCAGGACGTAGCGGCGGTCGCGCGACGTCTCGCGATGTGAGCCGGTATCATCGATGAGGCGAAGATCGACCTCCACGTTGGGGATGTCCTCTCCGTCGTAAAGCGAGTTACCTTCACGGCGCGGGCTGTAGTCTGTGTAGATATAGACCTTGCCGAGGTTCTTCAGCAGGTTGTATTTCTCCTTCTCGGACGAGGAGATGTTGAAGCTCTCGACAGGCATCGCGCTGGGTGCTGCACCGCCGATGGCAGTGCGGTTCTGCGTGTTGGCCGACATGTTGGACTGCTTCTTCCCTCCTAGGCGAAGCACCAGGTCATAGTCGCGCGAAAGGTTCATGTCGCCGATGTAGGTGCGTGAGACGTCGCGTGCAAACCGGTTCTCTCCGTAGTACACGCCCGGGCAGAAGCCGGCATCGCAGGCATCGTTGAAGGCTTCGTAGGCATCGATGACGTAGGCGGGTTTCGTGGGGTCGAACTTGCCCAGGCGGGCACGCTTGACTCCGATTGTCACTTCGTCGAGCAGGCGCGAGCCGTCCAGCACCCACTCCGGTGCAATGACAGAGCCCTTGGGCGCTTCGGCCAGGTGGCACTGGTACCAGTCGTAGGGCTTGACAAAACGCGGGAAGAAGGGACGCAGGCGGACGTAGAACTCGGGATAGTTGATGCGGTTGTCGCGGTCCGTGCCGGGGATGGTCCAGACGTGGGGCTTGTCTTTCTTCCACTTGGTGCTGTCGCTGGCTGCAAGGTTGAAGATGCATCCTTCGTAGAAGCGCGGCGACGGGACGGAGAAGGACTGCTTCTCGGTCATCATGTCGCCATCGACTTTCTGTCCTGCGCCGGGCTTGTAGAACTGAGCATGAACAAGGACTTCGCGTTTCAGCGTGCCTTCGCTCTGCATGCGGCGCGCGAGCTGGTCGTTCTGCGTCGGTATGTCGCGCCCGGTGGTCTCGGTGTTGGTACGTGCCTCGGTCACGCTGCCTCCGTCCTCGGCTTGTTTGGTGTCGCTGTCCATGTTGGATGCCACCTTTTCCTCACCGGTCAGGCTGACGTTGTCAACTGCATTGCTTCCTGCGTCCAGCGACGCAAAGTTGTCGGCATACTGAGACTCCTGCTCGATAGCCATGAACTTGTAAACTTCGCCCACGAAGAGCGGTGTCTGTTCGGGCTTGTGGTTGAGCACGAAGGCTCCGGGCATGGTCATCGTGTGCCAGTCATAGCGTCGCCAGCCTTGAATCATGAGCAGGAGGTCGAGGGCACGATTGTGCTCATCGTCGTCTTTCTCGAAGAAGTAGCCCGGATTCTCCACGAAGCCTCGGATTTGGCTTGCCAGGAGCATCTCGGTCAGGATGTTGCCGTTGTCGTAGAGGTATTCGGAATGGGTGGCGTCGCAAACCGAGACGCTGACCGTGGCTCCGCCCTTGCCGGCTTCGACTGTCAGGCCGACGGGCGCAAAGGGTTCTGCGGGGTCTCCCGTAAGGCCGCTGAAGCGCAGAGAGCCGGAAGCGAGGTCGTCTTTGCGGCAGAAGAAGAGGCGGTCGGCATAGACGCGCCCTACATTATTATATATAGTGACTTGGCAGACGCCGGTCTTGAGTTTAGCCTGGTCAAGGATGAGCGTTGCAGAGGCTCCAGTCGGAACGGTCTGGAAGTCGAGCAGCACGCCGTCGTGCATCACCGTCATGCCGAGCGGTTCGGTGGCTGCCGAGCCTGCTGCGGCTATCTGCACTTTTGTCTGGTCCTGTTCCCTTACTACCTGCATGGCTACACCATTCACGTCGGGGCTGGGCAATGTGTTCTTGGCCGTTCCCTTCTTGCCCGTGTAGGTCACGGTGTAGCTCTTGCCGCTTTGGGGCGTGAAGATGAAGGAGCCGCGGCCCCGTTGCTCGGTGTCGGCCTCGGCAACCTTGTTCGAGCCTTCTGTCACGACGACTTTCCCCTCCAGGTGCAGTCCCTCGTTGCTTGTCACCTCGAAGGCAACGCGGTTGGGGATGCCTGCCACGAGGTTGCCGCCCTCGGGGAAGACTTGCAGGCGTGGCTTGGGCGATGTCTCGTCCACCTTCGACTGCCGGCGCAGCGGACGCAGCGTCATCTCGTGGTAGAAGTCGCCCGGTTCCTTCGGTTTGTCGAAGACGGGGAAGACGCGGCTGTAGAGCTTCTCGTAGTCGCGATAGTACTCCTTTGCTATCCGCTTGTTGAAGAACCATTGTTCGGACATGTGGTTGTGGGCATGTTCCGTGATGCCCCAATTGAGTTGCCATCGGGTGTAGGCACGCAGCTCGTAGTAGCCTCCGTAGAGCGTGTCGGGCAGGACGAAGCTGCCATGCACCTGTCCGCCTTGCAGCTCAAGTTGCTGCCGCTCGACGAGGTAGCCGTCCTGATTCAGCAGCTCGGCATAGAGCACGCCGCTGATGCGGCTTGGCGTTCCCGTGTCGCTGCGGCGCACGTAGGCTTTGTAGTAGATGGTGTCGCCTAGGAAGTAGCATGTGTTGTCCATGTGGACGAACACCTGTTCCTGCGGGATGGACTTGCCGAACTTGCCGAGGCGGTCGGCCCAACCCTCGAGCGTAGTGGGAACCTGAGAAGTCTGTGCCGCAATGTGGAGCAGGGCGCAAGGGGCAAGGAGCAGGAGAAGCGTCAGGACTCTTTTCATATTATTCTTTATTATATGTTATGCACATTAAGCATGCAAAGTTATGAAATTAATCTTGATTCCGCATCCAAATATCATGAGAATTTTATATATTTGCATACAATTATCCATTAACTCTAACTAAAAACTATGAAAACCGATCAGTTAACCTCCATCGTTGGCCGTTTTGCCTACGAGGGAACCATAAGCGAGATAAAGCCCTTGGGCGAAGGTCTCATCAACGACACTTACAAGGTAAAAACCACTGAGCAGGACAAGCCGGACTACGTCCTGCAACGCGTGAACCACAATGTCTTCCCCGACGTGGACATGGTGATGCGCAACATCGAGGCTGTCACGTCCCACATCCGCCGGAAGCTCACGCAGCAGGGCGTGGCCGACATAGACCGCCGTGTACTGCGCTTCATTCCGACCTGTGACGACGGCAAGCTCTATACGGTCATCGACGGCACGTATTGGCGCCTGATGGTCTTCATCGACAATGCTGTGACGAAGCAGGCCGTCAACCCCGAGAGCAGCCGCGCGGCTGGTAAGGCTTTCGGAGCTTTCCAGGCGATGCTGGCCGACATCCCGGTGCAGCTGGGCGAGACTATCAAGGACTTTCACAACATGGAGTTCCGCCTTGAGCAGCTCCGCGATGTCGTGAAGCGCGACCCGGCCCAGCGTGTCGGTGAAGAGCGCGTGCAGAAGATGCTGGCGGAGATAGAGCGGCGTGCCGACGAGATGTGCAAGGCCGAGCGCATGGGGCGCGAAGGAACACTGCCCAAGCGTGTGTGCCATTGCGACACGAAGGTCAACAACATGATGTTCGACAAGCAGGACAACGTGCTCTGCGTCATCGACCTCGACACCGTGATGCCCAACTTCATCTTCTCCGACTACGGCGACTTCCTGCGCACCGCCGCCAACGAGGTGGCAGAGGACTGCCCCGAGATGGACAAGGTGCGGTTCCGCATGGACATCTTCAAGGCCTTTACCGAAGGCTACCTTCAGAGTGCCCGTAGCTTCCTGCTGCCCGTAGAGATAGAGAACCTGCCCTACGCCACTGCCCTCTTCCCCTACATGCAGTGCGTCCGTTTCCTCTGGGACTACCTCAGCGGCGACAAGTACTGGAAGTGCCAGTACCCAGACCACAACTTTGTACGGGCCAACAACCAGCTGCACCTCCTGCTGAGCATCGAAAGCTCCTATCCCGAAATGCAAGCCTTCATCCAAGGTTGCCTGAAATGAAACAAATAGCTAATAGTTAAGAGTAATTCTTCTCCCTCGCCATGAACAGAATCTGGTTTATCCTACTGGGAGCATTATTCTTTCAGGCAAGCTATGCCGGGGCGGGCAGGGACCACTATGTGTATTCCTACGACAGCGCAGGGAATGTCATATCCAGGTTCAAGACTCTTCCGGGCAGGGACGGAGGTAATGGCATCTGTTCCGGTTCAAACTGGACAGACAAACATCACATGTAAAGCTCATCAAGCACAGCTAAGGACGGATGAGGCGGTTGTTCCTGTATATTCTGGCAATATGCCTGTTCCCGCAAGTCATGTCCGCCTCTGTACTTGCAGGAAGGCCGGAAGGCGAATTTTCCATATCGCCTTCCGGCGCGGCAACCTATACAATCCCCATCAAGATTCCAAGCGGTCCGAGTGACTTCGGCCCCTTCTACAGGACCTACACCGGGCACGAGGACCTCTGGATGTTCGGGCTGCTCAATGCCAACGCCCGCCTCTACAGCCCCTACCTCGGACGCTTCGTCAGCCCGGACCCCCTCCTCAATGAAGACGGCGGCCTGCTGGACTTCACCCCCTACGTTTATGCCCGAAACAACCCATACCGCTATATAGACAGGAACGGGGAATTCTGGTGGATTGCAGTATTCGCTCTTGCAGGAGCGGTATTAAATGTATGTAATAACATAGATAACATTCATAACGTATGGGATGCATTTGCTGGCGCAGGAGCAGTCGCTGGTGCTATTGGTGGTTGGGTTGGGCCAGCTGCGGCGGGAGTGCTTGGGTTGGGAACAACTGGAGCAATCTCATGTGCAGTATCAGGCTTTATTTCTGGTGCTACATCTAATATATTCCAGGGTGCATTGAATTCTGCAGTTATGGTAGTCCCTTACTCATTTAGCTGGCAGAGTTGCCTTATGGAAACTGGAATCTCGGCTGTTACGGCAGGATTAGTAGGAGGTATCAGCGCAAAAGCGAGTGGTGGTAAATTCTGGAAAGGGAATAGTGGTGTACAATATAGCAAAACCGACATAGATGCAATTTACCCATCAGAAAACATACATGATACGTCAAACAATTTGGGTAATGTCGTCAAACAAGTAAACCCGAAAGATGTTGTCACGCAGTCGTTGGAAAGTCAGCAAATGCCGATTGGGCAAGGAAACAGCTCAGTATATGTCGGATATGATGAAGTTGGCACTATAAGATATGTCGGTCGTACTGACAGAATGCCTGAATTTCGATTCGGAGAACACTACAGAGCAGGAACGGCTGTTCCAAGTTAGAATTTCATACCGTTCAAAACACATTGAGCCACCAAGGTTCTAGAATTCTTGAGCAACAACTAATAAACTCATATGGATTGGGGAAACATGGGGGCTTTTGCTTAATAAAATTAACTAAATACCCCCCAAAAATTGGAATAAATGGGGAATATGGTAAATTAAATCCGTATATATGCAAGGTCAAAACACAATACTATGGCAAAACGAATTATTACAAAAATTGGTGACATATTTTCAGTCACAATGAATAACGGCAATCAACGTTTCTTTCAGTATATTGCGAATGACTATTCACAACTGAATAGTTCGGTGATACGTGTTTTCAAGAAAGAGTATCCTGCGGAGTATGAATTCAATTCAGAAGAAGTAGTTAAAGATGAGGTGGATTTTTATGCTCATGCCATATTGAAAATTGGAATTATTGAAGGTGCTTGGCAGAAGGTTGGAAAGAGTCAGGATGTAGGTGATACGGAAAACATACTATTTAGAATGTATTGCTCAGATGCCGTTGACCATAAAAAACGGATATGGGAGGCGTGGTTTATAAACAATGACGAAAGATTTGATATAGGAGTCTTATCAGAGTCTTTTCGAAATAGATCTGACATAGGGCTTGTCTTTTCAGTAAAATCTATTATCGGTAGAATAAGAGACGGCAGAATGCCCGGCACGATGTTTTGGCCAGAGGAATACTAAGTCAAGACATCACATACAAAACTTTCACTTCGACAAGAATATGACGAAAAGAAGATAAACAAGAAATACAACTATGAAAGAACTTGTTGAATTTCGAGTTATAATGAGATATGCTCATCTTCTGTTCAGGGATGATGAAGGTACAAACCTTGGTGATTCAGTCAAGGTCGTAAGAATAGATAAGAACGACCCTCGATTTAATGCTATTGGAGAATTACAGAAAAAAGCATTAGAGAATAACCATCTATTCTATAGTTATTATGAGTGTAAGAGGTATTACACTGAGGCAGAAATTACTAATGCCAAGTGGTTTCAAATATTCCAGACTCGCCATTTTGAGCCAGCAGGTGAGGAGTGCGGAACAATATACGACGAAAGCTCTGCCTGCCCAATATGCAAATCCGGAGCGAAGCAGCTGTCGCCGCTGAAACTGAGAAGGAGTTCTATTCCTAAGGCGGATATGGCAGTAACTATTGCATGGGGAGATGAGACGGTAGTTTCGGAAAGGTTTGTAAATTTGGTTAAAGACAATAGTCTTAAGGGCATTACATTTGAACCTGTGTTTAGTCGGGGACAGCGATGTCAGAAATTGAATTATTATCAAATACAACCTCAATTCTATTTGGATTTTTCAAATAAAATATCATTCGGGATAGACCCTTTTCATTTTTCAGGTGAATGCTCCAATGGAGACAACATTCCCGACATTTTATCTGAAGCTTACATAAGGTCGAATCCTGTACTGGAAGACTTGGATTTTTTTGCTAGCAGGCAAACTGTTGGAGGAAGAGTAGGGCTAATACGTCCATCACACCTCCTGTTCTGCTCCAATCGCATGATGAGACTAATTAAAGAAAACGGCCTGAAGGGATTCAGGTTCGAAATAGCTCATATAGTGGATGAATGAGATGTTTCCCTTCAGCGCATCCAGCCTTGTACGCCGTATGTCTTCTCCAGGAGTTTGCGCTTCCGGCCCTGTCTGTCTTTGAACCATACTTCTATCCTTGCTGCATAACAGTCGCCCCAGTCGCCTTCGTAGATGGTGAACTCCCGCTGCCTGACGAGGCAGGCGAAGTGATTCGTGCCGCTCACTTCCTGCCTGGAATCCTTCTTGATTCTGCTTTCCGAGAGCGGCAGGTTCTCTGTCACTTCGTAGCATTGCAGCCAGACGGTTCCTTCGGGTAGGGAGGGATAGAAGAAGGAATACTCGTAGATGCCGCCTTGGAAACTGTTGCGCACTTGCAGGTATGTCGATGAATCCGACGGGCTGACTGCGGCCTCCATATCCTCGCCCTCCGGCAGAGGCTTGTTGTAGGCAAGTCCTGGCGGTATGGGATGGTCTGCGGCAAAGCTCGTCGGGGCAGATTGCAGGGCTATTCCTATGAAGCCACAGGCAAGGAACATGACAAAGCCGACGATGGCTGCAAGGCAGAACTGGATGAGCTTGCGCCGGCGGAACAAATAGAATTGTGTCACGACGAAGAGTGCAAATGTCCAGAGGACGACACTCAGATAGGAATCCGTCACCTTGGGGGAGGTCTCCATGTTCAGCCATGTTCCCTTCAGCCCCAGGTAGAAAGGAATCGGAATGAGGAACCAAACGTATGAGATGCCGTAGCAGCATTTGTCCAGGAAGGAGAGTACCTTCCTTAGGCGTTCTTTCATTTTGTACATGGTTATGCGTCTTTTGCTTTCATTATGTTAATTATTGCACACTCCGGAAAGGGTCGGGAAAGGGCTTTTTTCGTGTCGATTTTGCCAAAGGGTCGTGGCCTTGCGGAAATAAGCTCACGACGTGTAGGGCAAAAGGACGCGTCGTGTTGGGGGACACGACGGGGGGCATTGGGGTGGAACTCCATGCCGGAAAAAGTGTGCAAAAACGACGAAATACGGGCTTTTTGCAAGGTGGAGTTGGCATTTGTGATTTCCCGATTCTTGAAATGTGAAGTGTAAGGCGCTGAAATACAGCGATGGCTCGATTTGAGCCACTTTTTCTCTTCGGAGGCTGAAAAGTCCGTCCGGAGGCAAAACAAGCGATTCTGGAGCGATTGACTGAAATTCGTGTGTAAGCAAAATAGCCTTTTCGGGTATCATTTTGTCAGTTGCCTGATCTTGGGGTTTCGTTGTCTGTCCTGACGCGGACGGAGGCGGGGAACATGTATCGGCAGTCGCCGCGTTCATTCAGGGTTCGTTGCAGGTTCCTCTTCGTCCGTTTCAGCTTCCCCCGGAAAAGTTCCTTGCCGCCCGACTTGACAATGACGGGTTTGTCCAGGTTCACCATCTCGTCGCTGAAGAAAAGGGTCAGCGAGCTGTAGTCGCACTGCGTGATGTTGACTTCGTTGCCTGTCCGCTCCAGCCGGACGGTTTTCCCTTTTTCCAGCTCATCGGCGGGAGCAGACAGCCAGTAGAAGTGGGGGCTGACCACTTCCTCCTGTCGCCAGACGATTTTCCGCGGGTAGGGGTTGCGCTCGAATTGCTGCAGCCAGCTGACCGCTGCCGTGTCTGCGCGGTCCATCCAGTGGCCTTTGCCTGCCACGATGTGCGTCTGGTGGACGTAGCCTTCGGGGTCGGCTCTCTGCAGGGAGTCCAGTTCCTGCCCTCGCTCGCGGTTGCGGAGGTTGCGGTCGTAGGCGCTGTCCAGCTCGCCGCACCAGTTCATGAATGGCAGGTTGCGAAGGTTCAGGAGCGAGACATCGCCGGGGTGTCCTGCCATCATGGAGGCTGCGGCCCATGCGTCGGCCATGCGTGGTGCCATGCGCCAGACGCCGTCGCCGCCTGCGGAATAGCCTATGAGATAGACCTTGTCGGGATTCACGTCCTCAAAGGCCACGGCCATCCTTATCAGCTGACGGTAGAAGTCGTCGAGTCCGGGCTTGAACCACATGTCCCAGTCGTCGTAGGGGGCACGGGGAGCAAGGTATATGGCACCTTCGGGCCGGTAGAGCCGGATCTGGTTCCTCCACTGCTGGTCGTTGACCTCTGACGGCGTGCTGCCTCCGCCGTGCAGCGATATGTACAGGCTGTAGCCGCCGGCGGGCTTGGGTCCGTACTTTATGTAGTCGAAGGGCATGGTGCGGCCTCCTGTCTCCAGCCGCTTTCCTTGCCAGCTGCTCTCGTATCCGGTCCGTACATCCCTGAGCCATTCCGTCCTCAGCCTTTCGGCTTCCTTCCTGGCTTTCCCGGCACTCAGTCCGCGAGCTGCCGCATTCATGGGGAGCAGCATGACGGCAGTGAGCACCGCTCCTGCCGCAAAGAGGTTGCTTCCCGGCATCATGCCTGCGGGGGAAGGGGGATGTAGTCTTCGCTGCACGTCACGGTCTGTGTGCTGCGGGGGGCGCTGTCGGCCTGACGGAACCAGTCGCTGTACTCGATGTAGTGTTGGGCGTATGTCTTGTTCAGGGCCTGTGCCTGTTCGGGATCGACCTTCTTGATGAACTTGGCGGGTACGCCGCCCCAGAGCTCGCCGTCGCCAATGACTGTGTTCGAGAGGACGAGGGCTCCGGCAGCTACGATGGCTCCGCGGCCCACTACGGCGTGGTCGAGCACGGTGGCCCCCATGCCGACCAGTGCTCCGTCGCGCACTTCGCATCCGTGCAGGGTGACGCTATGGCCGATGGTCACGTCGTCGCCCAGGATGCAGGGAGCCTTGCCGTTGAGGGTGTGGATGCAGGAGTTGTCCTGGATGTTCGTGCGGTTGCCAATCCGAATGAAGTGTACGTCGCCGCGGACAACGGCGTTGAACCAGACGGTGCAGTCGTCGCCCATCTCTACGTCGCCTACGATGACTGCTCCTTCGCTGAAGTAGCAGTGCTTGCCAAAACGGGGAGCAGGCATCCCCGCGAGTGTCTTGATGATTGCCATCGAGGTTATTTACGATTTGAAGCCTCCCCCTGCCCCTCCAAAGGAGGGGTGAAAGTTTGGCGTGGTTTTTATGTTACATTACTGTTCTCCCCTCCTTTGGAGGGGTTGGGGGAGGCTTTTCCTCTCCTCTTCCGTCAGGTAGGGAGCCAGCTCCTCATAGACTTTCTTGTGATATGCGTTGAGGTAGTTGATTTCCTCGGGTGTCATCATGTCCCAAAGGACGGGCGTGAGGTCGATGGGGCAGAGGGTGAGGGGCTCGAGCCGGAGGAACTTGCCGAACTCCGTCTCGCCGTCCTCCACGATGAGCATGGTGTTCTCGATGCGGACGCCGTGCCGTCCCTCGCGGTAGATGCCGGGCTCGTCGGTGACGGTCATGCCGGCATGGAGCGGTGCGGGCTTCCAGGTGTGGCGAATCTGGTGCGGCCCTTCGTGGACACAGAGGTAGGACCCGACGCCGTGACCGGTGCCGTGCCCGTAGTTGATGCCGTAGCGCCACATCGGGTAGCGCGCCATCGCATCGAGCCGTGTGCCGCTGATGCCGTCGGGGAAGCGGGTGAGTGCCAAGCTGATGTGGCACTTGAGGACCAACGTGTAGTCGAAGCGCTCTTCGTCCGTCAGCGGTCCGAGGGCGATGGTGCGTGTGATGTCGGTAGTGCCGTCCTGATACTGCGCACCGCTGTCGAGCAGGAGCAGGCCGCGGGGTTCGATGGGGATGTCCGTCTCGGGCGTGGCCTCGTAGTGTACGATGGCGCCGTGCGGACCGTAGCCGGCAATGGTGTCGAAAGAGAGGCCGCGGTACAGGGCTTGTTCTGCCCGCAGCGCCGTCAGCTTGCGGTCGATGCTGATTTCCGTCTCGCCTCCTGCTTCTACGGCTGGCTTCAGCCAGCGCAGGAACTTGACCATCGCCACGCCGTCGCGCACCATTGCCCGGCGGTAGCCTTCTATCTCGGCGGCATTCTTGACGCACTTCAGAGAGGAGATTAGGGATTCCTTTATAGGGGCAAGGGGCAAGGGGCAGGGGGCAAGAGGATTGCTGTGGGCGATGGTATTCTCTTGCTCCTTGCTCCTTGCCCCTTGCCCCTCGGAGAAGACCTTGGCCTCTTCGTAGGGCCTGACCTTCACGCCTGTCTCCTTGAGGTAGTCCTTCACGGTCTCGTCGAGCTTGTCGCTGTCGATGAAGAGCGTCACGTCGTGGAGCGTGAGCAGAACGTAGCTGACGAACACGGGATTGCAGTGTACGTCGGAACCTCTGAGGTTGAGCAGCCAGGCGATGTCGTCGAGTGCAGAGATGACGATGCTCTCGGCATATCGTTCCCTCAGTGCTTGGCGGACGCGCTCAATCTTGCTCTGGGCCGTCTCTCCCGCAAACTCCAGGGGCTGAATCTCCACCTTGTTCTTGGGGATAGACGGGCGGTCCGTCCACAGCTCTTCGGCAGGGTCGAGGTCTGTGCGAAGCCCTATGCCGGCCTTGCCGAGTTCTGCCCTCAGTACCTCGATGTCTTCCGGCGTGTAGAGACTGCCGTCGATGCCGACCGTCTGTTCATTGCCCATTGCTTCGCCCAATTGTGAATTCTGAATTGACTCAATGAGCCATTTCGGGATGGTTGGCGTGTCGGGCAAGCCATCCTTCATCAGGCGGAATGGTGTGCCTTTGAGCTGCTTTTCTGCGGCGATGAAGTAGCGGCTGTCGGTCCATAGTGCAGCGTCGGAGATGGTGACGACGGCTGTGCCGGCACTTCCGTCGAAGCCGCTTATCCACTGCCGCGTCTGCCAATGTGCGGGGACGTACTCGCCCTGGTGCGGGTCGGTGCTGGGGAAGATGAAGGCCAGCAGGCCCTTGCCGCGCAGATAGCCGCGCAGTCTCTCTACTCTTTCGTTAATGGAGTTTGACATATTTCTTGTTGTTTATGATGTATAAACTCCCAGACGGCACACCACTGACGCGGCGACCGTTGAGGTCATAATACTTTCCGTTCAGACTTTTATCACTTGTCATTAGGTCAGGAATTCCGTCGGGGTCTTCGTTGGTGTAAGCGTTCTCGTGGCACCAGACGGGCAGATGCGTGTTGTCCGGCACGGGATAGGGGTCCTCGTCCAGCGTCTGATACCAGGCCTGGCTTTCGTCCGTGCGTCCGGCATTGAGCAGGTAGCAGAGTCTTCCGCTGACCATGTCGTGTGAATCGGTACTGATGGCTTCGGAGGGCGTCTCTGCATCCCATCCGCTCAGGAAGTAGGTGTCCCTGAGGATGGCGTTTGTGTTGTTGCGGCAGATGACGTCTCCGCCCGACGGACTGATGTTCATCGTGCCCGCCATGAGGCTGTTTGAGATGAAACCAATGGAGGAAGCCCAGCCGACGAGTCCTCCGCAGCAGTTGACGCCTGCGCCGTTGATGCTGCCCGCGAAGATGCAGTCCTGTATTGTCGGAATGTCGGGACCGTCGCTGAAGAGGCCCGCCAGTCCGCCGTGTGTGCCGTCGCCGTTGATGGTGGCCCGTATGTTGATGTAGCTCTGGCAGCGAAGCAATGTGCCGCCCGCCAGGTTTCCCACAAGGCCGGCAAACTTCTTGTCGGTAGTGATGGTGCCGCGCACGGTGAGGTCCCGTACCGTGCCGGACAAGTGCCCGAACAGGCCGGCATAGTCATCGGAGCGATTCTGGGCGATGGTGATGGTGTGGCCTGCTCCGTCGAAGGTGCCGCTGTATGCCTTGTCGTTCCCTATCATCGTATAGCGATAGGACGTGAAGTTGATGTCGGCCTTCAGCACGGCGCAAAGGGATGTGTTTCCTGAATTGACACGGGAGGCAAACTTCAGCAGGTCGGCAGCCGATGCTATCTCCATGACCTCGGGCTCTTCTCCTTCTTCGGGAATGGCATTTACCATGTTGTCGAGCCAGGGGATGCGCTTCTCCACGTATTCCTTCATCCAGCCTACCTCCACTTCGTATGAGCCGCCTGCACGGGGATTGACCTGTATCTTCTGGTCGAGTATGGGCCAGCGCATGAAGTTGAGCCGCTGCGACTGCATCAGCTCTGCGGCAGTCGAGTCAATGTATGCCGTGAGACTTTCTGCTGTCACGTTGCCTTGCCGGCGTGCCGTGTTCCACATGACGGCCATCGAGTCGCGGAGCACGGGGTCAGAGAACAGCCGCTTGAGCAGTGCCCTTGAGTTGCCTGCACCGCCGCGGGCCAGGGAAAGGTATTCGCCCAGGTCATTTGTGGGGAAGTTGCGGTAGTCGTTGTCGAAGGCATTGTCGAAGTCCCATACGGGGCCGAGGCGAAACAGGTCGTCGCCCCTGTCCTTCGTGATGTAGCAGCTCCAGAAGGCATCGGGGTTGCCTATCAGCTCCTCGGAGAGAAAGTACTGCAGCAGGCTTGTCTCGTCGAGGCGGGAACGGAAACCCAGCACAGGGTCGGCAAAGTCCGGTGCGAGAATGGCCTGCTCCATCATGTTGAACTCGCGGCGGATGTACTGTGCCTGCTCCGTCGTGATGTCGTCCTCGTCCGGACTCTTGATGGTGACGGGATTGCCGGCTAAGCTGGTGAACCAGGAAGCTTCCTGATTGGCGTAGCCGTCCAGCTCCAGCAGGTAGCCGCCGGTCAGTGCTTCGCCTTCGGTGTCCGTTGGCTCCATCTCTGTGATGTTGATGCGGTTCTTGTCGATGGTCAGCTGGTCAGTCAGCTGGTAGCAACCACGGTATTCTCCGTTGACGATGACATCCACCGGCTTGCTCCACGGCACGTAGCTCATCCCCATGCGTCGTGCAATCTCGAAGGCTACGAGGTTGCGCATCAGCGTCTTGTCGTCGTAGTTGTTGATGAGCGTCCACTTCTTTGCCTTTGCCGGCGAGCGCATGTCGGAGCCCTTGAACATGTGGCGCGACTCTGCCAGCTTGATGCGGTAGGGCTTCTTGGGGTGTGCCATCGAAGCATTGCCGCGCAGACGCGAGGTGCCCCTTTCCTCCTGTATCATTGTGCCGTCCTGATAGACGATGGTGAAGGCGGAGGGGATTTCGTTCACCTTGTCGTAAGGTTCAATGTTGTCTTGTGTATGGAACGAGAGGGTGGGGAGGTTCGTCAGTTGGTAGAAACGGCTGTCGTCGCCTTCGCCGGCGTGTCCGTAGAAGGCCAGTTCCGCCACGTTGCAGCGTGCATCTGCAGGACCGACGTAGCGCACATAGCGGAAGCCGCGGGAGACGTGGACATCGGCATGGCTCATCTCGCCGATGATGCCCGGTCGGTCTATCATGTACAATGGTACGGCATCGAGGAAGTCCGGCGAGTTGGCCCCCTCGAAGAGGGCCAGCAGCATACGGTTCGGGCCGTAGCCGTCGTTGCGGGGCGACCATCCGACGCGGGTAATGACGTGCCGCTCGCCCAGGTCCAGCCCCACCCATGTCCTGCTGCGCTCGTAGGAGGCAAAGCAAGTGGAGAGGTCGCCGTCGAAGGCATTGGCGGCAGTGTTGACCGTCGTGCTGGCCTGCCCTGAGCTGTAATCTACGCTCAGCTTCGTTCCAATGACGGTGCCGGAGAGCAGGCCGTCCTGTGCCGAGACGGTGGCGGAACCTGTGAGCAGGAAGAGGGCAATCAGCGGCAGGATGCTTTTCCCTGTGGGCACCTCCGTCTCTTGCTTCAGTCCGCAGAAGGGACAGAAGTGTGCATCGGGGGGCAGGGGAGAGCCGCATTCGGGGCAGAATCGTCCTTTGCGATGCGACTTGTGGTCGTGCACCATCTGTGCGCTGACGATGCCCGTCGGCACGGCCATGATGGTGTAGCCCATGAGCATGAGCACGGCACTGAGCACCCGGCCAAGGAGCGTGGCGGGTGCGATGTCGCCGTATCCCACGGTGGTCATCGTGACGGTGGCCCAATAGATGCTTGTCGGGATGTCCTTGAAGGGAGTGCCCGGTATGCTGCCTTCCACCATGTACATGAGTGTGCCGGTGCTGATGACCATGATGACCATGAAGAGGAAGAAGACGCCTATCTTCGGTGCGCTGATGAGCAGGGAGCGCATCAGCAGGTCGCCTTCCTGCAGGAAGCTGAAGAGCTTGAACACGCGGAACACGCGGATGAGGCGGAACGTGCGCACCACCATGAGGTAGCGCATAGGCCCGAAGAACCAGCCGATGTAGAGCGGCAAGGTGCTCAGCAGGTCGATGATGCCGAAGAAGCTCAGGGCGTACTGCCGAGGCTTTTCGGCACAGTAGAGCCGGCACAGGTACTCGAGCGTGAAGAAGAAGGTGAAGATGTATTCCAGTACGGTCAGCACCTTCTTCGGCAGCAGGGGCATTCCCGACATGCTCTCCAGAATCACTACGAGGATGCTGGCCAGGATGCACCAGAGCAGAGCGACATCGAATGCCTTTCCCAGGGGCGTGTCGCTCTGGAAGATGATGATGCGCAGCTTCTCGCGCAGCTTCTCATTGTTCATGGCCTTCTGCCACGGGTTTCGCAGGAAGTTCAAGTGTTTTCGGGATAATCGAAGTAATTGGAATAATCGGAGTAATCTGAGCAATCGGAGAATTCAGTGTTTCAGAAGAGTGTGTTCTCTATGATTTTGCCCATCTGCCAGACGCAGCGCACCTTGAGTTTGTCGTCGAGGATGAGCACGTCGGCATCCTTGCCGCGGGCCAGGGCTCCTTTGCGGTCGAAGACTCCCATGATGTGTGCCGGTGTCTCGCTGGCCATGCGCACGGCATCTTCGAGTGGCACTTCTGCCTGCTGGACGAGTGTGCGGACAAGGCGGTCACTGGTGGCGATGGAGCCTGCGAGGGCAGTGCGGTCAGCCAGTTTGCACACGCCGTCCTCGATGATGACGCGGTCGTCGAAGGCTTTGGCGTCGGGGGGGGCGGCTGCTACGGCCAGGGCATCGGTGATGACGGCCATGCGCTCCACGCCCTTGATCTTGTAGGCCATGCGCAGGATGGTGGGCGGTACGTGTATGCCGTCGGCGATGCATTCTATGGTCATGTCGTCGATGAGATAGACGCTTTCCACGGTGCCTTCATACTTGTAGCCCATCTTGTTGTGGAAGCCAGGCATGGCGTTGTAGAAGTGCGTGACGTGGGTGAAACCAGCTTCGAAGGCGGCCTTCACGTCGTCGTATTCCGCATTGGTGTGTGCTATGCTGGGCAGGATGCCCTTCTCGGCACAGTAGCGTCCGAACTGCAGTGCTCCGGGCAGCTCCGGTGCGGCATCCCAGCGCGTGAGGCAGTCGGAGTGTTCCACGATTGGGATGTACTCGTTGGGGTCGGGGTTCTTTATCCATCCGGGCTGCTGTGCTCCTGCTTTCGTTGGACTGAGGTAGTGCCCTTCGAGGTGCAGTCCGAGGATGGGGGAGTCCTTCTCCTGCATGAGTTGCGAGCAGGTCTTGACGGCCTTTTCTATCATCGGTACGGTGCTGCTGGAGAGGGTGGGGAAGATGCTGGTCGTGCCGTGCTTGGCGTGGGCAGCCACGGCTGTGCGGAATGCTTCGGGTGTGCCTTCCTGGAAGTCTCTGCCTCCTCCGCCGTGTACGTGCATGTCGATGAAGCCCGGCACGACGCACATGCCTTTGGCATCGATGAGGTCTGCGCCGATGACGGCGAGGTCGCAGTTCGTTACTTCCAGGATTTTGTTGTCGCGCAGGATGATGCTGCCGTTCTTGAGCCATCCTTGCGGTGTCAGAATCTTGGCATTGATGATTTGTGTTAACATGGGGTTGTTAGAAGGTTAGTTTAGAGTTTAAAGTTTAGAGTTTAGAGTCAGTGGTTAGTGGTTGGTGGTTAGTGGTTAGAGGTTGATGGTTAGTGGTTAGAGGTTAGTGGTTAGAGGATTGTTTGGGATGCTGGCTTCGGAGCCAAAGGTATTCTCTTACCTCTTACCCCTAACCCCCAACCACTAACCTCTAAGTCCTAACCTCTAACCTCCTTATATACTACGTCCATTATCTTCTTGCCGAGTGCGTCGGCAGCTTCCATGGTGCTTGCTTCGCTATAGACGCGGATGATGGGTTCGGTGTTCGACTTGCGCAGGTGCACCCACTTGTCGGGGAAGTCTATCTTCACGCCATCGATGTCGTTCACCTCTTCGCTGGCATACATTTCCTTCACCTTAGCGAGGATGGCATCCACGTCGGTCTCCGGCGTGAGGTCGATGCGGTTCTTGGCGATGAAGTAGGGGGGATAGGTGGCCCGCAGTTCGCTTGTCTTCATGCCTTTCTTGGCGAGGTAGGTGAGGATGAGAGCGATGCCTACCAGTGCGTCGCGACCGTAGTGGGCAGCGGGATAGATGACGCCGCCGTTGCCTTCGCCGCCGATGACGGCTCCCGTCTCCTTCATCTTCGTCACGACGTTTACTTCGCCTACGGCAGCTGCATTGTACTCGCCGCCGTACTTGCGGGTGACGTCGCGCAGGGCGCGTGTCGATGAGAGGTTGCTCACGGTGTTGCCGGGCGTGTGTTGCAGGACGTAGTCTGCCACGGTGACGAGGGTGTATTCCTCGCCGTACATGGTGCCGTCCTCGCAGAAGAGGGCCAGGCGGTCCACGTCGGGGTCAACGACGAAGGCAATGTCGTGCCCGCCCTTCTGCATCAGGGCCTTGATGTCGGAGAGGTTCTTTTCGAGGGGCTCTGGGTTGTGCTGGAAGTCGCCTGTCGGTTCGGTGAAGAGGCCGGTGACGTGCTTCACGCCGAGTTGCTCCAGGAGCTTGGGCAGGATGATGCCGCCTACGCTGTTGACGCTGTCGAAGGCTACGCGGAAGTCGGCTTTCCTGATGGCTTCCACATCCACCAGGTCGAGGCCGAGCACCATGTCAATGTGCTTCTGGTCGTAGGTGTCATCCTCGCGGTAGGAGCCGAGGTGATCGACGTCGGCGTACTCGAAGTCCTCAGCTTCGGCTATGCGGAGCACCTCGTTGCCTTCCTCCTTGTTGAGGAATTCGCCTTGTGCGTTGAGCAGTTTCAGGGCGTTCCACATGCGGGGATTGTGGCTGGCGGTGATGATGATGCCGCCGCAGGCACCTTCCCCTGTGACGGCAATCTCGGTGGTGGGCGTCGTGGCGAGGCCGATGTTGACCACGTCGAAGCCCATGCCCATGAGTGTGCCGCAGACGATGTCCTTCACCATCGGACCGGAGATGCGAGCATCTCTGCCGACGACGATTTTGTTGCTCCCCACCGTCGTGGTGCGCCGGATGAGGGTGGCGTATGCTGATGTGAACTTTACGATGTCGAGGGGGTTGAGCGTGTCGCCGGCCTTCCCTCCGATGGTGCCTCGGATGCCCGAGATGGATTTGATGAGTGCCATGATGGTTTTTGCTGTTTGAAGCCTCCCCTCTGTCCCTCCAAAGGAGGGGTGAAGGTTGGCGTGGTTTTTTATGTTACGATTAGAGGCCTCCCCTCTGTCCCTCTAAAGGAGGGGTGAAGTTTGGCGTGGTTTTTTATGTTACGATTAGAGGCCTCCCCCCTGCCCCTCCAAAGGAGGGGTGAAAGTTTGGCGTGGTTTTTTTATGTTATATTAGTTATTATTTCATTCTCTGTATCCCTTTTCCTCCTTTGGAGGGGCAGGGGGAGGCTTTAGGCTTCCCTCCTTCCACGTAGGGCCAGCCCTTCTTGTCCCACTGGATGCGGGAGATGAAGAGCGGGCGGCTGCCTCTGCCCTTGTTCTCCTTGTCGTGGCAGTGATAGAAGATGTATTCCTGTCCGTCCCCGGCCTTGAATATCTCGCCGCAGTGCCCGGGACCGTAGAAACGGTCGCCCTCTTCGCTGCTGAGCACGGTGGTGGCGAAGCCTTCCTTCATGGGGCGGCCTTCGCGATCCAGGAATTCGCCGGTGAGCTTCTTGGCGCGCCCCACGCGGAGCTGGTAGGTGTGGTCGCCGAAGAAGCCTGAGCTGACGAAGAGGTACCAGTACCCCGCGTGGCGGTGCAGGTAGCTGCCCTCGAACACCTTCGAGCGGTCCGGGCACTGCTCCACCTTCAGCCCGGCCACGTGCTCGTACCTGGCCCCTTCCTTCAGGGCGAGGCCGTCTGCCGTCAGCTCCACGCGGTGGATGCCGCCTACCGAGCCGAAGAAGAGCCACACCTTCCCCGTTTTGGGGTCGGTCACGACTTCGGGGTCTATGGTGTCGTGGATGCCTGTCTCGCGGCCACGCGTGATGATGCCCACGTATCGGAACTGGCAGGGCGCAAACTCCCTGAGCACGCCGATGTTGCTGTCCTCGGCACTGTTGTAGAGCGAGATGTACATGTTCCGCTTCCCGCCTACGGTCTGCACGTCGGGTGCCCAGTAGTGCTGGCTTATGGCGTGCATCGTGCCCCAGGACTCCGCGTCAACCGGTGCCACAAGGCTCGGCTCCCAGTGGAAGAGGTCGTCGCTCACGAGGGAGCGTGTCGGGTTTGTGGCGATGCAGTGGTAGCGTCCGTCCTCGCCGAGCCACACCGTCGGGTCGGGCCAGTTGCCGGGCCAGATGGGGTTGACTACGGCTTCGGTTTCTCCCTTCGCAGGGGAGGTCTGTGCCTGTGCTGAACCCGCCAGGAGCAGCAACGACAGAAGCAATAGGAATGAAAGCATACTCTTATTACCTTATTATATATATATAATGTATGTGTATAAAAGCACTGCAAAGTTACGGCTTTCCTTTGAAATATGCAAGGGAAAGGCGGGTTATTCTGCTACCTTGACAGGAGTTCCTCATAGAATTCATGTAACCGCTTTATCCGCACCCTTGGGAAAGGAATGGATTTCAGAGCATTGAAATGCGCATCCTCGGTGACAATGTAGTCGGCGTTTGCAACGATGGCACAATCAACGAACTTGTTATCGTCCACGTCTGCCTTAATCAGATTGAAATGAAACTGCGCATCAACCCTCAGCACATTGTTGGCTCGCAATATGGCTTCTACTGCTATTTGTGCTGCGATAGGCGACATGTGAGTAGCGATGATTTCTTCGTATTCCTCAATTATGTCATTGGAGATGCAAAGCGTGTATTTACCCAGGATGAAGTCTTCCCAGACTTTGTAATAGGCACTCCGCCTGGAAAGGGATTGGAGCAGGCAATTTGTGTCAAGAACTACAAATCTGTTCATCGTGCGTGCTTATAGGGGGTGCGCATGTGTTCGTTTTGCCATGCTTTGACTCGGGCATCCGTCAGGGTCCCGTTGTCCCACAGATGGTCTATCTCCTTCTGAAGGCGGCTGTTGAGAAACTGAACAATGACAGACTTCAGTTCTGAGACATCCTCGTCTTTGTTTATGCATGACAGCAGATTGATGATTTCATATTGTGCCGTTGTGATGTTCTGTAATGTTTCCATTGCTCAGGTATTGCTTTGTTGTTGATGCAAAGGTAAAAAGAAAAAGCAAAACTGCCAAACGAAAAGGCAGAAAACATCGAATAGATGCATAAAAGTTGCGGTCTGACAGCTCTCAAACCTCAGAGAGAAACCCTTCTCGCCTCAGAGTAAAACCTTTCACAACGCGTTGCAAAACTTATTTTCATGACGTGAAAATCAATTTTCACGTCATGAAAATTAATTTTCAAAGTTTGAAAATATATTTTCACGTCATGAAAATAACTTTTATATCGTGTCGCGTGACTTTTCTCGCCCTTTTTCAACTCGAAATTCTTCCCCGAGTGGTGAAGAATTGAATTCCGGGCGGGACTCTGGCTTTGCCACCGATGTGCCAATGGAATGCAATAGATACACTTAACAACATCCGGAATGAAACTTTAATCAAATATATTTGCCTTTTTGCCTGCTTATTCGTAACTTTGCATGCAAAAAGAAGCAAATATGAAGAGAAACCGATGTTTAGTGACAAGTCTTTTCCTGTGTGCGCTCCTGCTAAGGGCTGTGGCAGCCGGTGCACAGGAGGTGCTTGACCCCGTGGCAGACCCCGAGGCTGTCGTCACTTCTGGGAGTGCACGCTTCACGGTGCTCACCAGCCGCATGATACGCATCCAGTACAGCCAGACGGCGCAGTTCGAGGACCGTGCCACCTTTGCCATCGTCAACCGGCGGCTGCCCGTGCCCGAGTTCACTACGGAGTCTTCGGACGGCTATCTCTACATCCGTACCGCCGACGTTGAGCTCCGCTACAAGGAGGGCAGCGTCTTCAGGGCCTCCGACAAGAAGCCCGACAACCTGATGGTCACGTTCCGCATGAATGGCAGGAAGTGCATCTGGTACCCCGGCAAGGACGACTCGATGAACCTGCTCGGCACGAACCGCACCCTCGACACCGCATGGGGCGACAATGCCCGCGGCAAGCTGGAGAAGGGACTGCTCTCGAGGGCCGGCTGGAGCATCATCGACGAGAGTCCGTCCGCGACCCGCGGCGACGGCAGCACCACATACGCCTTCGAGCAGAAGGAGGAAGGCATCACCTGGTGGGCGAACCCCGTGGATAGGACGGCCATCGACTGGTATTTCCTTGGCTACGGCCACGACTACAAGGACTGTCTCAGCGACTACACCAAGGTGGGAGGCCGGGTGCCGCTGCCCCCCAAGTACATCTTCGGCTACTGGTACAGCCGCTACTGGGCCTACACCCAGAACGAGTTCCAGCAGATAGTGCGCGATGCGGAGAACTACGACGTTCCGATGGACGTGCTCATCATGGACATGGACTGGCACAAGAGCGGCTGGACGGGCTGGAGTTGGAACACGTCGCGCATCCCGAGTCCGCGGACGCTCATCAACTACATCCACAATCATGGGCTCCGCACCGCCCTCAATCTCCATCCCTCCGACGGCGTGGGCACACACGAGGACAGCTACAAGGCTATGGCGCGAGACCTGGGCGACACCTCCGGCGGGACGCTCATCTGGAAGGTGGAGGACTACGACTACATGAAGGCCCTCTTCAAGGATGTCCTCCGTCCGCACGAGAAGGAGGGCGTCGATTTCTGGTGGCTCGACTGGCAGCAGGCGCTCACCGTCGGCAAACACGGACAGGAGAAGGACTACACCCCCGCCGAAGGCTCCGAGACCCTGGGCGAGACCTTCTGGTGCAACCACACCTTCTTCGAGGACATGCAGAAGAATCGCCCCGAGCTGCGCCCCGTCATCTACCACCGATGGGGTGGCCTCGGCTCGCACCGCTATCCCATTTGCTTCTCGGGCGACACCTGGGCAGCATGGTCCACGCTTGGCTACGAGATTTTCTTCACCAGCAATGCCAGCAACGTCCTCTATGACTATTGGGGGCACGACCTGGGCGGACATCAGGGCGGCGACAACGACCCCGAGCTCCTGCTGCGCTGGCTACAGTTCGGGGCCTACACCCCAATCTTCCGCACCCATGCCACCAACGACCGCAAGCTGGAGCGCCGTATCTGGAAGTACCCCAACTTCGAGCAGCTGCGCGAAGCCATCCGCCTGCGCTATCAGCTCTTCCCCTATCTCTACACCGCAGCCCGCGAGACCTACGACACGGGCATAGGCATGAACCGTCCCCTCTACTACGACTATCCCGAGGACGGCAACGCCTACACCTACGAGGATGAATACATGTTCGGAGGCGACATGCTTGTAGCTCCCATATACACGCCCAGCACCAACGGCTACAGCGGACGCATGATATGGCTGCCGGAGGGCAAGTGGTGGGACGTGACGCGCCGCTGCCTTGTACCCGGACAGCAGGCTTTCTACAGCGCCTACACTCTCGACCAGTTCCCCGTCTTCTACCGCTCGGGCAGCATCATACCCTTCTATCCCGTGCGCCGCACCGTCGTGGGCGACCCGGGCGAGATTATCCTTCAGGTCGTGCCCGGCTCCGACGGCACCGGACGCCTCTACGAGGACAGCGGCGAAGGGCAGGACTACAAAGGCGATGCCTGGGCCATGACCACCTTCACCCAGCAGCGCACCGCCGAGAGCGTGACACTCACCATCGGCGGACGCAAGGGTAGCTTCCAGGGCATGCCGACAGCGAGGAAGTGGACCGTCCGGCTGCTCGGAACCCCGCCCACCTTCATCCCCGAGGGTATCACCATCGACGGCGCCCCCGTCAGCAGCCAGGACATCAGCTACGACGAACAGACGCGAACCCTCACCCTCACCTTCAGCGCGGAAGACCTCTCCAGGCCCGTCACAATCATTGTCCCCCTCGGAGAAATAGCATAAAGAAAAAAAGCCTCCCCATAGAGGGGGAAGTTTGGAGAGGGCCCGGTAAATCGTAAATAAATAACAGACATGAAACGGATATTTCTATTTCTCAGTTTTTATTTTTCATTTTCCATTTTTCATATAGCGCAGGCCCAGACACGCCTCTACGTACGCGGCTCGGCGGTCCCCGGCGGCGTGCAGGAGCTGGAACGCTTCTCGACCAACGTCAGCGGACGCTACACCTTCAAGTTCCACGGCACCCTGCTCCCCGGCGACCTCTACGTCACGACGACCGACGTGCCCCGCGCCGCCTCGCGCTACTATGCGCCAAAGCTCGTTGACACCCCAATCGTCACGGACAAGGCGGACTATCTTCTCAAGTCCGACAGCGTCGGAGCGGAGTGGGCCGTCCTCTTCCGGGCAGACAACTACCGCTTCACCGTCGATACCTACAGCAAGCAGCTCACCGGCGAGCTCTTCACCCGCTGGTACGAAGCATGGATATGCGGCGGCTGCGTCGAGGACGAACAGGGCAAGGGCATCTCCGGACAGGAAGGCCATTGGCAGATTACCGCAGGCAAGCAGATGCAGCAGGACCCCGCCGACCCCAACGTCTTCGAATGGACGGGCCTCCTGAAAGCCTACAGCTACAACAACGAACCCCGACGCTTCAAGATAAACGGACAGTACGGCTGGAGCCCCAAGGTGCTGCACCCCTTCACCCAGGATGCCTCTATCCTGACAGCCTCGCAGCTCTGGTACAACGGCTCGGAGGACTACAAGTGGCGCATCGTCAGCGACGGCTACTACCGCATCCGCATCGATGTCTTCAGGGAAACCATCGAGGGCGAATACCTCGGCACAGAGCTACCCGACGGCATCGGCAGCCCCGCTCCCGCCCCCTCTCCGGGGAGAGGGGAGATATACAACCTCGCCGGCCAGCGCCTAACGGGACCCCGGCCCGGCCTGAACATCATCGGCGGCAGGAAGGTCGTGGTCAGGTAAGAAACGTAATAAACCACGGATTTAACGGAATCCCCCCGATGAATTTTAGCAGACCCTCTCTAACTCCCCCCTTAAAGGGGAGAACTCTCAGACGAGCACTTCGCGAAGGAAGCCCCGAAACTTAAATTAATGGCAATTATATGTTAAAGATAAAACCTGTAATTGCCATTAATGACCCATTAATTATCGTAATTTATTTGTGCTATAGCTTTCGTCGAACTCACGTTATTCACAAAAGAACGACTTGGTTCGGGCACCTGACAAAATGATACCCTAAAAGGCGGTTTTGCTTACACCCGAATTTCATGACATCGCTCTGGAATCGATTAATTTGCCTCCGAACGGACTTTTCTGCCTCCGGAGAAAAAGAAAGGCTCAAATCGAGCCACTGCTGTAAATCAGTGCTTTATACTTCGCAGTTCAAGAATCAAGAAGTCGCAATTGACACCTCTACCTTGCAAAAAGGCCGTTTTTGAGACCATTATTGCACACTTTTTCGGCTTGGAGTTCTGCCCAACGCACCTCGTCGCGCACCCCAACACGACGCGTCCTTTTGCCCTACACGTCGTGAGCTTATTTCCGCAAGGCCACGACGCTTTGGCAAAAACGACACGAAAAGAGCCCTTTTTCGCCCTTTTCCCGAGTGTGCAATAATTGACATAATGAAAGCAAAAGCATAGGAAAGCCGACAATCTGCTCCAGCACACAACCGCAGATTCAGCTCTAATGGAACACAAAGACACAGAGACACAAAGAAATCTCTTCATGGAGGATAAAACTTTGTGTCTTTGTGTCTTTGTGTTCAGTTAAAAACAGAATGGTTCAAATGATTTAAGTATTGATGCAGAGAGGATTACTTCACCACCACCTTCTTACCGTCCTTGATGTAGATGCCACGGGGGAATTTACCATCTGACCATTTACCATTTACCATTTTGCCGTTCAAGTCATAGATGGTGGCGTCCTTTCTTCCCTCTCCTTCGGGAGAGGGGTCTGGGGAGAGGCTACCTGTGCCTTGGTCGCTCAGGACGATTCCCATCTTCTCTTCATCCAGTCTCGGAGCTTTGGTGCCGCCCGGATGGTACGGGTCATCCCAGCGGACGACCTTCGGGTTCACTTTCAGGTAGGCTCTTATGGCACCGATGATGGGTGTGTCCGTGTTCCCGTTGCAGTCGGGTGTCTTGTCGATGATGTCGATGTAGCAGTCCTCGGCACGTGTCAGTTCCTCGCCGGTGTATGAACCGATGAAGCGGATGCCGTCTATGGAGACCGTGTCGGGACTCAGCCCTGCCAGTTCAAAGTCGTTCAGGTTGATACTGAAGTCCTCGAAGGGCACAATAATATAAGGAACGTGCGCGCGAGGCTGCAGCTCCTGCTCGAAGATAATCTCGCTGCCATCCACGCGGTCCAATCGGTAGTACTTGCCCTTGCTTGCATCTGGCGCTGTGGGGAGGATGATGGTTGCCATCAAGCCTTGTATGTAGCTGACGAGGTCCTCGGGGTTGACATCTTCGTCTTCCATCGGTTTGCCGTTGTAGAATATCACGTTCCAGCCCTTTGCCTTTGCAGCTGCTTCCTGTCTGGTGGTCATGACATTCTGTTCAGAGCTATAGCGGTCGGCAAAATATACGAACATGGTTCCGGAACTCGTGACAGGCAGACTCTCGACCAGTTCATCCATTTTTTCTCCCTGAATGCTGTTCCTGAAGCATCTCAGGCTTGTCAGTGCCGTACAGTCCGACACGTTGAGTGCCTGCAGCTTGTTGCAGTCGCACTCCAGTTCCTTCAGTGCGGAGCACCCTGCGAGATTGATTTCCGTTATTCTGCTGTCGCCAAGAATTGCCCTCCTCAGAACTGTATTGTTCGACATGTCTATCTTCATGTCGGCTTTGTTCTCAAAGCACCATAAGTCCTTCAGCTTTGTGTTCTTTGTCACGTCGAGTTCGCTCAGGGCGAGGCCACCGCAATGCAGTTCGGTCAGTTCGGTGAAATACTCTACTCCCTTGATAGATTCGCATGGGGATTCCACGGTTTTGCAAGACAAAGAGATATGCGTGACTTCTGCTATTTCATCTTCGGTCAGTACGCCGTCAAACCCCATTGTCTGCTGGAGAATCCACTGACGAAACCAATAGTCGGGGAAATGGTTCTCGTCTATCGTTACGCCTGTAGCTGCTTTCCCAAAGTCTTTCCAAGGCGAGACGTTGCTGTACGAATCTTCGGAGCCCAGGGGAATATGAAGTGTGATGTCGGAAAGATTGACGTAATCAAAAGCCCTTAGTGCACTGGGAGCTCGCTTGGGAAGACAATAGACATCGGTCAGTGCGGAACAATATGAGAAAGCCTCCTGCTGGATGTCTGTCACGTTTTCGGGGATGGTGATGGATTTCAGGCCGGTACAGCCGGAGAAGGCATGTAAGTTGATACACGTTATGCTGCCCGGAAGCGTGACAGAGGTCAGTTCCCTGCATTCGTAGAAGGCATATTCGTTGATACCCGTCACGCGGTATGTCTTGCCATTATAGGAAATGGTTTCAGGGATCACGATGTCTCCCGAATAGTCCGGCTCGGTGTTAATCCATTCAAATACGGAGGTGTTGGTCGTGAACACTGAATGATGACGCCATTCATAGCTTACCCATGCCTCGTCGCTATTCGGTGAAGGGAATTTGTAACAGATGCCGTCGATGATGGCATCGCATCCGTGAACGGAAAACTCGTTGTCTGAAAACGCCACCACCGGCAGCAGTGCAAAGAGGAAGGAAATCAGGTTTCGTCTCATAGTTGTAAAGCTTTGTAGGATTATTTTATTGCGGGTTGAATTTCGTACAGCAGGTCGCCGCAGGTGTCTTGGGCCCGCTTGACGCGGTTCCAAACCGTCTGCTTCTTCTCGTCCATGATGTTTGCTATCTGCATGGGCCTCAGGCCTATCTTTGTCAGGCAGATGGTGCGCAGCAGCGGCTCGCGCAGTTGTCCCTTGAGGCGTGCCTGCACTGCACTGAGGAATCCCGGGTAGAGGGCTTCGATGGTGCTCATCAGTTCTTTCCATGCTTCTTCCCTCATCTTTTCCTTTCCGGCGGCGACGCGGCAGAAGTATTCTATGACGCTGTCCGCGCTGTCTGTGGCGTTGTCGAGAAGGGCTATCTGCACCAGCTTCCGGTTTGTCTTCTCCCTCTGCATTAGTTCTGCGGACTGCTCCTTTATCTCCTCCTCGGCGTGGCGCAGGAGTCTCTCCTTGCTGTTGATTACATCGGCGAACTTCCTCTTCCGGTGGTTATAGAGGATTATCGCTCCCAACAGGAGGCACAGCAGCATGAGGACTACGATGACGGATGTGGTTACAATCTGCCTGTCGCGCTGGATGATGGCCTGTTCCGCCTCGCGGTCGCGATAGTAGATGTAGGTGTCCCTGGCGCGTTGTGTCTCTTCGAAGGCCCGCTCCGCAATGATGGAGTCGTTGGTCTCGTAGAGTCTGCATCCCCACAGGGCCGCCTGCCGGAAGTCGCCCCTGCGCAGGTGGCACCGCTGCAAGCCGGCGGAGGCTTCGTATCTGCCGGAAATGCTTCTTGCCTTATTATAGTATGCCGCATAGTGCAGGATGGCCGAGTCCGTGCTGTTCGCCTCCTCGAAGGATTTGGCTACGCACAGGTCGTAGTTCTGCGGGCGCTGTGCTTCGGGTATCAGCATGAGCTGGCGCAGCAGGGTGTCGCACATCTCGTGGTGGCGAAAGTCGGAGTAGGCCTGCAGCATGTATGCCAGCACGCCTCCGTACTTCGGATGGAAATGCTCGTCCTGGATGATGCGGTAGGTCTCGTCGAGCAGCAGGAGGCAATGCAGCGTGTCGTTCATGTGTCGGTAGGCAGAGGCAGCTTCTGCCAGATGGAATCCCATGTCCAGCCTGGCTTCCCTTGCCAGCTCTGCGGCCTTGAGCGCCGTCTTCAGCTCTTCCTCGTAGCCCAGCTGCTGCATGTACAGGTGGGTCAGTTGTGAGAGGGCGTTCAGCCAGATGGCGGTGTCGCCAGCCTCGCTCTGCCGTGCTATGTCCACCGCTTTCAGGAAGCAGCTCACGGCCTGCGGATAGTCCTTCAGGTCGCGATAGGTGCTGCCCAGGTAGTAGAGGGCCCGCTCCCCGTCCCGGTCCTCTCCGTGCCGCGAGAAGTAGGAAGCCACCTGGAGGGCAGAGTCGGGCGACGAGGGGACGGTGTTGTTCTTGTCGCGCAGGCGCAGCAGGAGCAGGTCGTACCGTTGCCGGACATGCTCGGAGGCGTTCTCCACCGAGTCCCTCAGCCCTTCGGCACGCAGGCCGGCATCCTGCAGGCTGGTTTCGCACAGCTGCCAGGTCTGTTCTATGCTCGCCGTCAGCCGTCGGTCTGCCTCGCTCTCCCTGCACGAACAGAGCAGTGAGAGCAGAAGGTGAGGAATGAGCAGTAACTTCGCCCCCTTCGTGATTCCTTGCAAAAACTGTTGTTTCATGCTGCAAAGATACCGGAATTTACCAAACTTTGGGTCTTATTTTGGTAAATTCTTCAAAAGTTGGGACCACTTGGGACTTTTTCCGCGGCTTAATGTGGGACCGATGCCAGACTCAGGGGGGTGTGAGGCGGCACAGCACAAGGTGTTCTGTTATACCTCGCGAGTCGTAAGCGTTTACCTCACGAGTCATAAGCCCACACGTCGTGTAGTGTGTCAGTAAGGACTGTTATGGACGAGAAGTCAGCCCAAAACCTCGCGATAGATGTCGTTCATGGCTGCAACGGCCTTTTCCATCGTGAAGTTGCTGATGATGCGCTGGTGTGCGGCCTCGGCATAGCGGGTTCGGAGGTCGCTGTCGGCAATCAGCGTGTCGATGGCCTGGGCGAGTTCCTTGGCATCGCCCGGCTGTACGACAATGCCTGTTTCTCCGCCTATGGATACCCAACCCACGCCGGAGCCGGGAATGTCACAACTCACCGGGGCGCAGCGGCAGTACATGGCTTCGGCCAGAGCTATGCCAAAGGCCTCGGCCTTGGTGCAGGAGGGGAAGGCGAAGATGTCGGCAGCGTGGAGATACTGGCGGAGCCTGTCGTCCAACAGACGTCCGAGGAACTTCACGCGGCTGGAGCAGGGGATGGTTTTCAGCTCCTCGTCGATGGGGCCCTTGCCGCCGATGAGGATGACGCAGTCGCCCTGGATGAAAGCATCGGAGCGGATGAGCGTGTCGAGTCCTTTGTAGGGGATGTGGCGCCCGCAGGTGAAGACAATCGTCTTGCCGCTGTAACGCTCGCGCAGTTCGCGTATCTTCTCTTCGTCGCCCGGTTGGAGGTCGAAGCGTGCGGTGATAAGTCCGTTCTGGGCAACATGCACTTTGGCGGTGTGTTGCTGCAGAGGGCGCGAGTCGGGGATGTACTGCGGCGAGGTGGAAACGATGATGTCGGCACGTCGCAGCAGGGCCAGCTCAAAGGGCCTGACCAGTTGGTACATCAGTCCCTTGGCCAGAATGTCGGAGTGCCAATGGAGAATGACCTTCGTCTCGCGACTGACGCAGCAGCAGACGAGTGGATAGACGAAAGGGTTCGGACAGTGGACGTGTACGGCATCGGGCCGCTCCTGCCGGAGCAGGCGGCAGAGCACTTTACGATAGGAGAAGGCTACGTCCTGGCTCATGAACGAGAAGTTGACGGGGACACGATAGACGGCAACGCCGTGTATGTCCTCTTCGCTGTACATGCCGTCGGTGGCAAAGCAGAGGACGATGTTGCGGTAGGCCTTCATGCCTTCCGCCAGGTACATGGCGACGGTCTCGATGCCGCCCAGGTCCGGATAGTAGTATTTGGATATATGGAGTATGGTCTTCATTTCTTTCTGTATCTGAGTTTTTGAGCAAAGTTCCCCCCGAAGGGGGACAAGCATTTCTTTACAACCTGAGTGGCAACGAGGAAGAGGTAGAACGTCCAGGCCTGCAGACGGTTTCCTCCATTCTTGCAAACCAAATAGAGGTAGTCCTTCTTCTTCCGGAAGATGCTATTGCTGTTTGTCGTGCCGCCGCTGAGGAACAAGGCCGTGTCGATGTCGGCATGTCGGAACTTGCCGCCCCGTGTATAGACGCGCATCAGAAACTCCAGGTCCATCGGCCAGCGTATGTTCGTATCGTAGAGCCCATACCTGCTGTAGCATTCCCGACTGATGTAGGCTCCCTGGTGAGCGACGTGGCGGAAGAAGGGCATCAGGGGAAAACTGGTGGAGGGCACCTCGCGGCACTCGTAGCCCGTGTTGGCATCCTTCATGATGACGTTAGTGCACAGTACGTCGATTCCGGGTTGCCAAACCTGTGCGACCTGCGACAGAGCCTTGGGCATCAGAACGTCGTCGGAGTTGATAGGTACGATGACATCGCCCGTGGCGCGGCGGATGCCCTTGTTGAAAGCATCGCTGATGCCCTTGTCGCGCTCGGAGATGACAACGTCGATGCGGTCACGATATCTGTTCACAATGTCCAATGTGCTGTCAGTGGAGAGACCATCTACGATGATGTACTCGCGGTTGGCATAATCCTGGTTGATAATGCTCCGGATGGTCCGCTCAATGGTGGCTGCACTATTGTAGCAGATGGTTATGATGGTTATCTTGGGCTTACTCATTAAATGGTAAATGGTCAAATGGTAAATGATCAGATGTCAAGGTGTTTCTTCCAGAATGAGTCGTACTCCCACTTCTCGAAGGCATGGCATCCGAAGGGCAGTTGCTTGCCGATTTTATTGAACAGGTATTCCGGATGAACCTCGAAGGAGAAGTGTGCTGCCTCCATTTCGTCGGGAACCCGGCAGGTGTGCCCCCATGCATGCGCAGCCCAGACAGAGAGAATCAGGTCCTCCTCGCAGCCTTTCTTCCGGAGGCTGGCGATTGTGTTGCGGAATCCAAGCATCTTGGCTATGCAGGCAGGCATAAGCTGCAGTCGCTTGAAGCGGCTGCCACCATAGTCTTCGTTGTAGAGGAATCCGTACCAAAATATCCTGGCAAGGAAGCCGGGTCTGAGCAGGATGCGGTGCCAGTCAGAGCGGACAACGCGCAGACAGTGCGCTATCCTTCTCAGACTGAATCCACCGTTGCCCACTCCGTAGAAGATGCGGGTAAACTGCTTCTTGTTTCGTGGAAAGTATATGGGTGCCCCGATATAGTCGTAGCCCTTGCTGCACCAATAGTCCAGCTCGTCGCGGAATACCCAGGCGTCAGGCTGGCAGATGAGCATGTACTCGTAGTTGCTAAAGCGAAGGTAGAAGTCCTCCGAGAGGCAGAGGTCGCTATAGTGCGCAGTGGAGTCGAAATAACCTTTGTCGAAGAATTCTGTCCGCATCGTTCCGCCTTCGTCCCGGACGATGCGGGAGTATTCGTCCAGTTTGCAGCCCTTGTGGGTGACGAAGACGATGTCGTGCCGCCCCAGGACGCGGAAGGTCTGGCGGATGGATGCACATTCCCCTCGCGCGGGTACATCTTTATATATGGGTATGACGACAACGCAGTTCTTCATTTGTCCCTCAGGATAAGAATGTCTCCGGCTGAGAGCGTGTAAACGGTCTTGACCGGTTCGGCTTCCAGACTTTTGCGGATGCGCACGAGATATCTGTCGGAAGGAAGGCCTACGGTGACATCCCTGTCGGCACTCTTGTTGACGTAACAGGTGAAGCGCACGCCATCCTTCGTGAAATGAGACACGAGGGCCTCGCCGTCTATACACTTACGGTGCTCGATGCCCGTCACCTTGCTCTGCCAGAAGAGGCTAGCCACGGGCTTGAGCTCGGCATTCATCTTCTTGACTAGATTGTAGGTGGGGCCCTTCTTGCCATTGCGCAGCAAGGGACCGTCGTGGAAGTCGTTGCTCCCGACGGGTTCGGGAGTGGAGTAAGAGAAATAAATGATGCCTTGTGCTCCGTAGGCCAGGTTGACATAGCACTGCAAGCGCAGATGTCCCAGCGTGGGTGTCGGGTAAATGCTGTGTGGAACGCAGAGGACATACGCCCAGAAAGGCTTCCCCGTGCGGAGACTCTCCCTGCGGATATCCTCCAGGATGGGATACCAGATATCGTTCCGCAGTGCGCCCTTATGGACAGGGTAGAAGTCATAGCAAATCTGCGGCTGCTCTATCTTGCTGTACTCTCTCAGATACTCGGGATAACTTTTCACTCCGATGGACTTCAGCAACTCCTTGCCAGTATTGGGCAATAGGTTGATGAAGCACTTGGCTTTCGGATCGAACCTCCTGATGCGTTCCTGCATTTTGTTCAGTTCGTTCCATTGCTTCATCTTGGGTTCGTCGGCCAGCAGATACTGCCACAGTGCTTCATGGTCCTTGATGAGAGGTACGATTTTCTCCGGCTCGTGAATGACCAGACCGTTATAGAGGATGACTTTCATCCCGTGTGCCGCAGCATGCCGGAGTGCCATGTGCACCTTCTCTGTAGAGCGGCACCAGCACGTGCAGGCATTAAAACCGGCCCTGTGTATGTCGCGGAAGTGCTTGGCATCGTACAACTCGGTGTGCATGATGTCGGCAATGATGGGAAACTCCTGCGGCTCACCGGCCTTTGCCGAGAACAGTGAAAAGAGTGTCGAGAATAAAAGAAGTATGCGGCGTGAATTCATATTTGGTTTAGTGGAAGTAAACGTCGTTGTACATCTGTGCAATGTAGTAAGTTAAAGAAAATGCAGCTATGCCAATACGAACTAAGTAGTTAGGCTTTATGCACCACATACATTGTGTGTAAGCCAGAACATTGAACATGCCGAAAAGTTCATGAAGGCGATTGCCCAGTACCTCAACTTCGGCGAACATTATTAGGTAGCCCATTTCAAGTACTAATACTTTTATTAGTATGTGAGCATATCTACAATGCTTCTCTATAGTATCATAATAAAATATAAAAATGTAAAGTAATGCAAATTCGGCTATAAATGATATTTGCTTATATGGTATGTATTTATCCCAATATCCTGTATCGCTTAGGTCCTTGTATAGGTCTAACTTCCCTTCAATCATTGATTTCGGTATGAGACTGAACGCACTAATCCCTGCTAAATATAGTACTAAGCAGATGGGAATGGCTACTCCTAAAAAGTATTTCCAGTACTTGCCTACCTTGATGTTGCCCAAAATGAGGATTGGCAAGAAGGCTAGGGAGGAATAGTGGAACAGTGTAGCAACAATCATTAGTGCAGAGGCTCTGATGTATTGTCTCTTGTATAGGGGAACTATTGCCCAAAGGAGGAAGGCTACGGCCACACCGCAGCGTATCTGAACGGCATCGTGCATTGGATAGTATATGCCAACATAGACAATCATTGAGGTAAAGACAAAGGGTGTCATCTTCCAGAGCAAGGCCAGTTTTATGGGTATTGCAATCAAGGCGTATGTTAGGAATACTGCCGTTATGCCATAACCGAGCGACAAGTAGAAGCGGCTCATGTATATATAAGTCGGCTCTGTTGCTATCTCAATGATATAGTCGTCGTTGTTGTAAAAGTAGTTTTCATAATTCAAGGCATCGGCCGTTGTCATCGGCTTGAATGCTGAGATACATATTAGAGCTATGCCTATGGGGATGAGTATAAGTATTTTTTGCCATGCTGGCATAAAGTCCTCAAAAAATGCAAGGACTACAACAATGGCGAATATGGACAGAATCAGTGCATCCATAGGTAGCAACTATAATGTCTGTGTCTTCCAAAGTTTGTTTGTGCTGATGAGATAGACTGAACAGACGAGAAATGCTATGAACATAAGGGCAATTGTGATGATTAACCGTTTCGGTCCCGCAGGCTTTTGGGGTACTGAGGCACCCTGCAATACCGTGGTGACGGGAGTGGCTTCCTGTAACTTGGCCTTGGCAGCTTCCAGCTTCTGTGCTGCAGCAGAGAATGTCTGGTACTTCAGGTTTTTTTCATTGGAGAGAGCCTCTAGCCGTGCTTTTGCTGTCTCGTTGACGATATCCCAGTTGGCATCCACTGCGGCAACGTACCTTTCATTGCATTCTTCATATTCTGCCTTCGTCTGAGCATGAATACGCTGCGTATATTCCAAGTCGTTACGTGCCTTCTTCGTGCGGTATTCTAGAATAAAGTCTTGCAGCCTGCTGCTGACAGTATCAGCAATCAAAGCACATACCAGCGGATCTTGGTCAATAACAGTGACAGACACTACACCTGTCTTTTTGTCGAAGTTGCATTGTATTTTGCTGCTAACGACACTTGCGATATTATACTGGTCCTCGCTCAACAAGAAAGCGGGAGAAGCAAATCTCCTTCCTTCCATCGCGATTACGGAGAATTTCTCCTTCTTGGGCATTATAATCTTCTGCAATCTCCCTAAGAGTTTTATGTACCATACTTCCTTGTTGTGGTGCAGCAGGTATTCGTAATAGGTTGTTGTCAGTTCGCCGTCCTTAGTGGTAATCTCAACAGGAAACAAAGAAACTATGAAATCTTTCGATTCCATTAAGTCTGGGTATAGGTGGGGCGAGATGGCATCAGAAGTGTTATTCGCATCTCCGAATCCGAAAGAACTCAGAATAGAGTTCATCCCCCCTCCTCCACTTTCGGGGGCAAGCATTATTTGGCAAGAATAGTAGCGAGGGATGGTGAATATGAATGCGAGGGAAAAGACAATGACACCTGCCAGCCACATGGCATACAACCTCCATCTCTTGAGTAGCAGAGGAATAATTCTTGTCAAATCCAGTATGTTGTCTTTCTTTTCTTCCATATATGTTCCTGTTGGGATGAGAAAGGTATAATTTAAATTGTAAAAGGTAGATGTAGGTTCCTCTATCTTCTGAGTGCAGATATGATAATAGCGCTGATAGTGGAGAGCGTGCTGACAGCTGCCATTATCATCGGTATCTTCTGGGAGTCAGTTGGTTTTTCGGGCTTGGATGGTATCACTATCTCGCAACCGGGTTTGATGCGGCCTTTGTAGATACGGCTCACCTGCCCGTTGGCATAGATGATGAAAGCTTTGCTGCGGTGTCCCCTGCTGCTGACACCGCCTGCCTGGTTGATGTAGTATGAAGCAGACTTGTCCTCGATGTAGGGGACTGTGTTGGGATAGAGCACTTCGCCACTGATGCGGACGGTGTTGTCGCGTTGCGGAATCTCAATATGGTCTCCATTGCGCAGGAGGATGTCCTTGTCACAGCCGGGCTTGCTCATCGCCTGAACCAAATCGACGCCTACGGGGTATCGGTCCTTGATGGCGATTTTGTTGACATCCACAGTGTCAGCGCTATGAGCCATCTCCAGAAGTTGCTTCGCCCGTTCCCGCTCGTTGGATGACAGAGCGCGGGTGAAGCGCGCTCCTTCAGCAAAGCCAGCGTCGGTCAGTCCACCGGCGCGTGCTATCAGGTCACTCAAGCGCTCGTCTCTGCTTCTCAGACTGTAGTTGCCTGGGTACTTGACTTCACCGGTAATCTGTACCATGGTTATATCGGCGTACTCCGGATTGCGTTTGATGGTGATGACATCCAGTGGTTTGATCAGGAAGTCCTGACCTTCCTTCACAATCAGCCCGCCATCCACATTGAAGGTATAAATCTCGGCCTTCTTGTTGAATGTGGGGTCGCGCTCATCGGTGTATTGCAGACGACGGGCAACCTCGATGTTGCTCAGCAGGGCTTCTTCTCTCAAGCCTCCGGCGGCAACGATTGCGTCTTCCAGCGTCATTCCTTCGGCAAACTGATAGGAGCCTGGCCTCACAATAGGCCCATAGATGTAGTATTTGCGGGCTTTGATGTTGTCCTCGTCGGATGCAACGGCCAGGGAGTCCTCGTTTTCCAGGATGACATCCGGTGCGCTGCCGGAGAGAATGCCTGCCAGGTCAATGCCCATCGATTTGCGGGTGCGGTTGGCATTCATGCGGAACAATACAGCACGGTTAATGAATGCGTCCTCCTTTACGCCGCCTGCCTTCTGAATCAAGGTGCGGATGCTGTTGCACTCATTGGACATTTCATACTGTCCGGGATAGAACACCGAGCCGGTCACCTGAACCATGTTCTGGAATCTGTCGATGATGTTCTTCACTTCCACTTCATCTCCATCTTGAATCTTGAATGAGGCAAGGTCCCATTCTTCCACCGTATGAACGGCAAGGCCATTGTCCGTCTTGCGATTGACGGTGATGACGCCCCTGTTTGCATCGCTCTTGTATCCGCCGGCATACTCCAGCAGGGATTTCATCGTCTCCCCTTCCTTCATCTCGTAGTACATGGGGCGCTTGACGGCTCCCTCGATGTTGACAAGTGCATCGTATGCACCGACAATGATGGCATCGTTGTCCTGCAGCAAGATATTGCCGGTCAGCTTGCCGTTGATGATATAGTCATAGACATCAATCTTTGACACTATTCTTCCGTCGCGGCTGACCTTGATGTTGCGCAGAGTACCGATGTCGGAAATGCCGCCTGCAAGATACAGAGCGTTGAAGACCGTGGAGAAGGCCGACAGCGTGTAAGTGCCAGGGTTGATGACTTCGCCTAAGACGTTGACGATTACAGTGCGTGTCTGGCCGATGGTAAGTTTAATACTGGAGCCCTGATAGTGCTGCCCCATTTTGCTGTTTACCCTTGTCTGAGCCTGTTCTACGGTGAGGCCAGCCACAGCTACGGGACCGATTTTCTCGACGATGATGGTGCCTTCGGGAGACACCGCGTATTTCTTGCTGCTTTGCGACGTGCCATATACATCTATCAGCACCTCGTCGCCGGGGCCGAGAACGTAACTTGCAGGGGTGGCAATGTTCATGTTCGGCTCGAAAGAGAGTTTGTCGTTTTGGAAAATATCGTGGCCGAATATCTGCATGCCGTTGGTGGCTGTGCGCGTAATGGTGGGAGCAACATCAGTCAGTTCAGACCGTGTCTGCAGGTCGTTGTTTGACTGCCGTATGCGGTCGCCCACGCCAGAGGGGGCGTTGCTGGCATCTGCGATTGAAATGCCGCCTGATGCCTGAGCCGCTTCATATTGTGCCTTAAGGCGCAACAGTTGGTCTTTCTTTACACCCTTCTTCTGCAACTCCAGCAGGATGGCTGTCGGACTCTTGCCGGCATCGTGCTGCTCCTTGGCGAAAGCAACTACGTCTTCATCGCTCATCTGTGCCGATGCCTGACCGACTGTGATTGCAGCGAGCACCAGAGCAAATAGAAATCTCTTCATGTATTGTTCGTGTTATGTTTTTACTTCTTGACGTTTCAGCAAGTTGCCCGTTGTTACGGGTAAATGCGGCGCAAAGGTACATAAATTGTTTATAATAATAACGCGTGCGAAACCTTTTTTATTGTGCAAACAATGTAGAAACGAAAAAAAGTACGAATAGTTTTGCAATTCCCGATAATCTTCGTACCTTTGTGCCCGAATGGACAATGCACGTTACATCGGGGCTGACTGGATTTGACAGCAGGATGAGGTGCCGGTGTAAGCACGCAGAGAGTTGGAAGCCGCTCTCTATAATCTCTGACCTCCGAACTTTAATTGGCGAAAACACTTACGCTCTCGCTGCCTAACCGAAGCACAGTAGGTTACTGGCCTAATCTCGGCACCAGGTGCTGAGACGAGACATCGCTCAGAAGCTGTTGTTCCGAAGCGTCTGGCAAAGCGGTGCAGGAAAATCGGGAATAGTCCGGGGAGATGTCTCTATTCCGGGATGAAGCTCTCAGAGAATAAGGTACTGGTTGGTGGTCCGGGTCTTGCCAGTGCACGAAAATGAAGTCCGGAATAAGCGTGTAGAAAGCACGGTGCGTCCCTGTTTGGACGAGGGTTCAATCCCCTCCAGCTCCACTTCATTTCGCCCTCCGGGGATTAAATCCTCGTGAGGGTTTTTCGCTTCGCTCAAGCGGCAGAGCCGGAACAATCCCCTCCAGCTCCTCGTGAGGGTTTTTCGCTTCGCTCAAGCGGCAGAGCCGGAGCAATCCCCTCCAGCTCCACTTCATTTCGCCCTCCGGGGATTAAATCCTCGTGAGGGTTTCCCTTTGTTCAGACGGCAGACTGGAATTACAAGCGCTTCGTGAGCCCAGCAAAGCATCCTCGCAGAATGGCTACGGACTTCTTTGCCTTGTTCTTTTCGAACAAGAGTATCCATATAATATTCCTTAGCCAACTATTGAAATCATCTCTGATATAGTCGAACTGAGGATACTTCCTAATAAGTATGCTTTTGTTCCTATATATGCCGTAGAGACGACGGGGCGAGTAATTACTCAGGATAATCGTATGCCCGCCAAGCGTCCGTCTTACGGCTTCGCCTAGCCGATGCCGCATCTCAATGCCTTTCACAACAAAAGTCTTGATGCCGAGTGAATGGGCATGCAGGCAGAACTCATCATCTACGGCATCAATTTTGAAATCTTCATCCCAACCTCCAATTTTATCTACTAAGGAAACGAGTATCAGCATCCCGGAAGTTATAGGCCTGTTTATCTCCTCGAAGTCTTGGTTAACTTCGATCCTTAATTCCTTGATGGATGGAGTGTATATTCCTTTTGGCGCGTCTTTGTTGAGTATCGTCTGCTTCAAGTAACGTGGAAAGTTCTCGAAGCAGGAGTCTTGGTCCATCGTCAGAAGGTAGTCGTATCCGCCAGCCTGTGCGTAGCGCCAGGCATAGTTCAGCGCATGCGATATGCTGTTGATGCCGTCTCCGCAGTATTCTATCTTTTCGTGGCGAATAAACCTGTAGCCCTTGCACTTTTCGGAAGGTGTGTTTTCCCAAATTAAGACTTTGTCAACGCTGTCAATGAAAGCGTTGACATTTTCTTCCAACAGTTCTTTCTCAGGGAAGTAAGTGATGACTATTGCTAAAATCATGATTGGTCAAGTACTCTAAATACTTGTGACATCCATATTCTAAAGTGGAATCTCAGACGATAGATGAATGTCTTTTCTGGCGAGACATGGTGCGGGGTCCACATCAGAAACTCCACATTCCGTGTGTTACGGTCAGGCGGTAGCAATAATCCGGGCATGAAATTATTCTTCCAGTAAACATACATGAGGCTGAATTGGTCTCTCTTTGTATATGATGTGAATTCTGCCCACCATTCATTTGATATCTTCCTTACTGTCGCATCATTGTGTTTCCTCAAGATGAAGTTATTTTCGAACAGTCCCCAATGAGAGGGGAATCCTGCTTTTTTCAAATGCATGTACTGAAGAAAAGTCTCGCAGAATCGAGATCTGCCACCTTTGTAGGCAAACTTTATCTCCTCGTAGGTGCAGTCGCATGGGGGGATGCAATGGTTCACCTGATATATCTTGCCGCCTTCGGATATCTTATTGTCCAGTATCGAATAGAATTCCTTGCCGGTAATCTGAATGTTGGCATCCATCCACAGGCTCCATTCGTAATTGGCAAGTACCCTGTGAGGAAGTATCTTTACGTATCGCGACAGGCGTGCCTTGTCCTTGTGCTTGAAAGGGATGGGGCGTATCTGCCAGACTCCGACACGCTCTTCCTTTATGTCGTTTGAGAAGCAGATAAAGTCATAGCCCTCAGCAGTTACCAGTGGTTGCCGCAGCATGTCATAGTTGCCGACCAGACAGGTATATATTACTTTCTTGTTCATGTTCTTTTCTTTGATGGAAGTTCCAGCCACTGTCCGAATTTCAGGTCCCATTCCTCTGGTTCAAAGGGTGTGAAGCCGCTCCAGTGCGAGAAGGTGAGTTCGCCAAAATATATCTTGCCGTTAGCCTCATAGAAGTCCACTCGCAAATGGGGTATGCCTTGAGACAACTTTTCTGCCAATTCCTTCATTTTCTCGAAAGAATGAGGCTTTGTCGGCGGAACGTTGGCATTCGGGTGTCCGTTGCGGATGTCTAGATGGTGGAAGTCTGCGTCGAAGAAGTCAAACTTTGTCTCTTCGTCTCCCTGTCTGTCCTCTGCGATGAACAGGGCTTTCACCTCCCCGCCAAAGCAGAAGAACTTGTAGTCGCGGAGTTCTTGGGTTGCGTTGTCTTCGAGATATGCTTCGGCGATGATGCGGGGCTTTACGTTCTTGTAGGGCCATTCGCGGTTTTCCCAAAAGAAGTTTTTCCTGAGTCCTTTCTCTAACATAGCAAAGGCTTCATCCCTCTTGAAAGTCTTCTTGTCTTTGCAGATGGCTACGCTGCCGCTGTCGTGTGTGCACTTGAGGACGAAGCGGTCTGGTAGTGCATCGATATCAATCTCTTTGGTGCTGTCGTAAACGGTAAGGGTGGGGATGATGTATTCGTCCCCGATGATGTTTGCCACGTATCTCTTTGCCTCATACTTATCGACCATCTGTGTGTACAGAGGGTTGCGGTCATAGAGCTTGAGCCATTGCAGCTTCTCGCTGAACGTCCGGGGATGCTTCAGGTTTAGTTCGGTACCCATGAGTTGCCGGTAGATGATTTTGAGGAACTGCTTGTCGGGAAACAGCTTCGGATGCTTCAATGCCAGCGGGAACAGTATCTTCTGAGGGTTTCGCAGATAATATGGAATTCTTGCAATGTTCATTTCCTTCTGTTGTTTGTAAGGCGGCACCTTATCTGGGACGCGATGACGTTTCTTTCTTCCTTGTGCAGTCCGACGAGGTAAGCAGTGAGTGCTATGAAGAGGAATGCTGTCACGAAGTCAGCGATGTGCCACAGGTTGTGCTCTATGTTGACGAGTCCGGAAATCAGGACATAAGCTATGCCGCACGTGAATACGCCGAGAGGCTGCAGATAGGACTTCTGTACGAAAAGGCCCACGTCGAGCTTTATGTATCTGCGCAGCAGCAGAAGTTGTATGGCCCTGCTGATAACGTCAGCCACGAAGTATGCCAGGATGACGGTGTACGGCGGGAAGCCTGCATGGTAGAGGGCAATGCTAATGAGGAGGGCAAGGACATAGAGCACCGTAAACTGTATGTTGAACCACTTCAGCCTTCCTGTTCCCCGGATGAGTTGGGTGATGCCGCCGGATGTGGCAGAAACCAGTGCCACCAGCAGGGTGCATTTGCAGAATGTGACAGTCCCTTCGGGTACGTTGTCGCCCAGCCACAGATGCAGGATGAAGGGAAGCTCGCAATAGATGGGGAACAGCAACAGCAGCGTCAGCAGAATACATACCCGGCATGTGGATGAGGCCAGGAAGATTGTACGGTCCATGTTGCCGCGACTGATGTTTTGTGTGATTTGCGGAGCTGAGGCTATGTCGAAGTTGCCGACAAAGGTGATGATGTAGTTTTGGACGGAATAGGAAATGGCGTAGGCGGCGTTGACTACGGTGCCGAAGAAGAAGTTGATGACCATGCTGCTGCCCTGATTCCTGAATATCAGTGCCGCAGCACCCAGGAGGCTGTAGTTGTTGAACGTCAGTATTTCCCTGTATTCTCTGATATCCTTTACGAGATTGAAGCGTGTGATTGCGGGCCATCTCTTGCGACTCAAGAAGAAATATGCGAGTGACGTGAGCAGCGTGACGGATGCCATGCTCAGCGCATAGAAGCGCAGCAGGTTCCCGCCATAGTGCAGAAGTGCAAGTATCAGCGCGAACTTGACAATTGCCCCCAATATATCGAGTACGGCTGTGAAGCGGAAGTCCTCGTGAACGATATACAGGCTGTTGTAGGGTACGCTTATCAGGCTTAGGCATGTTGTGATGGTGGACACCTGGAAGACAAACATGGCGTCGGCCTCCTTCCCTGCTGCCACGTTCAGGTAGTTGAGGATGTAGTAGATGCCTCCGGACTCCAGTATTGCCAGTGCAACGACAGCAAAGCAGACATGGATGGCAAGGCTCATGTTGAAGATGCGGTTGACGTTGCCGTCGGGCTTGCCTTGCTCGTAGTTGATGAAGCGTGTGGTAGTGTTGTATAGGGCGCTTGTAATGAAGGAGAACATGATGACGGTAGCGCCCACCACATTGTAGAGTCCGTAGTCAGAGTCGCCAAGGGCGGCAAGCACATAACGGGAAGACAGCAAGCCGATGATGGTGGTGATTACCAATCTGGCATAAACGATAAGTGTGTTCTTCGCTATCCGTTTGTTCTCTTCTCTCATGTGGTGTTCCCTGGGTATAAATAGCTATAATGTGTGCAAAGTTACGTTTTTTTTCATTACGAAGGAAAGGTTTCGTTGCTTTTTTGTCTTGTTTTGCGAAAAATACCCCGACCTGCTTGGCAACTACAATGAATAATGTATATCTTTGCATGGGAATACTACACAATTAAAAACAAAAAACAAAATGAAGAAACTATTATTCCTTTTTGCCATTGCATTCTGTCTGTCGGCTACGGCGCAGAAGAAAGTTATCGATTCGAAGACCAATTATGCTCGCGAGGCTCTGCAGCCCTACGTCGATAGCGGGCAGTTGCCCGGTGCCATCAGCATCTTCTACAACAACGGGGTGCAGGAGACGTGCTGCATCGGCTACGCCAACGTCGAGCAGAAGCGCCCCATTCGCCTGGACAACGTTTATATGCAGTGTTCGCAGACGAAAGGTTTCTGCGGCGTGACTATTGCCAAGCTGGTGGAGGAAGGCAAGCTCTCGCTCGATGACCCTGTCTCGAAGTACTTGCCTGAGTTCAAGGAGCTGTGGGTGCAGGACAGTGACAAGGATGGCGTGAAGACGCTTCACAAGGCGAAGAACGTCCTCACCGTCCGCATGGTGCTGAACCACACGGGCGGCTTCCCCTTCGAGTGCAGTGCCAAGCGCAACGACGTGCGCGGCGGCGGCTGGTCGGGCGGTGCGCCGCTCCGCCAGGTGGCATCCATCGCAGCAGGTTCGCCCATCATGTTCGAGCCCGGCACGCGGGACATGTATTCCAATACGGGCATCGACATCGGCGCTGCCGTAGTGGAAGTCATTACGGGCATGAAGTGGGAGGACTACCTGAAGAAGGAGGTGCTCGACCCGCTCGGCATGAAATCCACTTGGTTCTGGCCTACCGACAAGCAGCTGAAGAATCAGATTGAGATGTACGACACGCACAAGGATGCCCCTGCCACCTACCGCTTGGAGAACGGCTGGCAGCAGCGTCCCTACAACGACGGCCATGTCTTCGCTTCGGCTGGTGCCGGCCTCTGGACGACGGCCAACGACCAGCTGAAGTTCTACAAGATGCTGATGAACCTGGGCGTAGGCGACAACGGCGTCCGCATCCTGAAGGAAGAGACCGTCAAGTCCATCCTTGCTGTCACGACGCGTCCCGACAACCTTGGCGGCTATTCGCTCGGACTGAATGCGCCCAAGAAGGACGGCGAGAACGAGTGGTTCGGTCACGGCGGTGCTTGGGGCACGAACTGTATGGTCAACTGGCACAAGAAGCAGCTCAAGCTTTGGGTAGTGCAGCTGAACGGTGCCCAGCCCTGGAACGAGGCAAAGGACAAGGCTGCCGAGAAGTTCTTCTCGCAGACCATCGACACTTCCGGCATCGATGCCTATACGGGAAGGGTGAAATGATAACCAGCACTCAGAATCCGCACATCAAGCACCTGCTGCTGCTCCAGCAGAAGTCGGCCCAGCGCAGGGCAGACGGCCTTTTCGTGGTGGAGGGGCGACGCGAGGTGGAGCATTGCCTTGCGGCAGGCTTCTCGCTTCGCACAGCTTTTGTCTGCCCCGAGCTGTACGGACCGCTCCGCAACTTGCCCCGGGACACCGAAGTCATAGACGTTGCCCCCAATGTCTATGAACGAATCGCCTATCGCGGCGGCACGGAGGGCATCGTGGCGGTGGTCAGGGAACGGAAGATGTCGCTCAGCGACCTGCGGCTCTCTGCCTCGCCGCTCATCGTGGTGCTGGAGAGCGTGGAGAAGCCCGGCAACCTGGGTGCGGTGCTTCGCAGTGCCGATGCTGCGGGAGCCGATGCCGTCGTGGTGTGTGACCCGCTGACGGACCTCTACAATCCCAACCTCATCCGCTCTGCTGTCGGGGCTCTGTTTACGGTGCCCTGCGTGGCTTGCAGCACGGAGGAGTGCATCGCTTTCCTCCGCGAGAAGGGCATCCGGATTCTCACAGCACAGCTTCAGGACTCGAGCCTCTACTACGATGCTCCGATGACAGGGCCCACGGCTATCGTCATGGGGACAGAGGCCACGGGACTGACCGACCAATGGCGACGGGCAGCCGATGCCCACATCCGCATCCCGATGCTTGGCCGCCTGGACTCGCTGAACGTCTCTGTCAGCGCTGCCATCCTGCTTTTCGAGGCAGTCCGTCAGCGTCAGACAAAAAAAGAGTAAAAATAATGGGGAGAATTGCGGATTATTGCGCAAATAATACTATCTTTGCAAGAGAAAGGTGACAAAGAACTATAATAAATAAGGTATAAAAGATGAGAACAAAGCGAATTTTGGGCGCGGGGCTGTTGCTGGCTCTCTGCTCGGTCTCCGTGGCGCAGACGCGTCTCGACATTACACTCAAGGACAGAAGCATCATCTCCTGCCCTTTGGATGACATCAACTACATGGAAATCGTGGAAGGAGCTGCCACCGGCGAGCTGGATGGCGTCTGGTACCTGGGCTGGAAGGTCGGCAACAACGGTTCCGGCACCAAGACACACTACGACGGCACGGAGGTCCTGGTCTTCACGTCGGGGCCGCAGATGAAGTGGATCAAGTCGAATGGTGAGACGGTTTATAACCTGACCTATGGCGAAGCCGGCGGCAAGGAGGGCTACTCCTTCACGGCTGTCAAGGAAGGCTCCACGACCAAGATCACCTATCAGATTGTAGCCATCGAGGGCGACCTGCTTCTGCTCAAGCAGGGGACGAACCGCTACTACTTCTACAAGTCGAAGGATGCTGCGACGCTGGCCGACTTCGTCACCTACCCGACGCGTTCCGTTATCTACACCGATGCCGACAAGCTGTGGGCCTCTACCGTCAAGGGCGGCGACTCCAGTTCCAAGATTACCCCGATGGGTAAGCACTTCGAGAACTACAACTCGGCTTCCGACGAGGACCGCGAGTGGCTGGCAAATCCCAACAACCAGCCCGACCTCACCTGGCACGAACCCGGCTGGAGCAACAAGACCTGGATGGCAAAGACCGTCAATCTCTATCCCTTCGGCTCCCCCAAGCCTGCCGATGTCAACCAGCACGCCATCGGCGACTGCTGCATGTGCGCCGTCTTCGCTTCGTTTGCCTACATCTATCCCGAGTGGATCAAGTCCATCATCGAGAAGAACGGCAACAACTATACCGTCCACATGTTCGACCCCAAGGGCAACCCCGTGGATGTCGTGGTCGATAACAAGATAATGTGTAGCTCGGGCGGCGGCATCGACCAAGTGACGGGCAAGAATGGCGTCGTCAACTGGGCCACCATCATGGAAAAGGCGCTCATGAAGTGGGAGACCCGCTTCAAGTGCAATAGGATAGGCGGCATCGGCACCGAACATGCGGCTCCCCCCTTCACTGGCAACGGCTCAAGCTACAGCTTCAGCCCCGACAGGCTCTACAACAACGAGTTCGACCTCGTCGTTGACTATGCCCTCTCCAACGGCCTGATCAGCGTAGGCGGCTTCAATGTGGGCGGCCTTATCTGCGGCGAGCTGGAGACCATTACCGGCCACGCCTTCACCGTGATGTACCCCGACGAGGGCGCCGACTACAAGTTCGTGATGCGCAATCCTTGGGGCAACGGTGGCAACATCGACGGTAAGCTGAAGATTCCCGCCAGGCGCGAGGTCCTGAAGACTATCGACTTCCGTCTGGTCTTCCCCGGAGCGCAGATGGCTGAATACAAGAAGGAGAACCTCGGCGGCTACGACGTGCCCAAGTTCGTGCCCATGTACATGGACCTCCATCCCTCGGAGGAGATGCTTCGCATGTACAACCTGAAGAGCTACGAACCGCATTGGCCCGAGGCCGAAGAGCCTTCTGCCTTTGCCGAGGAAGCCGAAGAGGAATAGCCCCCTTCGTTTTCCTGCCTATACCAATCCCCCTGCCGGGCGGCCTCTGGCTCCGCGGCAGGGGGATTGTTTTGATTTGTTGAGATTTGACGGATTTCTCGCCGTAGGCGACTCTGGAAAGATGATTCGCCTGAATAGTTACGACGAAATGTTATCGTTTCCTTATCTCATAGTAGCGCCGCTCGCGGCGGAGAGGCATCATTCCGCCCTCCAAGTAGCACCGCTCACGGCAGAGAGGCTCGTTCCTGTCCTCCCGGTAGCACCGCTCGCGGCGGAGAGGCATCATTCCGTCCTCCAAGTAGCACCGCTCACGGCAGAGAGGCATGTTCCAGTCCTCCAAGTAGCACCGCTCGCGGCGGAGAGGCATCATTCCGCCCTCCAAGTAGCACCGCTCACGGCAGAGAGCCTCGGCGACCCTCCGCCGGGGGTATTACTCCGGCGGAGGGCGCGAGTCTCTGGGGGTGAGTATTGGGGCGATGCATACGCGGTGGACGGTTAGTCGTTCGTGCCGAAATCGAACTCGGCGAGTTCA
>CACWTR010000013.1 GCA_902763865.1 uncultured Bacteroidales bacterium | reverse complement strand
TGTAGAAAATGGCAGATATGTCTCATGAAACATTTAGAAATAATGCCAATCCTTGAAGCTTCGGAAATGATATCCGTTAAGTTTTCGCATGAGGATAAGAATTTATCGATACTGCCCATTTTTGATGCGTTGAATGGGATTTTGGGAACGGCAGTTCGGACTTTGCATGCCGCAGGGGGAATCATTCCATCGGGCTGATGACGATGTACTTTGTCTGCACGGACATTTCCCTGTCCTTGCTGCGTGTGTGCATGATCCACTTTTGGAAGTTCTCCCAGGAAAGCATGCGCGGATAAATTGTGCCGTCGTCGGCCTTGCGGAACTTGTCCGAAGCCTTGGTGAACTTCTGTGGCGAGAAGATGAAGTAGAGCTGGTTCAGGTCCTGGTGCTTGTCCTCGGTTGTCAGGGCGTACTCGTCAATGTCGAGCTCGCTCTCGTCCTCATCGTATTTGTCGCGACTGAAGAAGGTGTATTCCTTGCCGTGTACGACGGGATAGGTGCCGTCCGGGTCGTTGGCGTAGGGCAACAGGCAGTAGGCGGTCTCGCCGTCGAGGAGGTAGATGGTCAGGAAGCCATCCACGGGCGATGTGAAGTGGATGAATATCCGGTTGCCAGCGGTGAACTCGGTGCTCTCATACTTCAGGTCGGGTTCGTTGCGCAGTATTTTTGCTTCGAATCCGATGGGGTTGTTCGTGATTTCGCGTGCTTTTCCCTTCACGGTTGCCGTCACGCAGAATCCGGCATCCTCCAGTGTTGTGGCTATCTGTGGTTCTTCCAGGTCGGCTATCCACTCCCCGTTGACTTCGCCTTCGCCGCCGATGGAGACGAACTTCGACTCCGTGATGTTGTTCTTGGAGATAAGGCTGGTGGCTGAGGCTCCGCTCAGAACCGTGCCGAATTCCTTGCGCAGGGCTTCGACCTTGGCACAGTTCACGGCATTCCGCTCGGCCTGCTGGCGACTCTCGTTGCGGGAGGCGTGATAGACGTATGTGGCTGTCACCGTGGCATCCCGTTGAGCCAGGACGGACACGGAAACCAGCGACAGGAGGATAAGGGCAAGGAAATGCTTCATGACGGGGATGGCGGCGTTTTGGGGGTTATTTGTCGAGTCTCCAGCCTCCCCACTCTGTCGGGGGCAGGGCGCTGCGGGTGGTCGGCGTCTGAATCTTGCCCTGGAGCCGGATGCTCTGTTGCTTGACGTTTTTGCTGATGTACTCAGCCAGCTGCTTGTAGGTGGTCTTTCCCTTGTCCTCCTGCAACTTCTTGAGCAGGAAGTAGGTGAAGAGTCCGTGCTTCTGGTTCTTGTAGGGGTAGGCCGTCTCGTCGCCGGAGCAGGCTGAGAAGATGACCATGTTGCTGACGGGGGCCTCGTCGCGGGGAACGATGATTACGCCGCGTGCCTCGGTGTCCATCACCTGTCCGTCCTTCTTGGCGCCGCTGAAGCAGGCATCCAGGAAGACGGTGACGGAGCCGGGATTGTAGGCTGTCAGCTCCTGATAGAACTTGGAGAGCTTGTAGGAGGTGGACATGTTGCGCGGCGAGGCATCGACGGGCAGCAGGTAGGCTTCCTTGGAGCTCGGGTCGGGCTGTCCGTGGCCGGAATAGAAGACCAGCAGCTTCATGTCCTCGTAGGCCCTCTCGTACTCCTTGATGCGGTCTATGGCTTCGATCATGTCGCTGTAGGTGGCATTGAAGGCGCTGACGATGTTGTCCTCGGGCACGCCGAACACGTCCTGGCAATAACGCTTGAACGAGCGTCCGTCGTTGGTTGCAAAGGGTACGCCCTCCACCTTCTTGTAGTCCTCGTTGGCAATGATGAGGGCAAAGGTGTTCTTGTTCTGCTCCTTGGTCTTCGGCACGTTGACATCGACGGTCGATTCGCCCACGTTGATGGCTTCTGCTTCCTCTTCCTTCGGTGTCGGTGTCGGCTTGTCGTCGGCAACGGCCAGTGCTGCGAAGGGATCGTCGCCCCATTCGGGTTTGGCTATCGCCACCTTGCCGTATTCCAGGTCGGCGTTGGCATCATACTGGTAGTATTGTCCGTCGGGCGTAGCAAAGACGGCTGTTGCCAGGAGCAGTTTGCCGCCCTTATCCACCCTGAACTGCGGGGACTGAATCTTCACGCCGCTCCAGTTGTCCTTGAACTTCTTGGCCTCGTTGCTGGCCAGGGGCACCCTCAGGTAGATGTCGCCCTGCTTGGTGCGGATGCAGTATGTCTGGTGGTCGGGGTCGTAGGGCTTGATGGTCAGGTCCTCCAGGTTGTACATCTCGCTATACTCGCGGATGAAGTCCTGTTCCAGGATGAGTCGGGACTGTGCAATCATCTCCTTGCGTGTCTCGGGATTGACGCGCCTCACGTACTCCTCGGCAGGCTCGAACTCGCCGCGGCGTTCCCATTCCGCCAGGGCCCTTTCCATGCGGGGCTTGTACCACTCGTTGAAGTTCGGGATGGCCTTCTTCGCGTGGGCCGGGTTCACCGACAGAGCCATGTCGCCTGCAGCCTGCTGACGAATCTGGTCAGCCTCGCTGCGGCGCCCCACCTGCGTGAGAGCCTCGGTCAGGGCCCGAATCACGAGGGGGTCAGCCCTCACCATCTCGGGGTTCTTGCTGAGCGTCTCAAGCAGGGTGATGCTTTTGTTGAAGTGCTCGGTGGCCTCGTTGCGGAGCGTCTTTATCTTTTCGGCGTCGGCCTCCTTCTGACTCTCGTTCAGCAATGCGCCGGCCAGGTTGTAGTGGCACAGCGCAAGCTTCTTGGCCCGGTTCAGGTCGCTTGGGTTCTGCTCGTAGTATGCCGCAAAGACGGGCAGCGCGTCGGCGAAGCGGTCGTTCTGGTAGTCGATGTCGGCCTTGAAGCGCTGCAGGTCGGTATCGTCCGGCGCCAATGCTATCGCCTTTCGGAACATTTCCTTCGACTTCTCCTTTTCCCCGAACTGAGTGTAGAGGCTGATGGCACGCTTCAGCATCTTTATGCTATTGGGATAGTTCATGATTCCCTCGTCTAGGACAGTCATCTCCTCGTCGTAGCGCTTCAGCAGCTCAAGGTCGGAAGCAAGGAACTCGTAGCAGGTCTGCTGGTTTTGCTTTTCGCCCAGCTCAATGTACTGATGGAGATAATCCACGGCGGACTCGTAGTCGCGCGAATTGTGCGACTCGGCAGCTACGATGAATACATAGGCCGGGTACTGCTCGCTCTTCGGGAAACGCTCTCCCGCGAACATGGGCAGGTCCGGAATGTTCAGGTAGCACTCGAGATACTTGTAGGCTTTGCGGTTGTCTCCGCCGCTGCTGTAGTCGATGCCTGCTATCTCGAACTCCGGACGCAGGCGGCGCAGTTTCTCCTTCATGTCGGCCTTCTGCGTCTCATCGACGTCGTCCATGCCCTTCACGTAGTTCTGGAAGCAATCCATCAGCGTCTTGTAGAGCAAGTCCTTATTAACGGAGGGCTCGGCCTTCAGTGCAAAGAAGCGCTCGAATGCTTCCTCCGCCATGGCATACGGAGTCTGGCTGAGGCTGTCCGGCACCGTTGCGTCGGCTACCGCTTCGGTTTGTGCAAACGAATATACTGAAAACGCAAGAATGCCGAGAAGAACTGCGAGTCGTTTCATCTCAATGTGTTTTGGGGGTGAAAAGAGAAAAGCCTGCCCTCAGGCTATTGGAGAGGGCAGGCACTTGGAGCAGTGACTTACTGTTTTGTGTCGTGGAAGATGAAGGCAATTGATACGCGACGATACTGTCCGCCTTCGTCGGGGAAGACTTCCACTTCGAAGCTTTCCTTCACTTTCATGTCCTTCAGCGGAGTGACATTCTTCTTGATGTACCTCTGTACGCTGATGGCGCGGAGCAGTGACAGCTGCTTGTTGGAGGTGATGCCTTCTGCCTTCGTCACGGAGAGCTTCTCCTGCTTGCCGTTGATGGTGACAGGCTGCTCCTTGATGTCGCCGTACTTGCCGGTGTATGCTATACCATTATTAATAGGCTTGGCGTCGGCAGTGCCGTGGTAGATGATTTCAACCGGCTTGCCGGCTTCGATGTACTTGGCAAATTCTCCCGACAGCTGCTTGGCAATGACAGCGAGCATGGCCTTTGAGCCGGCTGCCTTTTCAGCATCGAACTGGCCTACGGCAAAGTCCTCGACAGCGCTGAACTCGTTCCTGACGTTGTACTTGTAGCGGACGGTGAAGTCGGATGTGCCGTTGGGGTTGTTTGTCTGCTGCGTCTCGCGTGTGACGGTCGTGTTCTTGACGTTGAAGGTCTGTTCCTCTACCTTCTGCACGGCATTGGTCTGAGCTGCCAGCTGCGAGTTGTTGGCCATGAGCTGTGCCTGCTTCAGCTTGAGCTGATAGTCCTCCAGCGAGATGAAGCCGTTGTCGGTCTCAAGCGTACCGTTTGCCTTGTTGTAGATGTACCTCTGTCCGGTCTTGACATCGACGGCTTCCGTGTAGATAACCTCGAACTGGTTGTCGGGAGTGATGTCGTATTTCGTGTTCTCGAATCGCAGGTTGCTGACGGCGAGTGTTCCGGCAGCAGCCAAGGGCACTCCGAGGATGATGCTGGGCATGTTCTCTGCGGGGTTGATCATGAGGGCCTGTGTTGCCGCGTTGTACATGGGATTGCCACCAGCGATTCCGATGTTGCTGTCCATAGCGGCTCTTGTGGCAAACTCGCGACCAAAGTTCAGGCGCTGGGTCTGGATGGCTTCCTCAGACGTACGGGCCAGGTAGTCGGCCTTGCTTTCGCCCTTCATGCGCTTCACCCATGACTTCATGCGCTCGTTGACGGCAGCATCCCTTCTCTCGCTGAGGGTGAGGTTGACGGCAGGTGCTTTCTCTACGAAGCGACCTTCGTTCCAACCCTTCTTGGAGTAGCCGAAGTTGTAGGAGATGCCCAACATCAGCGAGGAGTACCAGTCATCGGAGCCCTTTTCGTTCCCGTTGAAGTAGTCGGCGGTGTTGTTCACACGATATTCCAGCGATACGCTCAGCGGCTTGAAGATGCGGTATTCGAAGCCGGCACCAAGGCGTAGGTTGTGTGCAAAGTGGGACTTGTTGTAGCGGGAGACGTCTTCGGGAGCAAACGAATAATTGAAGCCAAAGCCTCCTATCAGGTAGAAGTTGTATTTGGGGCTGATGTTCTTGTTAAAGATAGGCAGCAGGTTGAACAAACCGTCGATGTTTATATTGAAGAAGTTGAATCCTTGATACGCATTGTTGACGTAGGAAGTAGATTTGAAACCTTCTGCACCGATACGCGCACCCACAACGGGGGCGAACCAGCGACCGATGTTGAAACCGACGGCGGGCTGCATCAAGTCGGACACAGAGCCGGAGGTGAGCGGGAAGTGAAGGCCTCCCTGCGGTTGTACGAATGTGTAAGATCGGAAGCCGTTGTCGTCCGACACGCTTTGGGCATTGACGACGAAAGGAGTCACCATGAATGCCGCAACCAATGTGAGATTTTTAAGACTTTTCATTGTGTGGTATGTTAATTTATGTGATTTATTCAGTACATTTTGCGTACAAAGTTATGATATATTTTAATATGTTGCAATTTTTATACAAAAAAAAACACTTTTGCCCTCTTTTTTGTTGTTTGGAAATAGGTTGGCTTTGCTTTTTTCTATAAATTTGCACTGAAATTACTGTGAAAACTCATTAAAACCCATTCCATCATGAAGAATTATTTCCATCTGATTCTAAGTGCGGCTTTTTCGGGTGCTGTTGTCCTCTCCTTCCAGGCATGCGGAGGAAACCAGACCGAGGCCCTTCAATCACAAGTTGATTCACTGACGGCTACCATCGAGCAGCAGAGCCAGGACCTGGACTTCTACCAGAGCTGTCTGTTCCTGATTTCCGACGGCTTGGACAGCATTGCCAAGGCCGACGACAACCTGATGGTTGCCGCAACGAACAAGGAGAAGACCGTTACGCGGGAAAGCATCAAGCAGGACCTGAATGCCTACGCGGACCTACTGACCCGCCAGCGTGAGCGCATCGGACAGCTGGAGCAGCAGATGGCTCAGGGAGGCAAGGAGCGGGAACGCTTGCGCGGCCTCATTGACATGCTGAACAAGCAGATCGAGGAGAAGGATGCCAAGATTCAGAAGCTGCAGGAGAAGATCGAGACGCAGGGCTTCAACGTAGCCATGCTCCTGGACGAAGTCAACAAGCTCAATACGAAGGTGGCAAGCCTGAAGCAGGAAAACAAGGCGCAGTCGGAGACCATCAAGGCTGCGCAGGAGATGCTGAACGAGGCCTACTACATCGTGGGCAGCAGCAAGGAGCTGAAGAAGGCCGGCGTGTTGAGCAGCAAGTTCCTGGGCAAGTCCAAGATCAATGCAGACCAGATTGATGCAAGCCTCTTCAATCAGATTGACATCCGCAACTTCCGGCAGCTGAACATCCCGAGCAAGAAGATTACCATCAAGTCGCAGCATCCGTCGAGCTCCTATAAGATTACGACTGACAAGAAGAGCGACACCACGACACTGGAAATCCTTGACGAGGTGGAGTTCTGGAGCCTCACCCGTTACCTTGTCATTCAGGACTGAGGCGAAGACCTCGCTGCATACAAAAATCGGCGTGCTGCGTTGACTGACGCGACACGCCGATTTGGTTAACACGGCATGCCGATTTGTCCGATGCGGCATGCCGTGTTTTTCTGTTTATTTCGTCACGGTGTAAGTGCCTGAGCCGTAGGCCTTGCTTTCCGTCTCACCGGGCAGGGTGACGGTGGCCGTTGCGCCTTCGGGAATGGTGAAGGTCCAGGTCCACTGTTCGCCTTCATACTTCCAGCTGCTCTTGATGAGTCCGGCTGCCGACTGGAACTCTGCGTCGAGGTGGCCCAGGCGCTTGTCGGGCACGGGGCGCATGATGATGTGGCGGAAGCCGGGTTCTGCGGTGTCGGCAGCGATGCCTGCCACGGTCTCCCATATCCACTGGCAGACGGCACCGTAGGCGTAATGGTTGAAGGAGTTCATGCCCTGCGGTCCCATGCCTTCATCGACCATGTAGCTGTTCCAGCGCTCCCAGATGGTTGTTGCACCGTTGTCGATAGAGTAGAGCCAGGAGGGATTCTTGTGCTGGAAGAGCACTTCATAGGCGATGTCGCTCATGCCGTTGTCGGTGAGCGTCTGCATGAGGATGGAGGTGCCGAGGAAACCTGTCTGCAGGCAGTTGTCGTGGTCGGCAAAGTTCTGGCGCAGGCGGGCGATGGTGCCCTGGCGTGCCTCGCCCTCTACGACGCCTGTCTTCAGGGCGAAGAGTGCGGGTGTCTGCATCGTGTTGAGGATTTCGGTGCGGAAGGTGCCGTCCTCGTTGATGAAGTTCTGCTTGATGTAGTCGCGTCCCTCCCCGGCCATCTTGCGGTAGGGAGCTGCGTCGCGACCGGTGGCGGCAGCCATGTCAGCCATCATGTCGGCGTCGATGACCCAATAGCAGGCGCTCAGGTAGTTCCAGTACTGCACGGCTTCGGGCAGGGGCTGGCCGTCGGCGAAGCCGCGTCCGCTGCAGCTCTCCAAGGGTTCGTAGCTCAGCCAGTCGGCCCATTGGTAGTTGCCGTTCTCTGAGAGCAGCGCATTGTGGTCGTACTTCGTCTCGTAGATGTGGCTCATGAAGAGGTTCATCGACTCCCAGTTTTCGGCAATGATGTCTGTGTCGCCGAACTGCTTCCAGATGGTCCAGGGCACGATGATTCCGGCGTCGGTCCAGCCCAGTCGCATCTTCTCGGCACCGTACTGTGCCAGTGGCGCCACGCCGGGGAAGCCGCCGAGCTCGCCCTGCGAGTCGCGCATGTCGCGCATCCACTTGTGGAAGAAGCCGTCGGTGTTGGCGAAGAAGGTGCCCGTCTCGGTGAATACCTGCGTGTCGGCTGTCCAGCCCAGGCGCTCGTTGCGCTGCGGGCAGTCGGTGGGAACGCTCAGGTAGTTGGAGCGCTGGCCCCAGATGGTGTTCGAGATGAGTTTGTTGATGAGGCTGTCGCCGGTGCTGATGACACCCGTCTCGAGGTTCTTGGCAATGGAGGTGACGGGCACGGACTGCAGGCTCTGGATGGTCACTTCGTCGGTGGCTGTGATGGAGACGAAGCGGTAGCCGAAGAAGGTGCAGCGGGGGCAGAACTTCTCGCTCTGTCCTTCCTCACCCTTGAAGGTATAGACCAGTCGCATGGCATTGCTACCCTGGCGCAAGTTGTCGCGGTGCACACTGCCCTCGGGTCCGTCCATGCCGCGCTTGCGGGCTCCGTTGCCGTCGTTCAGCAGTTCGCCGGGCAGACAGGTGAGCACAGTGCCCTCTGCGGCTTTGAAAACGAATGAGGGAACGGCGGCACAGTTCTGGCCGAAATCCACGACGAGTGTCTGTCCGGGCTTTACCGTCATGGGCGTGCCGGGGGCAAACGTCTCCTTTACGATGACCTTGCCGAACTCCTTGGCATCCTCCTCTTCCTTGGCGCCCTCCACGCCTTCCCATGTGTAGGCTTCCACGGGATTGAGGGCAAGGTCGGTGCGCAGATAGACTTCTGCACCCTCGGACGGCAGAATTTCGCCCTTGAACTCGGTGTTCACTTCGGGCGTGGTGAGCTTCTCCGGTGTCTCAAATCCTAAGGGTTCGCGGGCATCGTAGGTCTCGCCGTCGAAGATGCCGGCGTGCTTCACGGGGCCGGCTATGCCAGCCTTCCACGTCTCGGTGTCCGTGCCGAAGCACTCCGTCGTGCCGTCGGAATAGGTCAGCTGCAGCACACTGCGGAAGGCGCACTTGCGGCCTATCATGCCCTCGTTGCCCCAGGGCGTGACAATTTTGTCGGCCCACCATCCCGGCGTAACCTGTGCGGCCAGCTGGTTCTCTGCGCCGCTGCCCAGGTTGAAGGCATCGGTGATGTCGTAGGTGAACGAGCGCTTCGTCTTGTCGTGGTGAGTGAAGCCCGGCTTGAGGACTTCCTCGCCCACGAGTTTACCGTTGACGTAGAGCTCATAGACGCCGAGGCCGGTGGTCATCCAGACGGCCTTCTTCACGCTTTTGTCGTTGGCCTTGGTCCAGGCGAACCAGCTCGCTCCGTCGGCAGCCAGTTCCTTCTCGATGTTGTCAATGCGTCCCTCCACTACGGGGGCATCCACTACGGAAATCCACTGCGATGCTTCCCATGCGGCATCGTCGAGGGCTGCGGTACGCTGTCCTGCACTTTGAGAGCTGCTGCTGCATCCCGCCGTCAGTGCGGCAATGGCCATTGCCATTCCGGTCATTAGGTTTCTGCTTGCTTTCATGTTTGTGAGATAATTTGGTTAGTAATGAGGTATTCCGTCTGCAAAGATATTACTTTTCTTCCGAATAAGAAGAGAAAAAGTGGCAGAAGTATGTAAGAAAATGGCAAATCCATATACATTATTATATATATAGAGGGGGGAGGGGACTCCTTTCCCGCTTTACCCGGCTCCGCCAAAGTTACGGATAACACCTCACGAGCTTCTGCCCATAAGCTCACGAGGTGTTGCCCATAAGCTCGCGAGCTTATGCCCGAAAGCTCACGAGGTGTTTTCCGCCCCCTGCAGAGGGCCGCCCCCGGCTTTCACTTCAGCAGACCATCAAATTTCTGCTCATTTCCGCAGCCCGACAATGGAAGTGTCGGGAATTCTTCGTATCTTTGCCGGCGAAATGAGAAAAAAGGAAACAAGAAAGGCAATGACATGGCTCGCCCTCCTGCTGTGGGCCTCAGCAACATTCGCACAGACGTCCGGCACCGTGCGCAGGGACACGCTGAGCGAAGTGACTGTCACCTTGCACTCGCCCCAAAAGCGCATCGACGAGGTGCAGATAGGCGTGGAGAAGGTGGATGTCACTACGCTGTCTAAGGTGCCGTCGCTGTTTGGCGAGAGGGACATCATCAGAAGTCTGCAGCTGCTGCCCGGCGTGAAGAGCGAGAGCGACGGTACCAGCGGCTATCAGGTGCGCGGCGGCACTGCGGCACAGAACCTGATGCTGCTCGACGGTGCCACCGTCTATAACGCCGGCCACCTCATGGGACTCTTCTCTACCTTCAACGACGATGCCCTGTCGGGCGCTTCGCTCTACAAGGGACTCGTGCCCGCACATCTGGGCGGCGGCTCCTCGTCGGTGTTCGATGCCACCACACGGCCCGGCAACTTCCACGACTACCACTTCGGCGGAACCATCGGCCTGCTGTCGGCCAAGATTATGGCCGAAGGCCCCATCAAGCGAGACCGGGCATCATTCTTCATGGCAGGCCGCCGCTCCTATCTCGACCTCTTCATGAAAATGTCGAAGAAGTACCGCAACAACACCATGAACTTCTACGACGTCAACCTGCGCCTGAACTTCCGCCTCTCACCGCGCGACCACCTGTCGCTGTCCTTCTTCCGCGGGCGCGACAACATGGGGCTCGAGGACCTGATGGACATGGGATGGGGCAACACCACGGCAGTAGCCAATTGGCTGCACACCTTCAGTCCGTCGTTCTATGCCAGCACGCAGCTCGTCTATAGCGACTTCTCGAACGATGTCGGCGTTGACATGCTCAGCTTCAATTACAGGCTGAAAGGATTCATCCGCCATGCCACGCTGCGCCATCGCCAGATACTGACGCTGCCCCGCCACCAGCTGAACTACGGGCTGGAGTCAACCTTCCTGCAGTTGCAGTCGGCTGAATGGGACATCATCCTGCTCCACCAGCGCGAGAAACGCAACGCCTGGACCTCGGCACTGTGGGTGAGCGACGAATGGAAGGCGACCCCGTGGCTCACCGTCTCAGCCGGGCTGCGCCTCCACCATTTCTCCGTGCTGGGCGGTGCTCCCTACTACAGCATCGACTCGGACGGCAACATCACCGATACCACCAACCCCTCGTGCGGCAGCATCGTGAAGAGTTACGTCGAACCGGAACCGCGACTCAGCCTGAAATGGAGCATCAACGAGAGGAACAGCCTGAGGGTAGGCTACAGCCGCACCTCGCAGGACGTACATGCCATCAGCGCCGGAACCATGTCGATGCCCTTCGACCGCTACACCATGACCAGCAACATCGTCTCGCCCGAGCGCGCGGACCAGGTGGCACTGGGCTGGACGGGCATCACAAGCGGAGGACACTACGACTTCTCCGCCGAGACTTACTACAAGCACATCAACAACGTCTATGACTACCGCGACGGCAAGTCACCATTCTCCGAGATAGAGATTGAACGTCTGCTCCTTGGCGGCAAAGGACGTGCCTACGGCCTGGAACTCTGTGCACACAAGAACACCGGACGCCTGACGGGATGGCTCTCATATACGCTGTCGTGGTCGGAGAACAAAATCGAGGGCATCAACCAAGGCCGATGGTACACCGCAGCTAACGACCGCCGCCACGACATTGCCGTCGTAGGCATCTACCGGCTGACGCCGACATGGGAACTGTCGGCAGTATGGCGTTACAATACAGGACAGGCACTGACTGCCCCCAGCGCGAAATACGAGGTAGATGGCACCTCCTTCTACTATTATGCCGAGCGCAACGGATACCGCGCTCCGGCCTATCACCGCCTGGACATCAGTGCCACCCACACCAAGAAGCTGCGCCGTGTCACCCGCATCTGGTCCTTCGGTATCTACAACGCCTACTGCCACTACAACCCCTACGTTATCCGATTCAAGAACGACGACGAGAAGCCCACGGGCACCAAGGTCGAGCAGACATCGCTCTTCGGCATCATTCCGTCCGTCTCCTTCACACTGAAATACTGATGAGAGCATGAGAAAGTATCTGTATATAATAATATGTATAGCGGCACTGGCTGCCTGTAAGAGGGAGATAGACTTCGACTTTCGCGAGGTGGAGCCTATCCTGACGATAGAAGGCCGCGTGACAGACGAGGGCACAGAAGTCCTCCTCACGCGCTCGCGCTCCGTCTATGACGCGGCGAAGCCCAAGGGACTGCCCGGAGCACAGGTCATCGTCAGTGCCGACGGACTGCAGGAGCATCTGACCTACGACGAGGCCACGGGCTTCTACCGCTCGCCCCTGAAGGGTCAGCCCGGGACCACCTACCGCCTGACGGTGGACCTGGAGGGGCACCACTACGAAGCCACCTCCTTCATGTACCCGCCGGCACCGCTGCTCTCGGCTGAGTTCCTCTGGCAGCCCATCAACCAGGAACGCACGCTGGTCTATGAGCTGTGGGCCACCGACCCGCAGCCCGATGTGCGCAACCACTACTGGTACCGCCTGGACCGCACGTACCATCATCCGCACTTTGCCGAGAAGACCACCCACGATGCCTATCGATGGAATGTCTTCGATGACCGCGGATGCCCCCCGGGACGTGTCTTCCGCGACGTGATGTGCATGAGCGAGAAGGTTGCAACGGAGGACGACAAGGACAACTGGGACAAAATCCTATACGAGGGCGACACCATCACCATGCGCCTAATGGTCATTGACCAGCCGACCTTCGACTACCTCCGCTCGCTGAGCACGGGACAGAGAAACGGAGCCAACCCCATTGGCAACATCAAGGGCGACCCCTGCCTGGGTTACTTCATGGCAGCCAGCGTCACCCATGCCGACACCATCGTCTTCCGGTACGCCGACGTGCGCGATGCAAAGTGAGTCTCATCACGAAGTTTCACGGCAAATCCCTTGGAAGGTAAGGAATAAAATTCTGTGCATATTTCCATGTTTTCACCATGTGTTTTTCGACGAGTGAAGCTCGAGTCTCAGTCAGCAAATGCAGTAACTGAAGTAACAGTTGGCTAACAGAACAGGCTCAACATTCTTTCCAATCCGAAAGAATGCCAAAAGCATAAATGAGCGCAACAGACGACAACGGATTTCACAGACTGGCGGATTAACTGAGATACTGAACAGCAGTATGTTTCGAATCCGTCGAATCTGTGGAATCCGTTGTTATATTATATATAATGGTATAGGAGTAAGCCTTCTTGTGCTGGCTGCTTTACGCGGTGAGCAGCTCGATGAGCTTCTGGACGGCGGCGTGGAGGCCGTCGGGGTTCTTGCCGCCAGCAGTGGCGAAGTGGGGCTGACCGCCGCCGCCGCCCTGCATGAGCTTGGCTGCCTCGCGGATGTTCTTCCCGACGTTGACGCCTGCGGCCACGATGCTATCCGAGGCGGCTGCGGTGAGGAGGGGCTTGCCGTCGGCAAGGGAGCCGATGATGACAAGGCTGTTCTCCATCTCGGCGCGGAGCTGGAAGGCGATGTCCTTGACGAACTCGGCACTGAGCGGTGTGATGGCACTCAGCACTGTGATGCCGTTCATCGTCTTTTGCTTGGCTATCATCTCCTTCTTCAGGTCGGCAGCCTTCTCGCGCATGGTGTCCTCCACCTGCTTGCGCAGCTCGGCGTTGTCGTTGATGGCTTTCTGGATGGTGCCGATGAGGTCGGGGGCATTGTTGAAGAGGGCGCGGAGGCTGCAAATCATGTCCTGCTGCTTGTCGATGGCTTCCTCTACGGCTTTGCCGGTGATGGCTTCGATGCGGCGCACGCCTGCTGCTACGCTGCTTTCCGAGAGGATGCGCACCATGCCGATGCAGCCTGTGCTGCTGGCGTGACAGCCGCCGCAGAACTCAACGCTCGTGCCGAACTGGATGACGCGCACCTTGTCGCCGTACTTCTCGCCGAAGAGGGCGATGGCGCCGAGCTTCTTGGCTTCCTCGATGGGGGTGTCGCGATACTCCTGCAGCGGCAGGTTCTGGCGGATGCGGTCGTTGACGATGTGTTCCACTTCGCGCAGTTGTTCGGGCGTTACCTTCTCGAAGTGCGAGAAGTCGAAGCGCAGGTAGTCGGGTGTGACGAGCGAGCCTTTCTGCTCTACATGGTCGCCGAGGACTTCCTTGAGAGCCTGGTCGAGGAGGTGCGTGCAGGTGTGGTTGGCTTCGATGGCGCGACGGCGTTCCACATCGACGCAGGCCATGAACTCGGCTGCGGGATTCTGCGGGATGCGCTCCAGCAGGTGGACGGTCACGCCGTTCTCCTTCTTGGTGTCGAGCACACGGATGGTCTCTGCTTCGTTCACGATGACGCCGGTGTCGCCTACTTCGCCGCCCATTTCTCCGTAGAAGGGCGTCTGGTCGAAGATGGCTTCATAGATGACGCCTTTCTTCTGCTTCACCTCGCGATACTTGACGATGTGGCAGGTGTATTCCGTGAAGTCGTAGCCGACGAACTTCTGTTCTTCGGGGGCAAGGGGCGAGGGGCAGGGGGCAAGAGGATTGCTGTTGTCGGGGCATGCAGTATTCTCCTGTCCCTTGCCCCTTGCTCCTTGCTCCTTACTTTCAATGACAATCCAGTCGCCGGCTTCCACCTTGGCGGCTCCGCGGGCGCGTTCCTTTTGCTTCTGCATCTCGACGTTGAAGCCGGCCTCGTCAACGGTGAGTCCGTTCTCGCGGCAGATGAGTTCGGTGAGGTCGAGTGGGAAGCCGTAGGTGTCGAACAGGGTAAATGCCTTCTCGCCGGCAATCTCTGTCTGCCCAGCAGCCTTCGTCTCCTTCATGACGCCGTCAAGGAGCTTGATGCCTGTCTCGAGCGTGCGGAGGAAGCTTTCCTCCTCCTCCTTCATGACCTTTGTGATGAGTTCGCGCTGTCCCTGGAGTTCGGGATAGGCGTCGCCCATCTCCTGGATGAGTACGGGCAGCAGACGGTAGATGAAGGCTTGCTTCTGCCCGAGGAACGTATAGGCATAGCGGACGGCACGGCGCAGGATGCGGCGGATGACGTAGCCGGCCTTGGCATTTCCGGGCAGCTGTCCGTCGGCGATGGAGAAGGCGATGGCACGCAGGTGGTCGGCGATGACGCGCATGGCAACGTCCGTTTCCTCCTTTTCGCCGTAGCGGTAGCCGCTCAGGTCGCCGATGGCCTTGATGATGGGCTGGAAGACGTCGGTGTCGTAGTTGGAGTGCTTGCCTTGGATGGCGCGGACGAGTCGCTCGAAGCCCATGCCCGTGTCGATGACGTTCATGCCGAGCGGTTCGAGGTGGCCGTCGGCCTTGCGCTCGTACTGCATGAAGACGATGTTCCATATCTCGATGACCTGCGGGTTGTCCTTGTTCACCAGTTCGCGTCCGGGCACCTGAGCTTTCTCTTCGGGTGTGCGGCTGTCGAGGTGTATCTCCGAGCATGGGCCGCATGGACCTGTGTCGCCCATCTCCCAGAAGTTGTCGTGCTTGTTGCCGTTGATGATGTGGTCGGCGGGGACGTGCTTCAGCCAGTAGCCAGCGGCCTCGTCGTCGCGGACGAGGTTCTCTTCGGGGCTGCCTTCGAAGACGGTGACGTAGAGGTCCTTGGGGTCGAGCTTCAGGACATCGACGAGGTATTCCCAGGCCATGTCAATGGCGCCTTCCTTGAAGTAGTCGCCGAAGGACCAGTTGCCCAGCATCTCGAACATGGTGTGGTGGTAGGTGTCGTGGCCCACTTCCTCCAGGTCGTTGTGCTTGCCGCTGACGCGGAGGCACTTCTGGCTGTCGGCACGGCGGCGCGGCTCGGGGTCGCGCTGGCCCAGGATGATGTCCTTCCATTGGTTCATACCTGCATTTGTGAACATCAGTGTCGGGTCGTCCTTCACAACCATCGGAGCTGAGGGAACGATGGCGTGTCCTTTCGTCTCAAAGAATCTCTTGAACGATTCGCGTATTTCTTTTGCTGTCATCATATCATTTACTATTTAAACATTTACCATTTACTATTTAATCATTTACCATTTGTTTTCCATAGGGTAGGGTGTCTTTACTATACATATTTATTATATATATGTGTGGTAAAATGCGTGCAAATGTACGAAATAATTCTCAATTCTTCTTTCTTAATTGCTATTTTCTTTGTACATTTGCAGAGAATTAAGCTTTATGCATGCAGAATCGTGAATTATGAACTGATAAAAGATGGCATACAACCCGAACAAAGAGCTGAAGAAATACTACGGCATTGCAGAAGTGGCGGAGCAATTTGGAGTTGCAGAGTCACTGTTGCGTTATTGGGAGAAGGAGTTCCCTAACATCAAGCCCCGCAAGAGCAACAGGGGCGTGCGTCAATACACGAAGGAGGACATCGAGGAGGTGCGCCTCGTCTATAACCTGCTCAAGGTGCGCGGCATGAAGATAGCAGCCGCGAAGCAGGTCCTGAACAAGAACCGCAAGGCAGCCAGCGACACATCGGAGATCATCAACCGCCTCCAGTCGGTGCTGGGCGAGCTGCGGGAAATCAACCGCGAGTTGGGAGAACTTTAGGAACGATACAATTCACTAACAACTATTATACACTACACGATGAGAAGAAGAAACCTGATTATACTGACCTTAGCCGCCATGTTGAACCTGACGGCCTTTGCCGCGCAGAGTGCCGGCACCTTTACCGTCGGAGAGAATACCTTCCTGCTGAACGGCCAGCCCTTCACCGTGAAGGCAGCCGAGGTGCACTATCCCCGCATCCCGCGCCCCTACTGGGAGCATCGCATCCAGATGTGCAAGGCGCTGGGCATGAATGCCGTCTGCATCTACATCTTCTGGAACATACACGAGCAACAAGAGGGCGTGTTCGACTTCACGGAGAACAACGACGTGGCCGAGTTCTGCCGCCTGGCTCAGAAGAACGGCATGTACGTCATCGTGCGTCCCGGTCCGTACGTCTGCGCCGAATGGGAGATGGGCGGCCTACCCTGGTGGTTGCTCAAGAAGAAGGACATCCGTCTGCGCGAGCGCGACCCCTACTTCATGGAGCGCGTGAAAATCTTCGAGGAGAAGGTGGGCGAGCAGCTGAAGCCTCTGACCATACAGAACGGCGGCCCCATCATCATGGTGCAGGTGGAGAACGAGTACGGCTCCTATGGCGAGGACAAACCCTACGTCAGCGAGATTCGCGACTGCCTGCGCTCCATCTACGGCAAGGAGCTTGAGCTGTTCCAGTGCGACTGGTCGAGCAATTTCGAGAAGAACGGCCTGGAGGACCTGACCTGGACGATGAACTTCGGCACGGGCGCCAACATCGACCAGCAGTTCCGTCGCCTCGGCGAGCTGCGCCCCAAGGCCCCGAAGATGTGCTCCGAGTTCTGGAGCGGTTGGTTCGACAAGTGGGGTGCCCGCCACGAGACACGTCCCGCCAAGGACATGGTGGAGGGCATGGACGAAATGCTCTCGAAGGGAATCTCTTTCTCGCTCTACATGACCCACGGCGGAACCAGCTTCGGCCACTGGGCCGGTGCCAACAGTCCGGGCTTTGCGCCAGACGTGACCTCCTATGACTACGACGCCCCCATCAACGAATGGGGCCTCCCTACCCCCAAGTTTTGGGAACTGCGCAAGATGATGGAGAAATACAACGACGGCAAGAAGATGCCCGCCGTCCCCAAGGCTCCGATGCCTATCATCACCGTTCCAAAGTTCGAGTTGACGGAGTTTGCCCCGCTCTATAATGGCTTCGACTTTGGATATGAAGGTCGTTGGCACGAAGTAATGCCGCAGACTTTCGAGGAGATGGACATGGGATGGGGTGCTGTACTCTACAGTACCCGTCTGCCTGAGATTCCGAAGCCAGAAGAAGCGGATTGGACTGCCACGCTTACGCTTGACGCTCACGACTTTGCACAAGTCTTTATCGACGGCAAGTACATCGGCAAGATTGACCGCGTGAAGAACGAGAAGTCGCTCTCCTTGCCACCTGTCAGTCGGGGGCAGGAACTGCAAATACTTGTCGAAGGAATGGGGCGCATCAACTTTGGTCGAGCCATCAAGGATTTCAAAGGACTGGTCGGCAAACCTACTATCACGGTCAACGTGAAGTCACATTTCGGCATCGACGGCGCGGAGATTGTCTATACCCCGACGATGTGGGAGAACATGCGCATCCCTGATGACTACGAGGTAGCTGTCAGGGCATTTGAGTGGCAGAAGGAGAAGCCTAACACTCGCGAGTCCATCAGCATGATGCGTCTCGGCCGCACCATGCGCTATGCCAGGGACAGCGAAGACCTCATCTTCGGTCGTGGCTACTATCGCGGTTACTTCGACCTCCGGAAGGTGGGCGACACGTTCCTCAACTTCGAAAAGTGGGGCAAAGGACAAGTCTGGGTGAACGGTCATGCCATGGGCCGCATCTGGTCGATAGGTCCGCAGCAGACGCTCTATGTGCCCGGCTGCTGGCTCAAGAAGGGTAAGAACGAGGTGATTGTCCTCGACATCGTCGGCCCGAAGGAAGCTGTCGTCTGGGGTCAGGCCGAGCCCGAGCTGAACAAACTGCAGCTCGAGAAGAGCAACAAGCACAACAACATCGGCGACAAGCCCGACCTGAACTCAGCCACTCCCGTCGCTACCGGCAGCTTCAAGGCCGGCAACGGCTGGCAGACCGTTAGGTTCGGTGCTCAGAAGAAGGGCCGCTACCTTGCTCTGGAATGCCTCTCCACGCAGAAGCAGGGCGACCGTACCGCCATAGCCGAGCTTTACCTGCAAGGTCAGGACGGCAAACGACTCTCTCGCGAACCCTGGAAGACGAAGTATGCCAACTCCGAAGACGAGGCCGGCAACAACCTCGGCGACAAGGTATTCGACCTGCAGGAGAGCACATACTGGCAGACGGAACGCGGTCAGTCGGGCCCCCATCTGCTCGTCATAGACCTGGGGAGCGAACAGACCGTCACCGCCCTTGAGTACCTTCCCCGAGCCGAGCAGGGCGCACCGGGAAGCATCAAGGACTACAAGGTCTTTGTGTATTAGAAGCATCATATAACTATTTTCATGGTTTGAAAATCAATTTTCAAACCATGAAAATTAATTTTCACGTCATGAAAATAGATTTTCATGACGTGAAAATAGTTTTGCAACGTGTAGGGAAAGGTTTCTGTTGCCCTTCCGGAAGGGTTTCAGCTTCGCCTTAGCGGTTTTTGTACATGTCGTCGTAGTACTTCTCGTAGTCGCCGCTGGTGATGTTGTCCATCCAGGCTTCGTTGTCGAGATACCATCTGACGGTCCTTTCGATGCCTTCCTCGAACTGGAGGGAAGGTTCCCATCCGAGTTCCTTCTGCAGCTTTGTGGAGTCGATAGCATAGCGTGCGTCGTGGCCGAGGCGGTCTGTGACGTAGGTAATGAGGTCGAGGTCGGCTCCTTCGGGGCGCACCAGCAGGCGGTCAACCGTGCGGATGACCGTGCGGATGATGTCGATGTTCTTCCATTCGTTGAAGCCTCCGATGTTGTAGGTCTCGGCGATGGTGCCGCGGTGGAAGATGGTGTCGATGGCACGGGCGTGGTCCTCCACGTAGAGCCAGTCGCGTACGTTCTCGCCCTTGCCATAGACGGGCAGAGGCTTGCGGTGGCGAATGTTGTTGATGAAAAGCGGGATGAGTTTCTCGGGGAACTGGTAGGGGCCGTAGTTGTTGGAGCAGTTGGTGACGATGGTGGGCATGCCGTAGGTGTCATGGAAGGCGCGGACGAAGTGGTCGCTCGATGCCTTCGAAGCCGAATAAGGGCTGTGGGGGTTGTACTTCGTGGTCTCGTAGAAGAAGTCCTTTCCGTAGGCCAGATGGTGCTCCGAGCTGCTGGCTGTGGTGGTGAAGGGCGGCTCGATGCCTTCGGGGTTCGTCATCTCGAGTGCGCCATAGACCTCGTCGGTGGAGATGTGATAGAAGCGCTTGCCCTCGTACTTCTCGGGCAGGCTTTCCCAGTAGAGCTTGGCAGCCTGCAGCAGGGAGAGTGTGCCCATGACGTTGGTGCGGGCGAAGGTGAAGGGGTCCTTGATGCTGCGATCCACGTGGCTCTCTGCGGCCAGGTGGATGATGCCGTCAACCTTCTCCTCCTGCATGAGGCGGTAGAAGGCATCGAAGTCGCAGATGTCCATCTTGACGAACTTATAGTTCGGGCGGTCCTCAATGTCCTTGAGGTTGGCCAGGTTGCCGGCGTAGGTCAGCTTGTCGAGGTTGATGATTTTGTACTCAGGGTACTTGTTGACGAAGAGTCGCACGACGTGGCTCCCGATGAATCCGGCCCCGCCGGTGATGACGATAGTACGAGTCATATATTATAGGATTTATTATATGTTATCATTGAAGGTGAACGGTGTCTCAAAGTCTTTGAGCAATAGATGCTTGGTGTCCTTCTCGCTGAGGATGGCTTTGTCGGTGGGGATGCGCCAGTCGATGCCGAGGCTTTCGTCCAGGATGGAGATGCCGTCGTCGGCTTCGGGATGATAGAACTCGTCGCACTTGTACTGGAAGACGGCTGTCTCGCTCAGCACGGAGAAGCCGTGGGCAAAACCTTTGGAGATGAAGAACTGCCGGTGGTTGTCCTCCGTCAGCTCCACTGCCACGTGCTGTCCGTAGGTTGGAGAGCCCTTGCGGATATCGACGGCCACGTCCAGCACGGCACCTTTCACGCAGCGCACCAGCTTGCTCTGGGTGAAGGGCGGACGCTGGAAGTGCAGGCCGCGCATGACGCCATAGCTGGACATGCTCTCGTTGTCCTGCACGAAGCGGACGGGGCCGACCTTCTCGTCGAACTCCCTTTGCGAGAAGGACTCGAAGAAATAGCCGCGGGCGTCCAGGAATACTCTTGGCTCGATGATGAGCAAACCCTCGATGGGGGTCTTGATTACTTGCATGTAGTTGTTCTTTTTGTGGTTAGGGTAGAGGTTAGGGGTTAGAGGATTGATTTGGTAGCTTGCAATTCGGGGCCAAAGGTATTTCTCTAACCTCTAACCCCTAACTTCTCACCTCCTTTTTCCGTTGATGTTGGCGATGCACTTCTCCAGCGAATCGACCCAGTAGGGGACTTCAACGCCGAAGGTCTCGCGGATGCTTCGCTTGTCCAGCACAGAGTAGGCAGGACGGCGGACAGGGCTGGGGAACTCCGATGAGTAGCAGGGTCTGATGTCGCAAGCGGTGTGTCCGGCGATACGCGCTATCATCTGCGTGAAGTCGTACCAGGAGCAGACTCCCTCGTTGGAGAAGTGGTAGATGCCCTGGACGGGCTTCGAGAGGATGACCATAATGGCACGGGCCAGGTCGAGGGCATAGGTGGGGGTGCCGCACTGGTCGAAGACAACCTTCAGTTGCGGCTTCGTGGCCGTGAGCTGCAGCATCGTCTTGCAGAAGTTCTTGCCGAACTCGCTGTAGAGCCATGCCGTGCGGATGATGATGAACTGAGAGAGGGTCTTCCTTATCCTCTCCTCTCCTTCCTTCTTCGTCTCGCCATAGACGCCGGTGGGCGTGCCCTTCTGGTCGGGACGGCAGGGAGTGTTGTAGGGCTCGGCCCCGAAGACGTAGTCGGTAGAGATGTGTATCAGCCAGCCGCCAGCCTCCTTCATGGCCTTTGCCAGGTTCTCGGGGGCCGTGGCATTCAGCTTCTCAACCAGCGCACGGTTCTCCGGAGCCTCGGCTGCATCGACGTTTGTCCAGGCGGCACAGTTCACGGTGGCATCCACCTTGTGCTCCTTGACAAAGGCGCGGACGGCCTCCAGGTCGGTGATGTCCAGATAGGTGGTCGCCACACCCTCCTGCTGACTGACATCTGTGAAGATAAAATTGTCTGACGAGCCACGGGCCACGATGCGCATCTCGTTGCCCAACTGCCCGTTTGCTCCTGTCACAAGGATATTCATGTGGTGTGTTCTGTTATGTGTTTCGGGTACAAAGGTAGTAAATAAAAGGTAAATTAGCACCGTTTGGCTCTTTTTTTTTCCCTTTATCAGTACGAGAAAGGCAGGATAGGGGTGCTGGCAGGCGGACGCGACAGCCTCAGGCATCCTCCAAGGCACTGTCCGGCCAGTTCACGAGATAGACCTGCTCCGTGGCACGGGTGATAGCCGTGTAGAGCCATCGGAAGTAGTCGGGCGAGAGCATCTCCTCGGTGATGTAGCCCTGGTCGATATAGACGTGCTGCCACTGTCCGCCCTGTGCCTTGTGGCAAGTGACGGCGTAGGCATACTTGACCTGCAGGGCATTGTAGTAGGGGTCCTGCCTGAGGCGCTTCATGCGGTCGCGTTTGTTCGTCAGCTCGGGATAGTCGTCCCATACACCGTTGAAGAGCATCTCCTGCTGTTGGCGCGTCAGTGCGGGAGCCTCGCTCTGGAGCGTGTCAAGCAGCACCGTAGCGTCCAGCTCCCTGTTGTCGTAGTCCGTGAACCGAAGGGTGGCGTCAGCAAAGCGGAACCCATAGAAGCTGCGCTCGTTGCGAAGCCGCCGCACGACAGCCACATCGCCGTTGGCAATGAAGGACAAGGGGGCAGGGGGCAGGGGGCAGGGAGCAAGAGGATTGCTGTTTCCTTGCTCTTCTATGGAATTCTCTTGCCCCCTGCCCCTTGCCCCTTGCTCCATTTCTTTGTCCACCCAGTAGTAATTGTTCTTCGCCACCATGATGAGGTCGCCGCAGGACAGCTCCTCTTCCTGGTCGAGAATACGCGTGCGAATACCATTATTAAAGATGTTGGCGCGTTTGTTGCTGCGTGTCACCACGATGGTGCCGTCTGTGCCGTACTTGCGGTAGCTGTCGCTGAGCGCGTCGATGAGTTCGTCGCCGGGAAGCACGCGCACATCCGGGAAACTCTTGCCCCTGAGCTTCGGGAATTCATACACGGCACCGTCCTGTATGAGGCGGCGCAGCATCGTGGCGTTCCACAGGATGCCGGATTCTTCAAGCTGCCTGACTACCTGAGTCAGACATAGTTCCGTCACCTCCATGCCGTAGCCCTCCAGCATTGTGCGGTTCAAGGCAGGACTTTCTTCCTCGCCCACAGGCGGCAGCTGCGCCGTGTCGCCCACAAGGATGAGCCGACACCCCTCGCAGGAATAGACGTAGTGCATGAGGTCATCCAGCAGCCGTCCCGTGCCGAAGATGGTATGGTCGTGAGCATCGTTGGCTATCATCGAAGCCTCGTCAACGATGAAGAGCGTGTCCTGCCTGAGGTTGATGTCGTTTTGGAACACATCTATGTCGGTGATGGACTTCTGCCGATATATCTTGCGGTGAATCGTGTAGGCCGGCGCCCCTGCATAGGAGGAGAGCACCTTCGCGGCGCGTCCCGTCGGTGCCAGCAACATGAAACGCTGCTGAAGCATCTGCAAAGTGTGCACCAGGGCAGCCAGCAACGACGTCTTTCCGGTGCCGGCATACCCCTTGAGCAGGAAAACTGAGTCGCGTTCCCGCGACAGCAGGAAGTCACTGAGCATGGAGATGGCTTTTTCCTGCTCTTTTGTCGGATTATGGGCGAAGTTCTCCCCAATAAGAGCCCCTAAATCTTCAGTTATCGTCATTCTTTAATAAAAAAAAGCCCCTTTTGTCGGAAATGTGAATAATTCTTTTTACTTTTGCGATGCGAAATTACAAAATAAATCACATATAACGTCATGAAAAAGGTAATAAATGTTATTTTAGGTATCTGTGCCGTCGGTTTACTCTTCATTTGCTGGCGTAGCATTCGCGATACCGAAGACTTCGACGCAACAGTCGCAGCCAGAGAGAACGTAGTTAAGGCTCGCCTGATGGAGATACGCAGCGCGGAAGAAGCTTACAAGGCTCAACACGACGGCGTATATTGTGCAGACTGGTCCGTACTGATTGACTTTGTCAAGAACGGCAAGCTGCCCGTCGTCATGAAGCAAGGTCTGCTCACCGAGGAGCAGATGAACCAGGGCCTGACCGAAGCAAAGGCAGCTGCCATCGTCAACAGCGGCGACCAGGCAGCCATTGCAGCCAACGGACTGCAGAGCTTCCGTCGCGACACCATTTGGGTTTCCCTGCAGGACTCCCTCTATGCCTATGATGGTTTCGCAGCCGACTCGTTGCGCTACATCCCCTTCTCTCAGGGCGACACCTTCGAGCTCATCGCCTGTCCCAACACGACTCGCTCGGGCACTATCATTCAGGTGATGGAGTGCAATGCTCCCGACAGCAGCTTCCTCAAGGGCATGGGCAAGGCCGGAAAACGACTCATCTACAACCGCAGCGAAGAAGCCAATGCCAAGGGTGCCTATCCCGGCTTGAAGATTGGCGATGCGGGTAACAACTGGAACAACAATGCTGGCAACTGGGAGTAATACTCTCACCGGCTATAGACTATCCATCCGCTTCGGTGCGGATGGATTTTCTTTTTCTGTAAGCAGCACTCTCGACGGTTCGACTGTGCAGGCCGACCATTTTCCCGTACAGGAAGGGATGGCATCGGACGATGTTCTGCGGAAAGCTTTGCAGAAGCCTTACCTGATGGACTATCACTTCCAGGGCGTGGAGCTCGTGGCTGATACGCCGGCAACCATCGTCCCCCTTGAGCATTTCAGCAAGGGCGACATGCTGGCCTTCTACCGTCTCTGCTTCCCCGGACAGCCGGTCAGCGTCTCCGACATGCAGTACCAGATACTGTCGCCTGTCGAGGCGGTCATGGTCTTCTGCCTCGACCAGGACATTCTGCGCACAGTACAGGAGTTCTATCCCGACGTGAAGGTGAGCTGCGACGATGCCAGACTGTTGGAGCGTTTCGCATCGGAGCAGGAGAAGCGTCCCGCCCCAGCCGATGCCGGGCTGCGACATGCATACACCTGTTTCGGGGAGAAGCGTTTCTTCATTGCCGTGTTCCATCGCAACAAGCTGCAGTATGCCTGTTCGCAGACGGCGGACAACGACAGCGACCGCACATTCCTCTTGCTTGGCATCTGGAAGGCTCTCAATCTGCGGCCCGAGCACGATGTCTGTCACCTGGAAGGTGCATCGGGGGAGCTGCTAAAGACCATATCGGAATATATACTTAACGTTGAATGATTTTGTTCCTCTCCCTTTAGTGGGGGAGTTAGAGAGGGGCCTATGCGAATCATTACCGGCAAATACAAGGGCAGGCACTTCGAGGTGCCGCGCAGCTTCTCGGCACGTCCCACGACGGACTTTGCCAAGGAGAACCTCTTTAATGTCCTGCAGGCTTACATCGACTTCAGCGAGGCACCGGCGGCTCTCGACCTTTTCTCCGGCACGGGAAGTATTACGCTGGAGCTTGTGAGCCGTGGCTGCGGACGTGTCATCAGCGTGGAGCTTGACCAGCGTCACCATCGTCTCATCAAGCAGTTCCTTGACAAGCTTGGCGACACGACGGCATTGCCTGTGCGTGCCGACGTCTTCCAGTTCGTGGCTAAATGCCGCGAGCAGTTCGACTTCATCTTTGCCGACCCGCCTTACGTCCTGCCGCAAATTCCTGAACTGCCCGACATCATCCTCTCGCGAGGGCTGCTAAAGGAAGACGGTCTCTTCGTCCTCGAGCACGGCAAGTCAAACGACTTCTCCCAGCATCCCCGCTTCGTGGAGCATCGCGCCTACGGCAGCGTCAACTTCTCCTTCTTCCAGTAAAAACCTCATCTGCAGGCAGAACTTCTGCTTCCATCTAACGTCGGATGTTGAGGTCTATCTCCTGACGCGTTTTCTGGTCATATTATTTGCTCATCATCTTGTATTTGCCCGGTTGCCCGTCAATAGTGATGCTAAGGATTCGCTTACCATCCTCGCTCAACAAATAGGTGACGTGAGTATCCCCAACGAAAGTGTTGCATTTGTATTTGCGCAAAGCAAGAGTTTCAACAAGCTTTTGGGCTTCTTCAAGAGTAAGACCTTGTAGCTTTTGCCTGCCTTCCTTCGTTCCGCTATCAATGGTATAGGTGATGATGTCGCCCACAGGTACAAGGTCATAATCGTTATTACTTTCATGCCCATTCCGGATTGTTACGCTTGTCCTGCCACCAAGGGTGCCAGTAGTCGCTACGCTTGGGTAACTGGGTGGCGTGTATGTCCCAGTGTGATAGATACTGCACGAGGAGAGCAAAAGGGAAGTGACGGCTGTGAGAGCCATTATATATAATGTGTGTTTCATATTGTTGCGGTTTATGGAGTTAGAAATTATAGCTCAGTCCGAGGCCTATGGTGCGCTTGTCCATGATGCGGTCGTGAAGCATATCGGCACCGACAGAAAGCTGCGAGCCGTTGGAGAAAGGAATGTCGTAGCGGTAGATGGAGGAAGTGCCAAGGACAGCATCAAGCTTCTTCTTTTGCTTGTGGGCGATGACAAGGCAGGTGGTTGTGAGGCCTACACCTGCGCCTATAGCTCCTATTCCAGCTACCAATGCCCCATCACCATAAATGAATCTTTTGATATTTCCCGCAACTAATATAACTCCTCCTGTTACCAAAACACCACCTCCTATCCATCCCCATGTCTTAAGCCGCTTCACTTTTTTGTACATCAATTCTTTCTCATTTATTGATATTACAAAAGGCATAGTTGGATGTAGTTTTTTATCCATTTCAAGCAGCTCCGCATCGCTCATAGATGGTTTTCCTTCACCAGAATCTTCCACCTCGATTCTCTCACCGAAGGTTTTCTTCTCCCCGTTCTCATAGTTAATTGACGCGACAAGGGAAATATCCATGATATAACTTGGTCCTTTAAGGTCACTCCACTTCTTGTAGGTGACATCCGTGTCGCTGACCTTCTCCACGCGGCAGACTTCGGTCTTGCCGTCTTTCTTCACAATCACGTCCTGTGCCGTAACGCCTATCGAGCACAGGAGTAACAAAAGAACTAATAAATTTTTCATTTTATTTGCTTTTAAAGTTAGTACTAACATTCCTTTTTCCCTTTTAACAAGTTAGCACTTTCTTTCGGATATGAAAAGAGTGCGCTCCTGCCATATCCCACTCAGGCCTAGCACAGCCTCTACATGTTATGGTGAAGTACACTCTTGGTGCGTACTTCAAACACATGTAGATTATGCTCGTATAAACTCCTTGCCGAGGTGCTAGTTCGAGTGGGAATTTGAGCAAATAAAATGTCATGCTCCGCTTTGGGAGCACTGGTTGTGTTTTGTTGTCTATGTCATATTTCTTTCTGTCTTGCTTGTTATGTTGCGAAGCTTCCATTATGGAGCTCGTCGATAGGGAAGTACAGGTCGCGGTTTTTGCCCCAGGCAATGTTGCCCATGTCGTCGATATAAAACTTCTTGAACTTCTTCTCGTCAAGGTAGCGATTGTACTGAGGATGAGGGTTTGCCGCAATCCACGAACCGAAGTTGATGGTTACTACTGCTCCATCGTTAAAGGTTAGCATTACCGTAAGCTTCCCCATGTAATCGGCTTTCTCTATTCTCAGGTATTTCATTTCAATCTCTTTTTTATTGTAGTGCAAACAACTCTCTTCTTCTTTATGAAGTAATTGGTCCACTTGTCTATGATGTTGTTAGCATACTGTCTTACGAACTGTTCTGCCACGTGCTGATCTTTTGAAGTAAGAGGTGGAACTCCTTTCTTCTCCCGCATGGTGACTTCTTTGACCTTGCCATCCTCCATGATAATGTCAAACACAGACTCTTTATGGTCGTGTTGTACATGAACATGTATGGGGTCATGTTCATTGGAGTGAAAGAAGAACACAAATCCAAAATATCTATAGATGTCAGGCATGGTTCCGTGTGTATTTCTGCCGCAAAGTTAGGGATTATTTCCTTACGAACAAAGAAAAGGGAGAAAAAAGTTTGTCAGTACATATTATATTTTATTTAATATAGAGGGTGCACCTCTTCGCCGTGATTGGCGAAGGGATGCACCCTCTTCTTGCATGTGTGTATAAGAGGTTGCTTTTAGAGCTTCGGGCCGGCGGCGACGAGGGCTTTGCCTGCTTCGTTGCCTTCGTACTTCTTGAAGTTCTTGATGAAGCGGCCTGCGAGGTCCTTTGCCTTCTCCTCCCAGATGCTGGCCTCGGCGTAGGTGTCGCGGGGGTCGAGAATGGCGGGGTTGACGTTGGGCAGGTTTGTGGGCACTTCGAAGTCGAAGAAGGGGATCTTCTTGGTGGGTGCCTTCAGGATGCTGCCGTCGAGGATGGCGTCGATGATGCCGCGTGTGTCGGGGATGGAGATGCGCTTGCCTGTGCCGTTCCAGCCGGTGTTGACGAGGTAGGCCTTAGCTCCGCTCTTTTCCATCTTCTTGACGAGCTCTTCGGCATACTTTGTGGGATGCAGCTCGAGGAATGCCTGTCCGAAGCAGGCTGAGAAGGTGGGTGTGGGCTCGGTGATGCCGCGTTCTGTGCCGGCGAGCTTGGCTGTGAAGCCGCTGAGGAAGTAGTACTTGGTCTGCTCGGGTGTGAGGATGCTGACGGGAGGCAGCACGCCGAATGCGTCGGCGCTGAGGAAGATGACGTTCTTGGCGTCGGGTCCTGCGCTCTTGCCGTTCACTTTCTTGGCTATCTTCTCGATGTGCTCGATGGGGTAGCTGACGCGTGTGTTCTCTGTGACGCTCTTGTCGGCGAAGTCAATCTTGCCCTTTTCGTCAACGGTGACGTTCTCGAGCAGTGCGTTGCGCTTGATGGCGCCGTAGATGTCGGGTTCGTTCTCCTTGGAGAGGTTGATGACCTTGGCGTAGCAGCCGCCTTCGAGGTTGAAGACGCCTTCGTCGTCCCATCCGTGCTCGTCGTCGCCGATGAGCAGGCGCTTCGGGTCGGTGGAGAGGGTTGTCTTGCCTGTGCCGCTCAGTCCGAAGAAGATGGCGGTGTTCTTGCCCTGCATGTCGGTGTTGGCGGAGCAGTGCATGGAGGCGATGCCCTGGAGGGGCAGGTAGTAGTTCTGCATGGAGAACATGCCTTTCTTCATTTCGCCGCCGTACCATGTGTTGATGATGCACTGTTCGCGGCTGGTGGTGTTGAAGGCTACGCAGGTTTCGCTGTTGAGGCCGAGTTCCTTGTAGTTCTCTACCTTAGCCTTGCTGGCGTTGTAGATGACGAAGTTGGGCTCGAAGTTCTTCAGCTCTTCTTCTGTGGGCTGGATGAACATGTTCTTCACGAAGTGTGCTTGCCATGCTACTTCTACGATGAAGCGTACGGCCAGGCGTGTTGCTTCGTTTGCGCCGCAGAAAGCATCGACTACGTAGAGCTTCTTGCCGGAGAGTTCCTTGATGGCGATGTCCTTGACTTTTGCCCAGACTTCTTCGCTCATGGGGTGGTTGTCGTTCTTGTATTCTTCGGTTGTCCACCACACTTTGTCCTTGCTCTGCTCGTCGCATACGATGTACTTGTCCTTGGGGCTGCGGCCAGTGTAGATGCCGGTCATGACGTTGACGGCATTGAGTTCTGTGTTCTGTCCCTTGTCGAAGCCTGTGAGACCGGCTTTTGTCTCTTCCTCGAAGAGGAATTCATACGAGGGGTTGTGAGCAATCACGGTGCTGCCGGTGATGCCATACTTTGTCAAATCTAATGTTGCCATGTTGTTGATGATTATTATTGAGTTAACTTTATATGCTTTTCTTCATTAGCGGGTGCAAAGGTACGAAAAAAAGTCCATAGTTCATCGTTCACTGCCAACAGTTTTTCCTTTGCTTCGTTGTTTGCAATGCTAAGTTTGCAAAAAATCTGCATCAGATGCTCCCGATTGTGGATTTTTTTCGTACCTTTGTAGGGAAGTTAACATGGAAACAAGTGTTTCCGAAAACTAGCAGAATACCATGAAAATAGTGAATCTGAGTGAGATGCCCGGCATCATTAATCAGTATGTGAGCGAGCTTCGCGACGTAGGCATCCAGCGGGACCGCCTGCGTTTCCGCCGCAACCTGGAGCGCATCGGCGAGCTTCAGGCTTACGAAATCAGCAAGAGCCTCAAGTATGAGGAGGTGACGGTGCAGACGCCGCTGGCGGAGTGCAAATGCCAATGTCTGAAGGACGACATCGTGCTGGCTACCGTCTTCCGTGCCGGCCTGCCATTGCATCAGGGGTTCCTCAATGTTTTCGACCGTGCGGAGAATGCCTTCGTCAGTGCCTATCGCTATTTCAAGGACAAGGAGCGTCGCGAGGTGGCTGTGCACGTGGAGTACATGGTTTCGCCCGACCTGACGGGCAAGACGCTCATCCTGGTTGATCCGATGCTGGCTAAGGGCTACAGCCTGGAAATGGCTGTCGATGCCTTCCTCGGGAATGGTAAGCCGCGCCGCCTCATCATGGCGTGTGTCATCGCGGCTCAGGAGGGTGTGGACCATATTGCCGGGCGCTTTGGCGGATGGGAAGGTGCCGAGCTGTGGTGTGCTGCCATCGACCCTGTCCTGAACGAGCAGAGCTACATCGTCCCGGGGCTTGGTGACGCGGGTGACCTAGCTTTCGGAGGGAAGCTCTAAAACTTCGCCAACGTGACATAAAACTATTTTCACGACGTGAAAATTAATTTTCAAGCTTTGAAAATCTATTTTCATGACGTGAAAAAAGATTTTCATGACGTGAAAATAGTTTTATGTCGTGACGCGATGACTTTTCCACTGCGTCGGGAGGCTTTTGTTGAGGTGACTTCTGTTCAGTCCAGCAGTTCCTTGATGATGTTGTCGGCCTTGCCCCATTTATCGATGATGAAGAGCATGAAGCGGACATCTACGCCGATGCAGCGCTGCAGGTTGCTGTCGAAGGAGATGTCGCCCGACATGGCGTCCCAGTTGCCGTCGAAGGCCAGGCCGAGCAGTTCGCCTTTGCCGTTGAACATGGGCGAGCCGGAGTTGCCGCCCGTGATGTCGTTGTTGGAGAGGAAGCACAGGTGCATGTCGCCTGTCCTGCGGTCGGCATAGCGTCCCCAATCGCCTTTCTGCATCAGGCTGACGATGTCGTCCTCCAGTTTGTAGTCCTCTATCTCGGCTTGCTTGGCGGCTTTGTCGAGCAGGCTCTGTGCGTTGGTGTAGTACTGGTGGTGCACGCCGCTGGCCGTGTAGTCCTGAATGTAGCCGTAGGAGAGGCGCATGGTGAAGTTGGCGTCGCTGTAGTGGGGGTTCCCCTGTTCCATTTCGAGCAGGGCCTGGGTGAGCAGGTGCTCGTTGTAGTCGATGACGGTTGTGGCATCGCGGCTCCGGCCTCCTATCTCCTGTATCATCGTGGGGATGGCGGCGGCATAGAGCAGGGCGGGGTCGGTGTCGCGCAGGGTGCTGTCGGCCAGTACTTTGCTTACTGCCGTCGTGTCCAGGCAGATGGTGCGGGCGAAGACGTCGCGGGCGTAGGCTGCCTCGTCGCCTCCGTAGAGGCTGTCGATGGTGGCGTAGCAGTCGGGCCAGTAGCAGCTGTCCTTCACCTGTTCGCGGTAGTTGCGGAGCAGTGCGGCCATCGTTGCCTCGTCGAGCCGTGCGTCATAGTCCTCAAAGAAGGATTGCATGCGCGTGCGCACAGCGGCGGCCTCGGTGCTGTCGGCATCCTGCGGCATGGAGTTGAGCATGTGGGCCACGCGGTAGAGCTCGATGCCGCGCACGAAGGTCTCGCGGAAGAAGCCCATAGCATAGACGTCGTTGTGACGCTTTCCGTAGGCCTCCTTGAGCCTGCCGAACATCATGCCGAAACGGTCGCTGAGGTCCTTGCGGCTTCCGTACCAGTCGCAGATTTTGTTCTCGAGCATCCGTTTCTGCTCGATGATGCCGAGGTCGGCGATGGCCTTGTTCATGCCGATGCTGTTCTTCCAGTAGTTGCTGCTGCTGGCCCACTTGCTGGCGTACTTGATGCCTACGGCGCGGTCGGCATCCATGAAGCGTTTCCAGACGTCCTGCTTCTTGCCCCGCACCTGAATCATGCTGACGTTGATGGCGTTGACGCGCTCGTCGATGCCCCATGAGCTCATGTATCGGCTGGTGCTACCGGGGTAGCCTACGGTCATGCAGAAGTCGCCGGGGCGGTAGCCCTTGGTGGCGATGCGGGCATACTTGTCGCAGCGGAGGGGCACGTTCTCCTCGCTGTAGTCGGCGGGCTGTCCATCCTTGTCGGCATAGATGCGGAAGACGCTGAAGTCGCACGTCTGGCGCGGCCACATCCAGTTGTCGGTGTCGCCGCCGAACTTGCCCAGCGTCTCCGTTGCGGTGAAGACGAGGCGCACGTCGCGATAGACCTTGTAGAAGCTTGCGTAGAAGGCATTCTGCTCGTAGTAGGCCTTGACGGCGCACTCCAGGCCCGGGTTGGCCTCCTGCAGCTCCTTCTCCACGGCAGTCATGATGCTGTCGGTGTATTGCCAGTCAAGCTCCATGATTGTCTCGCCGGGGTGTGCCGCATAGATGGCGTTGAGGGCCTGCACGATGCGCTCGGTGCAGTCCTCGGTGCGCTGCAGGAACTTCACGAAGAGCCCCTCTGCCGGACGTTCCTCCTGACGCGTATGGGCCACAAAACCGTTGGTGAGGATGTCGTCCTCCGGTGTGGAGAGAGCTTGTATGGCGCCGTAGCCGCAGTGGTGGTTGGTGAAGACCAGCCCGTCGCGGCTCACCACGACGCCCGAGCAGAAGTCGCCGAAATCGACCACGCAGTCCTTCAGGCTGGCGTGCTCGGTGCTGTAGAGCTGGTCGGGCGAGAGCTTGAGGCCGAGGCTGCGCATGGCCTTTGCCGTCTCCGGGTCAATGTTGTTCAGCATCCACATGCCTTCGTCGGCACGGGAAAGGAGTGAAATAGCGCACAGTGCGCAAAGAAAGAGTTTCTTCATAGGTCTTTCTGATTATTCAGATTGTTATTATTTCTTCTTTGGTTTTCTTCTTGCCCAGCCTTCCTCGCTGAAGTCGGGCATCTCACCCATCAGCTTCCGGCTCTTCTTGGTGGGTCCTTCGGGGTGGAGGAACTTCATCCATTCCTCCTTCTGGTACTTGCGCCCCCGCGGAGCAGTGTAGCCGCGCTCTTCGCGGGAAGGGCGGACCTTCTTCTTCGCAGACCCTTCTCTGCCCTCCCTTGAGGGGAGGGAGTTCTCGTTTGGTTTCTCCCCCTTTACGGTGGAGTTAGAGGGGGTCTCTGTTGCCACATCGACCACCACGCTGCGGCCTTTCACCGTCACGCCGTGCTTCAAACCCTTTAGCACGCGGTTCAGGTCGTCCTGCTTCACCTCGATGAACGAGAAGTTCTTCATCAGGTCGATGCGCCCGACGGCCACCTTGTCGCCCTGCACGTTCTTGTTCAGCATGCCGATGATCTCGCGGGCATACATGCCGTCTATCTTGCCTACGTTCAGGAAGAGGCGTACATAGCCTTCCTCGGCCACGCGGGAACCCTTGCCCCTTGCTCCTTGTCCCCTGCTCCTTGTCCCCTGCTCCTTGCTTCCTGCTCCCCTCCCGGGAATCTCTATCTCGGGTGCATTGGCATAGTACTGGAGGAAGCGACCGAACTCGCGCGAGAGGACGCGGCGGATGAGGTCGTCCTTGTCGAGCCACGCCCAGCGCTTCTGCACCTCGTCCATGAAGGGAGCAATCTCCTCCTCATCGACCACGACGCGCTCTATGTCGTCGATGACATGGTAGAGCTGCTTCGTGCAGATGTCGCGCGGCTCGGGCAGTTTGCCCTGCTCGAAGGTCTTCTGTATCTCCTTCTCCACCTGCTTTATCTTCGAGCGCTCGCGCATGCCGATGATGCAGATGCTGGTGCCCTTCTTGCCCGCGCGACCCGTGCGTCCGGAGCGGTGGGTGTAGTTCTCCACGTCGTCCGGCATGCCGTAGTTGATGACGTGCGTCAGGTCATCAACGTCGAGGCCGCGGGCTGCCACGTCGGTTGCCACGAGAAGCTGTATGCGGTGCTGTCGGAAGCGCTGCATCGTCAGGTCGCGCTGCTGCTGCGAGAGGTCGCCGTGCAGCGCGTCGGCATTGTAGCCGTCGCGGATGAGGTTGTCGGCCACCTCCTGCGTCTCCAGCCTCGTGCGGCAGAAGATGATGGCATAGATGCGCGGATAGAAATCCACCAGCCGCTTCAGGGCATAGTACTTGTCGCGCGCGTGTACCATATAATATATGTGGTTCACGTTCTCGGCTCCCTCGTTGCGGCTGCCCACCTGTATCTGCTTGGCATCCGTCAGGTAGTTCTGCGCAATGCGTTCTATCTCGCGGCTCATCGTGGCACTGAAGAGCAGCGTGCGGTGCTCGCTCGGGATGCCAGCCAGGATGCTGTCGAGGTCCTCCTGGAAGCCCATCGATAGCATCTCGTCCGCCTCGTCGAGCACCACGTATTGCACTCCCGACAGGTCGGCCACGCCGCGCTTCATCAGGTCCATGAGGCGGCCCGGAGTAGCCACGATGATGTCAACCCCGTGCCTAAGGGCGCGAATCTGCGGCTCGATGTTCGTGCCGCCATAGACGGCCAGGATGCGCACCTCGGGCAGGTACTTGCTGAAGCCCTCCAGGTCGTCGGCAATCTGCAGGCACAGCTCGCGCGTAGGGCTCAGGATGACAGACCCTACCAAACCTCCCCTTAAAGTGGAGGCTTCCTTCCCCTGATCCTCCCCCTTTAAGGGTGAGTCAGAGAGGGTCTGAGGTGAGTCAGAGGGGGTCTTGGTCTTGACTATCTTTTGCAGCAGCGGCAGGCCGTAGGCTGCCGTCTTGCCGGTGCCTGTCTGCGCCAAGGCCACAAGGTCGGTTTCATTACTCAGCAGATAGGGAATCACTTCCTCCTGCACGGGCATCGGGCGTTCGTAGCCCAGCTCTTCGATGGCCTGCAACAAAGGTTCGGCAAGCCCAAGTTCGTTAAAGTTCTTCATTTCGGGCGCAAAGGTACGACAAATAATTAAGAATTAAGGAAGAAGGAAGAAGATTTATTTGGCTTTCTATGCTAAAAGAGCTTTGCAGGTTAAGCAAACCGCCCACTCTGTCCGGTGACAAGCGCCTCCTTCCGCATGCGGATAAATAAACCTTTTGCCTTGCAGCCCACCTTGCGGCAACGGCCTCAACGGTCCTGCCTACGGGTGCCGGGCAGGATGCGGCTTTCCTTCAATGCCTATTCGTCACTTTCGTGGGCATAGTTCTGGAAGTTACCCAGGATTTGCTCTATGTGGATGACCTCAGAGCAGGAATCCCAAGTCACTCCGCCCCCCATCAGATACCAGTGCTCACGTTCTTTCACGGGAACACGCTTCAACGAGGGAAACGCAGACACGGGCATCACGATGGAGCGCCCGTCGTACAGGTCAACTTGGAACTTACCCCTACGAGGAAAAGAGAGCCGCCTGATTTTCGGCTTCACATTCCAATATCCTTCCGTCTTGTACATAGTCTATCCTTTTGTTTTTTTTGCCTTGATAACTCTGATGTGCTTGCCTTGCTTAAACTGCTCCCACTGTCGAAGCATCCTTTCGCGGTATTCGGCGGCGATGCCAAGGACTTGCTTGACTTGCGAATCGGTCAAGTCGCCTTTGTCTGCCAGTTCCACGTTAGGCTCCAACCAGATTTTGCAGAGATGCTCGGTACTCCGCTTGCCGACATGGACATGTGCCCTGTTCTCATGGTAGTCCGTGTTCCAGAAAAGGAAGTTCCAGATGACTTTGGCAGTAATGTATAGCAGAATTTTAGGCACCGTATTTATACTTAAAAGCTTCATGCATCCCATTCCAAGGGAAAACACACTGCAAAGTTATGAAAAACTGAGGGAACGACAAAGAAAAGAAGGGGAAAAGTTGTGTGGGGAAGCGAAAAAAAACGTAACTTTGCAGCGCAAATGAAGACAGGACTGGTACTTGAGGGCGGCGGGATGCGCGGTTTGTTTTCCGCCGGCGTGATGGACGTGATGATGGAGCACGGCGTCCGCTTCGACGGCATCGTGGGCGTGTCGGCAGGTGCGACGTTTGGCTGCAACTACAAATCGCACCAGCCTGGGCGTGTGCTGCGCTACAATGTACGCTTCAAGGATGACCCCCGCTACATGGGGCTCCGCTGCCTGCTTCGCACGGGCGACCTCGTGGGGGCGGAGTTCAGCTACCATACATTGCCGAAGGAGCTGGATGTCTTCGACGCCGAAGCATTCCATAGCGACCCAACTGAGTTTCATGTCGTCTGTACAGATGCCTTGACAGGCGAACCCGTCTATCACCGCATCGATCAGGTGGACGATGAGGCTTTCGACTGGATACGTGCCTCAGCTTCCATGCCGCTTGTCTCGCGTCCCGTCCCGCTCGATGGCCGTCTGCTGCTCGACGGCGGCATTGCCGACTCCATCCCTCTGCGGTATTTCCAGGGGCAGGGCTTCGGGCGCAACATGGTCATCCTGACGCAGCCCAAGGGCTTTTACAAGAAGAAGACGCGTCTCATGCCCCTCTTCCATCTTTTCATGCGCCGCTATCCTGCCATCGTCCGTGCCATGAGTCGCCGTCACCTGATGTACAACGACGAGTTGACCTACCTCGCGGAACAGGAGCGACGGGGAAACATCCTGCTCATCTATCCGCAGGACACGCTGCCCATTGGCCGCACCGAACAGAACGAGGCCAAGATGCGCCGCGTCTATGCGATGGGCCGCCAGGCAGGCGAGACGATGTTGCCCCAGATAGAGCAGTTCCTTGAGGTGCGCTGACCAGTCAGGCAGACTGTGTTATGGACAGAAAACTCTTGACATCAAAAGCGACAAGACAACGGTGCCTCCGACCCAACTTCATGCAGTTCCCGTCAAAACTCCCAGTACTTATGACGGTAAGTACGTGTACTTATCGCCATAAGTCCACGAACTTCCTGCCGTCGCTACACGTCTGATTTGTGCACAAATTGTGCTTCAATTAACATTCTACTCACCTCTGTAGATGTTATCTTAACCTTTTCTTATGTATTGCGGCTTCGTAATACCTTGATTGTCAGTGCAGATTCGATTTGAGGGTTTTTCTTGCGTTCTGTGACACTAAAGCCCACGACAGCCAAGACAAGCTCTCAGAAGAGGCTGAAATGCGAAATTCCTTGACAACACATTGATTTTCTTCTAATCAACAACGGATTAAACGGATTTGACGGATTTCTTCTTTCTTTAACCACGAATTACACGAATTGCACGAATTATCCAGCAACTGATTATCAGAAAAATATAAATTCGTGCAATTCGTGTAATTCGTGGTTTTATAATAATTGTATTCTGACGCGCCCCTGGGAACAGGTGTTTACTTTACGAGTTTTCTGTTATTCTGTATGTAGATTCCTTTAGGCATTGAAAATTGACCATTAATCATTGACCATTTCCTGCCGCTCAAGTCGTAGATTTCCCCTCTCCCCGGAGAGGGGGTAGGGGTGAGGCTGCCTGTTCCATCGTCTTTCAGTACGATGTCCAGTTTGTCTTCCGGGCCCTTTGAGCCATGATGGTTGTAGGGGTCATCCCAGTTGACGGTCAGGTAGGCTCGCAGGGCACCGATGCGGAAAGCCTCCTTTCCCGTTTCCGCAGTGGAGAGGAAGCCGCAGTCGGGCGTGGTGTCGATGATGTCATAGTACAAAGACCCTCCCCCGTCCCCTCCCGTAAGGGCGGGGAGTTCCTTTCGGACGTATGAGCCGATGAAGGAAACGCCACCGACGGTAACCGTGTCGGCTTGCAAGCCCTCCAGGTCCAAAGAGCTGATGTCGATGCTGAAGTCCTCGCTCGGCACAATGATATAAGGAACGTGTGCGCGAGGCTGCTTCTCCTGCTCGAAGACAATCTGGCCGTTCTCAACCCTGTCGAGCCTGTAGTATTTCCCCTTGCTTGCATTGGGTGCAGTTGGCAGAATAATGGTTGCCATCTGATCTTGGGTGAAGGGAATTTCATTCTCATTTATATATTGTGCCGAAGCCAAGAATTCATCTGTGTCAAAGACGACTTCGCCCTTCACTGTACACGTTTTTAGAGATCTTTCCCCACCGGTGTTCACTGGAGTGTAACCATCTATGAGGCACGTTAAACCTCCCCCGAGGAATCCGATACCTTCAATTCCTTTGAAAGGATAATATTCATCTCCAAGAATACAATAATCAATAACCTTCAAGTATTCGCTGCGATATATTGCAAGCCTCGTTTCATTGATTCTTAGTTCAAAATCACCCACCTTGATAATTGTTCCAGGTTCATAGGAAAAATCATACAAGAGGACAGGTGTGGTACTGCCCGATGCAAAGAAATAGACTTTTCCTTCTTCTTCAAACATCGCCCCTTTATATAGATGTTCTTGGTGATAAAACTGGCAAGTATAATAAAGCTTCAAGCATTTGCGAGAACTTATCAGGGTGTCTCCTTCCAGGCTAAATGTCTCTTCACAGTCATAGATAAAATTACTGGCCTCGTAAGTCCAGACTTTACCATCTTGTACAAAAGGCATAATTCCCTTTGATGTTGTCATTTCCACAATGTTCCCAAATTCGCTCCAGGGCGAAGTTGCTTTGTACTTGTCTATAGAACCTGCCGGCACATGGAGCGTAGCAGAAGCGATGGGAGCATCTCTAAATGCGCCATCCCATGCAACAGGGACATTCTCTGCCTTGCAATAAACATCCGTCAGATTGCAACAGCCCGAGAATGCATCATAACATATATGTTTTGTGCTGTTCGGTATTGTCAACACAGTAAGATACTGGTTATTGGCGCAAGCTGCTCCAGCAATCCATTCCACGTTCTCTGGAATGGTGTAAGACTTTTGTCGTGCTCCTTCGGGATAGCAATACAGCCCTGTACCAGAATAATTGCCTGTTCTATAATAGTATTGACCTACTCCATCTTGGCTGAAGAGCACTCCATCAACAGACTTCAAGCTTGGGTTCTCTTCATCTACCTCTATGGATTCGAGGGCTGTGCATCCTCTGAATGGGTTCATGTAAATAGGGTTGATAAGTGTTGTTTCTACATCCTCGTCTGGATCTGCGGGATAAGAATGTCTGATACTCTCAATGGTCTTGGGTATCTTTACCTTTGTCAGTTCGGGATTATTGTGGAAGGCACTCCAAGTCATACTCTTCACGACAAATGTTTCTCCTTCATAAGTGACCTCCGACGGGATGTCTAACTCACCGGAGCAAGTGCGATTAGTAATAATAACAGCCTCATGGGTATCTAAATACAGGAAATAGTTCAGCCCATCGATAGCTACCTCAACAGTGCTTCCCTTCCGAGGCCAAACATCATACAGCACCTCACCATTACGCTCGAAATGGACAAGCATGGAACGATAGTGACGTGATTCTTCATGAGGCAGAGGCAAGGCATCATATGGCTTTAATGGTCCGAAGATGCATTCGCCATCATTCCACGTTACTACACCTATTCCTTGAATCATTCGAACACCTTTTACATCAGAATACTTCAGGAGTCTTACCCCTCCAAAGTACGCCTCTTTTATTTCTTCAACAACTCCGAAATCAAACAGGTCACGAGGGAATAAAGCCGTCATGTTGGCAGCTAATATATCCTTAAATCTTATCATTGTTCCTACTTCCCATTCAAACGGATACGAGCTGGGTACAAGAGGTTGGTCAATTTCATTATCATAGACCGTTACCAGAATACCTGTGGGGAATCCATTGAGTTCCCCTTCCGATATTAGGAGAGTGAGTGAGTCTGTCCATTCGGAGCTATTAGTATATACACATTTATATGGGTCATTAGAATAGGGATTACCCTCTCCACCGTATTCTCCCTGAACACGATATTCAATCGTTTCAAAGTTCGGTACCCATTCGTCGCCGACCTTTGAATACCAGCTGTCGTACTTCAAGGTATCTAAACGTATCTCTGTCCACTTCGTCCCCTCTGGGAAATACAGTTGAGGCAGAGCCACGATGCTCCCGAAGTCGCTCCAAGGCGAGGTTGTTTTGTACTTGTCTATAGAACCTGCCGGCACATGAAGCGTTGCAGAAGCAATGGGAGTGCTTGTGAAAACACTGTTGCTTGTGTTTGGGACATCCTCTGCATGGCAATAAACATCTGTCAGACTGCTACATCCCATAAACGCCGCATCGCCAATGCTCGTCACGCTATAAGGGATGTCGACAGAGGTTAAGTCGTAGCAACCAAGGAAAACAATTTCGTCGAGGCTCGTTACTCTGTATTTCTGCCCTTCATAGTTTATTTCCGATGGGATGTCCAGTTCTCCCTTTATGTCGTATCCACGTTTCGCGGCTATTAGTTTGGCCGTGTTTGTTATATTTTCAAGGGTATAATTCAAACCGTCGATGTTGACCTCCGCCATAACAACCTCATTAATGTCCCCCAGCACCAATGGTTTGTTCTCTGTCAGAGTTACCAGTCCTTGGAACCAGCAGCACGAAAAGAAGAAATCTGTGGCTTCCAGATCATGAATAGTAAATGATATGTTGTATGGACAGATGCAATCCTCTTCATCACCTATTGGTATTACTTGGATAGACACAGAATAGGGCGCACCATTGCTGCCACCACTTATGCTGGGCGTCACTTCAAAGTCTGTTGTGCCGCAGTTGGCTTCGTAATTATACAGTTGTACCGTAAGGATGGTTCCTTCTTTAGTCAGGATGATTGTCGGTCTTCTATTGTCTTCATTAATGTTGGCGTGTCCGTTGGCACGTGCATGCTTGCTATCCAAGCAGCCACTGTTCTGAACATCAGACAATGTCAACTCCTGTGCATCAACGGCAACCTGTGTCCCAATCAGGAGCATCAACGCCAAAAATAGAAATTTGTTTTTCATAGTAATATCTGTTTAAATTACGTGTTTCTGGCTGCAAAGTTATGTGGTTTTTGCAAGCAAAGCAAGGAAAATGAGTCCCAAGTAGTCCCAACTCAGGGAAAAAATACCATAATTGCGCGTGGAGCGTTTGCTTGTTATGGATAAAAGACATAATTTTGCAGCGAACAATACGAACATGGGTTAGCATGATTAAACTGAATACAAATGGTACCTCTGTTCAATCCGATAAGTCCATGTACAAGGAAAAAGTTATGAAGAGAAAGACATTATTTATTATTATTGTATCGCTGTCCCTGCTATGCTCCTGTGGCAGTAGCGAAGAGGAGCAGCAGTTGCTGAACAGCATCGAACAGGCGTGGCAGTTGGGCGAGACCGCCTTGCCAGAGGCTCAGGCACATGCTGAGGGCCTGAGAGACTCGGTACGGGAATCGTCCGAATACGTCCGGCAGAAGTACGACCTGCTGACGATTCGCCTGCGTGACAAGTGCGACATGATGCCGTCATCGCCAGACTCCGCCTTGCAGGTGACATCCTACTTTGAAATCCGGAAGGATGATGTTGACAAGGAACGCGCCTACTACTATGCGGGCAGTGCCTATCGCGACCTGAAGGACTACCCGAGGGCTGTGAGTTTTTTCCTCAAAGCTGTAGATGAAGCGGAGAAAGCAGGGGATGCCGACACCCTGATATGGCAGAACGCGCTCTCCCAACTGAGGTTCCTCTACATGCTGCAGCTCAACTATGAGGAAGAGCTGAATGTGGCGCTGCAGGCTGTGGCATTGGCAAAGGCATCCCCCATCCCCCCCGCAGGAGGAGTGAGGCGAAACATGGGATGGTATCTGATGGATGCCGCGTCTGCATACAAACATCTGAACGATACGCTTCGCTGCCTCCAATACTGCGACCAGGCATATCAGGCTATCCAGGAGGAAGGCTTCCCCGCAAAATACGGAGATGTCCTGGCACACATGCTGACCATCTATTCTAATCTCACGATTCCACAACATGACAATCTCATGTTTTTACAATATAGCGGCAAGACAGATACACTGCTGCAGCATTTGGCGAAGCTGCCCGAGGGACAGAGGCCATACAACTACGAGCTGAGCCTCGCCTTGCTCCACGAACATGCAAACAGGACAGACTCGGCCATCCTTCAATACAAAGCCTACTACGACAAGGAGGAGACGCTGTCCGGCAGGTACGAGGCAGCCGCAGGCCTGCAGCGGTGTTATCGGCAAAAGAAGGATTTCCGGCAGGCGGCTGAGTGGGGCTGTCTGCTGTACGACACCAACGACAGCATCATCGCCCAACGCGCATTCGAGGAGACGCAGAGAGCCAAAGACTCCTACATCTATTACCGCGACAAAGAAAAAGAGCAGGCCCTCGTGCAGCGGGACGAGCGCATCATATCCATCTCCGTCATGGCGGGTCTCGCGCTGCTAAGCATCCTGATGGGACTGACAGCCTTCTATTACTATAGGAGGAAGGCGCTCATGGAGGAGATTGTCAGCAAGGACAGGGAGCTGCAGGAACGTGTGAGGGAGCTGAGGCAAAGGGAGAAGATAAACAGGGAGCTGACGCAGATAGCCCTGATGAACAATACGGCAGACGATGTGGAAAACATCATAGCGCAATTTCGCAAGGCTGCCGTCGGTCAGGCAAGATTGGAAGAGGATTCGTGGAAAGAGCTGATGGCAGCGATTGAAACCCTCTACCCGGGATTCCATGAAGCAGTGCAGGGACGTTTGCAGGGACAGTTGCGCGAACCGCTGCTACGCACGATATGTCTGATGAAGATAGGCATGAAGCCGATGGAGATAGCTCAGGTGATGGACACGAAGAAGCAGACGGCATGGAACCGCGTGAAACGTGCAGAAGCCGCATGTGGCGACCTGATTTCCCCAAGCCTCTCTGCCCTGTGAAATAAAAAACCGCAGCACCTTGTTTGCCGGTGCTGCGGATTTGATTTGATGTAGAGCTTACGCTTATTTCTTCTTCTTCGTGAGGTCGAGCACGCGCACGGCGCGGAACTTGAGGCCGGCACCGTGGCCGAGGAAGCCGATGTGACCCGTCTTGTTGAACATGCCGGGGTGGTTGCGGTGGTCAACGGTGTAGGGGTTGTTGTCGGAGCCGTCGGGTGCTACGTTGTGTCCCTTGCAGGCTTCCTTGATGTCGCCATCGACGATGACTTCGCCGTTGACGGTGACGGTGATGTGATTGCCCTGTACGCGGATTTCCTCTTCGCTCCACTCGCCCAGGGGCTTGTGCTTGATGCGCTTGGCGGGTATGACGCCATAGACGGAGCCGTGTACCTGATACTCGCGCAGTCCGGCATAGATGGGGTCGTCGTGGTCGAGGATCTGCACTTCGCACATGCCGTCGTAGGCTGCATCGACGCCCATCGGGGTACGGATGCCTACGCCGTTGTTCACGCCGGGACGCAGGAAGCAGAACTCGAAGCGGAAGACGAAGTCGCGGTATTCCTTCTGGGTGTAGAGGTTGCCTTGGCTGCCGTAGCCTGCGGTGACGTTGATGCAGCCGTTGATGGGTACGTAGTTGACCTTGTTGCCCACGAAGTTGTCGAGGTTGGTGCCGTCGAAGAGCAGTTCGAAGCCCTGCTTCTTTTCTTCGTCGGAAAGGACGTAGGGCTCTACGGGCTTGAGCTCGGAGAGTTTCTGCCGGAGTGCATCGACAGCGTAGCCGTCGTCGGCGTCGCCTGTTGCCTTGAAGATGCCGATGCACTTTTCGAGGTTCTCCTTCACGGCGTCATACTCGATGTCCTCGTTGGTCTTGGAGATGATGTTCTTGGCAGCTGTGGCAGCTGCGTAGCTGAGGTCCTTGTCGGCGAGCTGTTTGCTGACGAGCAGGAAGGCGTTGCGCGTGGGTGTCTGTCCGAGCTTTTCGATGATGGCCTTCTTGTTCTCGGTTGTCTTGGTCAGGGCGAAGGCTTCGCTGAGCCTTGCCGAGCGGTTGTCGAGACTGCGTTCCTTGCTGCTGACGAGGCTGACGTAGCTCATGAGAGCTTTCTCGTCGCCCTTCTTGGCGGCAGCGAGGAGAGGCTTGGCGGCCTTGTAGTTGCTGCTTGAGCCGAGTGCGCTGACGGCAGCGGCATCGCCTATCTTCTCCAGGTCAGCAACGGAGGCATCGGTGCCTGTTGCGGCGAGCAGGGGATAGAGTCGGTCCTTGTTGGGCATCTGTGGCTGGTTCACGAACTGTGCAATCTCCTTGTACTGGTCGTCGGCAGAGAGTGTCTGCAGGCAGGCAGCAGCAGCTTTCTGCCATTTGCCGACGTTCTTGGCGTCCTTCTGTGTGGTGAGGGCAGCGATGACCTGTTTCGACTGCTGCGGTGTGACTACTCCGGGCAGTGCGTCGAGCGCTGCGTCGCCGCAGACGTTGTCGGCTGTCAGCTTGAAGATGTAGGGCGCAGCCTCAGTGTAGTGGCGTGCGGAAGCGAGCTTCAGCAGGGAGAGTTTCTTCTCGCCGCCTGCCGACTGGAGGGCATCCATCAGGTTCAGCTTGCCGGGGAAGGAGCGGAGTGCGCTGAAGGCAGCGGCGTCGTTCTCTCCACCGAGCTGGCCGATGAGCACTTTCTGTGCATCCTCGCCGCCTATCTTGCCCAGGGTCTCGATGGCAACCTTGCCGACCTTGCCGCCCTGAGCAGCAGCGTCGGCGAGCAATGCCTTCTGGCTCTGCACCTTGTTGTCGCCGAGCCATCCGAGGACGTCGCACTTGGCTTCCTCGCTGAGGGACTTGTATTTCTTCACGACGCCGGCAACGAGTTGGTCGGTGACGAGGCCGCGGGCCGTGGCGAATTTCAGGGCCTGCATGCGCAGGGCGTGGTCCTTACCCTTGACGGCTTTCACGATTTCGCCTGTGGCGCCGGCTCCGAGGCTGACGAGCTTGTCGTATGCCTTGGCGTAGGGCTTGGCACCCTCCTGAGCGGTGTAGGTGACGTCGTTCTCCTTGGAGAGAAGGCGCAGCTCGTTCTCGAGGAACTGCTTGGCATCCTTGTCCGTCTGGGCGGCAATGGCCTGCTTGAGTCCTTCGCGAACCTTGGCAGCCCAGGCTTCGTTGGTGCCGGCAAAGGCTACGGCACCGTGGATGGCATATTCCACCTTGGCGTTGACGCGCTGTGCTGCCGGCTTGAGCATGGCGGCAAGCATGGTAATGGACTTCGGCGCAGCCGAAACGAGGGGCTGCATCTCACTGTTGAAGTCGGCCTGCTTCTGTATAGGCACGATGGCGAGCACATCCTGAACGATGGTCTCTGTAGAGCGATTGCGTGCATCCTGTGCAAAGGAGGACAGGCTGAGCAACATCGCTGCTATAATAATATATAATGTACGTTTCATGTTAGAAGATTAAAGATTAAGAGTTAAGAAAGAAGGATTATATGAGCTTTCCCCACTCGCCGCGCATGGGCTGGTCGATGAGGCGGTTGGCCTCGTCGTCGCCGATGAAGGTCTGCGTCTTCGGGTCGAAGTTGAGCGTGCGGTTCAGTCGCAGAGCGCAGACGCCCATGTTGACGATGGTGGCGCTGTGGTGGCCGTTGCTCTCGTTGAGGGCGAACTGGCGGCGTGTGCGTACGCACTCGAGGAAGTCGGTGTTGCGCTCCTCGGGGTCTGGCAGTTCGTTGATGATCTGCTGCACATTGGGGATGGTGCACTCGAATCCCTTATAGACTTTACCCTTCGGGCCTTCTATGTAGGGCACCTTGCCCTGGCTCTCGAAGCCTTCGCCCTCGAGGATAATCTTGCAGCCGTCGGCGTAGGTGTAGGTGACGCTGCGCCAGATGCCGACTGCATCGGGGTGCTGCTGCGGAGCGTCGATCTCCACCTTGACGGGGAAGTCGTCGTCCTTGCCCAGAATGTACTGCACGGGGTCGATGTAGTGCTGACCCATGTCGGCCAGTCCGCCGCCGTCGTAGTCGAAGTAGCCGCGGAAGGTCTGGTGCGTGCGGTGTATGTTGTAGGGCTTGTAGGGAGCCGGGCCGAGCCAGAGGTCGTAGTCGAGTTCTTTGGGAATGGGCTGCACTTCCAGGTTCTCCTTACCCACCCAGAAGAACTTCCAAGCGAAGCCTGTAGCACCGGAGATGCGCACCGTGAGAGGCCAGCCGAGCAGTCCGCTATCGACGAGCTTCTTCAAGGGCTTCACCTCAGTGCCGAGGCCGTAGAACGTGTCCTTGAAACGGAACCAAGTGTTCAGGCGGAAGACGCGGGCATTGCGCTTCACGGCTTCTTCCACGCGCTTGCCCTCGCCGATGGTGCGTGTCATGGGCTTTTCGCAGAAGATGTCCTTGCCGGCGTTGGCTGCCTCGACCGACATGATGCCGTGCCAGTGGGGCGGGGTGGCGATGTGTACGATATCCACGTTGGGGTCGTGGATGAGCTCGCGGAAGTCGTGGTAGGTTTTCAGCTCTTCGCCCCATTTCTGCTTGGCAGCAGAGAAGGCGGAGTCAAGGTGCTTCTGGTCAACGTCGCAGAGAGCAACGAGACGGCACTGCTGGTCGCTGACGAAGTGTGAGCTGGAGCGACCGATGCCGCCCACGCCAATCAAGCCTCGTGTCAGCTGGTCGCTGGGAGCAATGAAGTTGTTCTTGCCCCCCATCTTGCCCAACACTTCGCGGGGCATGATGCTGAAGAGGGCGAAGCCTGCCGCACTCTTCGAGATAAAGGAACGTCTGTTCAGTTTCATGGTAAATATGGTTTGTTAGTTTCACTAAATTGCACCCAAAGTTAGCTCTTTTTGGTGAAACCGCCAAGACTTTACGGATGAAACTTGCGCTAATTCTGCAATTCTTCTTTCCAGATTCCATTTTTCTTCGTACCTTTGCAGCGGAAAGATTAATCCGGACGACTGATGAAGATGCAAATGGGACTACCGAAGGAGTTCGTGCAGCTCATGCGCGAACATTACGACGTTGCCACGGCGGATGCGCTCTGCTCTGCCCTGGAAACGACGGAGCCCGACGTGTCCGTCCGCCTCAATCCGCGAAAGCTTTCAGCCGAGGAAGTGCTGGCCAGCAATCCCGGCCTGGAGGAGGTGCCTTGGTGCCCCAATGCCTTTTACCTTCCCGACAGGCCCGCCTTCACCTTCGACCCCCTGCTTCATGCCGGAGCCTACTATGTTCAGGAGGCCGCCTCAATGTATATTGCCCAAGTTATGACGGAGCATGAGACGGGGGAGCCCCTTCTTGCCATCGACCTCTGTGCTGCCCCGGGCGGCAAGAGCACGCTCCTGCAAAGTCTCCTGCCCGAAGGCTCGCTCCTCATCAGTAACGAACCGATAGCAAAGCGGGCACAGGTCCTGTCGGAGAACATGCAGAAGTGGATGACCGGACAGCCTGCCCAGGCACCGCGGAGCATCGTCACCCAGAACTACCCGGCAGAGTTCGGGGCCTTGACAGGACAGGCGGACATCCTCCTGACCGATGTGCCCTGTTCCGGCGAAGGCATGTTCCGCAAGGACGAAGGGGCAAGACAGGAGTGGAGCCTGGCGAATGTGGCGCACTGCCAGCAACGGCAACGGGACATCCTTTCCGACGCTTGGCACGTACTCAAGCCCGGCGGATTGCTCATCTACAGCACCTGCACCTTCAATCGCTACGAGGACGAAGACAACGCCCGATGGATTTGCAGCGAACTGGGCGGCCAGCTGTTCGCGGAACGCCACTTCCTGCCTGGCCTGGACAGAGGCGAAGGATTCTATGTGGCAGGGATTGTCAAGGGGCATGTGGCATGGAGCATGGAGCAAGGGGCATGGAGCAAGGGGCATGGAGCATGGGGCAAGGAGCATGGAGCAAGGGGCATGGAGCAAGGAGTATGGAGCATGGAGCATGGGGTGAGAGGCCTGAATGTTCTGTACGATTCGCGTCAGCCGGCATTCCCCGAAGGGACACGCATCGAACTCTCCTACGGCGAGGCCCTGCAATACCTGCGTCGCGAGGCACTCCGGCTGGAGGCACCGCGCGGTCCGGTCACGCTCTGCTACCGCGGCCTGGCGCTCGGTCCGGGTAAAGGCGTAGGCAGCCGAATCAACAATCTCTACCCCGAAGCTTGGCGCATTCGGACTACCTACACGACGCCTTTCTCCCTGCTTAGCATGCCGTAGGATGCCGTTTCTGCCCCCATAAGCATATTTTTCGCCTTCTTTCTTTGTCCGATTGCGCAGAAAATGCTACCTTTGCCACTCATTCTAAAAAGCATACTTCCTATGGAAGAACACAAACATCTGGTTATTATGGCAGGCGGCGTAGGTAGCCGTTTCTGGCCTATGAGCACGCCGCAGAGACCAAAGCAGTTCGTCGATGTGATGGGTTGCGGCAGGACACTTATTCAGTTAACCTTCGACCGCTTCAAAGGTCTCGTCCCCGCCAAGAACACATGGGTGGTGACGTCGGCAGCGTATGTCGATATTGTACGGGAACAGTTGCCGGAAGTTCCTTGGAACCATGTTTTGCTGGAACCATGCCGCCGCAATACGGCTCCCTGCATTGCCTATGCCAGCTGGCGCATCAAGTCGCAGGACCCGAGGGCCAACATCGTGGTGACGCCGAGCGATGCCATCGTCATGGACACAGCAGAGTACCAGCGCGTCATTGAGTCGAGCCTGAAGTTTGTATCCGAGTCCGACGCAATGGTCACGCTTGGCATGAAGCCCAACCGCCCCGAAACAGGCTATGGCTACATTCAGGCCGACCTCTCCTATTCCACAGCCCGCAACAAGGAGATATTCCGCGTGGATTCCTTCAAGGAGAAGCCCGACATCGACACAGCCAAGCGCTACATTCAGAAGAACAACTTCTTCTGGAATGCCGGCATCTTCATCTGGAATGTCGGCACCATCGTCAATGCCCTGCGTGTCTATCAGCCGGGGCTGTCCGAGATATTCGAAGACTTGCTCCCCGTCTATGGGACTGACCGCGAGCAGGAAGCTATCAACGAAGCTTTCCCCAAGTGCGAGAACATCTCCATCGACTATGCCGTCATGGAGAAGGCCGAAGAGATATATGTCTTCCCTGCCAGCTTCGGATGGAGCGACCTGGGGACGTGGGGTTCGCTGCTCGAGAACTCCGAGCGCGACATCTACGGCAACGCCCTCATCGGGAAGAACATTGATGTCTATGAGACCACGAACTGCATTGTGCATGCCAATCAGGAGAAGCGTGTCGTGGTGCAGGGACTGGACGGATACATCGTGGCGGAATGCGACAATACGCTGCTCATCTGCCGGCTCTCCGACGAGCAGCGCATCAAACAGTTCAGCGAAGAAAAGTAATAAGAAATAAGAGAACTACATGGAAAGGAAGGTAGCACTGATAACCGGCATTACGGGCCAGGACGGATCGTACCTGGCGGAATTCCTGATTGAGAAAGGCTATGAGGTTCACGGCCTGCTGCGGCGCTCGTCATCGTTCAACACGGGGCGCATCGAGCACCTTTACCTCGACGAGTGGGTGCGCGACATGAAGAAGGCGCGTCTGGTCAATCTCCATTGGGCTGACATGACCGATTCGTCGTCGCTGATACGCGTCATCAGCGAGGTGAAGCCGACGGAGATTTACAACCTGGCGGCACAAAGCCACGTGAAGGTATCCTTTGACGTACCGGAATACACAGCCGGTGTGGATGCCGACGGCGTGCTGCGTCTGCTGGAAGCTGTACGCATCTCCGGCCTGGAGAAGTCTTGTCGCCTCTATCAGGCCTCGACCAGCGAGCTGTACGGCAAGGTGCAGGAAGTGCCTCAGTCGGAGACGACTCCGTTCTATCCCCGCTCGCCCTATGCCGTGGCCAAGCTCTATGGCTTCTGGATAATGAAGAACTATCGCGAGTCCTACGGCATGTACTGCTGCAACGGCATCCTCTTCAACCACGAGAGCGAGCGCCGCGGCGAGAATTTCGTGACGCGCAAGATCACGCTGGCTGCGGCGCGTATCGTGCAGGGACATCAGGACAAGCTCTACCTGGGCAACCTGAACTCGTTGCGCGACTGGGGCTATGCCAAGGACTACGTCGAGTGCATGTGGCTCATCCTGCAACAGCCGGAGCCCGACGATTTCGTCATTGCTACGGGCGAGTACCACACGGTCCGCGAGTTCACTACGCTGGCTTTCCGTGAGGTTGGCATAGAGCTGGAATGGCGCGGCGAAGGGGTCGATGAGAAGGGCTACGACAAGCAGACAGGCAAGGTGCTGGTTGAGGTCGATCCGAAGTACTTCCGTCCGGCAGAGGTCGATCAGCTTCTCGGCAATCCCGCAAAGGCTAAGGCCAAGCTGGGCTGGAACCCGCAGAAGACTTCGTTCCAGGACCTTGTCCGCATCATGGTGCGTCACGATATGAAGAAAGTGCACAAGCTCTATTTGCGCGAACAAATAGAGGATTAGTTTAAGAATGATGGAACAGAATTCAAAGATATACGTGGCCGGTCATAGAGGCATGGTCGGTAGTGCAATAGTCAGGGAATTAAAACGCCAGGGATATAACAACTTGGTGTTGCGTACCCACAAGGAGCTCGACCTGACCCGGCAGGAGGCGGTAGAAGCTTTCTTTGCCGAAGAGAAGCCGGAGTACGTGTTCCTGGCCGCAGCCAAGGTGGGCGGCATCGTCGCCAACCAGAATGCCCTGGCCGACTTCATGTACGAGAACATGATATTGGAGATGAACGTCATCCACGCTGCCTGGCAGAACGGCTGCAAGAAGCTGGAGTTCCTTGGCTCCAGTTGTATCTATCCGCGCATGGCTCCGCAGCCCATGCAGGAGAGCTGTCTGCTCACTGGCGAGCTGGAGAAGACCAACGAAGCCTACGCCCTGGCTAAGATAAGCGGACTGAAGTACTGCGAGTTCCTCAACCGGCAGTACGGCACGGACTATATCAGCGTAATGCCGACGAACCTCTACGGTCCCAACGACAACTATCACCCCGAGCACAGCCACGTCTTGCCGGCCCTCATCCGTCGGTTCCACGAGGCGAAGGAGGCCGGGCTGGAGAGCGTGACCTGCTGGGGCGACGGCAGTCCGCTCCGCGAATTCCTTTATGTCGATGACCTCGCCAACCTCTGCGTCTTCCTGATGAACAATTACAGCGGCAACGAGACCGTCAACGCCGGCACCGGCAAAGAGCTCACCATCAAGGCCCTCACCGAACTCGTGGCCAAAGTAATCGGCTACAAGGGCAGGATAGAATGGGACACTACCCGTCCTAACGGCACACCGCGAAAGCTCCTCGACGTTTCGAAGGCCACAAAGTTAGGCTGGACGTACAAGACAGAGCTCGAGGACGGCATCCGCCTCAGCTACGAAGATTTCCTGACCAATCCAATACGTGCCGAGAGATAGTAACCCACACCTCATCATGAAAAAGATTTCCCTTCTCCTCCTTCTTTCAGCCCTGACCCTGCAGGGCTCTGCCGAGAGCCTCAAGGAAGTGTTTGCAAAAGACTTCCTCATAGGCGTGTCACTCAACCCGAGAAACGTGCGTAATGCTGCCGAGCAGGACCTCATCCGGCAGCAGTTCAACAGTGTGACCTGCGAGAACGTCATGAAGCCCGGCGAGATTCATCCTGCTCCGGGCGTCTGGAAATGGGAAGAAGCAGACCGCATCGCCAATTTCTGCCGCGAGAACGGCATCAAGATGCGCGGGCACTGCCTCGTCTGGCACACGCAGTTTGCCAACTGGATGCTCTACGACGACAAAGGCGAGTTCGTCGCCAAGGAAGTGTTCTACGAAAGGCTGCGCGACCATATCCACACCGTCATGAAGCGCTACAGCGACATCACCTACGCCTGGGATGTGGTGAACGAAGCAATGTCCGACGGCGGCGAGAACCCCTACCGGAAGTCCAAGCTCTACCAGCTCTGCGGCGACGAATTCATCGCCAAAGCCTTCCAGTTCGCCCGCGAAGCCGACCCCAAGGCCATCCTCTTCTACAACGACTACAACGAGACCGACCCCCGCAAGAGCCGCAACATCTACGAGATGGTGCTGCGCATGCGGAGCGAAGGCGTGCCCATCGACGGCATCGGCATGCAGGGACACTACAACATCTACGGCCCCAGCGTCCAGGAACTGGAGAATGCCCTGGCCCTCTATGCACCGCTCGTGGAGCATATCCACGTCACGGAGCTTGACGTGCGCGTGAACCGTGAGATGGGAGGCCAGCTGCAGTTCAGCCGCGAAGGTGCTAACGTCAGCGACAGCATCCAGTCGCTGCACGCCGAGCAGTACGAGCGCCTGTTCCGCACCTTCCGCAAGTATCGCGACAAGATAGACTGCGTCACCTTCTGGAACCTGCACGACGGCTGTTCCTGGCTCGGCGAGAAGAACTATCCCCTCCTCTTCGACAAGGCCCTCCAGCCCAAGCCCGCCTACTACCGCCTCGTCGGGAAGGAAAAGTAGAAACAGAAGTCAAAGTGTCAGAAGATTTCGTCCGCAAGCCTCTTCTGAGGCGATATTTTGGCTCGGCTGGCACTATCCTGCACGGAGAAGAAAAAAGTGGCTTAAATCGAATGCCGCCTGATTGTCAATGGATTACGACGAAGAAATTTCGAGGGAGATGTTTCCGTAGTGTCAGAAGCAAACGAACCGTGGCAAAATAAAGAATAAACTTCCCCGAAAAACATCGTGTCCCTTCGCCCAGAAGAACGTGAGGCGCGGGGCAAGACAACGTGACGTCTTGCCCCGCGCCTCACGTCCTTTCGGCTTCCGGTTCCAGACGTGTTCGGCCCCGAGTCACTTTCCCTGGCTAAATGATGTAAAGAATTATATTACTGTCCGCTAAAACTTTTTATTGCCAAAGAAATGGCTTTCAATCGCTGATTATATGCGATAGCGAGTTGTATTTTTCAAAAGTAAGCCCCCAAG
>CACWTR010000012.1:34697-190157 GCA_902763865.1 uncultured Bacteroidales bacterium | reverse complement strand
AAATTAATTTTCATGACGTGAAAATTGATTTTCACGTCATGAAAATAGTTTTGGGACCGTGTGCTTCGGAGTTTTTATGCCTGCGGGCAGGCTTTTGTGACGGCGGGCTGCTCGTTTTTCTGCCGTTTTGTTTGGGGGTTCGGGGATTATTTCGTATTTTTGTGCCATCAAGGTATTTTGGTTATGGAAAACTATCAGTATTCTCAGCGAAGGCTGAGCAACACGACAAAGCCTGAGGGAATGGGGCTTGAGGAGTGGCAGGTGGCTCTGCGTCAGCAGCAGGCGATGCGGGAGCAGTTTGTCATCGGCGAGGTGAGCGAGCTGTACAGTCCGGGGGAGTACAGCGTGCGGAATCCGAGGTCCAGAAGTCAGTACAAGGTTATCTACCGCGGGGCGTACAGCCCCTGGAATTACTGTTCGTGTCCGGACTTCCGCACTTCTGGTCTGGGTACCTGCAAGCACGTGGAGGGGGTAAAGCTTTGGCTGCAGGCGGAAGGTAAAGAGGTTCACAGCGAGGAGCCTGACTACACTTCCGTCTATATGGACTATCGTGGTGAGCGTTGCATTCGTATCCGCATGGGTGAGGCTCACAGGAAGGAGTTCTCGCTTTTGGCAAGGGAGTACTTTGACCAGGCTTATGTCCTTCGTCCGGAGGCTTACGTCTGTTTTGACTCTTTCCTTGAGAAGGCGCGCTCCATCGACCCTTCCTTCCGCTGCTATCCTGATGCCCTGGAAGAGATTATCAGCCGTCGCGAGCGTTTGAATCGTGCCGCCTTGATAGAGAGTATCTATACGGACGAGGCTATCGATGCGCTCCTGACGACGAAGCTATACCCTTACCAGAAGGAGGGTGTGCGGTTTGCTGTCAAGGCGGGAAAGGCGATTATTGCCGACGAGATGGGACTGGGCAAGACGGTCCAGGCAATCTGCTGTGCCGAGATATACTTGCGGCAGAAGATGGCCGAGAGTGTGCTCATCGTCTGTCCCAACTCTCTTAAATACCAATGGAAGAGCGAGATTGAGAGATGGACAGCTACGGACAAGGTTCTCATCATCGAGGGCTATGCTTCCCGTCGGCTGGAGTCCTACGGAGCTTCCGTGCCCTACAAGATTGTGTCCTACCAGTCGCTGGCCAACGACATTAAGTCGCTGGGGCGCCTCAGCACCGACCTGCTCATCATGGACGAGGTTCAGCGGCTCAAGAACTGGAATACGCAGCTGGCTCAGGCCGTCCGCCGCATTGACTCGCACTACAGTGTGCTTCTCTCCGGCACTCCGCTGGAGAACAAGCTTGACGAGCTCGTGTCGGTCGTACAGCTTGCCGACCCCTACTGCCTGGCACCGCTCTATCGGTTCCGCTACGACCACATCATCACCGATCCGGCATCGGGCAAGGCGATTGGCTACAAGAACCTCGGGGACATCCGTGAGCGCCTGAAGGACACGCTCATCCGCCGCACGCGGCAGAGCGTCCGGTTGCAACTGCCCAAGCGGACAGACCAGTTCCTGTTTATCCCGATGACAGCCGAGCAAAGCAGCCGACACGAGGAGTTGCGCACAGCCGTGGCGCGGTTGGTGAGCAAATGGTCGCGCACGGGCTACCTCAGCGAGGAGGAGCGTCGCCGTCTGCTGCTCATGCTTGGGCAGATGCGAATGCTTGCCGACAGCACCTTCATCATCGACCAGGACAAGGAGAAGCGTCGCGACACGAAGGTTGGCGAGCTGATGAACATCCTCACGGACGCGCTGGAGGGAACCGAGGCGAAGGTGGTAGTCTTCAGCGAGTGGGAACGCATGGCCCGGCTGGTGGCGATGGAGCTCGACAATCGCGACATCCGCTACGAGTTCCTCCACGGCAGTGTGCCAGCGCAAAAGCGCGACGAGCTCATCCGCCGCTTTGAGAACGAGAGCGACTGCCGCATCTTCCTCTCCACGGATGCCGGCTCTACGGGACTCAACCTGCAGGCGGCCAGCATCATCATCAACCTCGACCTGCCCTGGAACCCGGCAGTGCTGGAGCAACGCGTAGGGCGCATCTACCGTATCGGACAGGAGATGCCGGTGCAGGTAATCAACCTCGTCTCGAAGGATTCCATCGAAGAGGAAATGATCGGACGGCTGCACTTCAAGCGTACGATGTTCGAAGGAGCCCTCGACGGCGGCGACGACACCATCTTCCTCGGCGAGGAACAGTTCCAGGGATTCATGAGCGAGATACAAAGCCTTGCCGCCAGCCCGTCCCGGAGGAAAGCAGAGGAAGAAAGCAGGGAAAACGAGGAGCCAGCCCCGGAATCCGCAGCGACATCCGAAAACGACGAGGTGAGGCAGCTCCTCACCTCCCTTCGCGACATACTCCAGTCACCAGAAAAGACAAGAAAGCTGGCTGATGCCATCACACAGATACTAAGCGTGAAGAGTGAAGAATGAAGAACAAAGATTTTACGACCGCAAGCGAGTCTCCCCGTAAGGAGGGAGCCAGTGAGGGCCTGTCTGTCCTCGTCACCGGAGCCAGTGGCTTCATCGGCAGTTTTATCGTAGAGGAATCCTTGAGACGCGGATTCGAGACGTGGGCAGGGGTTCGCGGCACTTCGAGCCGCAAGTACCTGAGGGACGAGCGCATCCGATTCGCAGAACTCGACATGCAGAACCCCGAGAAGCTCCGCTCGCAGCTGCTTGCCTACAAGCAGGAGATGGGCGGACGCGGCTGGGACTTTGTGGTGCACGCCGCCGGAGCCACGAAATGTCTGCACCGCGAGGACTTCTTCCGCACCAACACGGATGGGACAAAGAACCTCATCAATGCCCTACGCGAGACGGACATGGTGCCGCGCCGTTTCGTCTTCCTGAGCAGTCTCAGCATCTTCGGGGCCATCAGGGAGAAGCCCGTACGCCGCCCCAGCGCCGACAACCCCTGGATATACTCCCCCATCCTGCTCTCCGATACGCCCCGCCCCAACACGGCATACGGCGAAAGCAAGCTGGCCGCCGAGCAGTACCTTGTCCGGCAGCAGGACTTTCCCTACACCATTCTGCGCCCCACCGGAGTCTATGGTCCCCGCGAACGCGACTACTTTCTCATGGCGCAGAGCATCAGCCAGCACATTGACATAGCTGCCGGCCTGTCGCCCCAGGAAATAACTTTCGTCTATGTCGATGATGTCGTACAGGCCGTCTTCCGCAGCATGGAAGCTCCGCAGGCAGAGGGGAGAGCCTACTTCCTCAGCGACGGGCAGGTTTATAACAGCCGCCGCTACAGCGACCTCGTGCAGCAGAACCTCGGGAATCCCTGGGTGTTGCACCTCAAGCTACCCCTCTGCTTGCTACGCGCCGTGTGCTGGATAAGCGGCAGGATAAGCCACCTCACCGGAAAGATGAATGCCCTGAACGACGACAAGTACCACATCCTGTCGCAGCGCAACTGGCAATGCGAGACGGAACCAGCCGTCCGCGACTTCGGCTATGCGCCCCGGTGGTCACTCGAACAAGGTGTCAGGGAGAGCATCCGCTGGTACAGGCAGGAGGGCTGGCTCTGACCATGCTCCCGCTCGCCAAGATATCAGGCATACTAAAAAAGGGGGTCGTCTAACCCCCTTTTTACTTTCAGCGGAGAGACTGGGATTCGAACCCAGGGTACCCGCAAGAGTACGCCGCATTTCGAGTGCGGTCCATTCGACCACTCTGGCATCTCTCCTTTTTTCTGATTCGCCCGCAAAGGTACAACAAAAAGTGAAAACCGGAAAGCGAAAGGAGAAAAATTATTCCCTTTTATGGCATTTTAGTCTGCCGGCGATTTATATCTTGCTCAGGAATTCGCGGGTTACAGCAAAACTTTTGTCTGCAACAGTGTCCCAGAAGTTGAGGTACTGGCCGAAGCGATTGTCCGCACCCGGCGTGTCGCTGATGATGCGGAAGCTGAGGAATGGCACCTTCCAGAGGTAGCAGACCTGAGCAATAGCTGCACTCTCCATATCGACAGCCAGTCCGTCGGGATACTTCCTCTTGATGACACCCAACTCTTCATGGTTGCTGATGAACTGGTCGCCCGTACAAATCAAGCCGGGGACGATGTGCGAATCAGCCTTCAGGGACGTGGCTACCGAAACGAGGCGCTCGTCGCCGGGGAAGAACCTGGGCAGTCCCTGCACCTGACCCGGCTCGCAGTCCTCGCCGCAATAAACGTCGTGGTGGCAGACACTGGTGCCGACAACGACATCCATCACGCTAAGGCTGACATCGATGCCGCCGGCTACTCCCGTCGATACGACCACGTCCGGATGGAACTCCATAATCAGGTTCGTCACTCCCGATGCCGCATTCACCTTGCCGATGCCGCATTGTTGCAGCACCACCCTACTCTCTCCAATTGATCCTACAAGGAACTTGTGAGGCCCCGACTGAACGGCCTCGGCATTCTGCATCATGGCTGCAACCTGATGGAACTCCATGCTCATTGCCGTCAGGATGCCTATCGTCTTTTCCATAATCAATAATGATGATTTTCGTGCAAAGGTACGAAAAAAAGAGAGAACAAAGAAAGAGAAATGAAGAATAATGTCGTAACTTTGCATGTTGAAGAACATAAACAACCGAATTATGACAAACATATTGATGGAAATATGGGCACTGCTCTGTGAAATGTCGCCCTATCTGCTACTCGGCTTCCTGCTGGCAGGACTAATGCATGAGTTCATTCCCGGCAAGGTTTACACAAAGTATCTCGGCAGCAACTCGTTCAAGAGCGTCGTGCTGGCTGCACTCTTCGGTGTGCCCTTGCCACTGTGTTCCTGCGGCGTTATCCCGACAGCGATGGGGCTTCGCAGGGAAGGAGCAAGCAAGGGAGCAACCATCTCCTTCCTGATTGCCACCCCGCAGACGGGCATTGACAGCATCATCGCCACCTACAGCCTCATGGGGCTACCGTTTGCCGTCATCCGCCCCATTGCAGCATTCCTGACTGCCATCTTCGGCGGCGCACTGTGCAACACTCTCGATCCAGACCCGAAGAGAAGCGAGGAAGGCAGTCCCGAACATAAAGAGAGCTGCTCATCGTGTAAGGACGAATGCCAGGGAAGCCCCTCACAGCGGAAAGGAGTTTGGGAAAGGCTTCTCTCTGCCCTTGCCTATGCTTTCGGCGAGATGATGGAAGACATTGGCAAATGGCTTGCAATAGGCCTCATCGTGGCAGGCATCATCACAGTAGCCATACCCGACTCGTGGTTTGCCGTCTTTCAGGGAAACACGCTCTACAGCATCCTGTTCGTGCTGCTCTTCAGCATCCCCATGTACTTGTGTGCCACGGGAAGCATCCCCATTGCCCTGGCACTGATGCTGAAAGGCCTCACACCTGGTGCGGCCCTGGTGCTGCTGATGGCAGGCCCTGCCAGCAACGCCGCCAGCATCTTGGTCGTGGGCAAAGTCCTGGGCAAGCGTTCCGTCCTGCTCTATCTCGTCTCCATCATCTTGGGCGCTATCTTCTTTGCCTTCGGCATTGACTATCTGTTGCCGCGCGAGTGGTTTACCGCTCCCGTCCAGCAGTATGCCTGCTGCCACGAAGGAGGCATAAGCACATTCTCCTACATCTGCACCGCCCTCCTGCTTGTGCTGCTTGTCCGTGCCCTTTGGCCCTGGAGACATCATCATCACCACCACGGAGAAGAAGCCCTATCCGGCGCCTGCACTATATATAATGTAGAGGGAATGAACTGCAACCACTGCGCTGCAAATGTTCAGAAAGCTCTGTCATCCCTGGAGGGCGTGGAGCAAGTTGAGGTGTCGCTGCACGAAGGAAAGGCAACAATCAAGGGCTCCCCCAACGAGGATGACGTACTGCGAGCCGTGGAAAGCATCGGATTCCGAGCCAGCAAAGCCTCTGTATAAACTAAGGCAAGGACGTATCTCACGACACATCCAAGCCCCCGGAATTCCATCTAATAACTAACCTTTTAAGCTATTACTGCCGGACAAACCTGTAGTTTGTCACGCCATTCTCTTTCATAAGCCGCGTGATGCGGTCAATGTGCTCCTGCGGTACGCCTCGGCAGACGTTGATGCGGACGCTGTGGTCCTTGCGGATTGCCACTTCCTTGAGGTGTGCGCTGATGTCATCTACGTCCCACTTCCACGAGCAGATGGTGTAGTTCTTCCAGCTGAAGCCGTCGAAGTTGCCACGCCTTTCCCAGATGGAAGTCTTGGCGCCGCTGTCCTTCGGAGGCGTGCCCGTGAGCAGGATGGTCAGCTCGGGATTGATGTTGCCCTTCACGTCGGCAGGAATCTGTACAGGCTTCGTGATGAGGTTGACCTTTAGTTTCCCCTCTTTGGACTTCATCTCCATCTCCACCTTCTTCAGAGCAGAAGCAGGCAGGTCTGGCAGGTTACCCACGTCGAGCAGCTTGCCGTCGAGCATGACGTCGTAGTACTTTGTATGAAACGCCACTGGGTAGCCGCAAGTGGGATGCTCCTCTATGAAAGAGTCGTCTCCTCTCACAACCCAAGTGCCTTTGAGCCACGAGACTGCGATTGCCGGGCCATGCTTTTTGATGAAGTCTTTTGCGTCGTCACGGGGAATGAAGGCGTTCAACATTCTGTTCTTCGAGAACCCATGTACTTCATCCGTTGCTACGAGTCCCATGCCAGGTACTGCCACCGTGACAGGCGAAGTCTCACCCACATCACCTCTCAAAGGAGAAGGGAGTTCTGCGGCAGGAAGACTCTCCTCGGGGGAGAGGTTTGGAGAGGAAGCTGTTGGCTTGGCCCAAGCGACGAGGGCCAGCGCCATGAGTGCCGGCAGGATGAGAGCCTAGCCCATCAGCCAGCGGTTGGATTTGTTCTTGTGCATCATCTTGATTCTTTTCTTTAGTGAATGGTGACTGAGATTGTTGCAGACCGTCTGCAGTCGGCTGCCCACAGCTTTCGCCACGAGTAACAGTTGATATGTCTTTGCATCGATGCCAAAGGAAAGTACTGCGTCGTCGGCCTCGTATTCGTGTACGGCCTTGAGGTCGCGCCCAAGCAGATAGATGAAGGGATTGAACCACTGGAGTGCCTTCACCGCTTCGAGCAGCAGGAGGTCCCAGGTGTGGCCCAGGCGGATGTGAGCCTGCTCGTGGGCCATGATGGGCTGGCGCAAGTGTTCGTAGTCCGACGCGCTTATTATTATATAATGTAGGAAGCTGAAGGGCGCAAAGTCGCCTCCGCGGATGACAACCGTGTTGCCCTGCTCGTCCTTCGTATGCATGCCGCCCCGGATTTCCTTGAATAGGCGGAAGAGGCCGACACAGAAGATGGCAACGCTGACAAGCACGCCAAGGAGATAAAGAGCCTCCCCCGTTTCCTCCAAAGAAGGGGTGGTTCGCCCCTGAGCCAACAGTTCATCGCTTCCTTCTTGAGGGGACGTCTCAAAGTTGCTGACGTCACTACCAACACTCTCTCCCGTTGAAGCGCTCCGGTCTGGCAGGACCACGACACTCTCCCAAATGGGAAGCGGGGCGGGAGCAACGAGCGGAGCAGGAACTTCTATCTTGATAACGGGCAGCACCAGCGAAGCGACGAGCACACAGAGCAGCGCCACGCGGTTGAAGCGGTGGAACGTCTCGCGGCTCAGCAGCAGGGCAAAGCTCCCGTAGAGCAACGAGAGCAGCAGGGCAGATTTGAATACGTAGGTGAGCATGGCGTTCAGTTTTCAATCAGTGCAAGCAGTTCGCGCAAGTCTGCGTCGGAAAGTTCTTCGTTCTGTATGAGAAATGAGCAGAAGCTTTTGGCCGAGCCTCCGAAGAGCGTGTCCTTCGTATCACCGACGACACGGGCAATGTACTTCTCGCGCGAGAGCGTAGGCGAATAGTAGAAGGTGCGTCCGGTGTCTTCCCTCTTCCTGTGCTCCACATAGCCCTTGGCCTCGAGAATCTTCAGGAAGGTGGCAACGGTGGTGTAGGCAGGTCGGGGCTCGGCATAGCCTTCCACGACTTCGCCAACGGTCAGGGCGTGTCCTGCGTTCCAGAGAAGATTCATCAGGTCCATCTCTGCGCGAGTAAGCGATTTCATTTTGTTCCTTTCTTTCATGTCATTTGCTTGTTTTCTGTTGCAAAGGAACAGACTTTATGACAAGCGGGCAAACGAAAAAAGAAAAAAGACAGCACGAGGTGCTGCCTTTTAACATTTTTATTTAGTTTACGGAGACGGATTATTAGTAGTTAACACACTACCCCGTACAAATTAGCGGAGAGAGGAAGGTGAAGCTACTTGACTTTTATGAGCCGCTTCCTGCCGCCGACGATGTAGATGCCAGTCTTGCTGACGCGGTCGAGGCGTGTACCGCTGAGCGTATAGATGGTTTCGTCTCCTGTTTCCTCGAGGGGAGCAGATATGCCGTCGTAGTCGGGATAAACCATTACAGAAGTCGTTGCCTGCTTGTTGGAACCGTCGGTAGCCCTTGCCGTGATAGTGGCTGTTCCCTCAGCCACGGCTGTGATGATGCCGTCCGAGACAGTGGCAACACCGGCATCGGAGGTCATCCAGCTGAGTTCCTTGACGGTGGCAGTCTCAGGCAGGATGACAACGCTCAGTGTTGTGTCGGCTCCTGCCACCATAGCTATATCGTCCGGTTCAAGCAGGATGGAGGTGACGTAAGTCTTAGCCAATGCTATGTCGTAGCTTGCATCGTCGGGTCGGCAGACAACCCCGTCGGCAGCAACGAAGAGCTGATGAGCAATCTGATAAGTTCCGCCCGCGAAATCGTTTCCGCCGACGAGCGTAAAGGTGAGCGCTGTTCCTGTCGTTGCGGGGAAGTTGGTATTGTCCGGAGCAAAGGCGATGACATGTGCGCCGTTGTTATTCGGGCAGACAAACGTGGTGTGAGCGGCACTGAGAGTTTTCGTTCCGAAGGCGATGCTGCCTTCCTGAATCGAGAGGCCCGGCGAGAGGATGATGTCCGCTTCGTAGGCTGTAGCGGCGCGATTCATGTTGACCCAGACGGTCACTTTACGCGTTCCGTTGGCCTTGACGGAAGAATTGCTTGAGTAGAACGTAGCCGTAAGGTCTTGCTCTCCAAGGGGAACTTGGTTCAGCAGTCGGCGTACCGTGACGACGTCTGCCACGTCGATATGGCTGTCGAGATTGGCGTCGGCATTGACTTCGTGGAAGTCTTCCGGTGTCTCGCCGGTCAGGTAGGCTGCTATCCAAACGGCATCAATATCCTCGAGGATGCCGTTGCCATTGACGTCGCCTGCCAGGTGACTGATGTTGTAGTACGTACCGTCGTCGGCTTTGAGCACTACGGAGTGGGTGCCGTCGAAGACGGGATGTGCATCCCTGCCGATTGTCTGATACCATGTGGGTTCCAACGTCTTGCCTCCGTTGAGCTGATAGCAGAGCTTGCCGTTCTCCACCTCGTCGGTCGAGATGCGCATCACCTGTGTGGTGGACGTGCTGTAGCAATTCAAGGCTGCTCCGCCGCCTCGGTAAAAGTCGTTACGGTAGTTGTAGCCTTCGACGGTGCCGATGTTGAAGCAGTTCTGCAAGACGGCGTTTGTGCCGAGCCATCCGCTGATGGCAGCACTTTCGCTTCTGCCGGTGATATTACCTGCGTTGTAGCAATCGTTGATACTGAAGCTGCTGTTTGAGCCCTTGTTGCAACCGATGATGCCGCCTGCGTTGACACCGGTGGCAGTCACGCTTGCCTCGTTGCCGACACAGGAGAAGGCGACCTTGCCGGAACCTGTCGAGCCGCCTGCCAACCCGACATAGTTGGTGCCGCGAATGGAGCAGGTGCTGTCGAGGACAAGATTGCAGATGTTTGCGCCTCCGCTCAGTGCCCCGAAGAGTCCGACGAACTCGCTGCCGGAGACGTGGAGGTTACTGATGCGGTGTCCCTGTCCGTCGAAGATTCCGCGGAAGGCGCGGTTCTTTGTGCCTATCGGCCTGAAGCGGTCGTTGTAGCCCGTCATGTCGATGTCTGCCTCGAGGTAGGCATTGCTGTAGAGTGCTCCTTCGGACACAAGGGAACTGAACTCGATGAGCTGTTCCGGCGTGGAGATGTGAATGGTGGTGTCTGAATAGATGATGTCGGGATAGATGCCGAGGCGGTCGTCTATCCAGGCCAGACGGGCCGGGATGTAGTTCCTCAGGACATCCACTTCCGCTTCGTAGGAGCCGAGGGCGGAGACGTTCTGATGCACGATACTGTTCAGGATAGGCCAGCGGATGAAGTTCAACCTGGCGGATGCCTCCATAGCCTGAGCCATGCTGTCCACGTAGCCCACAAGTGTCTTCTCGTCGAGTATTCCTTCCTTGCGGCTGTCCTTCCATATCTGTTTGAGCTGTTGGTCTGCCGCCGGGTCGCTGAGCACTCGGTTAACGAAGTTCCGCATGTCTCCGGCACAGCTGCCTCCCCGATAGGCCCAGTCGCTGCGGCCATTGACGGGATAGATGCGTCCGTCGTTGTCGAAGGCCAGGTCGAAGTCCCAGCAGGGAGCCACGTGGAATTGGCTTTCCTCGCGATCCTTATACATATACGTGCTCCAGTACGTGTCCATATTGCCTGAGAACTCTCCGACGACGAAGTGCTTCAGGAAGGATTCGACGTCGAGGTACTTGCGGTAGCCATCCGTGGGGTCGGTGTAGTTGGAGGCAAAGAGGGCCGATTCCATCAGGTTGAAATAGCCGCGGATATAGTTGCGCTGCTCGGTTGTGATGTCGTCGTCGCCCGGATGCTTGATGGTGACGGGGTTGCCGCGACTGCTAGTGAACCAGCTTGTCTCCTGATTGGCATAGGCATCGACCTCGACGAGGTAGCCGCCTGTCAGCTCCGGTTCGGCGTTGTCCCACGTCTCCATCTCGGTGATGGGGACACGGTTCTTGTCAACCGAAATCTGGTCGCAGAGCTGGTAACAGCCTTTGTACTCGCCGTTCATGATGACATCGACAGGCTGGCACCAGGGGGTGTAGGAGACGCCGAGGCGCTTGCTTACCTCGAAGGCCAGACAGTTGCGCATCAGGGTCTTGTCGCCGTAGTTGTTGATGAGTGTCCACTTCTTTGCCTTGGACGGGCTTTCCTGGGGCGACCCCTTGAGCATGTGGTGGCTGTTGCCGTCGGCAAACTTGATGCGCCAGGGTTTCTTGGGGAATCCCCACGAGGCGTTGCCGCGTCCGCGGGTCGTGATGGGGTACTCCTGGATGCGTGTGCCTCCGTCGTAGGTGATGGTGATGTTGGACGGCATCTCATATACCTTGTCGCGCGGGTCATAGCCGGCATAGGTGTGGATGCTCACGGTGGGCAGGTTCGTCACCTGATACCAAACGGAATCCTTGCCCTCGCCTTCGTAGCCGTAGAACTCCAGCTCGGCGATATTGCATCGTGCATCGCTGGGGCCGACGTAGCGCACATAGCGGAAGCCGCGCGTCACCTTCACGTCGGCATAATGCATGACGTTTGCCTCGCCCGGGCCGGGAATGAGGTAGAGGGGAACGGCGTCGAGGAAGTCGGGGCTGTTGCTGCCCTCGAAAAGGGCGAGCTGGACACGCTGCAACTGGCTCGTGCGGGGGCTCCAGCCAACCTTCGTAATGACATGGGCCTGCCCCAGGTCGAGACCTACCCAGGTACGGGCACGGTCCATCGAGGCATAGAAGGTCGAGTAGTCGCCGTCGAAGGCGTGGGCCGGCGTGTTGACCGTAGTGCTCGACTTGTTGGTGCTGTAGTCGATGTTGGGCGAGCCGATAGGGGTACCGGCAAGCTTCGTCGAGGTCTGGCAAACGGCAGAAAGCGTCGTTATGAACAGAATGGCTATGATAACGGTTCTTTTCATCTGGAATAACATTTCAACCTACAAAGATACTATTTTTTGTCCAAGCAAGCAAGCTTCACCGCCGTTTTTTGAATCGTGGGGCATTAAAGCGCAAATTCAGCAAACATTATCGGCATAGAAACAGAAGAAATTGGTAAATTTGCAGCCGAATTGCGAAAAGAAGAACGACCTATGAGGAGAACTGCACTCACACTCATCCTCCTGTGCTGCCTGCCCTTCACGGAGGAAGCGGGGGCACAAGGCGACATGACACACGACGCGGAAGCCGACACGCTGCGATGGCCCGTGCCCCGGCCCGACGACGGCTGGGAGCTGGAATACCTGCCACACAATAATGCCAACCACAACGTCTATGTCTATAAGGACAAGCTCTACGACGGCCTCTTCACCCGCACGCTCGGCTGGAACGGAGGCGACGGCGTACAGACGACGGCGCTGCCCGACGGCAACATCTTCTGGAGCTTCAACGACAGCTTCTACGGTCGCGCCACTGCCGCCGCCTCGCGCATACGCCAGTCCTGCAACTTCCCGCGCAACAGCATCATGGTGCAGACGGCGGGCAACGACGGCCTTCCCGGCACGAAGAGCAGCAACTTCAAGTGGCTGGCTGACTGGGTGCAGCGCACCAACTCGTCGGGGAGTGGCTACTACCACTGCCGCACTCACCTCCGCCATCCGAAGGGCGAGAAGACCGAGGCACAAATACGCAGCGGCGAGATAGACCAGACCTACCTCTACTGGGCCGGCGACGGAACGGTAGTCGATGGACAGCTTCAGGTGCTGTGGGCCGGCGTATATAACGGCACGCAGAACCTCATGCAAAGCGACAACCGCGCCCTGGCCATCTACTCGCTCGAAGGGACACCGGGCGGCAGCACATACCTTCGGCTCCTGAGCGTTGACCACAACTTCCTGGAGAAAGACCCCGTCGGCTACGGTGCCACGCTCTGGGAGGATGCGGACGGACACACTTACCTCTATTCCTGCTATCAGTACAAGAAGAAAGCCGACGACCAGCTGAACACCTCTTCGCCCGTCGTGGCCCGCTCTGCGACCCACGACCTCCGCTCGCCCTGGGAATACTACGTTGCCGACCAAGACGGCATCTTCCGTTGGCAGGCCACCTACCCCACCCCAGAGGAAGTCAGGCGCTCTGCCATCAGCTCGAGAAGTGTCTCCACGGCCTGGGTGTTCAGGGAGGGCGACTGGTACTACATGACGGCACAGGGATTCCCCTTTTCCAAGCAGGTCTATATCATGCGCAGTCGCCATCCGTGGGGGCCTTTCGAGGAGTGTCACCAGCTCTGGACGATGCCATACGTGCTCGACAAGCTTGGCACCCGCACCTATCAGCACTTCTACATGCCCCACCTCCACCAGTCCCTTTCCCGAGAAGGGGAACTGGTCTTCTCCACGAACACTGACTGCCGGGAATGGGCCGACAACTTCAACGCCAAAGGTTCTGCCGACTTCTACCGTCCGTACTTCTTCCGTATATACAACTGGAAAGCAGTGTTCGAATAGCTCACAACTCTTAGCTTATAATTCATAGTTCAACTATGCTACACAGATTCCGAAATCTCCTGCTCCTTGTTCCCTGCACCTTGCTCCTGTTTTCCTGCTACAAGCTTGTCTCCACCTTCGCTCCGAGCGAGGTTGAGCCGGGACAGACCTTCGAAGTCAGCTTCACCGTCATCGACGACGGCTCGGACGTGCAGAACTTCGTGACGGACTGGAGCTACGCAGGAGTCCGCCTGCCTAAGGGCTGGACAGCAACCGTGCCGCCTGGCGCACACCGGCAGTTCGCCGAGGATTGGGTTTACTACAGCGACGGCTCGCCGGCCTGCAGTTCGCACGACATGGAACCCTGCGAGAAGCTGTCGCAGTTCTACAACTCCGCATGCCCCAGGACGGGCTATGCCTGGACCGGCTTCAAAAGCGTCACGAAGATTCCGAAGAACATCTCAGCCTGCTGGCGCAACGGTTGCGACAGCATCCGCATCACCTTCCTCGTCACGGTGCCGGAGGATGCAAAGCCCGGACGCTACGCCATTGATTTCATGGGCGGCGACGAAGAGGACGACGCCGGCATAGACAAGTACGGCAACTACACCGATGCCAAGGACTCGCGCCTCTTCCACGTAGGCACTGCCGCAGGAGCCTACGTTGACAACCGCAACGCTTCGCTGGCACGCACCGTCATCGTGACCGATGCAACGGGCCTCGCTCCCACCCTCTCCCGGGGAAGCAAGACAGCAGCCTTTGACCTCAGCGGTCGCCCTGCCAAAGGGGGAAACAGCCGCATCGTCATCCAGGACGGCAGGAAAACAATCCGCCGATAACCCGACACATAAAACCCGAAAGAACGCGAAGAAAAGTTATTTTCAAAGTTTGAAAATTAATTTTCACGCTTTGAAAATCTATTTTCATGACGTGAAAATTAATTTTCATGACGTGAAAATAGTTTTATGACACGTCGAAAAGGGTTTTGTCTGGGGAGGAGATGGGGGTTGTGCGGTGGCGGAAGGGGGGTGTCACCTGGAAGTTCTGTTCAGAAAGACCTTTCCTTCCGTGACGCAGATGCCGGTGGCGGGCCCTTTCAGGCGCTGGCCGGAAAGGTTGAATACCGCAGGGCCTTGCCTACGGATTGGGTCGTCAGCCTTCGCATCATCCGCGCCGATGACCTCTATGCCGTCGTCATCACTTTCGATTCCGAAGTAGGCATCCATCTCGCGGAAGCGGTTCCTGTACCACTCTTCGATGAAACCTATCTCGGCGGCAAGGTCACGGACGTACTGGGGACGGGACGGTTGCGCGTCGAAATGCCCAACCATGCGCTCCCAGGCTCCGCTCTCGAGGAAGAGGTCGCGGTAACCCTCCAGCCTGGAGCACACGGCAGCAACGGAGAAAGCACCCTTTCGGCCTTCCGTCCAGCGGCGTTTCAATATGGCAAGATACTCAGGGTCGGCGCTGACAGGTCCGATGGGGTACGGCGAGTTCTTGGCAATCGAGCTGACCGGCCATTCCTCGTAGCTGCCTCCGTATGCTGCTCCGTCGTAGTGGCCGCCGAAGCTGGTGTCCAGGTCCCAAGGCGTCATGACGAAGCGGCGGCGGTTTGCTTCGGTGGAATCGGGGGCGTCGATGTCCTTCGTGATGTTGCGTACACTGAGGAAACGGTTCTTGTTGCCCCAGTTGTCGGCAATGGAGAGGGCCATGACCAGGAGCTGATAGTCCGCCAGGTTCTCCAGGTAGAAATACTTCTTGACATACTCCCCGGAATGCCCTCTGAGGACAGCGTCCTGCAGGGGTTTCCACGCCTGCCGGCTGCCAAAGTCCTCGGGATAAGTGAGCTCCCAGGCGTTGTGCCATTCGATGACGCAGGCAGCGGAGTCCTCGCTGTAGCATGGTTCGTTCTGGTTGGCGATGTCATTCGTTCCGCTCTTGTACAGGACGCCGCGGACGGTGAAACTGCCGTCGCTCTCCTCCAGCACTTTCTTCAGGTCCAGCAGTTTGCGGTTGATGCGGTCCGAGAGGCAGTAGATGCCGTAGTAGCGGTCGTTGATGTACAGCTCCACGAAGCGGCCTTCCGTGCCGTTCCTGCTTTGGAAACTGGTCTTGTAGGGCAGGTGCGAGAAGTCGTTCCAGATGTCGAAGGCCACGCGGTTACGCATGCAGATGCGGTCTATGGCCATAGCATCGAGAATCCACGACGAGCAGGAGCGCATCCCCAGCAGCGAGGAGTCGGCCTCCGCCGCATAGTCCCCGGTGCGCAGCTTCATGTTGAGCGAAGGCTTCATCATGTAGGACCGGGCCGTCGCTCCGCGGGTGCGGAACCGGGCCGGCAGTTCTGTCACATTGCCGTCGGCGTCGGTCAGCTGCATGGAGCCGTCGGCATACTCCATGTCGGCACTAAGGCCTCCGTCGAAGTAGGCCTTCAGCACGGGCATCCTGACTGCCGGCACGCCGGCGGCGCTGACCGCCATCAGGAGCAGGAAGGTAAGGAGTCTTCTCATAGCACGTCCAGAAAACAGGAAAGACCTGCAACGTCTTCATTGCAGGTCTTTCAGATTCGTAGCGGGAGTGGGTCACGATCCCACGACCTCCGGATTATGAATCCGACGCTCTAACCAGCTGAGCTATCCCGCCATCCGCCATCCTTTTCGGATTTGCGAGCGCAAAGGTACAGCTTTTTCACGGAACTGCCAAACTTTTGCTCCACTTTTTTCCTTTTTTCTTTCTTTTCAAGTTTCTTCCTCCCTGTTTTGTAGCTATAATAATATAATATGTGTATCTTTGCGGACGTTTATCTTTCATAGCTCGGAAAATGACAAAACAGGAAGTCATCATCAGTCATGACCTGAACGGGGACGTAGAGAGAGCCATCCGGCGCTGTCCCCACGACAGGCTCTTCGTGCTCACCGACACCACGACGCTGCGGCTCTGCTGGCCCCTCGTCGGTGGACTGCCAAGCCTGAGGGAAGCGCACATGATCACCATCGGCGACACCGACGAGAACAAGACGTTGGCTTCGCTCACCCACGTATGGACAGCCCTGCAGCAGGGCGGTGCCACGCGCCATTCGCTCCTGCTGAACCTCGGGGGCGGCATGGTGACAGACCTGGGCGGGTTCGCCGCAAGCACCTTCAAGCGCGGCATGGCCTATATCAACGTCCCGACAACACTGCTCAGTCAGGTCGATGCCAGCGTCGGCGGCAAGACGGGCATCAACTTCGGCGGACTGAAGAACGAGATTGGCGTCTTCAACTGCGCCGCCACGGTAATCCTCTCCACGGATTTCCTTCGCTCGCTCGACATGAAGAATCTCCTCTCAGGCTACGCCGAGATGCTCAAGCACGGACTTATCAGCGACGAGGAAAGCTGGATGCAGCTGCTGCGCTTCGACATCGAAGCCCCCGACTTCGGACGCCTCGGCTCGCTGGTGGCAAAGAGCGTTGCCATCAAGGAGGGCATCGTGGAGCAAGACCCGACGGAACAGGGCCTGCGCAAGGCCCTCAACCTCGGTCACACAGCCGGTCATGCCCTCGAAAGCCTCGCCCTGGAAGGAGGGCATCCCGTCCTGCACGGATACGCCGTGGCATGGGGACTCATCTGCGAGCTCTACCTGAGCACGGTGAAATGCGGATTCCCGACGGAGAGGCTGCGTCAGGCTGTAGGCTTCATACGACAGCACTACGGAGAATTCGACTTCAACTGCAAGCAGTACGAGCACCTCTATGAATTCATGAGACACGACAAGAAGAACGAGGCCGACATCATCAACTTCACCCTCCTGGGCGGCATCGGCGACATACGCATCAACCAGCAGGCTTCGAAGGACGACATCTTCGAGATGCTCGACTTCCTGCGCGAAGGGCTTTAGCATTTGCACACCATAGTTCACGAACCCAACAAAACAACGCATACAATGAAAAAACACATCTACCTCCTATTCCTGACAATGATGCTCGCCGGCATGAGCCATGCCGTTGACCTGAGCAATGCCAAGTGGTACACCATAAGGGTCGGCAACGGCGGCTACCTGAGCACGAAAGCCGGCTACAAGGACGGCGTCTATCTGCTGCTGAACAACACACAGGAAGACACTAGCGACTACGGGCTGTGGACCTTCACGGGCAACGATGCCGACGGCTACATCTTCTACAACAAAGTCAGAGGCGAAAACTACGTGCTGGGCATGTCGGGAAGTGAGGACGGAGGCAGGGCCAAGATGGTGGCTGCAACCAACACTGCAAACGTCACGAAGTTCGACATGGGCAAGAACGGGACAGGATTCTGGATTAAGGACCACGGCTCCGCCCACAAGTACTGGAACAAGCGCGGCAACTACCTGGCCTATTGGGACAATGCCGCAGGCAACACCGATACCGGCTCGCGCTTCATCTTCGCCGTTCAGGGCGTCCCCGCCGAGTTCTGCGTAGGCAAGAAAGGCACCAGGCCCTCCGACATCCACGACTTCTCGCTTTGGTACGACATGCCTGCCACGGCCACCGGCGTAAGCGACACCTGGATGGAGTACGCCTTGCCGATGGGCAATGGGCAGATAGGTGCCACCATCCGCGGTGGTGTGCTCTGCGACAACATCCAGTTCAACGAGAAGACTCTCTGGAGCGGCACAGCCACCAACTCGGGCAATCAGGGCTACTTCCAGAACTTCGGTTCAATCCTGGTCGAGGACATGAGTGGCACCTTCTCGGCCAAAGCCTCCGACGGCAAGCCCATCGAGGACTACAACCGCTTCCTTGACATCATCGACGGCGTAGCCGGCGTCAACTTCCTGTCGCCCGACCATCAGACGACTTTCGAAAGGCGCTACTTCGCCTCGGCAACAGACCACGTCTTCCTGGCACACTACGAGGCAAAGGGACAGGAAAAGATGACGCTCGGCATCAGCTACGCGCCCGACGACCAAATCGGTGCGGGAGACGTGACCTACAAGGCTGAGAACAACGGCACGGCCTCCGCCACCTTCTCCGGAAAGATGCAGATCGTGAGCTACAACACATGCTTCAAGGTCCGGACAGACGGCACGGTGACAGCCTCGCCGGAAGGCATCGGCGTGAGCAACGCCACCTGGATGGACATCATCATGGCAGCAGCCACAGACTACGATGCCAGCAAGCCAGGCTGCGTGAGCGGAGCAACCGCCGCCAAGCTGTCGAGGACCGTGTCCTCACGCATCGACGCAGCTGCCGACAAGGACTACACGACCCTGCTCGCCGACCACAAGGCAGCTCACAGCGCATTGATGAACCGCGTCAGCCTACAGCTCGGCAACCCATCGACAAGGACAACGGAGAACCTTGTCAAGTTCTACAATGCTGCGGACAAGAACAAGACGAGCAGCGACGGACTCTTCCTCGAGGCTCTCTACTTCCAGTACGGACGCTACCTGACCATCGGAGCGAACCTGGACAACAGCATCCACGCGCCCTCCAACCTGCAAGGCATCTGGAACGACCGCAGCAACTCCGGCTTCTGGCACTGCGACATACATGCCGACATCAACGTGCAGATGAACTACTGGCCGGCAGACCCTGCAAACCTCTCGGAGATGCACCTGCCTTTCCTCAACCATATTCTGGACCTTGGAGCGCCCGGCTCGCGCTCGCCCTGGTACGACTTCGCCACCAAGCTCAAGAGCGGTGCCAAGGGATGGACGGTTGCCGTTGAAAACAACATCTTCGGCGGCACATCGACATGGGGCAACAGCAACATGAAGACGCTCGGAGCATGGTATTGCACACACCTCTGGCGTCACTACAAATACACGATGGACAAAGAGTTCCTCCGCAAGGCGCTACCCGTCATGTACCAGTGTGCACTCTTCATCAAGTCCATCTCGACAAAGGACGACAAAGGACTGTACGAAATCAAGGACGAGTTCAGTCCTGAGCATGGTCCTTACGACGTGACAGCTTTCGCGCAGCAGACAAGCTACGAGTTGCTGGACGAGGTGATGAAGGGTCACAGGGAGCTTGGTGACAAGTCTCCCCTCACAGCCTCGCAGATAGCAGCCATCCGTGACCTCTACGACAACTTCGACCGCGGGCTTTGGACAGAGACTTACGGCGGCAAGCTCTGCATCTCGGAATGGAAGAACAACGCACTCTCTGACCCTGCGCACCGCCACCTCTCTCACCTGATGTGCCTCTATCCCTTCTCGCAGGTCAGCGCCTTCGACCAGAGCGCCGAAGGCAAGCGTCTGTTCCAGGCAGCCTACAACGGGCAGATTGCCCGCAACGGCGACGTGACAGGCTGGTCGATGGGTTGGCAGACGAACACCTACAGCCGCTGTCTGGACGGCAACCGGGCCCGGAAGAACCTCTCGCTGGCTCTGAGGCACTCGGGCAGCTACGTCATTGAGATGGCCAATCATGGCGGCTGCTACTACAACCTGTTCGACGCGCACTCTCCCTTCCAGATTGACGGCAACTACGGCTGCACCAGCGGTATCTGCGAGATGCTCCTGCAGTCGTATGACGACATCGTCTCCATCCTTCCTGCCCTGCCGTCGGCATGGAAAGCAGGTAGCGTCGCGGGGCTGAAAGCACAGGGAAACTTCACTGTCGGCATAGCCTGGGCAGACGGTAAAGCCACCGACATCAGCATCACGTCGAATGCCGGTCAGCCGCTGCGCATCCGCTACGAAGGACTTGCGGACTACGTCATCCGCCTGAATGGGAAAGAAGTAGTCCCGATACGCGACGGCGAAAGCAGTGTCTATACCATCCCCGACGTGAAGCAAGGCGATGTGGTCAGCATCGGGCAGGATGACCCCAACGGCATCGGCAGTGTACGCCGCCCTTTTGGAGGCAGAGCTGAGGCAAGGCCCGGCAAGCAAAGTTCAATGTTGGTCAACCTCGGCGGACAACTCGTCGGAAAAAGCATGCCGAAGAAAGGCATCGTTGTACAGGAAGGAAGAAAGGTTGCAAGAAAGTGAGATTCCGGTTGCTCTACATCATGCTGGCTATGTCGCTTGGCATCGCAGCTCAGCAACATTCGGTGTTCCTCGGCGTGGAACTCGGCGGTGACAGGGACGAATTTGTCGAAGCCATCGAGGACAAAGGCTTCACCTTTGAGGAAGAGGACGACGAATGCACCGTCCTGTCTGGCCTCTTCGACGGCGTGGGCGCAAGGATTGAGGTGCATTCTACGCCGCAGTCCCACACCGTGCACCTCGTTACGGTCTGGTTCGTGGAGATTGGTCCCAACGAGGTCGGCCTGCTGATGAAGACCAGCCAGATACGCAAACAGCTGCGCCGCAAGTACGGCAAATGGGACTACACACGCGAGCGGAACCTCGAGGAATGGTCTTCCACCTATGCCCGCATCTCATTGGGCAAGAAGCGGCTTGGGGATGACAAGTTCAAGACGCTCTTTGTCCAATGGCAGGACCGCAGCGGCTGGGAAGCGTTGCAAAGAGAGCAAAGGGAGAAGGATTAGCTAAAACGACCAGATGTCGAACAGCAATTTTCCCCAAATGGAAAAGAAGAAGATGAAGGGCAACAGAATGCAGATGCCCGCAACGATGAGGCAACCCACGAGACATCCCTTGTTTTCGTCCTTCACAATAACAGGCTCCGAATCGTTCTTTACCTGCTGAACAAGATTGTCGGGTGTCACTTCCTTACCTTGTTGACGCAGACGATCTTCCGGTGTAATGGCTGCAGGTGTCACGAGCCACATTACTATATATATAATAGGAAGAGGCAGACCGATGCCAAGGAGTGTGAGTGCAATTGCACCGAGTCGCCAGATAAGCGGACTGCCTGCTTCGAAATAGATTGCCAGTCCTGAGCAGACACCGCCCAGCACCTTGTCGTCTGCACAACGATAGAAACGGTGTGTGCGAACATGCTCACGTCCTCTGTCGTAAGTGTCGCGTGTGAATTTTTCCGCATCCTTGACGAAGTGTTTGAAGTCTTCTTTGAAGTTAGTCTCTTGCCTGTTGCCCTCCCGCTTGTTATATGAGGCGAAGCCACTCTCTGACTTGTTTCCGTCGTCGCTTGCTATATCTTCGGCATTGCCTATCGTGTCGATGATTTCCTTCACAACATTGATGTCGACAGCCGTCATGCCTGCTTCGCGTTTCTTCCAAAGGAGTTCTGCTACACGATGCTCAATGTCGTCGGCAATCTCCTCGCCGCCTTCCTGACGGCCAAAGTAGCGTTGCATACTCTTCAGATAGTTCTCCAGAAGGTTGTATGCATCCTCATCTATATTATATAATGTACCAAAGAGGTTGATGCTGATGTTCTTTTTCATAATCCCTAATTCTTATTCCTTAATCTTTAATATATTCACTGTTCGTAGAATTTCCTCCCAACTCGCGTCAAGCTGATCAAGCGCCTGCTGCCCGTCGTCGGTCAGGACATAGTACTTTCGTGGCGGTCCCTGCGTGCTCTCGCGCCATTCGTAACCAAGCAGTCCGTCGCGCTTCAGCCGCGAGAGCAGCGGATAGAGCGTGCCTTCCATCACAATCATCTGTGCTTCGTGCAGACGCTGGATGATGTCGTTGGCATAACAGGGCTGCCGTCGCAGCAGGAGCATAATGCAGTATTCCAGCATCCCTTTACGCATCTGAGACTTTGTGTTGTCGGTGTTCATCTTCTAACAGTTAACATGTTTCGACACTGCAAAGGTAGGCATAATTACAATACCTTGTATCGCAAGGTACTAACATTTAACATAATTTAAGGACAGGGCACACGTCATTGAGGCAGCCAATAACCCCAGAATGTAATAATTGTTCGCAACTGCACTCTTTTTGGCAGCGTTTTAAGCGTCTGGAGGCACTTAGACACCCCTGACGGAAGAAATTCGCTTAAATCGAATTCGTGCTGATTACCAGGTGGTTACAGCGCACCTTCTTGAAGCATAACGCAAACACAATATCACAAAACATCAATTTTTAGCAAAGAAGAGCACTCTTTTACACAAAAAAGGCTGTGAAAAGATGGTCGCAACAACGTGGCTTGTTGGCGACAAGAACGTGTACTTATGGCAATAAGTCTACGCTCTTATAAGACTAAGTACTGGATTTATCAAAAAAACTGCGTGTGGCGGCGAATCTTAGTGTAAAGATTTTTGATGGAAATGCCAAATATCTCCGGCAAAATCCAGCAAGATTATTTATTTCACTATTATCTTCCTGCCTCCGAAGATATAGATGCCCTTGGGTAATAATTGGGGATTCGACGATTTACGGTTTTCGACTTTGCAACCGCTGAGGTCATAGATAGCACCGGCGTATTCTGAGTATTCCGAGTAGTCATGGTATTCAGGACATTCTGATATTCCGTCTGTGGTTTCCTCAAGCTTGAAGTAAGTCCGCTTCTCAGCAGAGGGCATGTAGCAGCTGAAGGGAGGCAATGCCACGGAGGACATGGTCCGGTAGATGTTCTCGCCGGTGGCTTTCAGGCAGTAGCCTTCGCCCGTGGCAATCGTCCTGCCCGGATAGGTGCCGACGAGAAGGTTGACGCCGTCGGACGCGTCTGCATCCATGAAGGCCCGGGCGCTGTCCTTGTTCTCTGCCTTCAACGTTATGGTGGTTTTTGCGGGACCTTGGACAAGGACGGGCGTGCCGTAGGGAACGTATTCACCGGCTCGGGCTATGGCTTTCAGCAAGACAGAAGGGGAGGCAATCTCAGTGACGATGTAGGCAGTGCAGTCCTCGGGCACCTGCCAGACGTAGGGCAGGCAGACTGCCGTGTAACCGTTTGTTCCCAGGGTGTAGGACTGTTCCTGAGTGCCGAGGATGCCGAGCAGCTGCTGTACGTCGTCCTGTTTGAGAGCACGTCCGTAGATGCGCACCAGTGCCACGTCGCCGTCAAAGGAGTAGCTGCCGACCGATGTGGACTGTCCGTAATTGCCGGAAGCGTCGCCGCCTATGGCAAGCCACGTGGAGGGTGCCCACTCATAGACGGGGCACTCCTTGAAGGTCAGGGAGCGGGTGTCGGCCAGTTGGCCGTTGATGTACAGCTGCGAGCGGCAGCCCTTGCGGTCATAGACGATGACGTAGTGTGTGTAGTCGGCTGTGAGGGTGCCTGCACCGACCCACGTCCATTGTGTCTTGGCGTGTGTCCCGTCGGCCTTGCTGCCTTGTGTGGTAGTGGCATAGCCGATGTTGCCCTTGTTGTTCATTTGCAGGCCGAATCCGTAGCCATTCGTGAAGCCCAGCGGCCTCATGGCTGCTGCGGGCAAAGCCTCGGTGCTGCGGCAGAAGACCTCGACGCTGTAGGCATCCGAGAGCTGGTTCATGATGTCGGGGCTGTCGCCGATGAGGTACTTGAAGAACTGCGTCCGCGTCCTGCTGAACTTGGCCTCGTAGAGGTTGATGTCGGGATTGTAGGTGACCGGCACCTCGCCCATCATGACAACCGACTTGTCGCGGAAGAAGGGCGCATGGTTGAAGGTCCCGTCCGGAGTGAACTCACAGTCCAGGAACAGTTCTGTCCCCCCGGCGGGTGACTCGGTGAACCGTCTGACTTCGTCGCTGTAGAGGCCCTGAGCAGCTTTCTGCGAGAGGGCTCCGTCGTAGATGCGGGCGAAGACGAAGCTGCAGGCCGACGAGTTCTCGGCTCCGCTGGTGAAGATGCCGGAGACGGCATCTCCGCCCAGGCATATCCACATGTTCTTCCGTCCCTTTGGCGAGCCGCACTGGGGCAGGGCCATGTCGGTGCCGGCACGGGTACCGGTGCAGACCAGCTTGCCGTTGACGAAGTAGCGCATGACGTGGCTCGTGCGGTCCATCGTCACGACCAGATGGTAGAACTTGCCGCTCAGCAGGATGGAGTCGCCGGCAATACTCTTCATGGTGCTCCTGACCCCGCTGGCATTCGCATAGCTGAAGCAGCTTGCCAGCTCGGAGTTGTAGAACACCCAGCCGCCGTTTGCCTCGTTGCCCAGGATGCAAGTGCGACTGATGCTCCCGCTGTGGTCAGCCAGGCCGTCGAGCCGCACCAGCATCTCCCACGTCACGCCCCTGTTGAAGGCTTCGGCCAGGGGAGAATCATCGTCGTAGGTGGCATAGAAATAGTCGGTGGCCTTTGCTTTTGCGCAACCATAATAGACGTTGCGGGCGGCATCGTAGAAGGTGGTGGCGCCGCCATGCTTGCCGACCTTGCAGGCATCGTAGGTTCCGTTGTTGACGATGCCATCCGCCGTGAAGCTGATGTCGAGCAGACGCTCGGCCTCCTCCACCTCGTCCTTCCGCTTCAAGGCTCGTGTAATGACCTTCTGCGAAATCAAGGCATTGTAGATGTGCTGCGCCAGCAGTGTGGACCCGGCTGCCGAGGGATGCAAGCGGTCCAAGGTATAGAAATCCCAGTTGCTTCCCCATGCCACGCCGGTGCAATCAATATAGGTCTGGCCGAACTGCTGCGCAATGTGCCTGATACTGGCGTTGGCATCGGCCTGCGACCAGCCTTTTGCGTTCTTGTCGTTCACGCCGTTGCCCCTCGGGAAGATGCTGAGGCAGACGATGCGGGCCTGCGGATAGCGGGTCGTCAGCTTGTACAGGAGCCGCTGGTAAGCACCTCGGAACGAAACGGAGTCCGTGAAGTTCGACGTCCGGTATTCACCCAAGGGAACCCTGGCTACGTTCCAGTCGTTAGTCCCTCCGGCAATGAAGATAAGGTCCGGATTGCCTGCCCGCCCCAAGGCTTTCACGCGGTGGTTGCTCAGGAAAGGGGCATTGCTGTTCAGCTCATCGGCTGCCACACGACTGCCGCTCCACGACGCATTTGCCAGGAAGGTCAGGCCCGACATGCGGCTGAGCTGCATCCACCAGGTATCGCCCACCTGAAAACCCACGCTCTTCTCGCGGTCCTGCGTATAATAGACGGCATAACCCGCCGGCAGATAGTCGTAGTAGGTGGAGATGGAGTTGCCCAGAACGGCAAAGGTCAGGCTGTCGGGGCTCTGGGCTGCAACGCCGATACAAAGCTGCAGGAGCAGAAGCAGTGAGGATATCTTCTTCATGGCTGGTTGTGTTAGCTTTCAACGATAGGATTCGCATATCTAAGCTACAAAATTACCAAAAATCCACGATAAAACGCATAGCCGCACCCGACTGTTAACACAAATTAACGTGTCGGGCTTCTACTCTCGCAGCGATACAAAACTTGTAGAGGCAGCACACAAAACTTCACGCAACGCGTCATAAAGTTATTTTCATGACGTGAAAATTAATTTTCAAACTTTGAAAATCTATTTTCATGACGTGAAAATCAATTTTCACGTCATGAAAATAGTTTTGCACCGCGTCGCATGAACTTATCTGACGGTATGCTTGCGGCCATTCTTGATGTAGATGCCCGGTTTCAGACTGTCTGCGCTCACTCTGCGTCCGGAGAGGTCATAGATGCCTTGCAGTTCCTTTGGCGCGGAAGATGAGGCAGGGAGGGCTATGCCGTCGGGATTTGACGCGGGGGTGAGAGGCTCGATGGTGACACCTTCCAGCTTGAAGGCATTGATGCCGAAGCTGCTTTGGCCGGTCAGGTTCACGATGATGCCCAGCGAGACTTCGGTCTCCTCCTGAAGCGTGAAGCTGATGCTGCCCGTGGCAAGTGGACACCAGGCCAGGGCCTTTTCTTCGCATTCGGCATCGCTGACCATCGTGCTGCCAGTGCAGGCCACCAGTCGGCTCGTCTGCATGTCATCGACATCGCCGGGCGTGATGCTGAAGCGATACCTGCCGGCGGGCAGGGTGACGGGCTGCCAGAGGCGATAGTCGAGCAGGGGCGTGGCGAAGCCGCTCCACTGCGTCTCGAACTGTATGTCGCTGTGGTGGCTGGTGTCGATGTGCGCTCCCGTCGTGACGCTGCCCTTCACGATGGCGTTTGCGTCCCTCCACTTGGAGCGGCTGGTCCGCATTGCCAGCTTCTGGAAGCGGCTGCTGTTGCTGGGATTAACTGTTCCGGAAGCAGTGATGTAGGGATTCTTGTAGTTCGTGAGGTAACTGGCTGAGATGTCACCGTGCATGAGGGCCTGCGTGTCGAGGGTGAAGACGCCGAGGGCCGAGTTCCAGGCATCGCCGTCGGGACCGAAGCCGATGCGCAGGGCGTGGCAGCCGCCGGAGGTACGGTCGAGCACATCGCCGCCGTTCTGGTTGAAGTCGTAGTAAAGCAGCAGTCCGTCGGCTGCCTGAGCTGCTGCGACATCGTCGATGTGACTGTTGCAGTAGCCCTTGATGCCATCGGCGGTGAGTGCGGACGCCCAGAGACGCACCTCGTCGATTTGTCCCTTGAAGCCCTCTTCGCCCATCGTAATGCTGCCGAGGGCAGGCAGGCGGGTGGCAAGCCTTGCAGCAGGAGCACTGAAGAGTTCGGCGTCGCGGAAGAACCGGACTGTGCCTGCATTGTAAATGACGGCATAGTGGTGCCACTCGTCACTGACAATATATCCCTCTGCCGACTGGACTGTGCGGGTGCCGAGGCTGACGGAGAGAGCGCCCTTGTTATCGACCGACGTAGAGAAGCTCCCTTGGGCTGAGGTGAGGCTTACGCTGCCCTGACACTGCTGCGGACGCATCCACCATTCAAGGGTGAGTGTCTTTTGTTCCTCGCTGAAGGGGCAGGGAATCTGCAGGCGCTCAGTGCCCGTGAAGTTGAGGCAGGAGAGGGGGTCGTCGTTGCTGACGATGAGGTACCTGCCCATCTTCAGGGTATTCTCGCCCAGAGGATTGGTGACGTGCAGGCTGACATCGTAGATGCCCGGAGCGGTGGGAACGACGTAGGGCGACTGCTCATCGACGGTCAGTGCACGGCATCCGTTGTTCAGTTCCCAGTGCCAGGAGGCAGGACTGTAGCGGCTGGCATCGATGAGTTGCACGCCTTCGCCCAGCATGATGGCCGTCGCGGAGACATCGAAGCGTGCGGAGGGGGCCGACTCGCGCACCGTCACCTCGTGGGTCACGCTGCTGGTGCCATAGGAATTGGTGGCAGTAAGCGTGACGGGGAAGGTGCCGACGGCAGGATAGAGCGCTGTGGCATTGGTGCCGTTCAGCTGCTCTGTCTCGGCGCCGGGCAAGCTCCATTGGTAGATGCATCCCGTGCCTTGACTGCGGTTGATGAAGCTGAAGCGGTCGCCCGCAGGCAGCTCGGCAGCAACGACATCGAAGGCAGCGACAGGGGCTTCGCCTTCGTCCACGACAATCTCCTTCTCGGCAGTAAGCGTAGAGCCGTCGGCATAAGTGGCCGTACACATTATATTATATGTCCCCGCTTGAGGGAGGTTGAACGTGGGGCTGATGCCGTGGAGGACAGTCCCCTGCTGGGATGGCTCCAGTGCAGGGCCGGACAGGGTCCAGGTCCAAGCCGTGGCAATGAGCGAGGTTACTGCGGTAAGGCGGAAGGGGACACCGGCCCGGTGCGTAGCCTCCTCCTCGGAAATGGTGAGGGTCGGCGCAGTCGGTGCGTCCAAAGAGGGCTCTTCCGACGCTACAATCTCCCACTGGCCGAAGCTGAAGCTGGCATGCTTGCCGCTGACAAGCTCGCGCAGCATGGTCTTGCCGTTCTGCTCGATGGTCACCATCGGCAAATAAATCAGGAGGTCGGTGTGAAGGGCGGGTGCTGCGATACGGACGTGCATGTTGCTGCGAATCTCGGCCTGAGTGCGGGCCGTGCGCCAGATGCGTATGTCTTCCAGGCCGCCAATCCAGCCTTGGTTGCTACCCGTATTGCCAAAGCGGAGGTCGCCAAACGCAACCAGGCCGGAGTAGGTCTTGGACGTGATGGCTCCTTTCCTGACTCCGTTGACGTAGAGCGTGAGTATGTTCCCGTTGATGACGATGGCGATATGATTCCACTTGTTGAGCGTTGTGAACACGCCGCCGACGTTCAGGCGGTCCGTGCTGTTACTCTCCCACCCCACGGACAGCGAGCCGTTGCTGTTGTTGTGGAAGAGGAACTTGCCCCAGCCCGGGCCGACCTGGTGCGAGTAGTTGACGTTGCGGTCATTGCGCATCCAGAACTCGATGGTAGCCGTTGCCATCACCTCGGAAATGGCATTGGGGATGGTGATGCCGGCTTCGTTCAGGTTGATGACATGATTCGTCGAGTGCTTGGGGAGCATTAAGAGAACGGGATTCGTGGGAGCCGACTCCTGGCGGTACTTGCCGGCCTGATAGACAGCCCTGACGGTGAAAGCCTCGGGGGAATGCTCGTCGGACGCAAAGAATGTCTGACCCGCCGGCAACTCGGCCACGAGGCTTGGACCTTCATAGACGCAGTAGCCCGTCAGGGTGAGGCTGGAAGGTTGCGGAGCCGTCCAGACCAGTACGCCGTCCTCATAGCTGAGGTTGACAGGGGGATAGAGCTGTTCGCCGGGAACGATGACGCTGATGACGGTCTCGCGTCCGCGGTTCTTGATTTCCACGTTCTTCTCCTCGAAGGGAATCTCCACGCCTTCGTTCTCGACCTCGTAGTTGATGATGGAGGCATTGTAGATTTGTCCGCTGCCGATGGCACCTGTCTTGGTCTTGACAATGAAGAAGTACTTGAGCGGCTTCGTGCGGTCAACAGAGAAGGTGAGGTCCGTCAGGTCGTAGCCGAACTCCATTGGTTCGTGGTGCATGCCGTCGGCCCAACGGCCCAGCATGGGCACCTCGGGGGCAGGGTCGGCACCAAGCGTGTTGCCAGCGTAGCGGAAATGCTCGAAGGGAATCGTCTTCTCGGGTTTGGTGGCATTGACGTTTTCTGCAATGCCGGCAGAGAGCAGGAGCTCGCTGCGATGCGAGTAGTCCATCAGGAGCTTGATGGTGCGCAGAGGACGGTAGTCCTTGCGGATGACGTAGGCACCCGGGGTCCACGTCCACGTGTCATTGCCGACGGCATAGCTGTACTTGTAGGGACAGTAGATGAAGCCCTTGTTCTCCCATCCGTCTCCCCACGAGTTGGCAATAATCCAGGCACCGACTTCGTCCTCGTCGGCCTCGCCCACCTTGCCGTCGCCATCAAGGTCGAACTCGACGCGGTCGTCGTAACCGCAGACCGTGAGGGCATGGTTGTAGGTATCGCCCCATGCCTGCACGTACTTCATGCCGGCCACACCTGCTGCCTTGTTAGCGGGGGAACTGGGGATGACGGCCCAGGTGCCGTAGGCTGCGACGCCGATGCCCGCGACGCCGCCGCCGTGCATCGACGTGTCGCCGCTGTGGTCGTAGAGCCATTCCTTCAGCTCCTGCCGGCCCTCGGGTGTGTTGGTCGGGGCAAGGCTGAAGTCGTAGGCCGAGCGGTTCCACATGGCGCTGTACCATTTGTCATAGCCCTGCATCCAGCCGTAGTCGGGATCGTCGTGTGTCTGAGGCCCGAAGAGTCTGCTGTAGGTACGTCCGCCGTAGGTCGGGACGTTGGGGATGCCGTTGCCTTTTGCCATTCCTTCCGTCGTGCTGGTCTGATAGGCCATCAGCCAAGTGAAATGCGACGGGTACTGATTCTCGGGCAACGAAGCATCGGCATCGCGATAGCTGTTTATCTCATGGGTGAACTGATAGCCAACGCCTGCAGCCGAGCCGCAGGAGCCGCCGTCCTGATTGAAGATGGGAGGGAAGTACTTGTCCTGGCCGTTATAGACGTAGGGGGGCAACTGAACCTGTGCTTTGGCCCTGCGTGCCTTGCGCCGTGCCGCATAGTCGGCAGGCTGGGGACGCGGTGTCACGTCATACCTGAGGTCGGGGAACACACTGCGGTCTATCTTCACTACCTTGCCGTCGGGCAGGACGTAGTCTTCAATCTGTGCCATGCTGCTCAGGGATGGCATAAGGCATGTTATCAGCAGCAGACTCTTAAGGTTTCTCATAGCGGATGCTTAAAGCTTTTTTGTTTTTGTACAGACGTACTACACATTATATATAATATGTAGTATAACAAGAGAGGGAGCTTTCAGGTCTCCCCAAAAGCTCCCTCTGCTAAAGATTAGTTTTTTACTTAACAACTACCTTCACACCATTGAGGATGTACATACCCTTGCCAAGAGACTTGAGGCTGTTCAGGGTAGCACCGGTGCGGAGCAGTTTGCCGTCCATGGTGTAAACATTGCCGGGCTTGCTGACGTTCTCAACAGCTGTGGTGATGTCCTTCACGCCGTCGATGACGTCCGAGGCTGCCTTGCCGAGGCTGATGCTGAAGTCGTAGTTGCCTGCGGGATCAACAACCGGGCAGTTGTCGAGGTCAAGAGCAGCACTGCAAGGAGTGAGTGAGAGGTTCTGGCCCTCTGCCGGAGTAGCAGCATAGTTGGCTTCGAAGTAAATCAGGTACTTGTTGAGAGGGAGGGAAACGAGGGTACCGATGAGACCGTTGACAGCCTTGCCCTCGAATACCGGCTTCTCGTTGCCGGGGATGGTGAACTTGATGGGTTCAACATATTCGTCCTCGGCATCGTAGCTTATTGTATCGCCAAAGATGAAGATGGCAGGTTCACCGGCGGGGATAGACTCGACGGCCTTCAGAGCCAGGAAGGTTTCTGCTTCTTCTCCGTCCTCAGTGGTGTACTGACCAACTGCGCTGTAGGCAACAGCATCGTCAGGAGCATCCACGGGAGTGATGCTTACGCTGTTACACCAGTCGATGATGCGACCGGGCTTCACGTCCTTGGTATAGGTGAAGGATTCGGGAGCTGCGTATTCCTCGTCTGCCTCGCGGATAACGAGACCGGAGTTGGATTCGGGGTTGGCAGTGGTCCATGTGCAGAATCTGCGGTCGCTCTCGCCGGCGTGCATGTTGTTGGTGCTTTCGCCCTTAAGGTTCTTACCGCTCAGCAAGCTTCTCTCGTAGCCGAGAGCCTTGTAGCTATACATCGTGGGGATGGTCTTCAGATAAACATTGTTCTGATTGCCCGTGCCGTCAACGAAGACGAACAGGCCGGTAGCCTTGTTCTGGAGAGCATAGGTGGAGGGAGCCTTCTCTACGCCGTTGGGCAGAACAGCCTTTCCTTCCTTGGCGTTGAACTCAGCCTGGAACGTCTTGTAAGCCTGAGATGCGGCAGCGAGGTCTTCAGCTGTTACGTCCTTGATGACAATCTTGTTGGCAGCAGCGAAAGCATCCTGCAGTGCCTTGCCGCTTGCAGAGAGAGCATTGTCGGCTGTTACAGGATAAACCTGGAACTCGGCAGAGTGGAAGTAAGTCCATGTCTTGTCGTACTCATCAACGCTGGCAGGCTCTGCGAAGGGGTCCATTTCGGGGCTTACGCCACCGGTGCCATTCGTGTTTCTACATGTGTTGATGAAGCGCAGGTAGCTGAATGAACCGCCCAGGTCAACGGGCTGGCTGGAGATAGATTCGTTTACGCTGGTGAAGGGCAGCTCAACATAGCCGACATTTGTCCAAGCCTCGCCGTCGGTGCTACCCTGAACGAACATGCGGACAGTAGAGCCGAAGTCGCTACCCTGGCGACGTGTTACAGCCACCTCGATGAGACCGGAAACGGGTTCGTTAAGGGCAACCTGCAGATATGGAGGAGCCATGACATCCTTGTGCCAGTCGCTGTGCCAGAAGGTTGCGGGGTTGCCGTCGATCAGGTTGCCGAGGTTGGTGCCTTCGGACCTGTCGCTTGCATTACTTGAGAGCTGAGAAGCCTTAGTAATCAGAGGTTCGCCCTTTGTATAGGTGACGCTCATGTCGAGGGCCATTACCATGTTGTTCTTTACATCCTGGAAGAGAGCAGTGTAGTCGCTGGCGTCAGCTTCCTGCTCTACAAAGCGGAACATGCTGGCATCCTTGTCTTCAATTTCGTCCTCGGCCATGAAGTACAGACGGTTTGACTCGCGGAGGTCTTCGCCGCCGATTGCTTCGAGGTGGTTAACGGTGATTTCGTTGCCTTCCTCGTCAACGTCAGCTTCAGAAACGGAGACTGCGGGAACAACGATGTTGCCGAACAGTGTGGCCTGATCCTCGCGGAGGCCGGACTTGTCAACGCCTTCCTTGCTGATTCCATAGGTGTCGTACATTTCCTCTGTCGGAACCATGATGCGATACCACTTGTCGGTCTTCACGCCGTTGGCCTTCTCTGCTACGCTCTTCTGCATAGCCTTGAGCATAACGGCATACTTGTGAATCTGAGTCTGGTCGTACCTGCCGGCCTTGTTGTAGGCTTCGATTTCAGCATAGAGTTCGTTGAACTGGTTGGGAACGGTTACGTCTTCCCACTGGCCGGGCTGTGTGCCTTCTACGACACCGGTTGTGGTCTTGGCATAGGTGTCCAGTGCATTACGCATCTCGTCGGGATCGGCCAGACCAGCAGCGAGGAATGCCTCGTAGGCAGCCTTCAGAGCTTCATAGTCCTTGAGGTCGAGGTCAGCGTCGGCAATAGCGCAGTTTGCGTCGTATGCGTCCTGCAGGTCCTGAGCTACCTGACCCATCAGGATGAACTGAGAGTTGGGGTTCTCTTCGACTCTGTAGAGCTGAATCTCGGCAGCGTGCCAGAACTTACGGAAGGCATAGTTTGCACCGTCCGTGTTGTAAACCAGCATACGGATGTAGGGATAAGGAGTCTCCACCTTGAAGGATACTGTGCTTTCTGCGCCCTTACCTGTGTTGGGCAGGGTGAGGTCGGCAATCAGTTCCCATTCGTCGTCTTCGTTCTTGAGGTTGTCTGTGCCGAAGAGAGCGAGTGACTTCACGCGGTCGTCGTCGCTGTTTCTTTCACGGACATAGAGTTCGCAGTCGCCAACAAGTTCTTCCATGCCGGAGAACTGGAGGTAGTGGCATTCTATATCATTATAGTACATACCTTCGGGAGACTCGCCGTGCCAGTCGGTGTGCCAGAATGTAGCGGCATCGCCGTCGAGCAGTACACCGAGGTCCTTTCCTTCTACAGAGTCGCTGTAGGGGCTGGAGAGCTGATCGACAGATTTAATCATCTTGATGTGGGCAACGTCCTTAGCCTTTGTGAGGGTCTCGAGAACCTTGGCGCGGAGTTCTGCGTTCTGCTGAACCAGCTTGTCGTGGTTGAAGATGGCTTCGAAGTCCTTGATGATCTGTTCTGCCTCTTCGTCGGGCACGTACTCAAGGAACCATTCGCTGGTGTTCAGGTCGTTTGTTCTGTTGGCATTCCAGGTCCTGATCCAGAAGCCGAGCTCCTGTTCTGTGCCGCTGTCAACGCTGTAGTTACCCCAAGGTGAAGCGTCGTCTGCTACAGATGCATGGTTCATCTGGTGGATATAGCGGTTGTCGTTCCTTGACTTGCTGGCGAGACGGATGCTGAAGATGTCTTTCTCTTCGCCGATGCCGTCGGGCTCAACATACTGAGGCATGTCGTAGGCATAGTCGAACATTACGTAGCTGATGTCGTCGGGATTGTCGGTCATGACTACCTTGTTGTCGGCCTGGTCAGTCAGGCTGCGGCTGATGTAGGTGCCGAGACCAGCGTTCTGAATCAGGATGCTGTCGCCTGTTTCGCTCTTGGTGAGCTTCCAGAGGAAGTTGGCTCTGTCTCTGCGGAGAGTGGCGTGCACGGCCTTGCCCTCATGGTTCTTGTCGAAAGAAGCGGCGATAGCCTTATCCACGAAGCCGCTCTCGTCGAAAGTAGATTTGTAGCGGTTGTGGGCGATGATGCGGTAGTAACCGTTCTGGGGCATGGTGTAGGGCACCTCGCTGTCCAGAAGAGCCTGATAGAGGGAGTCGGCCTTTGCAGCAGCGGCTTGGGCTTCTTCTAGCGTGGGAGCGTCGGGGTCAGAATAGTAGTCATAGCCATCTTCGCGTATCTTGTCGTAAATAGCATTGATTTCCTGAAGATATGCATACAACTCCTTCCATATGTCAAAACCGGCGAGCTGGCCGAATTCCGTACCCAGATTGACGGTTGTGGGTGCATCGGGATCGTACTCCCAAATCATTGCTTCATACTTATTATAGATTCCGTCGTAGATCATCTTCACCTGTGCGAAGCCTGCGGGCTGCTCCAGGGTCCAGATAAAGGCGGGTTCGTAGGTATAGGCGGGCATAAGGCCGAATTCGCTATAGACGGGATCGCCTGCCTCGTCAACCTCGTAGGTCCAGAAGGCACGTCCGGCATCCGCCCAGCTGCTTTCGCCATAGGCTGTATTACAAGAACGAATGGCCAACTTGCCTTCTTCGTTCAAATAGAACACTTGCCTCTCCCAGTCATTACGGTTGTTGCCGCTGTCCATGCGGAAGACTCCGGTGCCGGGTTTCAGGTTGGCCTTATCGTTAGTCAGGGTAGTGTTGGAGAAATGTGACCCCGAGCCGGCTTCAATGAGGAAGCCGACATCGTAGAGTGCACCTCCGGTAACCTGCGAAATCTGGAACAATCCGTCCGCTACTTCATCATACTCTGTTCTCTCTACCAACTCACCTTGCTTGGTGATGTAGTACTTGACTCCATCCACTTCGGTGGTAATGTAGTAGGATCCATCTGGTACGGCTGCAATTGCAGCGTCGTACAGCGCTTTGTCGGGATCGGCAGCTTTCGCCGTACCCGACGACAACATTGTTGCCAATGGGAACAACAACGTCATCAGAAATAAGTAACGTTTTCTCATTGCTTAAAAGGTTTTAAGTTAATGTTTATAGTTAGTTTTTGTTGGTTAAATTACTCTTTACCGCCCCAAAGTTAGGATTTATAGCCGAAACTTGCACCATAAAACGAGGAAAACGAACATTAGTTTAGGATTTTTTAACACTTCGAAACATTAGGAGGGGGATTCCAATCAAACGGAGGAAGCCCCGGTGACTATATATAATAAATAATGTATAGGTTTATCCAAAGTCACAAGAACGGGGAGCAAAAACTATTTTCATGACGTGAAAATTAATTTTCAAACCGTGAAAATATATTTTCATGACGTGAAAATTGATTTTCAAACTTTGAAAATAACTTTTATGACGCGTCGCTGAAGGTTTCGTCCCAAATTATTTGGCAAAATCGTTTCAAGGTAAAGAAAAAAAACGTAACTTTGCGCTATCTAACGTACAGAAACAACTAAAACCATAACAACCATTCTTATGAAAAGACACTTCTTTCTCGCAGTGATGATTCTTCTGGGCCTCTGTGCATCGGCACAGGACCTGAGTGTCAAACAAGCCCGTTTCCATCAGGGAGACAACATTATCTGGGCCAAGCCCGAAACCAGCGATGCCGGATGGAAGACCATCGACATGACGATGAACTGGGACGACCAGGGATACGTCATCAACAACGGCTATGCCTGGTATCGCGTCCATCTGACCATCCCCAGCAGCCTGCTCAAGGGAGCCGAGCAGCAGAAGTTCGTCGTGTTCGACCTGCCTAAGGCCGACGATGCCGACGAGTGCTACCTGAACGGCAAGCTGATAGGCAAGACAGGCGGCATGCCTGCCGACCAGGGCGGCTACAAGTCGGCCTGGAGCGCCGTGCGTAGCTATCCCGTCGATGCCAAGACGGGCGGCATACGCTGGGACGAGGACAACGTGGTGGCAATCCGCGTCTATAACGGCGGCGAGCCGGGCGGACTCTTCGACCGTCCCCTCTCCGTCCGCGTGCCGAGTGCCATGGACGGCCTCTCCCTGCACTTCACCGACGTGAACGACGGCAATGCCCACGTCGATGTCAAGCTCACGAACTCCTATCCTCAAGCCCAGAGCGGCAAGCTCGACATCACCGTCACCGACCGCGAGAGCGGAAAGGAAGTGTCGAAGCTATCGAAGAAGGTGGGCGTCAAGAAGGACAAGCCCGTCAGCCTCACCATCCCGTACGACAAGAAGAAAGTCTGCGTGCTGGAGGCTGTCTATACGGATTCCAAGACCGGCAAGAAGCTGACCCGCCGCTTGCCGCTGAAGTACATCCTGACCCCCGCCGCACCGGCCACGCCGCGATTCAATGCAGCCCCGCTGTTCGGAGTGCGCCCCGGCTCGCCCGTCATCTACCGTTTCCCCGTCTCGGGCGAAAGGCCCATGAAGTTCACCTGTGCCGACCTGCCCAAGGGCCTCAAGCTTACGGAAGCCGACGGCGTGCTCAGCGGTAAGATAGAGAAAGCCGGCGACTACACCTTCACCGTCGTGGCCGAGAACGCCAAGGGCAAGGCCTCGCAGAAATTCACCCTGAAGGTAGGCGACCGCATGATGGCACTGACTCCGCCAATGGGCTGGAACTCCTGGAACTGCTGGGCACTGAGCGTGTCGCAGGAGAAGGTGATGTCCTCGGCCCAGGCACTCATCGACAAGGGCCTGGCCGACTATGGCTACTGCTACATGAACATCGACGACGGATGGGAAGCCGAGAAGCGCAACCCCGACGGCACCATTGCCGTGAACGAGAAGTTCCCCTCGATGAAAGCCCTGGGCGACTGGCTTCACGAGCGCGGCCTGAAGTTCGGCATCTACTCCTCGCCGGGCGACTTTACCTGCGGCGGCTATCTCGGCTCCATCGACCACGAGCAGCAGGATGCCGAAAGCTACAACAGCTGGGGCATCGACTACCTGAAATATGACTGGTGCGGCTACAGCCGGGCCCACGCCAAAGAGAAGGACAAGGGCGTAGCATCGTACGTGCGCCCCTACCTGCTCATGCAGAAGTTCCTGCGCGAACAGCCCCGCGACATCTTCTACAGCCTCTGCCAGTACGGCATGGCCAACGTATGGGAATGGGGACGCTTCGTGGATGCCAACAGCTGGCGCACGACAGGCGACATCACCGACACGTGGCGCTCGATGTACGACATCGGCTTCCGCCGTCAGGCTGGCCTTGCCCCCTACGCCGCACCCGGCCATTGGAACGACCCCGACATGCTCATCGTGGGCAAGGTGGGATGGAGCTCGAACCTGCGCGACAGCCGACTCACACCCGACGAACAGTACACCCACATCACGCTCTGGACGCTGCTGGCCTCCAACATGCTCATCGGCTGCGACATCGCACAGATGGACGACTTCACCGTAGGACTGCTTTGCAACCACGAGGTGAACATGGTCAACCAGGACATCCTCGGCAAGCAAGCCGACCGCGTCTCCAGAGACGGCGACATCGAAGTCTGGGCACGTCCGCTCTCCGACGGCAGCCAGGCCATCGGCATCTTCAACGTCGGCTCAGAAGACAAGCAGGTTGACATCAGGAAGTACATCTCCGGCCACCTCAGCATCCGCGACCTGTGGAGGCAGAAGGACCTGACCGCCGACGAACTGAACTGCACCATCCCCACCCACGGATGCAGATACCTGAAGGTAAAATAACAACTGAGAACCCATAAAAAAACTAAAACCTTGAAACATCTATTCCTGACACTGCTTGCGCTGGCAGCGATGCTGCCGGCGCAGGCTGCCGACTGGCAGGCAAAGACCGACACCATCTGGCCGGCACGACACTACCGGGAGCTTAACGGACTGCCCACAGGCAGCCAGCGCTCCTCAACCTACATCAACTGGAACTACACCGAGGGAACCACCCTCGTCTATGGCATCCACTTCCCGACGGGACACGTCCGGGCCGATGCCAAGTTCAAGGCCCAGAGCGGCAAGTACGTCACCTTCGGCGTCCGCATCGTCCATCCCGCCACCGGCACCGTCGTTCTGGAAAACACTGCCCGCAGCACGCAAAAGACAACGGCAGAGCAGACAATGGAGATCATGCCCGACACCGAGATGCCCTACGACGGGTGGTACCGCTTCGAGCTGACCTGTCCGAACGGCTCCTACAACCTGGACCGCCTCAACTACCTGCTCTTCCAGCGCACCTCGGCACTCAGCATCACCGACTCGGAGATATTCATGGCCCCCAGCGTACACCTCTGGTGGGACAAGAAGAATCAGGGAGCGCCCTCGGGACAAAGCTACAATTGGACCTACCTGGAAGTAATGTACCCCAGCGCCTATAAGCAACCAGCCACCTATCAGATGGCCATCGGCACCGACGGCATGTACTCCGGCATTCAGATGCCAACCCGAAGCGATGGCAGCTACGGCCACACCGTGCTCTTCTCCGTCTGGGACAACGGCGATGTCGATAAGGACAAGAATCTGCCCGACATCATGCGCTCTGCTGCCGTTGACCTCGGTCCCGACGCCTATGCCACACGCTTCGGAGGCGAAGGAACAGGCTCCAGCATCCGCTACAACCGCGACGACTTCTGGGAGTTCGACCACTGGGTACAGTTCCTCTACAACGTAAGGCCCGACATCATCAGCGTAACCGGCGAGGACGGCACCGTCACCGAATACGAGAGCACCCTGCAGACCGTCTGGTTCAAACAGGCAGAGGAAACCGACTGGCACTACATGGGCACCCTGCGAATGGCAGGAGCCAACCGCCTGACGAGCGGCATCTATTCCTTCCTGGAGAACTTCGGCGAGTCGGGCGGACACCTGATGCGCCGCTGCTACTTCCGCAACGGAGCCATGCGCTCGGCCTCCACGGGCCAGTGGTACGCACTGAACTATGCCGGCTTCGGCAACACGCAAGGCAAGAACCAACGCAACTCGCGCTACGACTTCGGTCACGGCATCACACAGCTCTACGACAAGACTTTCTACCTGGAGACGGGCGGCTATATGGGCAAGCGAGACAGCGCAAACATCTGCGAACCTCCATTAAAGGGACAGATGCCCTGGGTTGATACCATCGACATTGCCCGCCTGGAGCATCGGGTGGATGAAGGCATCCTCCACTATCAGGCAAAGACAACAAGGTCGCGCGTTGAGCTGACCCGGACCGTCTCCGACCCCTCCACGTGGAAGCTCATCAGCTTCAGCGATGAAGAGACCGTCGGCGAAGGCGACAACGGACGTGCTGCCATGATAATGGACGGCAACAGAAGCACGTACTACCACAACAAATGGAAGAACGGCAACGTAGGCTATCCGCACACCTTCGTCTTCGAAGCCCCGGAGCCTGTCACCATCAGCTCGCTGGAGCTCTACCAGAGTCGTGAGAGCAAATACCGTGCCAAGCAATTGGCTCTCTACAAGTCAGACGACGGCAGTCGCTGGACGACCGTCTCCTCCCGCCTTAGCCTGGAGGATTCGGAGAGCCCCACAGTCACCTTGTCCGAACCCGTCACAGGCAAGTTCTTCCGCCTGCGCTTCTCGTTAGGCTACGGGTCGGACCTCGTTGTCAACGAAGTGTTCTTCAAGCATGAATACCGCCTCGAGGACCTGCTCGACCTTGCAAGGCAGCTCTTTGACGAATCCGACAAGTGGGGAGGCTACGCCCCTGCCGACCTTGAATCCCTCCGCACCGTCTATGCCGACGGCACCTGCACCGACATCGACGCACTGCGCCAGACCATCGAGCAGATAGGCCAGACGGCACATCCCCTCACCTATGGCGTAGTGGCTAAGGCCGAAAGCTTCACGCCCCTGGCCGTCTATCAGCTCCATAACACGTCGGGACGCGGCGACCTCATCGCCACCGCCGACGGCACGCCCTCCATCGCCGCCGCAACCGCTTCGACAGCTGCCGAAGCCTACCGACAGGCAACCCGAGTGAGCGACCCGTACTGCAACTGGATGATTCTGCACTCGGAAAGGTACAACGAAATGTACCTCTACAACCCCGGTGCCAAGAAGTACATCTCCACGGAAGGCACGGAAGTCATCCTGTCCGACATCCCCTCCCCCATCAAGCTCGCCAAGAGCGGCGACGGCTTCACCATAAGCGTCGGGGGAAAGTACTTGGGTATCAATCCGAGCCAGGCAAAGCCCGTCATCCTGCAAGCCAGTGCCGGAACGACAGCCATCTACCAGCTCCGCTCGAACAACTACCTGAAGCCCGACATGGAGACCCTGCGAAACATTACGACCGAGAGCGAGCGCACGATCCACGAGAACACGCCCGAACACCTCTACATGCGAGGGATGGAGACCTACGGAAAAGCATTCATCGCGCGGCCCGACATGGACTCAAAGCTCGTGAGGAGCAGTTCCTATCTCACCTCGAATGCCAACACCACCCAGCAGGCACTGCATAACCTGGCAAAGCTGCTCGACGGCAACACCGACACCTACTACGAAACGTGGTACAGCGGCATCAGCTGGCCCGACGAGATGTCCTACATCCAGGCACGTACAAGCGGCGACGTCAAGGCTTTTGCCTTCAGCTTCACGCCCTCACAAAACGAGGAATACGGGCTGCCGGACACGCCTTCCGACATCGTTGTCTCCGCCTCATCCACCATGCGGAACCTCCTTCCCGTGGCGGAAATCACGGAGGGGCTCCCTACCGACATCAGCGAGAGCTACGTCTCGCCCGTCATCTTCACCGACGGAGCAGCGCGTTTCCTCCGCTTCCAGGTCATGCAGACCATCGGGAAGCGGGCCGACAGCCACATCTTTGCCATGAGCGAATTCCAGATGCACGATGCCATCATTGACGAGGCTGAGTCGCCTTACTACCTGCGCCCCAACGTCAAGGAGGCTTTCGACGACCTGCTGGCCGCCCTGCAACAGATGCGCAGCCGCATTACGTCGAACTCCGTGACAGCCGAGGACCGCAAGGTGCTTCAGGAGGCCATTGACCGGGCTGAGAAAGCCTTGAACGATGCCACGGACATTGCGGAAATCAGTCAGGAGCAAGGAGCAAGGAGCAGGGGGCAACAGGCAAGAGGCATTTACAATCTTGCCGGACAACGGATAGCAGACAGCCTGTCCGGGCTGCCCCACGGCATCTACATACAGAACGGCAGGAAGGTCATCTACTGAGCCAAGCCTTCTGTCTGACCCTTGCCGGACAACGGAAACGGTAACAAAAAAACCGGCGTTTCATAATTAACTACAACGGATTTAACGGATTTAACGGATTATCTTATATACTGATTATAAGTGTAGCATAAATCCGTTAAATCCGTTGAATCCGTTGTTGTATTATATACAATGGCATTTTGGCACAGGCTCTTTTTGTATCCGAAGCCTCGACAGACAGATGCATTTGTCAGGAAATCTCGGAAGAATATTGTTTTCAGCCGCGAGATTTTTGTTCCTGTCGCGGTTGGGAGAAGGAGGAGGGAAAGGAGCCCTAAATTTGAACCATTTGTGATTACCAACAAGTTACAAAGAACAGGTTGACAAATCGTTGTTAAGAAAGTATCGGGGACACGTGTCAAGGTGAATACATCATACCGAAAACTCCGGGAATCGCTGGTGTTTCTTCAGGCAGAACGACGCGGTCCTACAAACAACGACTCACGTTCTTATGGCCAACGACTCGTGAGTCGATGACCATAACCTCACGTTTCCATGAACGAAGGTTCAGGATTCAACGTACCCCAAAACGCGGAGCACCGCAAAAATGTGTCAGGAGTTTTCTTTCCATTCACAGGGGGGAATTTGTTTAGCGGACGAGAATCTTCCTTCCCTGCATGATGTAGATGCCCGGCTTGAGCTGGTTTCTGCCGGCGCTTGCCAAGCGTCCGCAGAGGTCGAAGATGGCGCTCTGCGATGCCGTCCTGTCAGGGATGCCCTTCCCTATTCCGGTGACTACGTCGTCAAGTCCTTGCAGCCATGCTGTCAGGTCCTTCAGCATCTGGTTGTGGTAGGCGAAGGACTTGTTGAAGCCGAAGCCGTGTCCGCCCGTGGAGAAGGTCTTGACGGTGACGTGCACGCCAGCGTTTCTCAGTGCCGCCCTGTACTTCTGGCTGTTGACCGGCTTGACCGTACTGTCGTCGTTGGCCCAGCAGAGGTATGCGGCGGGAGTTCGGGAGGTGACTTGAAGGTCGTTGCTGTACAACTCAACCAGGTCGGCGCTGGGATTGTCGCCAAGAAGGTTGCGTCGGGAATCGGCGTGCGTGTAGCGGCTGTCCATCGAAATGACGGGATAGAACAGCACCTGAAAGGCTGGCAACTCAGCGTCCGCAAGGTGTGTGGCGATGGTGCTTGCCAGGTGTCCGCCTGCACTGAACCCCATCACGCCGACGAGCTGCTCATCTATCCCAAGCTCCTGTGCATTGTCGCGCAGATACTGCAAGGCAGCACGGCCATCGTTCAGGGGCACCTCCGGATTGCCGTGAGGGAGATTGTAGGAAAGGACGCCTACGGTGAAGCCGAGGTCAAGGAGAAAAGGGGCCCAGTCAGAGCCCTCGTAGCTGCCCGAAACGTAGGAATAGCCGCCACCGGGAATGACGATGACAGCCTTGCCGTTGGCTTTCTCCTCCTGGGCGCAGAACACCTTGAGCGTGGCTCCCGTCGGGAGGGTCTGTTCATAAACGGTAGGCTGCTTCTCCACATAGCTGGCGAGGATTCCGAGTGCCTCCGTAGGGTCGAAGTCGCCCTTCTCGACGATGCTTGTCTGGTTGCCTGCATCGTGGGGCGTGTAGGTGTTGGCACAGATGCCCGTCTCGGTGGTCGCTGCGGTGTTGAGGACGTAGCCGTCCAGGGTCAGGTAGTAGGGATAGGCTTCGGGAGTACCAGTGTAGTTCACCTTGATGGGCTGCAGGTATTCGTTGGAGCAGACGATGTTGCTCCAGTCGCTCTGGTAGGAGACGGGGTCGCGGTACATGAACGACTTGTCCGCAATGCTGTAGAGGTAGAGGTGCCCTTCGTGGGCGATGAAGGCGAACTCGCCCTCAGCGGCTCCGGCATCGCCCTTCACGGTGCTGGTGAGCTTTCCGTCCCTGGTCCCCATCGTGCCCCGCGCAGTCTTCAGGCCATACTTCCTGTCGTTCCGTGGCTGGAAGACATTCCATTCGGGCAAAGGGTTCTTCACCTCGATGCCGTCTGCTTCGATCAGCTTCAGCAGGCTGCGGGCCCAGATCTCGGCCAGGCGCCTGGCACCGTTGGCATTGGGGTGGAGATAGAAGTAGCCGGCATTGCCGCTCTCGCGGGTAAACAGCGCGAAGTTGTTCTCGAAGTATTCCCATACGCCACGGTTGCCGGCATAGACCTGTCCGTACTCCGCAACGATGGCATCGAGGACAGGATAGTAGCTGTGCAGGCGGTCGAGGCCCTCCTGCAGGTACCTCGCGCCATTGTAGGTGCTGGGGCTGTACCAGATGGGATAGTTCAGGAGTATCCTGCAGTCAGGCACTGCCTCGATGAGCTTGTCGATAATGGTCCTGATGTTGTTCCCATAGGTGTCGGGGGCCACGGGAGCCCCTTCCGTCCCGGAACAGGCACTGTCGTTGGTGCCTAACATTATAGATATATATATGTGTCCCCCATTCGACTTCCGGAATGCCTTGGCACTGCTGACGATGCGGGTGAAGTCGTCCCTGCCGGGCAGATAGCCAAAGGTGGTGATGCCGGAATGACCGCCGTTATAGACATTGGTGTTGACGCCGGTTGCTTCGGCCACCAACGAGCGGCAGACGACGGGCGGAGCCTGCGTGGAGGCATTGCCGAGGGTGGCTCCCGCCGTAATGCTGTTGCCGATGAAGAGCAGGTTGATGTTCTCCTTGGGGTCGATGGGGTCAGGCTCGCCCTCCACGGCGCGATAGACCTGGAAGCGGCCTAAGGAGACAAAGGGATTGCCGTTGCGGTCGTAGCGGCCACTGTTGCCGGCATTCATGGTCCTCTTCACCACGAAGCGCACATAGCTGCGGGGAGCGCCCAGGTCGATGTGTGGCGACTCGTAGCGGTCCGGCATGAAGCCAAGGAAGTCCTCCTGCATGTCCGTCAGGTGCTCCACTTCCTTCCACTCTCCGGCAGGCACGTCGGCAACCTGCACAATCATCTCCGTAGGCGTGTCATACGTTGCGCTCCACGTGGAGCCCAGCATCGTGAAGATGACGTGCTGCTCCGGTTCGTTCAGGCGGACCTGCAGGTAGGTATCCGTGCCTGCGGGCAAAGGACCGGGATTGCTCCACGACGAGTGCCAGATAAATTGGTTCGTGCCGACGCCATCGCTCTCCGGACGCAGCAGGTTACTTGGCGGGAAACCGTTCTCCGAGTTGTTCGACGTAATCTGCGAGCTGCTGGTCAGCAGGGCAACGTCCTTCTTCCAGACCAACTCGCCTTGCGCAGGCAGGCAGAGCAAGGTGAGCAATACACATAGCAACTTTTTCATGGATATCAGGTATTATAAGAATAATGTATTGGCAACTAAGGTTTACTTCACGAGAACTTTCCTGCCGCCGACGATGTATATGCCGCGAGGCAGCCGGGCTGCGGACATTGAATTCCGCTCAAGTACCTTCCGACCGAGGAGGTCATAGACTGCCTCGCTGTCCCTTCCTTCTTCAGCAAAGAGGGGTGCAATGCCGTCTGGGTCCGGAGCCTCGGCCACGCGGAAAGTAGAACCGTCATCCGTAGGACTGTTTGAGCTGTCCCAATATCTGAGAGGTCCGTTAGGGCCGCCATACTGGTTGAGGCACGACCATTCGGTTCCCGGCACACGCAGGACGAAGCCGTCCCTGTTCGGCAGGAGGTCCCACTCATAGTCGCCGGTGCGCATAACCCCATCTACGCCCACAAGGGTCAGCACTTCGTCCATTCCCGTCGAGCGGTTATATACCTTCACCTTGTAGGGATTGCCGCTGAAGGCCCACTGGAATGCCGGCAATGCCAGTGTGTCAACGCTCTGTACTGCCACGGGATAATAGGGCTCCGACTCCGTCTTGCCCACCATGTAGCCCGAGCGAATCGTCATATTGTACCACGTGGCATCCTGCAGCGAGGTAGAGAATTCGAAGGGGCCGACCCATTCTGCTTCGTAAGCCACGGTCGTCTCCTTCGTAACCACATACGGGTGGTTGCCGACGGGCTTCAGCATCACGAAGGCATTGCTCCACTCAGACGGCGGCTCCGGCATCTCAGCACCATAGGGCAGCTTCCTGGTCACACTGGCTATCACTTCGTCGTCGTACATGAGGTTCATCGTGACGGCCAGCAAATCGGCCTGAGCTATCTCCAGGGCCTCTGTCGGGTCGAAGTCGCCCGCCTCCGTTATCATCCAGCGGTCGCCCGGGTCCGGAGTGTTGTAGTCGTTGATGACGATAGTCGAGCCGTTGTTATTGAACCATTTTATCTCCCCGTTCACCGTGAGGGTGTTCATCATGTAGATGTACTGGCCGTCGGGATAGGAAGTATCGAAGTAGATTGGTGAACCCAGGGCCTTCACCCATCTGCCGTTCAGGGCGTTTCCTGTCTGCAGGTAGCTCTTCAGGCTGGGACTGTAGAGGTAGTTGTTGCCCTCGACCGTGATGATGGCAAACTGCCTGTCGTCGTCAGTAACTGTCCACCATGCACTCTGTCCGGCTTCCAGGCCCTTGTGGTCTTGGCTGAGAATCAAGTCACCGCGGCGACAGGTAATGGTATATAGCTTGTCGTTGGCAAACTCGATTGGCTGGGCGGGCTCCGGCTTGTAGGGACGGACATCATTCAGGATGTCCTCGTAGATTTGATTGGCACGTGTTTCCAGCCAGTTGGCCGCCTCCTTCGCCTGCGCTGCATAGTCTGTTCCGTCGCCCCACTTACCTCTGTTGAGGGCAAACGATTCGCGGGCGAAATTGTAGTAGTCCTGGCAGTACTCCATCAGCTCCTGCAAGTCCTCGCCCATGAATTCCCCCCAGAGTTGCTTGTAGGTTTCGCACAACGGCTCGTAGTTCCAGCGCAGGTCCTGAATGAACTGCTTGACCTCGAAGTTAGGCATGTCGATCCAGAAATTGCTGGTTGTGTTGTACCTGAAATAGTTGTGCCCCTGTTCGTAGCCGAAGCCCCAGTCCAGGTCCCAGACAGGTCCGAAGACGTACTTGCTGGTGTCGCTTGCAAAGCTCTCGCGGTAGCAGAACGTGCTCTTGGGATGATAGAGCTCGAAGTTGCAGATTAGCTCGTTCACCATCAGGAAGCGGGCCAGCTGTTCCACGTCAACGTATTTCGAGATGTCCTTCCCCTTGCTGAGCGTTGCCATGAAGGCGTTGAAGTCGTTCTGGATTACATCCAGCGTCAGCGTCGTTGTCCCTTCGGCAAACTCAGGCTCCTTGATGTTGATAGGCAGATTGTAGGGGTAAGAACGGAACTTCTGGTTCGAGGGTTCATCGTAGTAGCTGTCCAGTTCCAGCAGGGCAGCCGCCGTCTCGTCCGCAAGGTCAACGCTGTTGTTCGAGAACCCGACCTTCTCCGTCAGGTTGTAGCTGCCACGGTATTCACCATTGAGGTAAAGGTCAACCGGCACGATGTGATTGGCGGCACTGGCCTTCATCAGGTTTGCAGCCTTCATGCCGACGGCATTCGACATCAGCGAGCCGTTGATGCCGTTGGCAAGCAGCACCCAATTCTTGCCGCTGGTCATGCCAAGGGGTTTCTTCTTCTCGGCGAACTTCAGGCGGTAAGGCTTCTTTGCCCAGCCCCAGCTGCTGTTTCCCCTACCCCTGATCTGCATGGCAGTCTCTTCCATCGAGGGGAAGATGCCGTGCCCGTCAATCGAGATGGTGGCATCCTTGAAGTAGTCTTTGCTGGTAACGGCCTGCCCGTCGGCTGTATTAATATAGATAGTAGGCACTTCGGGGCGGTCCGTCAGCCAATCGACATGAACGCGGACGTAACGTCCGTAGGGATGCATGAAGTATTTGTTATCCGACTCGGCTGTCAGAATCCTGTAGCCTTTCCTGCCCAAAAGGTAATAGATGTCGTGGTCGAAGCGGAGGCGTGTTTCCTTGCTCGTCTGAAGCTTCTCGTCCACATAGACCAAAGCGTCCTCGTCTGCCACCTTGAACGACGGAGTCAGCCGCTTTCCGATGGCAGCAACCGTCACGAAGACAGAGTCATCCACAATCTCTCCGACAGCATCGGTGAAGAGCTGGTCGTTGAACTTGTTATTGAACTTGAACGACTCGAAGGTCGGGAACACCGGCACCTTCATACTCGTGGAATCCACCTGTGCGAGGTCATACTTGTATTTCCACCCGGTAATGATTTCAATGACGAGTTTTCCGTCTTCCTCAGCATAGTTCGTCACGTACTTCAGGGGGTAGGCTTCCATCCGTCCGTCGGAAAGATAGACATGCAGGGCTTCGGGGAAAGACGGGCCTGCTGAAGGTTCGACGGGACCCGGACCAACGTCGCTCCCTTCCTTCTTGTGGAAGACATAGCGCTCGTTGGCAGCTGTGCCGCTGCTTCCCTTGTAGGTTCCCATCATGTTTGTCCCACTGCGCAGGTTCCAGTAATAGTCGGTATCGAGCACACTCTGGATGCTGAACGCACCGTCGCTGCCCGGAATGATATTCCAGAACTCCGAATGGTCGCCAAGGGACTCTGAAGCTAACGTCATATACTTGTAGTACTGATCCACCCTGTCGTATGTGAAGACCAGCAACTGTCCGGAAGCCTCATTGCGAATGGTATAGCCGGACCGCGTATTCGTGATTATCCAATAGGCATCCTCGGTCTTCTCCTGTTCCGCGGTGACATAGTAGATGTAGCAATCCACTCCGTGGTTCTTCCCCAGGGCAAGATAGCCGTCCAGCGCCGTGTTTGAGATATAATAGGTACCATCTTCGACGGGTGCATCCGCGTAGAGAGAAGATGGCAAAAAGGAAAGTGATGCAAGAATGCATGTAAAGAGGTTAAGAACGTGGTTTTTCATTAATAAGTTGTAGTTTTAACGGTGTAAAGGTACACTTTTTTGAGCAAATAATCAAAAAAGACAGGATTTTTATCTTCGATTTATTACAGATAATAAATAATAATAAGTAAATTTGTACCGCAATAGACCCTTTTCGCAAGATGAAATACAACATAATACGTTTCCTCCCTCTGATGTTTTCCATCATCGTGTCCGCACAGAATGGAACAGAGCAGACTTTGATAATCAACGAGGTTCAGGTGGCAAACCTGGACCAGTTCCTGGACAACTCCAATTGCTACGGCAGTTGGATAGAACTCTACAACCCCACGCCCGCATCCATCTCACTCGCAGGGATGTATATCTCCGACGGAGTAAACGACTTTCGCATCCAGAGCGCACAAGGCTCCATACCCGCAAACGGATTCAAGACCTTCTGGTTCGACCACTACTACTCAGAAGGCAACTACGGCAGCAATGCCCGGCGACAAGTCCCCTACAAGCTTGAATACGAAGGCGGCACCATCAGCCTGCTGGCTTCGGACATGTCAGTCATCTCGTCCGTAAACTACCCGCCTGCCGTACCACGCTGCTCCTGGGCCCGCACACAGGACGGCGGGGAACAGTGGGACTACACCAGCGACCCCACTCCGGGAGAAACCAATGCCACAAGCAAGTTTGCCACCTTCAGGCTGGAAGCTCCCGTAGTGGATACTGACAGCCGCGTCTTCAGCAATGCCTTCACCGTAAAGGTCAGCATTCCCGAGGCAACCACCCTGCGATACACGACTGACGGCAGTGCTCCGACGGCAAGCAATGGCGAAAATAGCGCTGACGGCATCTTCAACATCAGTTCCACCACTATCCTGCGCCTCTGCCTCTTCAGAAACGGCTACCTGCCCAGCCCTGTCGTGACACGCAGCTACATCTATCAGAACCACGACTACTACCTGCCCGTCCTGTCTGTCTGCTCGGACCCCAAGAACTTCTTCGACAGCAAGGTGGGAGTCTTCGTAAGGGGCACAAATGGCATGAGCGGAAACGGACAGAGCGGTGCCTGCAACTGGAACATGGACTGGGAACGGCCTATCAACATGGAATACCTCGTTCCCACTACGGAGGACAACAGCGGATGGTCGATGGTACTGAACCAGGAGGCAGACCTGGAGATTTGCGGCGGCTGGACTCGCGCCTATGGCGGAGCCTACGTCGATGACAGGTACTGGGAAGCGCGAAGCTCTTTCCGCATCAAGACGGACAAGCGCTATGAGGGAGTGAACGTGATTGACTATCCCGTGTTCCCCTCGAAACCGCACAACAAGTACCGCTGTTGGCAGGTCCGCAACGGCGGCAACGACACCTATGCCCGCATCAAAGACCCCGCCATTCAGCAAATCGTGATAAAGAGCGGATTCTACATCGACTGCCAGGACTACCAGCCGGCCCACGTCTTCCTGAACGGAATCTACTATGGCATGCTGAACATACGCGAGAGCAACAACAAGCATTTTGCCTACAGCAACTATGGCATCGACTTCGACGACATGGACCAGTTCGACCTGAGCAATGCACAGTACAACCAGAAGATGGGCGACAACAAAGCCTGGATGCAACTCCAGACATTGGCAAAACGCCTGGCACAGACAAAGTCGGAAGAGACATACCGCGAGATATGTGAACTCGTGGACATAGATGAATTCATCAACTACATGGCCCTGGAATGCTACATGGGGCCAAGCGACTGGATAACAAACAACAACAACGTGAAAGGCTTTCGCAGCCGCACGGACGGGAAGTTCCACTTCGTCCTGTTCGACACCGACTCGGCATTCAGCGTTTCCGACATGCTCACTACGGTGCTGAACACCTCCGTCAGCACAAATGTCGATGACCTCTTCCGCAACATGATGAAGTACGACCCCTTCCGCCGTCAGTTCTTGGATGCCTACTGCATCGTCGATGGCAGTGTGTTCGAGCCGGACCGATGCATAGACATCATCTGGGACATCTACCAGAACACCGATCCGGCACTATCCTTCGAAGGCAGCTCGTCCAGTACAAGCCTGGCCTACAATATCCGCTCGGCCTACAACGGCTCCCGCATCAGCACCCTTCGCAGCTACTACGGCGCGAAGTACAGCCTGTATGCCACCCTCTCAGCCAACATTCCCGAGGCACGGTTGGCCGTCAACGGACAGGAAATCCCGACAGGAAAGTTTGCCGGCTACCTCTTCTCCTACAAGGATATGCCCATCCAGCTCGCGGCAAAGGCTCCGGCTGGATACAACTTCAGCGGATGGTTCTCTGAGAACGAGACAACCACGACCACGACATTGTTCCCAATGGGAGACGAATGGATGTATTTCGACAAAGGTTCTATGGCCGGACGTGACTGGAAGAGCCTTTCTTTCGATGAATCCCGAAACAGATGGAGCACTGGTCAGGCTCCCTTCGGTTTCGGCAATACCGACTCTGACATGCAGGACAATGCTGCAACCAAGCTTAACTATGGTACGAACTCCAGCAACAAGCGTCCCACATATTACTTCCGGAAGAAGTTCACATTGGATTCTCCACTATTGGACAATGACGTCCTCACTTTCTACTATCAGATAGACGACGGCTTGATGCTTTACGTGAACGGCCACGAGGTTGGCGGCTACTATATCAGCAGCGGCTCATCCTACTCCGATTTCACCACCGACGGCCACTACGAGGGCACGGAACCTGGCCTCGGCAGCTTTGACATTCCACACGAATACCTTGTGACAGGCGAGAACGTGATAGCAGTTGAGGCGAAAAACTGCTCTGCCTCAAGCAGCGACATGTGGTTTGACGGTACTCTCGTCCTTTCCGGAAAGGGAGGAAGCCTCGTATCGACGGATGACGTTCTGGACCTGCACGACCGGTTCGACGACGACAGTCGTCTCCTGCTACGGGCCGTATTCACGCCTATCAAGGACGAACAGCTGCGGCAGGATGCCGGAGCAACCCCCTTACGTATCAACGAGGTGAGTGCCGGCAACGACATATACATCAACGAGTACGTCAAGAAAGCCGACTGGGTAGAGCTCTACAACACCACCGACCAGGACATCAGCTTGGAAGGACTTTACCTGAGCGACGACCCGGCCAATCCGCAGAAATACCGAATCACAAACGAGACGCAGAAGTTACAGGACGAAGACTTCATCGTACCGGCCCACGGCACTCGCATCATCTGGTGCGACGAAAAGGATGCCGTCAGCCAGCTGCATGCACCTTTCAAGCTGAGCAACTCAGACGGAGCCTGTGTCAGCATCCAGGCTTCCGACGGTTCATGGACAGACCGCTTAGAGTACTTGCAGCAAGGCAAGTGGCAAACATTCGGTCGCTACCCCGACGGCGGGAATATCGCAACCATCCTGAATCAGCCTACCATAGACAAAGCAAACAGGATTGGCATGATGGACTTCCTCACCCTTCCCGACAAGGAAGACGGCATAGAGGAAATCAAGCCCGACACAGACATAGATATCGACCCGGACATGGCCTCTGCAGGCAAGGCCATTCGCGAAGTGCAGTACTTCAACCTGGCCGGTCAGCAAATCCGCTATGTTCAAGGGGAAGAATTCAAGGGGCAATGTCCAATGGGCATCATCATCCGCAAAGTGATATTCGAAGACGGCAGTTTCGCTTCTAAAAAGATACAGATTAAAGGCTTAAAATGAGTTTTTCTTATAATTAAATAAATTTTTTGAGGTTATCATTTGCTACTTAATATATTATTATGTACATTTGTTGCCAGATTTATACATATTGAGACTAAACTATTTTAATTATCCTTTTTATTAACCTTAAAACAAAACCAACATGAGAAAAATCAGACTTCTCTTTGCCGCCGCGCTATCAATGGTAGCAGGGACAGGCATGATGGCACAGACAGCTGAAGAATACGAGGCTGCGCTGGCTGCCATTGAGGATGGTGCTCAGTATCGCATCTCTTCGGAGATCAGTGGTACCAAGTATTACGTGACCGCAGGAGGCACTTTGACAACAGACAAGGCTAAAGGCGATGCTTTTACCTTCGCAAAGATTGCCGAGGGTGGAGGATTCCAAGTAGCTGAGGGAGTCACGGCTGTCGGCATTCAATTGACCAGCAGTGCGGGCACAAGATTCACCAATGCTCCCCTTAGCAATAACAAGGCTGTTCTTGAGGTTTCAAACTACAGCACCACGACGGATAAGCGTGCTGATTGGGAATCTCAGGTATTCTTTCTGAAAGACGGCAAGTATGCCATCCGCTCCTGCAATGTCGCCTATGGAGAAAGTAGTTGGCAAGACGCAGCCAGAACCTTCTGGACATACACCGTGGATCCTGTTGACCCTGAATATACATACGAGCCCGCTTACGTTTGGGAGCTGGAAAAGTATGCAGAAACAGAAGAGCAGAAAGCAGCACTTGCTAAAGTACAGGCATGGCCCACATACGTTCAGAGCGCTGCAGGCCTCGTAAAGGATGCCGGCAAGTTCTACAGCAATGCGAAAGAGCCAAGCGAAGGTTCTTACGAAGCACTGTTGGATGGTGATTACTCCACATTCTTCCATTCTGCATGGAGCGTTAGCGTGGAAGATGCTCACTACCTGCAGGCTGAGCTGTCCGAAGCCACGCAGAAGTTTGAATTCTACTTCAAGAAGCGCCAGCAGAACAACAACAACCGTCCTACTACGATTGTGGTTTCTGCCAGCAACGATGCTGAAGGAGAATTCACCGAAGTGGCAACCCTGACACCCGGTTTCCCCACAGAGGCAGCCGTTACTGACTACTTCTCTGACGAGGTTGACCTCGGTGCTGCCTACAAGTATGTCCGCTTCACCGTGACAGCCACAAACAACGGTTCCAAGTTCTTCACCTTCTCCGAGTTCTATGTATTCCCGGAGGCTGCCGCAGCACTTGGTTCCATCTACAATACATATTCATATTATATGCCTGGAGACCTCACAGCAGAAGACGTGGCAAAAATCAATAATGCCGACAAGGACCTGAAGTCTGTCATCGCCACCGTGAACGTCACCTATCAGCTTGTGGATGCCGACGGCACCGTGGTTGACACGAAGGTGGTTGTACAGAAGCCTTACAGCGATGTGGCTATTCCCACTGCCTGGGCTTCCAACTCGAAGTTCTTCGACTACACGGCAGAAGGCACAGTCGGCGAAACGGACTGCACCATTACCGTTAAGCGTACCCTCAAGGCCGGCGTAGTCGGTACTCTGGCTGACCTGTCTAACAGCAAGGCTTACACCATCACCTGCGACCGTGGTTCTATGCTGACAAACGGCACGACTATTGCCTCCACAGCCCATGCTGACTACGCAAGCGCCGAGCCGGGCAAGTTCGCAATCCTCAACTACGAGGACAAGTACTACCTCTACAGTGTAGCTGACAGCAAGTTCGTAACCAACGAGGGTGCCCTGTCAGATAAGCTTGCCAATGGCGTATTCGATGCCATCGTTATGGATCCCAAGACCACTCCTTACTTCATGTTCTCATTCAAGATTGATGAAGGAACCAGCTATGGCGTCAACACCAACGGTTCCGGCAATCTCGGTGGCATTGTCATCAACAACTGGATGACTGCTGACCAAGGCAACCAGTACTACATGGTTGAGGCTGCCGACTTCGATGCAACATCTGCACTGGCTGCTCTGGATGCATACTTCCATCCCGCATTCACCGTGACTTACGTCGTGAAGGACACCGAGGGCAATGTTCTCTTCACTTCCGATCCCGAACCGTCTGAGGAGGGAGCCAAGGTTACTACCCTGCCTGCAAAGTACCAGCGCGGATACTATACCTACAATGAGGTGGACGTAACTGTTTCCCAGGCTAACACTGTTGCTGAGTTCACTGCAACATGGAACGGCCCGTTCACAATCTCTGCTGACTTTGCAAGCGCACACTGGCACAACATGACCATGCGTGGCACATGGTACGTCACAACCGATGTCAAGGACGGCGACGGTGCCTACAAGACTCAGAACGCCAACACGATGGGCCTCGGCGAGGATTCCTATCAGTGGGCATTCATCGGCAACGGCTACGATGGCTTCAAGATTGTCAACAAGGCTGAGGGCGACGGCAAGAGCTTCGGCTGGACCGACGCAGCCAAGAGCAGTGGCGGCATTCCTACCGTAATGGACGACAGCGAGGGTTATCACGCCTGGAAGATTGTTGCCAGCACCAACACCTCTGTTCCTGCCAATTCGTTCTGCCTGAACGTTCCCGGCACTAACCTCTACATCAACCAGTACGGCGGTGCAGGTGGCAGCGTGAAGTTCTGGGACAGCACCAACAACATTGGCGACCCGGGTTCTGCATTCACCGTTTACGAGGTTCCCACGAACTTTGCCGAGTATGTTGTATCCGAAGTTGCTCCTGTCATGGAAGCTACCGGTTACTTCACATTCACCGAAGCTGCCAAGGCCGCAATCGGCTACGATCCCGCTTACAAGGAGAATTGCCCCTTCGATGCTTTCAAGAGCATGAAGGCTAAGATCAACGAGGCTATGGGCGACGTTTCCAACTTCATCCTGCCCGAGTCCGGCTACTACACACTGAAGAACAAGATGTATGGCACCTTCCTGGGCATTGACCCCAGCGATGCTAACCTCTACGGCAACTACAAGACCGCAACTGCTGCCAAGCAGGTTGTGACGCTTGTCAGGACAGGTGCCGACACCTACGCCATCAGCCTGATGGGTAAGTTCGCTCCCGCTGCCGTGGCACAGAGCCAGCAGGTGACTGCCGCTGCTGAAGCTGCCAACTACACCGTCACTGTTCCCGCTGTCGGCTTTGCAGCATTCTCTGCTGTTCCCGGCGAGCAGTATTCCGCACTGCACTGCGCAAGCGGTGGTTCCGTTGTAGGTTGGGAGGCTCCTGCCGATGCCTCTATGTGGAGCGCTACAGAGGCTGCTGCCATCACCCTCACCATTGGCGAAGAGGGCTATGCCACAGCTTACCTGCCCTTCCCCGTCGAGATTGGCAAGACCATCACCGTACCCGCTGCCAAGGGCACATGGACATTCGACGACCCAACAGACATCACCGCTGGCTCCGGCACAGCAACACTCGAAGCATGGGGTAAAGATGTTACCATCGTTGACGGTCCCGATGCAAGCAACGGCGCCATCAGTGCTCCTAAGGGCGGTGGCTTCACGCTGAACACTAACCTCGATGAAGCATCGAATGCCTATACGCTCATGATGGATGTATCCTTCCCCGAAGTCACTGGATTCAACTCTCTCTACCAAAACGACATCGAGAACGGTAAGGATGGTAGCATCTTCATCAACAAGGGAAAGATCGGTTTGAACTATGCCGGCCTTGGATACAATGGCGCACTCGAGGCCAACACTTGGTATCGCATCGTCATTGTTGTGGACGGAGGCTTCTGCACGATTTATGTGAATGGTACAAAGGTTGGTGCATCGACCAGTGCTGATATCAACGCATGGGCAATGCGCGACTCCAAGAAGTTCCTGCTGTTCGTCGATAACGATGGCGAGGAGAAAGTGACCAATGCTGCCGAAGTTCGTTTCTGGGACGTAGCTCTCACTGCTGACGAGGCTGCTATGCTTGGCTCTGTCGGCACCGTGGTTCCCGAGCCTCAGAGCGTTGCTGCCTACACTGGCGAGGTTGTCACCAACTACCTGGCACTGAACCCCGTGGAAGAAGAGATTCCCGCATTCACCGCTGTTGTGCTGAAGGCAGAGCCCGGTGTCTATGAGTTCGCTATTCCTGCTGCCGAGGGTGTTCCTTACGGCGCACTGGGCCTCTACGACGTCGTCGTGGATGGTAGCACTGCTCTCGTCAAGGGATGGGCTGCTCCTGAGGACAACAATGCTCTGAAGGGCACTCTCGAGCCTATCGACGCTGTCGGCAAGTATGTGCTGGCTAAGCCCGAAGGCAAGGATATCTGCTTCTACCTGGCTGAAAGCGGTCAGATTGCAGCTGGCAAGGCTTACCTTGAGCTTGACTCCGAGGTTAAGGCATTCTACTTCAACTTCGACGGCAATGCAACCGGCATCACCAACGTGGAGAAGGCTATCGAGGATGGTCTCATCTACAACATCGCCGGCCAGCGCGTGAACAAGGCTCAGAAGGGTATCAACATCGTGAACGGCAAGAAGGTTCTCTTCTAAACCAGACATGAAGGATTCGGATGTGTAGAAGACATATCTGATTCCATACCTATCAAAAGGATGCAGCTCCCGACCTCGGGGGCTGCATTTTTTTATGATTATCCTGGGTCGTACCACCATTCATTAGTTTCGAAACAGCCCCTTCGAGGCTGTGTCAGAATGAATGGCACAGCCCCCTTTTTTGCTTTAACCACGAACCAGCACGAATTACACGAATGCACAGCCCCCTTTTTTGCTTTAACCACGAACCAGCACGAATTACACGAATTATTCAACTGCTGTTTGTCAGCTAATTATAAATTCGTGTAATTCGTGCTGGTTCGTGGTTTGGAAACTTCTTCATTGTTTTGACACATCCTCGGTGCTGATGGTACGACCCAGGATAATCATTTTTTTCTTATGTCCCGTTTGTAAAGAAGATAGAAGGCAAAACTTCGGCTATTATAACTTTTTTCCGCGTTATTTGTTGGCCGTGTCATTAATAAATCGTAACTTTACGGGTGAATTGTATAACACTTAACTTAATACCATGATGAAAACAACAAATCTACTCTTTTCCTTCCTTGCAGCACTTATGCTTGCCGGCACAAGTGCCATTGCCGACGACCTCATCGATGGCTACACACGTATCCTTTATGCCGACGACCTGCAGGACGGCAAGGCTTACTTCATCATCAGCGACCGCACCAAGTTTGCTGGCAACACGACGGGCAAGCCCAAGGGCATGTCCCTGCAGCTGGACAGCTACAAGATCAAGTGGGGCGACCAGTACGTCTATTGGGGCGACTTCGATGCTCAGGAGGACGGCTTCGTCTGGATAGCCGAGAAGGTCGGCGACGACCAGTGGGCCTTCAAGAACAAGGTCAAGGGGCAGTACCTGGGCCGGAAGTCTGGCTCCGACAACGACGTGACCTTCTCCTCCACCCCCGTCGCCTACACGCTGACGGACCTGGAGGACGGCGAAGGCCGCTTCTACATGATCAGCGACGAGGACAGCCGCTCGCCCCACGTGCAGGGATTCGTGCGCGGCGACCGCCCCAACAATTGCCTGGCAAAGCAGGACGTGGGAATCACGACGTATGTCGATGACGTAGCCACCAACGGCTATCCCGCCCGCTGGCACATCTATGCCCTGGAAGGCGGTTCCGACCCCGGCACGCAGCCCGAGTTCTACAGCGTCAGCGACGGCTACTACAACATCGTGAGCGCCAATTCCGCCCTTCCGCAGAAGATGTGCTGGACGGAGATGATGGCCGACGCACCGGCCTTCGACAGCGGTGCCAGCCTCACCTTCGGCACACTGCACAGCGGCGACCCGCGCTCCATCTACCGCATAGAGGCCATCGACAAGAATAACGGCCAGTACAAAATCTACAACTACGTGACGGACAAATACGTCAGCGGCACGCAGGACGGCTGCGTCGTCATGTCGGACGAGGACGAGGAGACGCTGACCTTCCGCACCGTCCGGGGCGAGCGCAATACATTATATATATGTAATGCCGACGGCGACACCCTCTTTGCCGCCAACGCCGACGGCGGCATTGCCCACGTCCGCACTGCAGCCGCGACGGACAAGGCGATGGCAGCCTGGAAGCTCCAGAAGGTGGATGCCGCACAGCTGCAAAGCCCCTCGGCCAAGCTCAGGCTGGCACTGGCCGTGAAGCTGGACGAGGTGGGACACCCCGACTTCACGGACTACAGCTACCTCGGCGAGGAGAAGCTTCTGGCCTTCCGCAACCTGTGGGACAAAGCAAGCCGCGACCTCGCCCTTGGCGCCTTCGACATCATCTACGAGCAGTACATCGCCAACCTCGATGCTGCTGCCGAAGGGCAGTACGACGAACCCGTTTACAACAAGTACCAGAAGAGGCCGCTGCGCGTCATGAGCTACAACGTGAAGCACTGCGCCGGCAACCACGACGGACTCAACCTGGCACGCACCGCAAGCGTCATCGCCGCTCAGCAGGCGGACGTGGTTGCCCTGCAGGAGCTGGACAGCGTCTTCGGCTCACGTTCCGACTATAAGTACCAGGTGAAGGAGCTCGCCCAGGCCACAGGCATGTACGGCATCTTCTGCAGCGCCCTGACCGGCTACGGCATCGGCATCCTCTCGAAGGAGCTGCCGCTCTCCGTCAGGGTCGTTTCGCTGACGTCCGACTTCGAGCCCCGACGCATGCTGGTGGCCGAGTTCCGGGACTATGTCTTCGCAAGCCTCCACGTGGGCCTCTCGGCCAATGCCCGCCGCGGCACAGGCCCCATCATCAAGGCCGAGGCCGAGCGGTGGGTGGAGACCGGCAAGCCACTCATCATAGCCGGTGACTTCAACGACGACGGCACCGACAGCGAGATGGAAGGTGCCCGCGGCGTACTAACCAAGTATCTGCAGCAGAACGGATTCACCTACCATACCAGCCTCACCACTCCCACCTGGAGCGACGGCATCTACGTCATCGACCACATCATCAGCTACGACCCCATCGGCGGCGTGAAGAAGGTGAGCACCGAGGTCATCAACGACAAGGTGACTTCCGACCACATGCCCATCGTGGGCGACTTCATCATCGGCTTCGACGATGCTACCGGAATCAACAGCCTCTCCCCCGCCCCCGCTCCGGGCAGCGGGGAGGAAACGCTCAATGCTGAATGGGCAAACGGTAAATGCTATGACCTCAGCGGCAGAATGGTAACCGGCAACCGGTTCGATGGCAAATCCTCCCGCGGCATCTACATCATAGGCGGCGAGAAGATACTGAAATAAGCTCACGAGTCGTTGACGATAAGCTCACGAGTCATCGGGCAGAAGCTCACGAGTCGATGGCCATAAGCTCACGAGTCGTTGACGATAAGCTCACGAGTCGTCGGGCAGAAGCTCACGCTTCATCGACCACAAGACCAGCAAACGGGCTTTTCCAACAGCCGAGGAATGCGGAAAATCACGGCGTGCCGACTAAATTTAGTTGGCACGCCGTTTGTCTTTCCCACACGGCAACACCTCTGCCAAATAGAATTATTCAAGAAAAAACTCCTCGTTTCGGCTTCAAAACACCCGAGGGACACCATTCGACGCGACACGATTTGGCAAAAATTCGGTCACGAGTACATCACACTGAAAACCAGTGTACTAAAATAGTTATTACCGAAATTTACTGTACATTTATACCGATTTTTAATGCTTACCAACATGTGTTGGAGCAGAAATTACCGTTTCTTCACAACATTTCTACCGCAATTAATTTATTAAGAAAATGTGTTGCCGTAATTTTGCAGTCGATTTCTTATGCCAACAACAAAAAAAAACTAATTATAAACACAATGGTATGAAACACACAAAATTTTTAGTATGCATTGGGGTGAGCGCCATGTCGCTCTTCACATCGTGCATGTCTGACGAACATGACTTCGACCTCAACCCTGCCTCTCAGGGCGAAGCCAACACGGGCCAGCTTGTTCTCAGCCTGAGCGCCGATGCGCGTTTTGCTGACCAGACAACCCGCGCCCTCTCCGAGGACAACTATCGCAACACCAACAACTATACAGTGCAGCTGCTTAAGGCAGAAGAGGTGCTGCTGGAGTGCAAGGGTTCGGAAATTGCAGAGAAACTGCCCAAGGAACTGAATCCCGGCGACTACGTTGTCAAGGCATTCTACGGCCAGGAAGAGAACTACAGCCGCGACAGATTCTATGTAGAAGGAAGCAGGGAATTCAACATTGCCAAAGGTGCCACCTCGACGGTGAGTGTGACTTGCCAGCCCACTTGCGGCAAGTTAAGCGTGGTCTTCGACAATGAGATGGCTACCTACTACGACAATTACAATGTTCTGTACAGCGGTGCAGCCGCCTTCTCGGGCAAAACGATAACTTGGTCGAAAAACGACACCGACCCCTACTACGTGAAGCTGAATGCCAACGGCGAGACGCTGACATACACCGTCAACCTCACCGTGAAGGAAGAGTATGCACACAGCGATGCCGAGGGCAAAAAGCAGACCTCCGGCACCGTCACCGGCACCTTCACGCTGAAGCGCAATCAGGCACACCGCCTGACCGTTAAGCCCCACTACATCCCGACGACTGATGGCGGTCTGTCCATCACCATCGTGATTGACGACTCCGTCAATGAGATCAGTAAGACTATCGAGGTGCCTGTAGAATGGATTTAAGCGCCCCCGAACACCACGAACCTATAAATAATATATAGCATTATGAAACTGAATAAATCATTCATTATAGGATTAATGGCCGTTGCCGGCCTCTCTTCGTGCGTAAACGAGGAGTTTACTACCGAGGGCCTGAAGAACGGCGAAGAAGGCCGCATGACACTGGATGTATCTGTCCTGCAGCCTAAGACAACACGTGCCAGCTCCGACTACACCGCAGAGCAGTTAGCCGAGATGAACAAAGTCACGAACTTCCCCGTCACTGTCTATAACAGCGAAGGCACCGTGGTCAAGGAGTACGCCTCGGTAAGCGCATTCCCCTTGACGGGTGTCATGCTGCCTGTAGGCAACTATAGCGTAGCGGCTCACTCCAACCTGACATTTCTGAAGAAGATGGACCAGCCCTACTACGAAGGCACAGAACCGATGGAAATCAAAAAGGGAATTACTTCGGACACGAAGGTCGTCTGCAAGATGAAGAACAGTGTCATTACGGTAAACTACAGCCCCGAGTTCCTTTCCCTTTTCCAGACATGGAACATTACCATCGACGACGGCAGCGAGTTTGTCTTGAGCTTCGACAACACGAATGGCAACGAACCCAACAGTGTTTATTGGCACTTCGGTGAAGACGTAAAGAAGCTGACCGTCAACTTCCGTGCCACACTGGCAGATGGCTCCACAGTGACGGACCGCAGAGTCCTGGACAAGAGCCAGGCAACGGAACATTATGACAACGACATCGAAGCCTTCACCGGCGGCGACGTGCTGGTGCTGAACTTCGACCCGACAGAGGCCACTACGGGTGAGATAACGGGTATTACGCTCAATGCTTCCGTCACCTTCGAGCTGACCAGCGACGAAGTCGTAACCGTAAACCTGACCGACAGCAGCCTGAAGGACGACGGCGGCAACGACAACCCCGACCCGGGCCCACAACCCGGCACCGACGACGCAATCGTACTGACCATGCCGGCTCCCGTGACCCTGTCAGCCGACGAATCAGCTACAGCCGACCCCTCGTCGGGCGACGTGAGCATGTCAGCAGAGAAGGGACTGAAGAGCGTCATGGTCAAGGTGAAGTCTTCCAGCGATGAGATGATGGAGCAGCTGGTCGCCGTTGCAAACGAAAACCCGGGCGTCGATCTCGTCAACGGATGTGAGGTTGTCGGCAATCAGAATCTCGTAGCCTTCCTGGGAGGTCTTGGCAAGGAAATCAGTGTTCCCGCACAGGGCGACAAGGAATACGTATTCCCCGTCGGACAGTTCTACTCATTCCTCGGTATCCTGCCCGGAACGCATAACTTCCTCATGACAGTGACAGACATGGACGGCAACACCAAGTCCGGCACCATCGTAGTTACCATTACGGAATAACTGTCTCTGACTATTGTATAACCCGACACAAAGAAGATAAAGACATGAAAAAGATATTTTCCATATTGAGTTTGCTCTGCGCTACGTTCTTCGTAGCCTCTTGCACCAACGACATGGAGGGTGTGGAAGAAGGACAGGTCGGCTACCTGAAACTGGAACTGAACACGCTCGTTTCCACCAACACACGTGCCGTCACCAACAAACCCGCTGACTACGATGCACGCAAGTTGGAGGTTACCCTTACAAGCGAAGACGGCACCGTGACCAAGACCAGCGTCTGGACTGCCGAGGCCGGCTTTGTGAACGAAGAATTCAAGGACAACATCATGCTGAAGCCCGGTAAATATACCATCGAGGCCCATTCCTACGGATGGGATGGCTCAGGTTCCGGATTCGATGCTCCCTTCTATGCCGGCACGCAAGAGGTGACGGTAAAACAGGGCACCCTCTCAAGGGCCACCGTCACCTGCACACAGGACAACGTCAAGGTAAGCGTCGTCTGGGACCAGAGTTTCCAGTCCTATTTCACTGAAGCCTACACCGTAGTGTCTTCGGGAATAAGCGACGTATCCGCCCTCACATTCACCATGGGTTCTACGGCGAAGTCCGCCTACTTCCCCGTTGGCGACCTGAACCTCCTGCTCTCCGTCACCAACAAGAGCGGGGAGAACTATTCGCTGAAATCCAAATTTACTGATGTACACCCGCGCGACCACTTCATCTTTACCTACAAGGTGGCTGATGCCGGCACGCATGGCTCTGTTGAAGTACTTGTCGATGAAGCTACCCAGACCTACAACTTCACCATTCCCGTCAATCGCAAGCCGGGCGTAAGCCTCGATGCAAAGAAGGCTGATGCATGGGCCACGTTTGCCAACCTCGCCGTCGAGGTTACGGCTGACAACTACGACCCCACCAAGCTGAACCTGGAGTGGAAGGAGCTGGGCGCAGACGCATGGACAACCATTGAAGGCAGTGCACTCACACGCGACAAAGACGTCTTCTCCTACAAGCTGACAGGCCTCAAACCTGCTACTACTTACACCTATCGCGCAGTCTATAACGACGGCGAGAACGATGCCACCAGCGCCGAGGTGAATTTCAAGACCGAAGCTGTAACAGCACTCTACAACGCAGGCTTCGAGAATTGGTACTCAGAAGGCAAAATTGATATTTGCGGCAATAAAGCGGACGGCAAGTATTGGAATTCAAGTAATGCCGGCGCAGCTACCTTTATTGGCAGCGTAACTACTCAGGATACCGGCTTCAAGCATGGTGGCAACTCTTCTGCAAAGTTGGCAACGGCCTGGGCTTCCGTCAAGCTGGCAGCAGCCAGTCTGTTCACAGGTGATTTCATCGGCCTCATCGGCGCTAAGGGTGCCAAGCTGGATTGGGGTGTTCCTTTCACCTCTCGTCCTACGGCACTGAAGGGATATTACTCCTATGCACCTGGTGCTGTGAATCGTGGTACTCAGCCTTCGGGCGTCGGCGCTCCCGACAAGGGGTCGAATGATGAATGCCAAATCTTCTGTGCACTGGTAACAGAGCAGTTCCACGTTGCAAACGCAGCAGCTGAAGGCTACGAAATGACCACCAGCTTAGACTGGGAGAATGACCCGAGAGTCGTTGCATACGGCCAGATGACACAGAGCTCCAGCAGCAACGGAGCATGGCAGGAACTGAACATCCCGCTGAAGTATCATTCACTGACCACAAAGCCAACATACATGATTATTGTCTGCTCGGCCAGCAAGTGGGGTGATTACTTCTACGGCTCAGACAGTTCCGTGCTACACATTGATGACTTTGAACTCGTTTATGGCGATGAACCAAGCGTGAAATAGTATAATGACAGGTAAATCAATCAGATATGCACTTGGATTGCTGCTGGCATTCGTGCCAGCAGCAATCTGTGCGCAATACACCCAGCCCGTCCAGACCGGAAATGGGGCATACACTCAGTCGTCGTATGCCGACATGATCAGCGGGAAGAAGGCAAAAAAGAACAAGGTTCCAAACGTGCGCGAACAGTACGAGCAGAACCTGAAGAAGCGACACATACAGCGCATAGACCGAAGCGGCATGAACGCCACCTTCATCCCCAAGGGGCTGTGGATGACCGGTGCCACGGTGAACTACCGCACATGGGAGAACGAGAACGAGAACCTTCTGGTGCTGAAGAATCTCAACATGGACGGCCACATCTTCTCCGTCGCTCCCTACGTGGGCTACTTCGTCGGCAACAACCTTGCGCTCGGTGTGCGCTACAACTACAGCCGCTACTACTTCTTCCTCGGAAACCTGGACCTCAAGCTGGGCGAAGGACTTAGCATCGACCTCGAGGACCTCTACTACCTGGAGCACAGACACGAGGCCAGCTTCTTCCTGCGCCGGTACATGCCCCTCTTCGGCAGCAAAATCTTCGGAGCGTTTGCCGAGGTGCGTGCCACCTATTCCCATGCCAACGGCAAGAACAGTTCCGGACGCAGGGAAGGGAACATCAACACTCTGGACGGCACATACGAGACGGTCAACAAGCTGCAGCTGGGCGTCACCCCGGGCCTGTGCGTCTTCGTCACGGACTTTGCCGCCATCGAGACTTCTATCGGCGTGCTTGGCCTGGATTACAAGTGGAGCAGCTTCAAGAACCTCCACCCCAATTCCACCGAATATGAGTACGGCCATAACCGTAGCGGAGGCGTCAACTTCAGATTCAATATCTTTACCGTCAACATTGGCATGACGTTCTATCTATGATGCATCTGCGCCACACATATCCTCTCTGCACCCTCATGGCTGCCCTTGCAGCACTCAGCTCATGCGCCATCAAGGACGACCTGCCTCTGCCCATAAAGAAGGCAGAGATTACGGCATTCGAGGTGGAGGGACAGTGCAACGAGCTCGACACCGACTCCGCCGGGGCCGTCATCGACAAGGCCAGCCGCACCGTCAGCGTCTTTGTCAGTGACACCGTCAACATCGCCGCACTCAGCATCAAGCTGTTCAACGTAAGCAACGATGCCACTATCATCCCCAAGAAGGGCAAGTGCACCTGCATCCACCCTGACCTCTTCCCCACCACCAGCTTCACGCAGTCGGCGGGAGATGTACGCAGCAAGGTCAACTTCTCACAAGGGAGCGCCACCTTCGTCCTGCGCACCTATCAGGACTACGAGTGGACGGTCCGTGTCCAGCAGATAGTACAGCGTGAAATCTTTATCGACGGGCAGGTGGGCGATGCCGTCATCGACCCCATCAACAGGAACGCCATCGTCTATGTGGCAAGCTCCAAGGAACTCAGTGCCCTCAAGGTCCAGCGTTTCTCGCTGGGAGGCAAGCACGGAACCGTCACCCCCGACCCCACGCAGTCCGAGACCTACGACTTCACCCAAAAGCGCACCTTCGCCGTCAAGATGGGCGGTTCGCCCGAGCTGCAGCAGTGGAATGTCATAGTCTATAAGACGAATGCCGTCGAGACGGTAGAGGCCACGGCCTTTGCCCGCAGCGTGTCGGCCACCATCAGCGGAAAGATGCCCTGGGGAGCCAAGCCCGTCATCGAGTACCATGCCGCCGGCACCAGCGAATGGACCACCGTCAACGAGGCTCAGGTCACGCTTGGCAACACGACCTTCACTGCCGAACTGACAGGCATACGCCCCGCCACCACCTACACCTACAGGGTTACAGCAGGCTCAACGACGAGCGAAGAACTTACCTTCACCACCGTCGGAGAGCAGCAGCCCGAGAATGCAGGCTTCGAGGAATGGAGCATAGCGGACCCCACCAGCCCGAAAGCGCTCTATCAGCCCTGGGGCGAAGGGACCACACCCTATTGGGGAACTGGCAACCCGGGAGCTACCACCGTGGGTGCAAGCAACAGCACATACAAGGATGAGGACGGTCGCCGCTTCGCCAACCTGCAATCGAAGTTCATCGTCGTCAAGTTTGCGGCAGGCAACATATTCACCGGCGACTACCTCGAGACCGACGGCACCAATGGTGTCCTGTCCTTCGGGCGTCCCTTCACGGCCTTCCCCACGAAGATGCGCTTTGACTACAAGTACAAGACCTCGTCCATCACCAGGACAGGAGGCAGCTGGAAAGAGCCCTGGGGAGAATACATCCCCAGAACGATGTACGAGAACATGAAGGGACAACCCGACTCCTGCAGCGTGTATATTGCCCTGGGCGACTGGGAACCGGTCACCTACACGTCGAAAGGCACCACATACACATGCCCCTACCTCATCCGCACACGTCCCACCGCGCTGCACCTGATGGACATGAACAGTCCCAACCTCATTGCCTACGGGCAGATGACGAAGGGCGAGAACGTAGATACATGGACCACGGAAACCATTAACATCGACTATCGCATCAAGAACCGACAACCCAAATATATCATCATCGTTGCCAGCAGCTCCAAGTATGGAGACTACTTCACGGGAAGCGAGGAATCGCTCCTGCAACTGGATAACATCGAACTGTTGTATGAATAGATATCTCAAATTCCTGCTCCTTTGCCTGACAGCCTGCCTTGCAGCATGTGTCAGCGAAGAGGAACTCATCCCGGCGGGTGAGGGCGGACGCCTGCGGCTCTCGCTGACCAACGTCAGCACGGCCACGTCCCGTGCCAACCCCACCGAGCTGGGCGTCCCCGGCAGTGCAGACTTCCGTCTGCAGATTGCCAACGAAGCAGGACGCGTCGTTTACAACGATGTCTTCACCGAAAACGAAATCACGCTGCCCGTAGGAACCTATACCGTGATGGTTTCCTACGGAGGCAATGACCTGTTAGCATTAGACAAGCCTTATTACTATGGTGAGACGACGGCTGTGGTAAGCAAGGACGAGACAACCCATGCCAGCATCACGGCCCGCGTGGGCAATGCCCTTGTCTCCGCCATCTTCGGTCGCAATCCAGAAGAGCAGGAACGCTTCGACCGTTACTACAGCGACTACGCGCTCTACGTGTATATAGGCAACCATGGCATGCCCATCACGAAGGACGAGCCTCTGAAGAGTGTCTATGTGCAGGCCGGCAGCCACGTCACCCTCAGGTTCTGGGGCAAGCTCCGCATGGAGGATGACCGCGAAGTGTCCGGCGTACTCGAAAGCAAGGACTTCCCCGACGTGCTCAACGCAGCAGACCACGCCATCGTCACGCTCTCGCTGCCAGACCCCGAGACAGCCCTGGGCGTAGATATCAGCAAGGTAGAGGTCGAGACCGTCACTATGGACGAGACGATTCCCCTCTCCTGGCTGCCCGTGCCGACACTTACCCCATCGCTCCAGTTCGACCGCTACGGCATGCTGGTGGGCACACTTCTCACCAGCTCCGACGGCTATCCCGGCATGACGTGGAAGGCCGTCGTCACCAATGCCGCAGGCGACGAGGTGCGCACCATGCAGGGCACAGGGGTACTCACCTCCAGCCATACCACATCTACAGCCTGGCCCTATCTGCCGCAGGGTACGTATAAGGCCACATATTACATCGTCTCCGAGGACGGCACAGCCATGAAAGCCAGCAGCCGCGAGTTCATGATTCCCGCTCCAACAGGGCTGACCGTCAACGTCACCGGCTACACGTCCTACTCGAAGTATCTGGAGGGCGATATAGATGCAGCCAATTCGTGCGAGAGGTTGACAATCTACGAGCCCGGCATATATATTAATGTGGCTTCGTCATTGCTGAGCAATAGCAACTACCGCAACCTCTGTACATTCACTTACACCTACGACGGCACCACGGCCAATGTTGCAGAAGGCAGCAACAGCTATGAACCCGGCGACATGACCGGACAGGCAGTCAGCCCTGACGCCCACACTCTGCGAGGCAACCTGACCTTCGACGGGACATCCGTCCAGGCCGAGAAGTCATACATCATCACGGGCCTGCCCTATGCGCTGAACCTGGCAAACCATGAGGAATGGGATGCCTCCGGAGGCGTTGACTGGTACGAGAACGACGTACGCCTCGGACATCTCAGTACCGGAAGCCAGTACATCCAGACCACATCCGCTGTCTGCATTCCGCCCTCCACCTACTTCTGTGCCGACTACAGCGTGAACATTCACACACTGACCGTCGGTACCTACCTCTCAATCGAGGTTGGCAACATGGAGATTTACCGGCAGGACGAGGCCGGCACGCCTTTCCGCGACACGGACCACCAGTACAGCGGAACCACCCCCGTCTTCTCCGACGACTCGAACTATGCCACTACCATCCGCTTCTACAATGACTATGGTGCCGGACAGACTTGCAGTCATATCTACTCCTTCCAACTAAAATACGCAGCTAAGCCATGAGACGACTGATATACATAATCATTGGGCTGACACTGCTGACAGCCTGCCGGCAGGACAACCTGCCTACCGCCCAGAACGAAGCCATACTGGAGCTCGACCTCCGGCGAACAGGGTTCCCGGCGATGGAGGTAACCCGCGCCTGCGACGAAGGACTGGCTCTCGACATCCTGGATGCCAACCGCACACTCTTCCGTCACTACGCTGCAGGCAGCGTGCCCGACAAGATCGTCCTCGAGCCCGGCACATTCTACATCCAAGCCTACAGCCCGAACCAATCCACATGGCAGACTGCCAACGAGGGGCTGGGCGAAGCCTGCTACTTCCAGGAGACAAGCGTCAGCATGGAATACGACATGGTGAAACGCCTGCAGATGCGTGTGCCCATGACCAACTACGCCGTAGGGCTGCAGTTGCCGAACCTCTGGGATACACTCTTCAGCTCCTATACCTTCCGCCTGAAGAGCGGTAGCCGCACCGTCGTCATCCGACAGGGCGGACGTGCCTACTTCGACGTGGCCGACGGCGGGTTCTCCTACTCTCTCTCCGCCACCAATACCGACGGACGCACCAGCAACCACTCTGCCATCAGCTACACCGACATAGCCGCAGGCAAGCTCTTCACCCTCTGCTACCACTATGACTCCGATGCCAACACGGGCGGCGTGGATATCGTGATAACGGACGACACAACAACCAACGATACACCTATCAACCTGTAATGAGAAAGTACCTCTTCATATTCTGTCACATCCTGCTGCTCGTCTCCTGTTCGGAGAAGGAGATGGATTTGTCCCCGAGTCACGGCGTGCCCGCTGAGGAAGAGGAACAGATGGGCAGCATCGAGCTGACACTCACCGGCGAAAGGAAGACACGTGCCACCACCACGACCATCAGCAAGGAGCAGGCCGACAACTTCCTCATCACCATCTACAAGGGCAGCGACATCTATCGCGAAACGGCACTCCTCAAGAACATGAACACACGTCTCTCTGCCGGCTATGGCTACAAGGTTGCCGCCGAGAGCTGCAGCGAAGCTACTGCCGAGTCCAGCAACGACGGCTGGGGCGAGCGACGCTATGCCGGCACCTCCGCACCGTTTGCGGTCAAGGCCGGACAAACGACACCCGTGTCCGTCAACTGCTCCGTAGCCAATGCGGGCATCGCCGTCGTCTTCGACCAGACGGTCTCCACCTACTTCACCGGCGCGTTCAGGGTCAGCATTACTGAAGGCAGCCGCAACATCGTGTTCGACCGCTACACCGGTGGTCTCTCTGCCGACGGCAACATCACGCAGGACAGCCAAGTGGCCTACTTCAATGTGGGCGAGGACGGCACACGCACCATCACCTACAACATACACGCCGAGAGTCCGCGCAAGACGCTCGACCGCGACATTGTCATCACGCTCACGAAGGCGGCCATAGAGCGCCTGACCATCAACTACGAGATGTCAACCTTCAGCTTCAACATCACCATCGACGAAGAAGAACTGCTGGTTGACGATGACCTCTACATCACCGACAACGACATCAAGACCGACCAGGGCGACACCGACATGGGCAGCACCCACGACGGCTACTCCGTGGATGATGCCAACATAGACATCAACAACTATGACTAAAGGCAAGACATATATATATATAATAATGTGTATCGCGGCATGCCTCATGACTGCCTGCACCGACACCGCCTTCGACGACAACGAAGCACATCAACTCGTGCCGCTGACCATCGAGGCTCAGCCCGAAGCTGCAACACGCACGTCGCTGGAGGGAACATCCGTCGAATGGTCCGAAGGCGACGAGGTGGCTGTCTTCGACTTCCAGGCTTCCAAGCATCGCTTCACAAGCATAAACACCGACGGACGCACGAAGTTCGTGGGCAAGGTGACGGCCAAGAGCGAACCCTTCGCTGCCATCTATCCTTATGACCTGGCAGCAGAGACGGGGAATTCCCTTGCCCAGCTTGCCGCCACGCTGCCCGCAGAGCAATACGTCGTGCCCGACGGCTTCCCCGCCGGAATGAACATCTCCGTGGCAAAAGGAGCTCGCAACATCGACGGCAGCCCCTCCAACGTCACCTTCCGCAACGTCTGCCAACTGCTCCGCTTCACGGTGCCGGCCTATGCAGCCGACAAGGTGACAAGCATCGACTTCACTGCTCAGACAGCAGTAGCAGGCAAGCTCAGCATCGACTATTCGGGAGCATCGCCCGTCGTCGGCATCGCCTCATCGGAAAGCAAGGTCATCACCGTCCTGCCTCCCCGACGCACCGCCACCTTTGCCGCTGGCACATACCATATCCTGACGGCTCCCGTCCGGCTCAATGGCTTCTCAATGGCGATGCACACCTCCGACGGCAAAACCTACCATCTGGCTTCATCTACCCAATTCGGAGGGGAAGCGGGACACATCTATTCCCTTGGCAGCATCGACCTCGTAAACACTACGTCCGTCACGGATTGCCAACACGTCTATGATGCTGACAACATCTTGCAAGGCACCGCGCTCACAGTAGCCGGCGCACCCATCGAAGGACAGTCTTGGACGGTAACGGTCAAGAACAGCTCCGGTACTCTCATCCGCACAATAGAGGTGACAGGCGACAGCCGTACATCCGACGAGACGGACGCTTCGTGGCCCTACATCCCTGCCGGAACCTACACGGTCGAATGCAAATACACAACCAGCAACAACCGCGAGATAACGAAGACACTTCCCGCCCTGACCGTTCCGGCTCCGACGCTCACGCTGACCGTGGACTGCTATACAGCCCATACTAAGTACGAGCAAGGCGATGTGACCTCTGCCAACAAGTGTGACCGCCTGACGGTCTATAGCCCCTCGGCCAAACTGTCCGTGGCTCCCGCACTTATGAAGAACGCGAACTACACCAGGACATTCCGGCGCACGATGAACGGTCAGACAGCAACAACTACGGAGGGCACTAACACTCCCTCGTGGGGCAACTACACAGGTGTGCCGGTCAGCGGCAGCCTATATGCCTTCTCCGTCACGGCCAACTTCGCAGGCACGCAGGTATCGGCCAGCAAGCAGGTACGCATCACAGGCCTGCCAGCCAACTTCCAGCCGCCTACTCAGGCAACAGGATGGAGCAACGACGCCGGCACCACCGACTTCAACGGCGACCACGTGCGCCTCGGCAACTACTCCCTCTCGCAGCCACATCGCATCAAGAACGCCTCGTGGTTCAACATTCCGCAGGGCACATTCGTAGCCTTGGACTATGACATAGCCCTCCACCGTGCCGCAGTCAACACCACAGCCAACGTGAAGATGGGCAGCCAGCAGGTGGTGTATTGTAATGACACCAAGTATGGTAATGACGTTCACAACACAGGAATCGAACAGTTTACCCTCAACGAGAATGTCACCTCCGTCACCTGCGAAGGCAGCTACGGCTCGGGAGCTACCCATACCAAGGTGTATAAACTTAACTTCAGCTACGGAAAGAAATAATGAAGCATAACCTCATCCATATTCTGTCCTTCATGCTCGTCTGTCTGCTGACGGGTTGTGTGACTGAGCTCGATGACCTCGGACTCGGCAATCTACAGCCCGACAACTCGCGCGGATCGTTCACCTTAGGGCTATCCACCGACAGCCTGGCCGTAGTGGTTGAGACACGTGCCGGTCGCGACCTTACCGACGAAGAGCAGAAGATGTTCTCCGTCAGCCTGACACAGAAAGGCGAGCCAATATGGAGCAACCTGACCTATGCCGACATCACGCTGGCAGACCGCACACAGCCCGTGGGCGATGACTACATGGTGAGTGCCGAGAACTGCACAGAGGCACAGGCAGAGGCAGCAAACAACGGATGGGGACAGCGTCGCTACTGGGGCTGTTCGCCAAGCTTCAGCATCAAGAAGGACCAGGACACCCCCGTCAGCGTAGATTGCCACATGGCTAATGCCGGCCTGTGTGTCCACTTCGACGAGTCCTTCTCATCCTACTTCACGCATGGCTACTCCGTCACGACCGACGACAGCCGCACCCTGCGCTTCGATGCCACCACCACCGACCGCATGGCCTACTACAACGTCCCCGAGGGAACCACCCGCAGCATTCATCTCCTCATCAATGCCTCGGCAGGATGGGACGGCACACTCCACATCGAGCGCGACATCATCCTCCAGCCTTGTCGCACCTTCAGGCTCAACGTCCGGAAGGGAATGCCCGCAACAGGTACGATGGACGTCATCATCACCACCGAGGACTTCACAGAAGGAGAATCAGAAGAAGTAATCATTGAATAAAAAGAGAAAAGAAATAAACAACAACTAATAAACATTTTGGATTATGAAGCACATTTTCATGTATGCAATGGCTGCAATGGCACTGATGAGTGTTACGTCATGCAATGAGAGAGAGATGGACCTGACCCCGGCTCAGGCAAAGTCAGAAAGTGAAGGTTATGGCTACATTAGCCTGAATGCTACGACAGATGATGCTGTGGCGACTCGTGCCGAATATACAGGCGATAACCTTAGTAATTGGTGGGCAAAGGTAATTGCAGCAAACGGCAACGGCGAACAGGCATATGGAACAGGAGGCAATTTCAAAAAGATTGGAACAGACAACGCAGGTGATTTTGCGAAGACTGGTTTTAAAGAAGACAAGACTACTGGATACAAGATTTTTGTACAGAACTATAATGGCCAGGATGGCGAAGATGGCTGGATGGCTGCGAATGGCGGCTATGGAGATGCTTACTGGACAGGCAATGTCGAAGGTATAACGGTCACAGCCGGACAAACAACCCAAAATGTAGTTGTTCCTTGTTACACACCTGATAATGCAAAGGTTTCTTTCTATGCTTCTGAATTCGGGGGTACGGCACTTTCTGTGAAGGTAACAGCTCCTCGTGCACTTACTTTCACATGGAAAGCTAGTACTAAAAAATTTGAGACTTATGAGGATGCCTATTTTGTTCCTTCAACAAGCGAGGCTCCACAATCACTGTCATATACCATTTCCTATTCAATTAATGGCAATACTGGCGAAACCGCTTCAAAGTCATTGGCTATCGGTGAAAAAGGTGTTTGGAAGAAACTTGCAATAAAGTCGAATGAAAATGGTACAATCTCTTTAAAAATTACCACAGAGGACTTCACTCATAATAAAAGTACGGACGTAACCACAATTGAGTTTGATGCTGCAACAGGTGACGAAATATTATAATTAGTATCTATGCTCCATAATACTCCCAAGACAATTCTCTGGCTCCTGGCGCTGCTCTTTGCAGCGGCAGGATGCCAACAGGAAGACATTCAGCTCCCGGATGAGCAGAGTGTCAAGGGACGTATTGTGCTCAATCTCTCTGACATCGATGTCTATGTGGATGCGGAGACGCGTGCCACGCAGACTCTCAGTGACTTCTCGGGTTATGTCTTCACCCTAAATGGTAAGACCGATGAGAATGTTGATGTCAACAATGAGATTATAGAGTTCACCGCTTCGACCGACGAGAGCAACAACCCCATTGCTGTGGGTTACTTTGATGCCGGCACCTACAAGCTGACGGCCTCAAATCAAGTTGCCTCCCTTGCGGGCAAAGGATGCGCATATTACGAAGAGGAGTCCAGCTCTTTCCACTTCGGCGTTGGCGAGACAGCCAATATCAGCATCAGCATGGGAGCCCCCAAGAATGCCCGCGTGACGCTGGAGCAGGCTGAAAGCTTCTCCACAAGATACACCGATGTGCGCGTGAAGCTGACAGCCGGCGGTCGTTCCATCGACCTCGGCAACGCCACGGGTTGCGAGGCGGAAGCCTTCTTCCCCGCAGGCACCATCGACTACACCGTCACGGCAGCAGCCAAGCAAGGCAGCCACGTCACGGACATCAGCTCCGCATCGGGCACCGTCACGCTCACTGCCGGCAAACACCATGTAATCTCCCTCACGGCCAACCCCGCCACAGGCGAGATCATCCCCCTCATCGAAGGAACCCACACCGGGGAATTCGACTAAAAACCAGAAGAACTAGTCAGTCTAGTCTCTCTAGTCAGTCTAGTCTCTCTAGTCAATCTAGAAAATCTAGAAAAGAAAGCACATGACCGAGTACCATTTTCTACGCAAGGCTGCCAATTGGCAAGCGCTCCACTTCTACCAAAAGGCGGAGACGCTCTACCAGCTGACCTACGCCTTCCAGAAACGCTTCCTCCAGAAGGGGGACCGCACCATCGACCAGATGGTGCAGGCGGCACGGTCATGTACGCAGAACATCATCGAAGGCTCGGAGGCTGGTGTCACCAGCACCGAAACCGAGGTGAAACTGATGAATGTGGCTCGTGCCAGCCTGCAGGAACTGCAGCACGACTACGAGCAGTACCTCTCTACGCGTCACCTCCAGCAATGGCAAACAACGCATCCGCGCTATACAGCCCTGGTGGACTTCTGTCGCAACCGCAATCTGGTGAAGGACTATGAAGGATATTTCACCTCGATGACTGACGAAGAGCTGGCCAACATGGCCCTCACCCTGTGCCACTTTGCGGACAAGATGATGACAAGACATTTAGCCAACCTCGAACACAACTTCGTGGAAGAGGGAGGCATCAAAGAGCGCATGACCGCCGCCCGCCTGGGCCGCCGCCAGACGCAGAACGAAGAAACTGCAGCCCAAAAGCAAGAGATATCGGCCCTGAAAGCCCGCGTCGCCGAGCTGGAAGACGAGCTTGCAAAATGGCAAGAATGGTATAGGAGGAATTACAAGACCCCCCAAAAGCCATAGGCTCTCCTAGACAGCCTAGACAGTCTAGTCTATCTAGACAATCTAGTCCCTCCAGACAATCTAGTCTATCTAGGAAATCTAGCCTCTATAAAAAGAAGAAGAAGAATGAAGCAAAAGCTACTATATATAATAATGTGTCTCATCTGCGCCCTCGCGTGGAGCGGAGAGGCGTGGGGACAGGCTCAGACTCCAATTTATTTACTTGAGACTGATACAGATTCCGATAACGATGGTGCATCCGGATATGGAAATATAGATTATTCCTTGTCAGGTACAGGAGCGCATTTGTATTTTTCTGCAAGAAAAAAAACCGGTATAACAGGTGGTAATATTCAAGTATATGTCAAAAAGAACGGTTCATGGTCATCTGATCCAATTATGACTACCTCATCGCTCTCCACCTCTAATAAACCTTTTGATCATAGTATAGATGCAGATGTTACCGCCATACGTTTTAAAGGCAACCTTGCAGGTACAAGGTATTTCAGTAATGTCAAAGTTACCCGTGCTACAACTCTTTCTGCTTCGAATGTTTCTTTTGGTGAAGTGAAATTAAACAAGACTCAGTCAGAAACAGCAGAAGTAACTTACAGCAATGGCTTCAATCCCCAAACCTTTTCCGCCACGACTACAAGCCCAGGTTTTACCGTAACGAATATCAGTGACACAAAAATCACTGCCGCAACAGGAAAGGTCACTGTAACTTACAGCTTCACGCCCACCGAGGCCAAGAACTATAGCGGAACGGCAACGTTGAAACTCGGTAGCACTACTATTACTATTTCGCTCTCAGGAACGGGCACAATCAACAAGGCCAATCCAACCTTTACGTGGAATATGCCCTCTACGGCCTATGCCAAACGCACATATAGGGAATTCTTTTCAACAACTAACGATGAAGTGAGTCCCTCTGTAACTAGTACCAACGAAAACATAGCAAAATATGTTGGTGGCAATCTTTATTTCCCTGGAGGGACGGGAAGTGTGACCATCACCATTAGCCAAATAGAAACCACGAATTTCTTTGCTAAGAGTGAAAGCTATAACCTCACCGTGGAAGAAGCACAGAACCATGTTCCTTTTACCATAGATAATTCCACTAAATATAATCTGTTCGTAACAAGCACGAATAGTAATAACCGCAATGCGTATGATGGAGGTATTCGCCTTGGTGGTAACAGCAATGTCGTGGATGATCTTATTTCTGCTGAAAAGTATGTTATTATTGAATTTTCAGGTATCCCAGATAAACTGACTTTTACTACAAGTGTGGGGGGTATTGCTCCAACTGGTATTGGCTTTTATGTACAGGAAATAGATGAAGACGGATTTTATAGTTCCCCTAATTTGTGGGAGAGTAGTTCAAAAGATAATACTGTCAATAAACAACTGAAGCCAACCACACGTGCATTGAAGGTCGCATATACAGGTAACTACTGGGCTTTTATCAAAAATCTGACTGTCACAGAATTACGTTATCTAACTGTCGATAAGACATCATTAGACTTTAGTACGAATACTAAAGGTAATAGTGTAGCTACACAGACTTTTACAGTCTCACATTGTAATGCAGGAAATAATGTAAGCATAACCAGTAATAACTCCAACTTTACCGTTTCTCCTTCTGTTCTTAACACGACTGGTGGTGATTTAATGGGTACAGAAACCGTTACGGTACGATATCAAAACAATACAACAGGTGTAAACAATGGAACCATAACAATCAGCGACCCCAATGGCACTAATGCCAATGTCACGCTAACCGTCACGGGTACCACTCAAACGATTTATTACACTCGCGCTGAGGCTCACGCCACAACAGGTGGAAATGCCTACGTATCCTTCGTTTCCAGTGCTGCTGCAACAGAAACCAGTATCACAAAAAACAGTGGTCTCACAACGGATTTGGAAGCCACCAATAATGCCTATTGGAGGGCAGAGGCAAGTGATGGGTATAGGTTCGTAGAATGGCAGTGGCCCAATGGTACACAGGCATCTGTAAATGCCAGCGATAAATGGGAAGGCTATACATATGATTCAGAAGATATTAATAATCCTACACCAGTTGAATTTACAGCAATCTTTGAGCCAAAATCTTTGATACTTAATCCTGGAACGACTCCAGGTAATGACATTGAAGGACTATATAAAGGAGATATTACCCTCTCCCGTACTCTCAAGGCTGGCTATTCGACCATCGCTTTGCCTTTTGATACGGATGTGTCGGAACTTGTGGCTGGGCGTACTGAGACGTATGACAGCGACGAGGACTGGGTGGCACAGCTCTCGGCTGTGACCAACAGCGTGGCCGACGGCTATACGCTCTACTTCCAGAAGGTGACGGGGGGAGCTATCACGGCCAACCAACCATACGTGCTGCATCTCGGCTATGAGGTGAAAGACCCCACTTGGACAGACACGACGAATGGCATAACAGTTGCCACAGCCAGTGCTGCCTCGGTTCAACCAGCGACGGGCTACAGCGGCTACGCCGGATGGAAGATGTGGTCGAACTTCAAGCCCAACTTCCCAATGGACGGCAAGTACGGCATCGTGAACAATTCGCAGCTTACAGGAACAGATAAGACAACTTATCTTGACGGCGGTTTGATGCTGGGCAGCGGCGATAATGCCAAGCTCAATGCCTTCACGGCCTACATCACCGGACCTTCTTCCTCGCCCAACAACGCGCCTCGCCTTCGTGTGGCCTACGTCGATGAGGACGGCACGGCAACATTTATCGGTTCGCTGCCGCAGGACGGAGAGCAGGGTGAGCCGGTGGCCGTTTACGGTCCCGACGGACAGCGACGCAACGGACTGCAGCGCGGCGTGAACATCGTCCGCTATGCCGACGGCACGACCAAGAAGGTGCAGTATTAGACATCGAATCCCGATGACCGATTAGGGCCAAACCGGGGCCTTTTCTTCTAAAAGAGCTTTTTCGAGCGCACGGAGCACTCGAAAAAGCTCTTTTTTTTTGGCCGTTTGCGTGCTTATTCGTAACTTTGCAAGGAAATACAGCTGATTATATACTATTATCTAACCATATTACGACAGAAAAAGATGAAAAAACGTTTCTTTTCCACTTTGAGCATCCTGCTGGTTGCTCTGGCCTGCTTTGCTGAAGGCAAGGCCAAGTATGTGTTCTACTTTATCGGCGACGGCATGGGCGTGAACCAGGTGAATGCCGCAGAGACTTATCTCGGTGCGCTGGAAGGTCGCATCGGCATCAAGGAGCTTTGCTTCCCGAGCTTCCCCTACGTGGGCCTCATCAACACGCAGAGCGCCACAAACGGTGTGACCGATTCCGCTGCTGGCGGTACGGCTCTGGCCTCCGGCCACAAGACGAAGAACGGTGCGCTGGGCGTGCTGAAGGACCTGGAGACACCCGTCACCAGCATTGCTGACTGGGCACAGGAAGCCGGTGCTGCTGTCGGCGTCACGACAAGTGTCAGCATCGACCATGCTACGCCCGCTGCCTTCTACTCCCACGTAGCAAAACGCGGCATGACCTACGAGATTGGCTCTCAGTTGCCGACATCAGGCTTCGACTTCTTCGGAGGCAGTGACTTCGTGAAGTCCGAGAATCCCAATGGCGGACCAGACCTCTACGCACAGGCTCAGGCAAGCGGCTACACCATCGCACGCGGCTACAAGGACTACCAGAAGAAGGCAAAGAAAGCCGACAAGATGATACTCTTCCAGACCGAAGAGGCCAGCAAGGTGGAGCGCGGCTCAATACCCTATGCCCTTGACCGCACGAAGGACGACCTCTCGCTGGAGGACATCACACGTGCTGCCATCAACTTCCTTATGAAGAAGCAGGGCCTTCGCGACGGCTTCTTCCTCATGGTAGAGGGCGGCAAGATAGACTGGGCTTGCCACGCTAACGACCCGACATTCATCAGCGAGCTCATCGACATGGACAACGCCGTGAAGATTGCCTACGAGTTCTACCAGCAGCACCCCGACGAGACACTCATCGTCATCACAGCCGACCACGAGACAGGCGGACTGGTCCTCGGTCGTGGCCCGTACGAGCTGAACCTCAAGGCAGTAGCCTCTCAGCGCATGAGCATGGTGAAGCTGGAGCGTGAGCTGAAAGCCAAGAAGGAGAAGATGGGCGACGCCTTCAACTGGGACGAGGCAAAGAAGTTCCTCACGGACAACTTCGGCTTCTGGGGCGACGTGACCGTCAGCGACGACCAGGCAAAGCGTCTGGAAAACTCCTTCAACGAGTTCAAGAGCGGCAAGAGCGGAGCTGACCGTCTGGCAAGCACCGTGAAGCACGTCATTTCCGAATGCGCCCTGATAGGTTGGCAGAGCGGCGGCCACAGCAATGGCTACGTTCCCGCCTTCGCCATCGGCGTAGGGGCCGAGCAGTTCCACGGACGCTTCGACAACACGGAGATCTGCAAGAAGATGGCCAAGGCTGCCGGCTGGGAAGTGAAATAGGTAACGGACAGGCGCAGGGGCAGAAATTCCCAGAGACGAGAATGAAAACTCCGAAGCACTGTGACTAAAAGTTATTTTCAAAGCTTGAAAATCTATTTTCATGACGTGAAAATTAATTTTCATGACGTGAAAATAGATTTTCACGTCATGAAAATAGTTTTTACCACACGATGATAAAGAAAACATCATGAAGACAACGACATTTCTAACCGTGCAGATTCTGATTCTGCTCATGGTTCCGTTGCTGTCGCGGGCCGAGGGAGGCAAGAGCCAAGTGCCGCTGGCCGACCCCTACATCCTGCTCGACGGCGACACCTACTACGCCTACGGCACCAACGATGCCAACGGCATACGCTGCTATACGAGCAGCGACCTCCGCTCATGGAAGTACGCGGGACTGGCCCTGAACAAGGCTAACACGACGGAGAAGCAGTGGTTCTGGGCTCCGGAGGTCTATCGCATCGGCGGGAAGTACATCATGTACTTCTCGGCCAACGAACACCTCTTTGCAGCCACGGCGACCTCCCCCAAAGGGCCGTTCAAGCAGGTCGGCACATACCAGATGAACGACCTCATCGGCGACGAGAAGTGCATCGACTCGCACGTCTTCATCGACGAGGACAGCACGGCCTACATCTTCTTCGTCCGCTTCACCGACGGCAACTGCATCTGGCAGGCAAAGCTGGCCGACGACTTCATCACACCCGTTGCCGGCACCCTGCGCAAGTGCTTTGCCGCGTCACAGTCGTGGGAACTGAAGATGGGGCGCGTCAACGAAGGGCCAAACGTCATCAAGCAGGGCCGGCGCTACTATCTCACCTACTCCGGCAACGACTATCGCAGTCAGGACTATGCCGTGGGCTATGCCACGACGACAAACATCGCGCGGAGCATCTGGACCAAGTTCACGAACAATCCCATCCTTCGCCGCTGGGACGACCTTGTCGGCACAGGCCACCATTCGCTCTTCTACGACAAGGAGGGGCTGCTGCGCATCGTCTTCCATGCCCACAACAGCACGGAGGAAGTCCACCCGCGCCTGATGTACATCGGCACAATGGAGTTCCGCGGCAGCCTACTGAAGATGGCGGACGAACCCATCATTCGCCCCGAGATATCCACATCCGTAGGGGTGAACAACATCCCCTCCGAGCCCCAAGAGCCTGCAATATACAACCTTGCAGGTCAGCGCCTGAGCAAAAAGGCACACGGCATCAGCATCTCGCAGAGCCAAGGCCGGACCCGGAAAGAGCTTCGCCTGTAAGTCCTCAGGGCCTTACTGTCCCGCCGACGGCGGCACGGCACTCTCGGCACTACCCCACTGCTTGTTGGGCTCAGAACCCATTTCGAGCACAAGGGTGGCGCCGTTTTTTATGTCGTCGTGGCTGAACCAGGGCTTGTCCCAGGGCTGGCCGTTGAGTGTGGCGCTCTGGATGTACTTATTGTCGCGGCTGCAGTCCTTGGCTATGATGTGCAGCTCCTTGCCTCCCGGCAGCTTGATGCGGATGTCGCTGAACAGCGGCGACCCGATGTTGTAGGCAGGCAAGCCGGGAGTGACGGGATAGAAGCCCAGCGAGGAGAAGACCACGAAGGAGGTCAGGCCGCCGCCGTCCTCGTCGCCGGGAACGCCCATCACGTCGTTGCGGAACCACGTGTCGAGGCACTGGCGGATGCGCTTCTGCGTCTTCCAGGGCGCACCGGCATAGTTATATATATAAGGTATGTGGAGCGACGGTTCATTCGCCATCGAGAACTGTCCGATGTTGCCCGTCTGGTCGGGCAACTGTCCGTAGAACTGCCACTTGCTCTGTCCCATCGGCTCGGCAAAGGTGCGGTCCAGCTCACGGGCCATTGCCTCGCGTCCGCCCATCAGACGGGCCAGGTCAGAAAGGTTGTGCTGCACGTCCCAGCGATAAGTCCAGCCATTGTTCTCGTCGTAGGCTTCACGCGCTCCGATGCCGCCGCTGAAGCGGTAGTCGAAATCGGAGATGAAGTTGCCGTCCTTGTCTTTCGGGTGGAAGAAGAGCGTCTCAGCGTTCCAGAGGTTGCGGTAGTTGTAGCTCAGCTTCAGGTATTTGTCGGCCTCGTCCTTCTTGCCCAAGAACTCCGCGATGCGCGACAGGCACCACTCGTCGTAGCTGGTGCCGAGCGTGACGGCAACGGGCTGACGCTTCTCGAATCCCTGCACGTTGGGGTCCGTCTCCGCCTCGCCGGGAGCCAAGGCGGGGATGTAGCCTTTCTCACGATAGAACTTGTCGATGCCCTGTCCGGCAGCGTTTCCGCACCAGGGCGCCAACGTCTTCTCCTCGATGCCCCTTCTGCAGTACTCGAAGCCGCGCTCGGCATCCACGCCAAGTCCCTTCCACAGGGCGTCGGCCACCATAGCCACGCCGTGATTGCTGTTCATGCGGCGGGTGTCGCCAGTCATCTCGGGGAAGGTGGGCATCCATTTCGTGCCCATCTGTTCCGCCATGCGCAGGTAGCTCTCAATGATGTCCTCCTCCTTCGCGGGCTGAATCAGGGCCCGCAGGGGATGGGCGGCACGGTAGGTGTCCCATATCCAGTCGTCGCTGTAGAAGGGATGTCCGTCATCGTCGTGCACCTTGCCGTCGAAGGCCGAGAAGTAGCGCCCGTCCTCGCTCAGGCAGACGGGGCGCTCGAAGGTACGGTAGAAGGAAGTGTAGAGGACGGCCTTCTGGTCGTCGGTTCCGCCTTCGACAAGGATGCCGGCGAGCGTCTCGTTCCACTCCCTGCGCCCCTCTCGCGCCACCTTCGCCAGGTTGAAGTCAGCGCCTTGCTCGCGGGACAGGTTCCTCTCTGCCTGTTCGCTGCTGATGAGGGAGATACCATAGCGGAACTGGACCTTCTTCGTGCCGGCATGGAAGCGCAGCGCACCGCAGGCCCGGGGCTCCACGGTAGCCACCTCGGCGGATATCTTCCCGTCGCGAAGAAGACCGGTCTGCTCCGGCTGCACGTCGAATTCGCCCGAGAGGTAGATTTGCATGTTCTCGCTCAGGCGCTGACTTGCCGTCACCTTGCGGCCCTCCACCTGCATGCGCCCGCCTTCGGTGAAGAGCAGCAGCGTAGTGGGCTTGGAGGGGTCGCTGAGGGACAGCTCGTAGATAGCACTCTGATGGCTGACTGCCAAGTGGACACCGATGGTGTTGTCGGCCACGTCCACGCGGTAGTCGTAGGGAGTGACGTGCTCGTTGTCCCACGTAACGGGAATGATGTTATGCAGTTCCTCGCCCTGCGTCACACTGAGCCGGAAGGCACTTCGCTCGCGATGGTTGGTCACGGCAAGCGGCAGGCCGTCGAGCTTCTCCGAGGTGTAGTCGCTGCGCGTCGGGTAAATGCGCATCAGGCTGTTTGGCAACTGAATGGTCGGGAAGCAGGGCACCAGCAGGTGACTGATGCTGCCAATGTAAGGATTTACGTAGTCAACAGGTTCCGTCCTGGAAGCTGCAACAGCCGCAACGGGCAATATCAACAATGCCGTTAAAAGCTTTCTTTTATACATATTATATGACGTTTTTGTTCTATTCTAGCCCAAAGTTAACACATAAGATTGAATTTTTATGCAGAAAACTTCTTTTTGTTGAAAACTTTTAGTATTTTTGCATGATGAATGCAAAAATAAGAAATATCATGGAACATAACCTAACAAAATTGGGCAAGCTAATTGTATTATTATTGTCCGCCCTCACATGCAGCGAAGTCATAGCACAATCCGGCATCAAGCTGAACCTTGTGAGTGGCCCTGGCCGCGACAGAGGCGAAGGCCCTGCTATGGTCTGCGACGGAAACTACGACACCAAGTGGTGCGTTGACAACCCGCAGCAGATGCCCTACACGCTCATCCTCGATGCAGGCCAGGAGACAGACTTCGCCGAATATGGCCTTGTCACAGGCGACGACACAAGCATGTACCCCGAGCGCAACCCCGTGACATGGCGAGTCCTCGGCTCCAACGACAAGCAGGAATGGACACTCGTTGACGACCAGAAGAACAACCGGAGCATGGGCGACGAGAACCAACAGGAGTATCGCTTCAAGCCCTCGTTCAAAGGCAAGTACCGCTACTATCGCTTCGAATTCACCCACATGGCCGGAGGAACACGCATCCAGCTCAGCGAAATCAACCTGCACAAGACAGCACGGATGCCCATCAAGCTGACCTTCGTGAGCGGAAGCGGACCGGCTACGAAAGAAGGGCCTGCAATGGTCTGCGACGGACTCCTCTACACTAAATGGTGCCTCGACGAACCACGGCAGATGCCATATCAGGTTATCCTGGATGCCGGCACGCCGTCTGCTGTCGCAGAATACGGGCTGGTCACGGGCGACGACACTCACAGCTACCCAGACCGCAACCCGATAACCTGGAGGCTCGCAGGCTCCAACGACAAGCAAACGTGGACACCCCTCGACCAACAGAAGTACAACCGACGCCTGCGCGACGAGAACGAGCAGGAATACCGCTTCAAGCCGGCAGCCTCGGGCTCATTCCGGTACTACCGCTTCGAATTCCTCCGCATGACCAACGGCACACGCCTACAACTCAGCGAAATCAAGCTGTACAAGTAACCCCCTAATCCCTAATCCCTAATCCCTAACCCCCTGACACCTCGCAGTGGACTCCGTATCGATATTCTCATACTACTTCAACCTCATTGTCTCGTATGTGAACTACTTCGTCGCATACTACAGTGACAAGTTTCGTGACTATCCCTTCGAAGTCAAGACTGCCATCTGGGTCATCCAATGGATCATCATCTGCATCATTATCCTGACCCTGCTGATAGAAAAGCAGGAAAGCCTGAACCGCAAACGCAAACGCGTCATAGCGCGACTGAAAGAACGCTACGATGAGGCCGTCAACTACATATTCTCCATCGACGACGAGCACACCATGACCCGCGACGAAATCATTTCACGCTTCCACATTGACGAGAAGGAACAGCAGAAACGCGGATTGCTTGCCACCGACCACGAGCGGCGACAGATGTGCCGGCTCATCTACAACCGACTCATCCGCGACGACATCGCCAGCCCAAGCCGAACAAAAAACCTGCACCTGCTGCTCGACATCTTCAACCTGCCCACGTTCCTCGAGAGCGAAGTCAGCCTGGGACGAATGAAGCACAAGATGAAGGCAATGACCATGATTCGCGCCTTCAAGCTCTACATCAGCCCGTGGGTCATCAACAAGCTGCTGAACTCAAAGCAGACACAAGTGCGCCGACAGGCCCTCTACCTCTCCGTGATGTCCAGTTCCGACAACGAGCTGGAATACTTCGAGACAGACTTCTTCGACAAGAACTCATGCATCTACGACGAGATAGAGCTGGGCTACACGCTCCATCTCCGCCGCGTTGCAGGGCTGAAGCTGCCGAACCTGGCGCACTGGGCACACATCCAGAAGAACGACAGCACGAAATGCATGTTCGTCCGCCTGATGCGACGCTTCGACCAACGAGAGTACTGCAACCAACTGACAGACATTTTCATGGAAAGCAAGCACAAGAAGCTGATAGAGGAAATCTCACGCACATGGGGCTACCTGCACTACACCGATGGCGAACAGCTGCTGGTGAACACGATGCTCACACAACCCGACGACACCAAGGTAGCCATCATGCATGCCGTCACCCGACTGGCATCGGGCAAGAACCTGGAACTGCTGCTCGACGGCTACCACACCTCCAACCCGCACGTCCGCTTCGAGGCACTGCGCTGCATGTACAGCTATGGCGAAGAAGGACGCAACCTGCTGAAGGAACTGGAAGAACAGGCCACCCCGAGCGACAAGAAGTTCTTCTCCTTCTTCCACAACCCCATCACCCTGGCCCGCATCCCGCTCGACAAGGAGCAGGCCTACCATCCGTCAGTCGAAACAGTTTATAACTTCAGTGAATAGAAACCCCTTCTGGTAAAACCTCCGGCCTATGTGGATGATAATTTACACTATATTCTGCTACCTCATTTTCGGCTACACAATGGCGATAATGGCAGGTTATATGTTCTTTATCTACCAAAGTTCACGTGCACAACGCGCTTTGGCCATTGACATGCCCGACGACGAAACCATCAAGTACCAGCTGAGAGGCTCGCCACTGACACCCGCCGTCTCCATCATCGCACCCGCCTATAACTAAGAAGTCACCATCATCGACAATGTACATTCGCTGATGCAGATAGACTATCCCGACTATGAAATCATCATCATCAACGATGCATCCAGCGACCGCACACTGGAACTGCTCGTCGAGAACTTCGAGCTGGTGGAAGTGCCCTACGACATCGCCATGCGAGTCCCCTCCAAGCCCATCAAGCGAGTGCTGAAGAGCACCAACCCGAAGTTCTCGAAGCTCGTAGTGGTCGATAAGGAGCGCGGAGGACGTAAGAGCGACGGCTCGAATGCCGGCATTAACGTATGCTCCAACAAATACTTTGTCTGCACCGACGTGGATTGCATCATCGAGCCAATGGCACTCTACCGCATGATGTGGCTCGTGGTGAACAGCCACGTCCCCATCATCGGTGTCTCTGCCACGATGCTGATGAGCAACGGATGCGTCGTTGGCGACGGGCGCGTCGTCGAGGCCCACGTGCCGAAGTCCCCCCTGCCGATGTTCCAGCAGCTGGAGTACATGCGCTCCTTCCTTATCGGCAAGCTGGGATGGTCTGCCATCAATGCGTTGCCGAACATCTCGGGCGGCTTCGGCCTGTTCGATACGGACGTAGTGGTGAAGTCGGGCGGCTACGACAACACGTCCATGGCCGAGGACGTAGATATGCTGCTGCGCATGGTCACCTACATGAAGAACAGCGGCCAGCCATTCCGCATTGCCCAGGTACCGAAGATATGCTGCTGGACGGAAGGTCCCTCCTCGATAAAGGCTCTCTATCGTCAGCGTGTCCGCTGGGCCCGCGGCCTCTTTGAGATTATATCCAACCACCGCAAGCTCTTCTTCCGCAGCCACTATGGTCCCATCGGTGCCTTCACCTTGCCCTACATCTTCCTGTTCGAGTTCATGGCTCCTATCCTGGAGCTTGGCGGATACATCTTCATGGTATGGCTGATCATCATTGGCGGCGTGAACTGGGACTCTGCCTTTGTCATCTTCGCCATGATTTACTCCTTCACGGTGCTGATGACCTTCTTCCTGCTCTATTTTGACTATTCCATCGAGGCTGTCCCCTGGTACAGTCGCAGCAAGAGCTATTGGCATCTGATTTTCGCCGCCCTCATTGAGCCGTTTGTGTATCACCCCTTCGTCTCCTACTGCGCCAATGTAGGCTATTTCCAGTACATCAAGGGTACGACTGCCGTCTGGAAGCCTATCGCCCGCAAGGGTGTGCAGAAGAAGAAGACTTAGAGTTAGGGATTAAAGATTAGAGATTAGAGATTAGAGATTAAAGATTAAAGATTAAGGAATTGAGAATCGATAAATTCATAGGAAAGCGTTGGGGAATTAGAGTCCTGTTGCTCTTGCTCCTTGTCCAATGGTCGGCGATTGACGGTCAATGGTCAATGCTCTGTGCTCAGGAGTATCTGCCAGCCTACTACGTTCAGCGTGCCGAAGGTTTCCTGCAGACCAACTCATGGCAGGAACTCAAGCATGAGGTTGACGAGGGTCTTGCCCTGTATCCAGACCATCCGGACTTGCGCTACCTCAATGGTCGCTACTTCTACATGGCACGCAACCTGCACGAGGCCCGCTACAATCTGGTACGCGCCACTCAGAACGACGACCAGCACTTCAAGGCCAAACGACTTCTGGTCGATGTGGAAGACGACCTGGGGCACTATTCCAGTGCCATCTGCTACATCAACGAGCTGCTGGAGTTCCAGCCTTACGACCGCGACTTGTGGCGGCGCAAGATAGGGTTGTACCGCAAAATCGGAAACGACGCGGAGGCAGATGCGGCCCTGGAGCGCTTGGCTCACATCTACCCCAACGACACGATTGTGCGTGAAGAACTGCGGAAACAGCACCGCCAGGGCTGGAACCAAGCCCTCAAGAAGAGCAACCTGCGGGAGTCGGCTGAAGACTTGGAACGCTGGCTCGACATGGACCCTCACAACCTGAGCTACTATATCGAGCTGGCAAGCATCCTGGAGCGACTGGGCGAGTATGAGCGGGCGCTCGGCACCGTCAACCGCGGGCTGCGCGAATTCCCCAACGACACGGAACTTGTCCAGAAGGCTCTGGGCATCATGACGGGCTTGGGACTCTACACGCAGGCACTCGCCTTTGCCAAGCAGCATGTCGGGACCGGACGGCTCTACACCGGCTTGCTGCGCGAGGTGGCTAACGATGCACGCATGCGCGACCCATACGAGGTCAATGGCCGGCTTTATGCTTCCACCCACGACCGCAACGCCCTGAATTACCTCATCAACACAGCCCTTACCCGCGGCTACTACGAGGATGCCCGTTTCTATCTGGCAGAGGCCATGCGCAAGGAAGGCCGCACGGCTGGTCTGCTGATGAAGCAGTACGACCTGGAGCGCAAGTTCGGCAACGAAGGGACGGCCATCAAGCTGCTCGAAGAACTCTACGCGCAGGACCCCGACGACGAGGAACTTGCCGAACGCTATGCCGAAATGATGGTCCGGCTGGGAAGCCGCGAGATGGAGGGCGAGCAGTGGCTCGAGGCACGCAATTATCTTGCACGGGCCTTGAATATCATCACTCCCGACATGGAAGTCTGGCCTTCGGTGGTGTCGCGACAGATTACCGTACTCGGCCACCTGAACAAGTACAGCGAGGCACGTGCCCTGTATCGCGAATCAGCGCCGCTGGCCGACGAGGACAATGCCAAGCGATTTGCCTCTTCCTACGAGGACATCGTGGCCACCCGCCTGCGCGCACTCATCGAGGACGAGCAGTACGAAGAGGCTCTGACTGAAGCCCAAGCCCTGCTGGATGCACTGCCCAACAGCGAACCGGCACTGCGCACCTGCATCAACATGAGCCAGACACTCGGCAAGGATGAGCTCTTCCACAACTATGCCCGGCAAGGCTACGAGCAATACCCCGACGTGCCTTATTTCGTCATCAAGCAGGCCGTAGCGCTCCAGCAACAGCACAGCGAGGCGGAAGCACTGGCGCTCACCCGTCCGCAATCGGGCGACGACGAGTGGCGCAACCCGCAACTCAAGGCAGCCTATTCGGGCATTGCCGCTGAATGGGCCGGACAGCTCATCAAGAAGCGCATGCCCGACATTGCAGTGGAAGTGGTAGATTCCGCCCTCACCTACGACTCCGAAAACAAGGAGCTACTTTACGTCAAGGGCCTGGCATACGAACAGCTGAAGCAATACGACAAAGCCTACGACTTGCAGCGCCGCTACTACAACCCCAGCAATGCCGAGCAGCGGGAATACAACGAGCACATGCGTTACCTCGGCTTCCGCAGCTACAAGAACCGCGTGGATGCCACATACACCTATGCCTTCTATGACAACAGGGAAGGCAATCAGGCTTCCGTGGCCCACCTCTACTCCATCGCCTCCATTGCCTACAGCCGTGTGCTGCGACGCGACGCCATTACCGGACAAATCAGCTACAAGGGCATCGACGGCTTCCACTACACGGAGGAAGGCGAAGACGGCAAAGAGCAGACGGTGAACGAGGCGGGAGGTGCCGGCCTGGAGTTCATGGGGCAATGGGAACACACCTTTGGCGCACGCTGGAGCGGCATGGCAAGCCTGGCATGGGCCACCCGCTACTTCAACACCTGGAGCGCCAACGTCTCCGCCACGTACAGTGCCAACCACGACTGGACCCTCTCGCTGAAATTCGGGTACCGGCGCACGCCTAAGGACTACATTTTCCTCAGCAACGGCAGCAGTGTCTATGCAAAGGAGGAACCCCGCCACCTCTTCCTGCTCTCCCCCTCGGTTGGGAAGGCATGGAGCGAGCGTTTCCTGACGACGGCCAATGCCGACCTGGCTCTTATCCGCAGCGGCTTCTATTATAATATAGGTATAAAGGGCAAGCTGTTCGTCAACGATGACAACGTCTCCTCCGTATCGTTGCTCACCAGCCTCGGCACCTTCCCCGAACTCACCTTCTTCGAGCAGACAGCCCTGCAGAGACTGTCGCACTTGAATGCGATGGTGGGCTTCGACGTGCAGTTCCTGCTCACCCGCCACCTGAGCCTCGGACTGACGGGAAGCTGGAACACCTACTACGACCCGCGCCGCCTCGAAGACGGCACCATGACCGACCACTATCGCAACATCTATTCCATCTGCGCACAACTACATTTAGCCTTCTGACAAATTATGAAAACCCTGCTCACTTTCCTGACACTCTGCTTTACGGCCCTGCCCTTCAACCAGTGCAGCCAGTCACATAGCTCCACGCACAACGTTGCCTTCGAATACCGCGAAGTCTATCTGCCCGAGAGGTTCGAGCCGGAGATGAAGGACCTCTGGCTTGACAATGTCGATATCGACTGGGGACTCTGGGGGCACAACCTCTCGCGCATTCTCCCCGACAATCCTTCGCGAAGCATATATGCCACCATCGACGGCCATTCCACCGAGGAGCAGTTCTGCTTCTCGTCCGACCAGCTCTACAGGTACATCGTCAGCTACATCGTCGATATCTACGGGGAGCAGAAGCCGGAGCGGTTCGCCATCCTGCCCAACGACAACGACATCGTATGCCAATGCGAGCAATGCCGTGCCAAAGGGTGCAAGCAGGACGATGCCACACCCGCCGTGCAGTTCATACTGGAACGGCTGGCAAAGCGTTTCCCCATGCACTTGTTCTTCACCTCCAGCTATCTGACCACGCGCAGCGTGCCCACGCAACCGATGCCGGAAAACACCGGCGTGCTTGTCAGCGCGATGGACTATGGACTCTGCGCCTCGCCCACAAAGCAGGAGGAGGACTTCATGCGGCTGGTCGGCCAGTGGTGTGCCGTCTCCAAGCACGTCTATATCTGGGACTACATCAACAACTTCGACGACTACATCACGCCCTACCCCATCTTCACCATCATGCAGCGACGCTTCAAGCTATACAAGGATGCAGGGGTGCGGGGCATCTTCCTCAACGGCAGCGGCGACGACTACAGCAGCTTCAGCCGACTGAAGCTCCACATCCTTGCCGCACTGCTGGAGGACACCGACACCGACTGGCGCGAGTGCCTTCACGAGAAGTGCCAGGAACTCTACCCCGTCACGGGCGACTGCATAGCGGAGTTCATCATCAACCAGGAAGAGATGGTGGAGGCCAACGGAAAGACACTCCCCTTCTATCAGGGCATGGCCGTGGCACGCGACGTCTATCTTGACGAGGAAACCTTCATCCGCTTCCACGACCAACTGGAAAGCCTCCTGCCAAAGACCCAGAAGAAGGAACGGCAGGAGATGACCCAGCTCTACAATGCCCTGGCACTCACCCGGCTGGAGATAAAGCGCCTGCATGCCGACATCACCGGCCAGAACTTGCTCGACGAGCTGAAGGAGGCTGAGGGCACGGGAATACGCATCTACAGCGAGTCCTTCTGGACCCTCGACAGCTATATCCGCGACTACCGCGAGATGCTTGCACAGGCTCAAGCCATGCAGACCAAGAACCGGCTGCAAGGTGCACAGCTCACAGCCCTGACACCGCTCGACGAAGGCTACCGCGACATCTCCATCCTGACCGACGGCCTCACCGGACTCCCCTCGAACTATCACTGCGGACATCTCATCTCCTCGGCAGACCCGGAGCTGAAGATAGCCATTCCCACGAACCTGGGGGTGCGCCACCTGCGCGTCGAGCTCTGCTATAACATCCAGTTCCACATCGCCTTGCCACAAAGCCTGAAGCTCACGGCAGGCGGCAAGGAGATAGCAGTCAGGCACCCCGTTCCCTCGGGCATCGTGGGGCGCTATACTGTCGATTTCGATGTGCCGGCCAGTGCCGGAGGCACACTGGTCCTTGCTGTCGAGCGCAACAAAGAGGAGCGCACTATGGCTATCGACGAGATAGCAGGATGGTGACGACAAGTGAAAACAACGAGCCACATAAAAATATAATGAAGAACTCCACTCTGTTCCATACCCCCCTCCGCCTGATTCCGGCTCTGCTCCTGCTGCTCCTTGCGGCATGCGAGAAGAAACTGCAGCCTGCCAGCTACATCATCGTGGACCCCGTGCGCCACTACTATCCCGTCATCCAGGGACAGATGCTCGACGTCACCTACGAGATAGAGAACACGTCCGACCACCCGCTCTTCATCCAGGAGATACAGACTTCGTGCGGATGTATCGTTCCGCGGGATGAGCTGCCCATCGTCGTGCTGCCACACAAGAGTAACTTTATCCGCACCGAGTTCAACAGCATCAAGAACTCGGGCTTCGTCTCCCACAACATCTACCTCTACGGCAACTTCAAGGACACCACCTGCGTGGAGCTGCAGTTCGACACCAACGTTGTTCCCCGCCCCGACTATGTCCGCGACTACGAACAGCTCTACATGGAACAGAGCAAAAGCAGCAATCCCTTCCACGGCCTTGTCGGAGGAGGCAAGGAGCAGAAGGGATATTTCACCAACTGAGCGGCGGCAACAGTCTATGACTCAGTGCTGAGAAGGTAGAGCTTAGAGCTCTTGCGGCCCTGGCTCACGATGCCCGTCGAGGGGTCGGCAGCGAAGCGCAGCAGTTCGCGCGATGCCGTGGAATAGGAGAGCCCTGTCAGCTTCACATAATCAGGAATACGCATGAAGCCATTCTCCTGCAGGAACTGGTGCGCCTTCTCGATGCGCTCCGCCTCCGTAAACTTCGATTTGCGCAAGCGGTCCTCGCCTCCACGCTCCAGGTCGCAGTTCCTGTTGATGCCCCGCACCAGTTCCTTGTCCGTCCGGAACGAGACGCCCGTCACCTTGATGCTGCTGGCATTCCGCTTGGTCGTGCCTTCCCCGAAGTCGTCCATCTCCTTGTCCTCGCTCACACCCAGCTTGGTACTGAACGTTCCCAACCCTGCTATCTTGACGCTGTAGCCGTTCCCCAGCTCGTAGGCCAGCTGCTCGGCGAAGGCGGTCAGCACGCCGTCGATGATGCCCTTCTCAAATGCCCGGTGCATGGAATGGAAACGCTTCAGGAACTCATCGTATTCCAGCCGGTTCCAAGTCTTCATCCTATAATACGCTTTCGTCGTGCCGTTACCGCGCAGGTCGGGCATTTCTTTCTTAATGTACTTTGCCATGGTAATTCTTTTCTTTTAGTGATGAAACTTCTCTTTAGCGGTACAAAAATACGAATTAACGTGGAGAAAAACAATTTTCACGTCATGAAAATTAATTTTCAAGCTTTGAAAATAGATTTTCATGATTTGAAAATAGATTTTCACGTCGTGAAAATAACTTTATGACGCGTCCCTTCGAGGTTCCGGATGCCGCAGTTCGGAAGTTTGTCAGTTGTCGCCGACCCATTGGATGCTGTATGCATAGTCCCGGACCATGCCGTCGTCCCATACGACTTTGGACTTTATCAGGCTAACCCTACCCTGTTCGTCGAGCTGGTACTCTCGCTGCTCCGATCCATCATTCGCCTCGACGCGGGTGTAAAGATTCTTGCAGCAAGCGCCGAAATAGCCGGTCTGAATCAGGGGCTCAAGGTCGGGCAGGACGTTCCTCGGGTCGCTTAACACGAGAGGTCCCGTCAGTGAAGAATAGACATAGCTGGATGTCGTCGTGTCGCGCTGCATAGGAAATACGCAGGTTTTGCGGCATACGTTGCCATCCTGCCAGTCCAGGGTGATGATCTCTGAGTACCACGGCTTCTCAGCCAGCTTTCCCTGCTGGTCGCGACGGACGTTGTCGTTCCTGACGTATGTGAGTTCGCCCCGCTCATTGTAACGGAATTTGTAGAAGAAACTGTTCTTGCTGTTTCTCATGCCACCGGCCATGCTGTCAACCCTGCCGCAGACAAGGAAGAGTGTGTCATCGCGAACATAGTCGGCGCTGTAGTCGAAGTTGTGCTCGCCGTTAGGCAGTTCCTTGAACTCGCGGAAGGTAATGGTGATACGGTCGGACTCGTACTTGTACTCGCCAATTCTCTTCACGACATAGAACGCAGAGTCGAACAACTCGGAGTAGGTCACTCTGCCCTCTGCATCATAGCTGTAGGCAATATGAATCTTGCTGCCGTCAACGGAGAGCAGCCTTCCCGTGTTGGCAACGACAGGGTGGAGGTCCGGGTCAAAAATGACTTCATCGCCGTCGCCGCCTTTCGAGCAGGCGGACAGGAGCAGGATGGCGGAAAGGAAAGCAAGGGAATGTTTCATCGTTTCGTTTATTACAATAACGGACATCGATAAGCTTTTAGTGCTTCCCCCCTGTTAAAAAAGCAAAAACGGCAACCGCCAAGCGCATTGCAGGATGTCTCGGCGAATACAATCACGAGGGGGATTAGGGAGATGGGGTAATCTGTCTGCCCGGCTTGATTCTTCGGCTCGCGGCGAGTGTCCCAGAAGGCAGCGATGTGTAGGGTATCGTCCTTCACGTAATAGACGATTTTGTTCAGTCGCCTGACGATAAAGCTACGGTAGGTTAGTTTGCGGTGGACGAAGAGCGGGTCAGTCTTGCCCATGATGGGCATTTCGGCCAACAGCAGAGTGGCTTGCTCCACTTCGTCCATGAACTCTTGGCGCGTGTACTCTCCGAAATTGCGGAGCACATATTCTTCTACTTGAAGCAACTGGGCTGCAGCCCGCTTATGTCAGCGTATGTTCGTGCATCCACGGTCTGCTTGTGATGGCGGAAAACTTCGTCGTTTGTCAGGTAGTCGCCAGCCTCGAATGCAGCTTCTGCCTCGTCAAATATGAAAAAGATTAGAGATTAGGAATTGTGGATTAGAGTTTTTTGCTTTATGAAGCGAATTTTCTTTGTGTAAATCACAAAGTGTTTGGCTGAATGAATATCTTATACTACCTTTGCATTAAATAATATGAACGATTTCCCGTTTCGTGTGTATGCAGTCAAAACAAACGTGAAACCAACCAAACAAAAAGGGACATGAAACGAACAGTTATGACTTTGCTGGCTTTCACTTTGCTTCTCGCAGGAGCCAGCGCACAGAAGGTAACGGTAGCAAAAAAAGGAAAGGCAAAGGTAACGCTTGAAGACGGACAATCGCTTCGCCACTTGGATTCGTTGCAGTTGGACAGTGTGTATAAGTATTGGGATAACGTCGTTACGGAACATCCAAAGGACGAAGCTGCCTGGCGAAAGCTTAGCGAAATTGAACAAGAGATGGTGATTTACCGGCTGATATTGTATGGAAAAGAGAAAGAGGCAGAGCAACTCCACAATAAACTGAATCTGCTGGGACGCATGTCTCAGGCAATCCCCGGAACCTATACCTATTATTATGCTGCATACACGAGTGCTTTTGGGCACCGAAGTGCGTATGCCGATTCTGCCATAGCCGTGATGCCAAAGGACATTCCTGTCGATGATTATGATCAATGGGCAGGTTATCTGATGAACAAGAAAGACACATTGCGACTCACCAAAGTGCTTACCCAATACTACGAAAGCGGCCAATATCCCGCTTCTGCCTTGCAATACGACTACAACGAACTGCAGGGCATGGAGAAAGGAGGAGTCTATCTGGGGCAGACTCAAGGCTACATCTTGGGCAAGTTCATCCTTCAGTTTGTGTTAGGCGTACACAAAGACAAGATTCTCTGCAGCGAAGGCAACGTGAAGAGTCATGTGAAACAGATGTTCGAGAGCATCGGCATTCCATTCAGCGATGAGATATACAATTCGTTCAAAACCTCTAAGCAAGATGACGAACTGTTTGCCATCATGCGCTACATCTTCGAGCACAGCAAGCGGCCCGTCTATCTGTCTGCCAGCTCCAGGTTCCTGACCAAGATACCCGACGACCTAAAGGCCTGCCTCTACAATGAAGGGCTGACCATGCGCTATTCGGCAAAGCCTTACAACAATGTGGCTGTCAAGCGTCGCAATGTAGAGCAACGCTACATGATGGATTATCTTGTCTTGCAGTTTCACCCGGAAGTGAAAAGCTTTCATACCCCCAAATCCTCTTCCTCGCTTGCCATCAACTATCTCGTTCTGCTCTACGACTTGATGCCGTACTACAAGAAACATAACGCCGAACAATATGCGAGGCTTAACCGCATCTTCACAGGCATCATGAGCAAGCTGGACGGGCACGGCTGGAGCTTTCCCAATAGCGACAAGTCCTACTCTGTCAATTACAGTAATGAAGGTGGACCTCATTATGAGTTCAAGGAACAAATCGGTTTCAAAAGAGACCCGAACGATGATGAGGAAACATACAAGCGGAAGCGCGACGAGTTCTTCAAGAACAACACCCGAGTACTCATCAAAACAGAGCCGATAGAATGAAACTCTTCCATCTTAAATCCCTGCGCCACCAGACCGATGAGCAGCTGATGGCGCAGGCTGCGGCAGGAAGCGATACAGCTTTCGAGGAGCTCTATCGTCGCTATGCCCGTAGGTTAAAGGGCTTCTTCTTCATGCAGCTTGGCGGAGACGAGGAACTGGCTGCTGACGCCACGCACGACGTCTTCCTCCGTGCCTACGAAGCCCGAAGCCGCTATCGTGAGGGCAGCAACGTCAGCACATGGCTCTTCACCATCGCCTACAACATCTGCAAGAACCACTATCGCAGTAATGCCTACGAAGCAGAGCTGCTGGCTTCCCTCGATGCCGAACCCGTCTCCGACCAACAAATAGAAGTGGAAATGGATGCAGCCACGCTCGATGCAGCCCTCGAGCAAGTGCTCGCAGAACTGCCGCCGCCCTTGCATCAAATCTTCTCCCTGCATTATCAGGAGGAACTGACTGTCCCCCAAGTTGCAGAGATTGTCGGCATTCCCGAAGGAACAGTAAAGTCTCGCCTGCACAAGACAATGAACATCATCAGGGAAAGGTTAAAAGTTAAAGAGTTGAAAAGTTGAAAAAATAAAAGGTTAAGCAAGATGAAGATAACTAACGAACAAATCATCGCCTCGGCCCGACGTCAGCGCCAGAAGGTTCTTAATACCATTGACCATTTACCATTGAACATTGACCATTGGGCTCCGCCTGAAACCGTTCCTTCCAAGAATAATGGTCAACGGTCAATGGTCAATGGTCAATGGTGGATTGCTGCTGCAAGCCTTGTCAGCTTCTTTGCCGGCTATGCCCTTCATGCCTACATGCCAGAGCAAGCGCCTCAACCTGTGGCAAAGGTCGTCGAGGTGCGGCACGACACCATCATGCAAGTGCAGACCGTCCGCGACACTATCTACGAGACCCGCGTCGTCACGAAGTACGAACCCATACTGGCAAAAGCAGAAGCCTCGCCCTCACCAGAGCAAGAAGAAGCCGACACCCCGCCCGAGCAGAAAGCTTGCTCCATGCTCTGCGACAACATTCCCTACGAACTGCTGGCGCAAGGGAGATGAGTCTTTATATTATAATAAAGGTATAAAAACAGAAAAAAGTTGTCGTTTCCGTAGAAAAACGTCGCTCTGGATTGTCTTTATTATAGAAACAGCCTCCAAGAGAAGGCAAAACGAAGCAACATTCTATGACTGACAAGACGATACTTCACGGGCTTTTCCTCCGTCACTACAACGAGATGTTACATCTGGCCAGAACGCTCCTGTACGACGACATGGAAGCCGAGGACACAGTTCAGGACGTGTTCCTGAGGCTTGGGCAGAGCGACATCCTACCTGCCCAGGACAAGATGAGAGCCTACCTGCTCACGGCAGTACGCCACGAATGCATCAACCGCATCAGGCAGATGTCGTTCGCCGACCAGTTCCGCAAGCTCTATCCCATCGAGTTTAGTGACGACTGGCAGCTCGACGAGCAGCGGATGCAGACGCTCGATGCCATCCGCGACTACGCAGAGACTCATCTCACCGAGCCTCACCTCAGCATCTTCCGCCTGCGCTTCGAGCAAGACCTCAAGCTGAAGGACATTGCCGACAGGCTCGACATGAACATCAAGACCGTCTTCAAGTATCTCAGCCAGTCCATAGCATGCATTCAGAAACAATTCAGAGTCTAACCTAAACAACGACAAAAGCTATGAAAACATCAGAGGAAAACATCAAGCGACTCCTGGAGATGCTCGACAATCCGTCGGCTTACTCCGAGCAGGAAATCAGCGACATCATCAATCGTGACGACGAAACCCGCGAGGCATACCGACTCATGGTGGCAGCCAAGCAAAGTTATCGAAAGGAACATACAGCAGAAGAAGCAGACGCGCAGGCAGCATGGCAGCGTTTCGAGCAAAGGCATTCCATGCAGACACGCCCCATGTATCGCTGGACGCGTATCGCCGCCATCTTCATCGCTGCTGCTTTTATCACAGGGCTGTCCTTCGGTGCTTACCATGCCATAGCACCTCAGAAAGATAAGGTTGCACAGACGGACTCTATCTTCAACGTCGTGGCTGTGAATGCCGAATATCCAGGCGGTTTCGAGAAGTTCTTCGATTTTGCGTCTAAGAACATGAAATATCCCCGTCCCTGCAAATTCTTCGGCATTAAGGGGCGCCTCATTGTCACATTAGTTGTGGAAAAGGATGGCAGCCTCTCGAACATCAGGAAATTACGTGGTCCTGGCATCAAGCTCACGCAGAAGCAGGTGGACGACTACAATGCCGCCTTCCCTGGAAATTCGGATAATCTGCAAGTCGGGCAGGACTTGGGCGAGCTGCTATTCGTCGAATCAGAACGCATCTTGAGTGCGATGCCACGTTGGACGCCTGGCAAGGATGCCGAGGGAAGAATCGTTCGTAGTCGCTTCATTTTGCCCTTCAACTTCAGATCAGAATAATAGTTTGGCTTTAGTTCCGCCTATGCGGAGCGAAGAAGTTAATAAATCGGTGCGCCACCCTGCTCCTGCGTCGCGATGACGCGGGAGCTTTCTTTCTTTGCTGCCCAAAGCAAAGCTCGACGGAAGTCAAGCATTTGAGCAAGTTTTCGTCCATAAGCGGACAATTTTTTCATTCATCGCTCTCATTTTTCACTATTCACTTTTACATTTTCCCTTTTTTTCGTACCTTTGCCGCGCAATAAATAAATATAATACAGTACATGAACGCATTGAACATACTCGAATTGAGTGAACAGGAGATTATCAGAAGGAACAATTTGCAGCAGTTGCGCGACTTGGGCATCGACCCTTATCCCGCTGCCGAGTACCCCACGAATGCTTTCAGCACGGAAATAAAGGAAAGCTTCGTCGATTTGCCTGTCGTGGGCAAGGACGAGGAAGGCAAGGACATCCGCGAGGCAGCGACACCGGAGAACAGCCGCCAAGTCTGCATCGCGGGCCGCATCATGTCGAAGCGCATCATGGGCAAGGCTGCATTCGCCGAGCTGCAGGACAGCAAAGGTCGCATCCAAGTTTACATCACCCGCGATGCTCTCGCAAATGGCGACGACACCACACTCTACACCACCGTCTTCAAGAAGCTCCTCGACCTGGGCGACTTCATCGGCATCAAGGGCTATGTGTTCCGCACGCAGACGGGTGAAATCAGCGTCCATGCGCAGGAGATGACAGTGCTGTCCAAGAGCCTGCGTCCCCTGCCTATCGTGAAGACGGACGCCGACGGCAAAGTCTATGACTCCTTCGACGACCCCGAGCTCCGCTACCGCCAGCGCTACGTCGATTTGGTGGTGAACGATGGCGTGAAGGACACATTCCTGAAGCGGGCAACCATCCTGAAGACCATGCGTGCCTTCTTCGACCGCCACGGATACACTGAAGTCGAGACGCCAACCCTCCAGACCATCGCCGGAGGTGCTTCGGCTCGTCCCTTCATCACGCATTTCAATGCGTTGAACATCCCGATGTACATGCGTATCGCCACCGAGCTTTACCTCAAACGACTCATCGTCGGCGGCTTCGAAGGCGTTTATGAAATAGGCAAGAACTTCCGCAACGAGGGCATGGACAAGAACCACAATCCCGAGTTTACCTGCATGGAGCTGTACGTCTCCTATAAGGACTACAACTGGATGATGACGTTCACGGAGCAACTGCTCGAGGAGATTTGCGTGGCCATCAACGGCAAGCCCGAAACGGAGATTGACGGCAAGACCATCTCCTTCAAGGCCCCGTTCCGCCGCCTGCCTATCTTGGACGCCATCAAGGAGAAGACCGGCTTCGACTGCGAGGGCAAGACGGAGGACGAAATCAGACAGTTCTGCAAGCAGAAGGGCATGGACGTCGATGAGACCATGGGCAAAGGCAAGCTCATCGACGAGCTCTTCGGCGAGTTCTGCGAAGGAACGTTCATTCAGCCGACCTTCATCACGGACTATCCCGTCGAGATGTCGCCGCTCACCAAGATGCACCGCTCGAAGCCCGGACTGACGGAGCGTTTCGAGCTAATGGTCAACGGCAAGGAGCTTGCCAACGCCTATTCGGAGCTGAACGACCCCATCGACCAGGAGGAGCGTTTCATCGAGCAGATGAAACTGGCGCAGAAGGGCGACGACGAAGCAATGGTCATCGACCACGACTTCCTCCGCGCCCTGCAATACGGCATGCCGCCCACCAGCGGCATCGGCATCGGCATAGACCGCCTCGCCATGCTCATGACGGGCAAACCGTTCATTCAGGAAGTGCTCTTCTTCCCCCAGATGAAGCCCGAGGTGAAGGCCCCGCGCGACAAGGACGAGCTCTTCCTTGAGAAGGGTGTACCCGCCGACATCATCCCCATCCTGCGCAAGGCTGGCTACAACCTCGTCAGCACCCTGGCAGGCGTGGCCCCAGCCAAGCTCCAGCAGCAAATCATCGAGATTGTCAAGAAATACAAGCTCGACATCGAAAAGCCCTCGCAGGACGCAATAGCCGCGTGGACAGCCGAGTGATTTGTAATTCGGCGACGGATTAAAACCCGGCTTACTACTTTTTCACCTGCACCTCTGCCCGTCCCGGCTGGTTTTTCATTCGAGAATGTCACGTCCGGTTCGTTGCTTCATCGCGATGGAGTGATTGCTTCATCGCGATGAAGCAATTGCTTGTTCGCGATGAAGCAATCAACTCAACGCGTTGCATCTTGTCCGAACACGTGTAGATATTGCTATATGATGGGCTGGGAACGGCATACAGCTCTCTGTGCTCCGAATGCAGGAATGCGGTCAGGGAGCGACGGAAGCGTGTTGCGGCCTGGAGAAGCAGAACAGGGCAGCGGCTGTCAGGAGGGCATTCACCAGAAGAAGCTCGTAGCTGAAACGATAGCCCCACAGGAGCGGAGCGAGGTAGTCGAGCAAGGCACAGACCACCGGGGCTGCAACGGCGATGTAAGGGACGGCCTTGTCCAGTGTGCGCCTGCGGGTGAAGAGTCCGAAGCTGAACAATCCAAGCAGCGGACCGTAGGTGTATCCGGCCAGGCGGTAAATCGTGTCGAGAATCGTGGGGCTGCCTGCTATCTGGAAGAAGGCGATGCAGAGGGCGAAGGCAAGAGCAACGGCTACGTGGACCACGTGGCGTAGCCGCAGGGCCTTCGCGGGGCTGAATCCGTCCCGCTCCACACGAAGTATATCCACGCAGATGCTTGTCGTCAGCGATGTCATTGCGCTGTCGGCGCTGGAGAGGGCTGCTGCGGCGATGCCGATGGTGAAGGGGAAGACCACAAGAGTGCCGAGGGCACCGCTGGACACGAGCACGGGCAACAGGCGGTCGCCGGCATCCGGCAGGGCTATTCCTTCCTGAGCTGCAAACGTATAGAGCAGCACTCCGACAACGAGGAAAAGCAGGTTGACGGGGAGGATGCAGGCTCCGTAGAGGCACATGTTCTTCTGGGCATTCGCCAGCGACGAGCAGGTCAGGTTCTTCTGCATCATGTCCTGGTCCAGACCGTTCATCACGATGGTGATAAACATGCCGTTGACGAACTGCCGGAGGAAGAACTGCGTGCTCGATGCGTCCCAGCAGAAGAGCTGTCCCATCGGGCTTTGCGAAACGGTGGAGACGATGCCGGCGGGGGTGAGATTCAACTTGTCTCCCACCATCCAGACGATGCAGAACGTGGCTGCAAGCAGGCAAAACGTCTGCAGGGCATCGGTACGGACGATGTTCTCGATGCCGCCCCGTCGCGTATAGAGATAAATGGCAAGCAGCACAACGAAGGCTGTGAACCAGAAAGGTAGTCCCAGCGGACGGATGGCCATCTCGTGGAGCACGACGCACGTCAGGTAGAGCCGGGCCGCAGCACCCGTCAGCTTGCTCAGCAGGAAGAAGCAGGCACCGGTCAGGTGGGTCCTCCGCCCGAAGCGCATAGCCAGATAGCCATAGATGCTGGTGAGGCGAAGTCTGTAGTAGAGGGGAAGGAGCAGGAAGGCCACGACAACGTATCCGGCCACGAAACCTAAGCACATCTGGAAATAGGTCATGCCACTCGTCCGGACCCATCCCGGCACACTCACAAGGCTCACTCCGCTGATGCTCGCTCCGATCATGCCGAAGGCCACCAGGAACCACGGGGACTTCCTTCCGGCACGAAAGAACGCATTGTTGTCACCCTTCGACTTCGTAAGCCTGGAGAACAGGACCAGCAGAAGGAAGTAAAGCGCAAGGGCGGAGAAAACGAGACTGTTGACCATACGGCTGCAAAGGTACGACTTTATTTGGGATTTTCAAAACATGAGGCCGGACTAATCCATGCTTCTGCCTCGCCTGCCTTGATGCGGAACTTCACTTCCTTGCCTGCAAAGGGGAGGGTGTAGATGCGGTCGGCATCGTCGTGATAGTGCGGACGCGGGTCGGAGCGGAGAATGTCGCGAAGCGCTTCCAGGTGTTCGGCATCAAAGGCAGCAAGGATGTCGGGGCTGAACTTGAATGCCGGGAGGTTGCCGGACGTATTCTCCGCAAAGCCGGAAGTGGCATCGGGGTGGCTGTCGGTGAAAGGGAGATAGGGTTTGATGTCGAAGATTGGTGTGCCGTCCATGAGGTCGGCTCCCTCCACGACGATGACAGGGCCGTCGGGAGTGTGGAGGTCGATGCTGAGGATTCGCACCGAGGAGAGCCCAATATGATTGGGGCGGAAGGGGCTGCGCGTGGCCCAGACTCCCATACGGCAGTTGCCGCCCAGCCGAGGCGGACGCACCGTGGGCCGCCACCTGCCCCCCTCGCGTCGGGCCTCACTGAAGTTCCACAGCAACCAGACGTGGCTGAAGCCCTCCAGTCCACGCAAGGCTTCGGGGTCCCGATACTCCGGTTCGAAGGTGATTCTTCCTTTCAGACTGTTGACGAGTCCGCTCTGTCGCGGCACGCCGAACTTCGTGGGGAAGTCAGTCCGGATGCGGGCGATGGGAGTCAACTCGTAGTTCATAGTTTAGTGTTTAGTGTTCTGGGAGGGGATGGTGGCGCTGTATCGGTGGAAGAACAGACGGTACAGCACTCCGGCAGTGGTCAGTCCGAAGGGGAATGCCATCCAGATGCCTACGAGTCCCCAACGGCAGGTGAAGCCGAAAAGGTAGCCCAGCGGCAGGGAGATGACGATGTAGGCCACGAAAGCTATCCACATCATCGGCTTGACACGAGCCAGGCCCCTGAGGGCGTTGGCGTATGTACATTGCAGGGCATCGCCGACTTGGAAGATGAGGAAAGGAATCACCACCATAGCCACAAGTCCGGCAACTTCTGCATTGTGAGTGAAGAGGAATCCGACCTTGCTGCGCAGCAACAGGAGGGGCACACCCTCGGCTATCGCAATGAGCCAGCACAGGTGAAGGCCCGCTGCTGCCACCTTGCGCGTCTGTTCCTGCTCGCCTGTTCCGCGATAATAGCTCACCTGTACAGCCACAGCTGCCGACAGGCCATAGTAAAGCATGAAGAAGAACTGGCTGATGGTGATGACTATCTGATGTGCAGCCAAAGCCGTTGCTCCGAGCCAGCCTACATAGATGGCACTGAAGCTGAACGAGGCAGCCTCCATGCCCAACTGCAATGCCACGGGCCATCCCAGGCGATGGAGCTCGCGCTGGCTCTCACCAGTAAGGCGGCTCTTGGGGAAGTCGAAGCGGTACGGCTCGTAGTGCCGGGAGAAGTGGAACACGCCTGCCATGAGGATGAATTGCAGGATTCTGCTCAACAGAGTAGAAAGTCCTGCGCCGAACAACCCCATCTCCGGCAATCCGCAATGCCCGAAGATGAGCAGCCAGTTGCCAATGATGTTGAGCACGTTGCACACAAGCATAATCCACATCGGCGTGGCCGTGTCCTGTATGCCGTCGCTGAACTGCTTGTAGGCATTGAACATCATCATGGGCAGCAGACTCAGCATCAGCACAACCAGATAAGGGCGGACCAGGGGCAGCAACTCCACCGGCAGTCCGAGCCAAGGCAACGACATCAGCAGCACTCCGGCAAGCAACATCAGCAACAGCCCCACCACAGAGCAGGCAAAGAGTCCGTTCTTCAGCTGGCAGGCGATGTCGTGCGTCCGGCCCTCACCCAGCAGAGCTCCCACCACGGGCGTAATTCCGTAGGAGAAGCCCATGCCTCCGATGATGAGCAACCCGAACACATTGTTCACGAAGCCGGCGGCTGCCAGCTCCTGAGTGCCGTAGCGTCCGACCATAAGCGTATCGGCGAACCCCATCATGATGGTGCTCAACTGGCCCATCATAATCGGCACGCCGATGCGCAAGAGGTCGGTATAGTGGGATGACTTTCTTACAGGAACCACTTTACGTAACAGAAGTCCTGACGGTGAGGCAGGTTTTCATTCTTCGGGAACATACGGTAGCAGACCTTGAAGCTGCCGGCATTGTCTATGCAATGTGTGGCCCTGAAGGTGTAGTTGTTGCCGTTGCGTTCCACCATGTCAAAGGAATCTACATGATAGACGTGGTCCTGGCCGTCCTTGTCCGTGACGAGCGTCACCAGTTCCACTCCGATAGCATCGTCCAGTCCGGCCTCATCGATGACAATCTCGATGTTGTACTTCTTGCCGGCCTCGATGGAGCCGTTGATGAGTTCCTCGCACTTCTTCGTGCTGACCACCTTGATGGCATCCCAACGCTCTGCCACGGTCTCCTTCCAGAGGGCAATGTCCTTGGCCAGGCGGTAGTCGTTGGCCTGAAGGCGCTGTGAACGGTCGCGCAGCTTGTTGTAGAACCTTTCGTAGTAGTCGTCGAGCTGGCGCTTCATCGTGTAGTGAGGCGCAATCTGTGCGATGCTGTTCTTGATGACCTTGATCCACTCCTTCGAGATGCCCTTCTTGTCCCTGTTGTAGTAGAGAGGAACAATCTCGTTCTCCAAGAGGGAGTAGATGGTGGCGGCATCGAGGCGGTCCTGATATTCCTGATTCTGGTAGGTGCGCTCCTCGGTCAAGGCCCAGCCTGCACCCTCGCGGTAGCCCTCAAGCCACCAGCCGTCCTTCACGCTGAGGTTGACCACGCCATTCATCTCGGCCTTCTCGCCGCTGGTGCCGCTGGCCTCCATCGGGCGTGTCGGGGTGTTCATCCAGATATCTACGCCGCTGACAAGGCGACGGGCCAGCAGGAAGTCGTAGTCCTCCACGAAGATAATCTTCCCCTGGAACTCGGGACGCTGACTGATTTCATATATCTTCTTGATGAGTCCCTGTCCTGCACCGTCGGCAGGGTGAGCCTTACCTGCAAAGAGGAAGATGACGGGGCGCTCGGGATTGTTCACGATTTTGCTGAGGCGCTCCAGGTCGGTGAACAGCAGGTGGGCACGCTTGTAGGTGGCAAAGCGGCGGCAGAAGCCGATGACCAGAGCATTGGGGTTGAAGCTCTCGATGAGCTTGACCACGCGCTGCGGGTCGCCTTGGTTCTTCAGCCATGTCTCCTTATACTGCTCTGCAACGTACTTGAAGAGCTTTTCCTTCAGTACCTGACGCGTTGCCCAGATTTCCTCGTCGGGGCAATTGTAGATGCCGTGCCATATCTCTTCATTCGACTGGTCGCTCAGATGCTTTGCATCAAAGTACTTGGCATAGATCTTTCGCCACTCGGTAGCGCACCACGTGGGGAAGTGAACGCCGTTGGTGACGTAGCCGACATGACTCTCCTCGGGATAGTAGCCGCTCCAGATGTTGTTGAACATCTTCTTGCTGACCTCGCCGTGCAGCCATGATACGCCATTGACTTCCTGGCAGGTGTTGCAGGCAAAGATGCTCATGCAGAACTTCTCGCTGTGGTCGTCGGGATTCGTGCGGCCCATGCCGATGAACTCGTCCCAGGTGATGCCGAGTCGGGCAGGATAGCCGCCCATGTACTTGCCGAAGAGACCTTCGTCGAAGTAGTCGTGGCCGGCGGGAACAGGTGTGTGGACGGTATAGAGACCGCTGGCACGAACCAGCTCCAGTGCCTGGTTGAAGTTCAGACCCTCGTCGATGTAGTCAATCAGGCGCTGCAGGTTGCACAGGGCGGCATGACCCTCATTGCAATGATAGACATCTTTCTTGATGCCCAGCTTCTTCAGCAGCAGCATGCCACCGATGCCCAGGAGGATTTCCTGCTTGAGACGGTTCTCCCAGTCGCCGCCGTAGAGGGCATGGGTGATGGGTTTGTCGAACTCGGAATTCATCTCGTTGTCGGTGTCCAGCAGATAGAGCTTCACACGTCCCACGCTGACACGCCACACGTAAGCATGAACATGGTAGTTCATATAGGGAACGTCGATGACCATCGGGGTGCCGTCCTCGTTCATTTGCTGTTCGATGGGCAGCGAGCCGAAGTTCTGTGCCTCGTAGTTGGCAATCTGCTGACCGTCCATGGCAAGGCTCTGGGTGAAGTAGCCGAAGCGATACAGGAAGCCGACGGCGCACATGTCAACGTTGGAGTCGGAAGCCTCCTTCACATAGTCGCCGGCCAGCATGCCGAGGCCGCCACTGTAAATCTTCAGTGCAGAGTGGATGCCGTACTCCATGCAGAAGTAAGCTACGGAGGGACGCGAATGGTCGGGCTCCACATCCATATACTTGCGGAAAGATGCATAGACGTCGTGAATGCGCTTCATGAGTGCTTTGTCCTTCAGGATTTCCTCCTTACGAGTGTAGGACAGACGTTCCAGAAGCATAACGGGGTTGTGCTTCACGTCGTGATAAATCTTGGGGTCGAGGTCACGGAACAGGTCGCGGGCTTCGTAGTTCCACACCCACCACATGTTGCGGGCAAGTTCTTCAAGCTTTTTGAGCTCGGAAGGCATACTGTTCTTGACGATGACCGGCTTCCAGCAAGGCTGGGAAGCATTACTAACTTTGATTTTCATTATTCTTCTCTAATAGGGTTAATTGACTTGTTAAGGTTCACGTTGTTCATGGGGTTCTTAGGGTTATCTCCTTTCCGAGGCCCTTAAAAGAGCGAAGTCGTATGCTTCATAGTAGTATTCGATGAAGTTCTTCCACAGTGCCTTCTCGGAAAGCTTTCCTGCATTGCGGCGGGCCTTGTCGGTGGCTTTCTTGTCGAAGGCTGCATAGCGGACGATGGCAGCACTGAGCTTCTCGGCCACCTCCTGTGCATTGTAGTCGTTGCGGGCAATGACCTCCACGCCATCCTCGAGCAGGCTGTCGCGTCCGAGGCTGTTGCAGGTCCAGACGCCAAAGCCGCTGAGCGACGTAGTGATGCAAGGCACACGGAAAGCCACGGCCTCGAGTGGCGTGTAGCCCCAGGGCTCGTAGTAAGAGGGATAGGCCGCAAGGTCGTCGCCAATGAGAAGGTCATAGTAGGGCTTCTGGAAGATGCCGTCGTTCCCGTCAAGATAGCAGGGCACGAAGATGACCTTCACAGGGCTGTGCTTGTCGTTCCTCATTCCGTGAGAGCGGAGGAAACCCAGGACGGGGTCGTTCCAGGCTTCATGCAGGTTGTGGGTAATGACGGGGTCGGGCAGCGGCTCGGTATAGGTGCCGCCCAGCTTAAGGCGTTCCTGCAAATCTGTACGAGGACTGTCAACCCAGGCCGGCACCTGAATGAGCATAAGGACTTGCCGCTGCAGCTCGCTGTCGTAAAGAGTATGATAGGCGGCTTCAAGGAACACGTCGATGCCTTTGTTGCGATACTCGTAACGTCCGCTTGTGGCTACGATGAGCGTGTCATCGGCAAACTCGGCACCCGTCAGGGCGTTGGCAACTTGCAGGATTCTGTTCCTCGCCTCGCTGCGATGCTTTGTAAAGGCTGCTCCGGTTGGCACAAAGTCTGCCTCGAAACCGTTGGGGAGGATGACGTCGGGCTGTTTGTCGAGCAGTTCGGCACATTCCCTGCCCGTCACATCGCTGACCGTGGTGAAGCAATCAACGTTGTGGGCTGCCTGCCGTTCCACGCTGTGCTTGGCCTCCATATTGAGTTCGCAGGCCATCTGCGAACCGTTGTATGCCCAGAGGTATTCGTAGAGGGGCTTACCATTACCGGCGATGCTACGTCCGATGCTTGTGGCATGGGTGGTGAAGATGGTGGCTATCTCGGGCACATGCTTCCTGATGTAGAGTGCTCCGAGGGCTGTCATCCACTCATGGGCCTGATAGACGACTTTCTTCTTACTGCCGAGCCTGCAGCGATAGAAACTTTCCACGACGAGGGCCGCGGCGTAGCTGAACATGCTGGCCTCGTCGTAGTCGCCGTAGGCATGGAGGCTATCTACTCTGAAATCCTCCCAAGCCTTGCCGTACAGCTCGTTCTTCATGCCGTAATAGGGTTGGAAGTCAACCAGCACGACACAGGGGCGGCCCGGTATGTTCCACCGACCTACGCGGACGTGCAAGCCCTCCTCGACGGCCTTCTTCACCCAGGGACGCCACATCTTGTCATCTTCGAGGAAGAGGGGATTGGCTTTGTCCTGCCAAAGGTCGGGGCCGATGAACACGAGTTTGTCGGGGAAACGCTCCTGCAACGTCTTGGCTCGCGTGGAGAGGACGGTATAGATGCCGCCCATCTTGTTGCAGACTTCCCAGCTACTCTCAAAGATAAAATCGGGTAAGAGTCTCTTCTTTTGCATGAAAAACCTTTCTTTCCTTTAATTCGCGCGGCAAAGGTACAACAAATTATGTTAAAAAAGAAACCTTTTGTGCTATTTGTACATAAATATGTCGGCTTTGAGTACAACGTAACGTTTTTTTTACTATCTTTGTGGTAGTTTTTTAGCAACAAAGGCCCGTACACGAAGCAAAGCGGGCCTAAATGCAAAACAAGACGAAACTAAATGCAAAACTACACAGGTCCAATTGCAAAACTGCACAGGCGTAGTTTGACAACTATTGCTGCGGCGTTTGTTTTCTCGACAGCAATCCTTGCCGAACAACCCTGGAGGCTCCGGCTGCATTCGCCGGAAGAGAAGATAGACCTTCACATTGACCTTTACGAAGAGAGCATTGACGTACCCGGCCTGGAGGCTTTCGGGCCCATGAACGGTTACCTGGGGGGCAACATCTACGGCGTCTGGTACGTAGTCGGGTTCGACATCAAGGATGACCGGCAGGCTACCTTGACCATTGCCAACGACCTGGGGAGCGAGGACCAGAAGCTGACCCTGACGCAGACTTCCGACAGCACTTACCAGCTGAAGTTTCTTGGCTACAACGCCGTGAAGCGTGCTCAGGGGCGGAAGCTGGTGAAGATTCCCGGGGAGATGAGAATGGTGAAGGCACCGTCCGCGACCTCCCTGCGAAAGGAAAGGAAACAAGAACAATAAATGATTGATTACTAAATGACGAAAAAGAAGAAATACTTCCTTGCAGCCTTCGGAGGCATGATGTTCGGCATCACACTGGTGCTGGCAGCCTTCTACACAGCCGGTGCCACCTCAACCAACGAGTCGTGCGCCGCCTGCCATGTCCATCCCGAAGCAGAGACAAGCTGGAAGCAGAGCGTCCACTTCAACAACAAGAGCGGTGTGCAGACGGACTGCGCTGCCTGTCACCTCCCGCCTCCGGGAACGAGACAAGGAGGAGCTCGACTTCGAAAGCAAGCGAACCGCAGAGTATGCGCCGAAAATCGTCTTCAACAGCTCGTGCAAGAAATGCCACACGAACCTCTTCCCGCAGGACATCTCGGACGACGGCGTGGCTGCACATCTTTATTATGAGGAAAACGAGGAGCGCCTGGGCCTTCAGTGCGTGAGCTGCCACTTGGATGCTGGTCACTACATGCCTGGCTACAAGCACGAGAAGATGACCACAGCCCCGGTTGACACCACAGGCCCCGTCTTCACCGAACCCGCCTCGGTTACGTCCTTCAAGAACTTCACCGAAACCATACCCGGCACACGAGCCTCCATCAGCATGATAGCCATTCCCGGCGGAAAGTTCACGATGGGCAGCAAGGAAGGCGACAAGTTCAGCCGCCCGGACGAATACCCGGCTCACGAAGTGACAGTCTCCCCCTTCTTCATGGCGGAAGTGGAGGTGACGTGGAACCAGTACTGGGCATTCTACGTGGAGACCATGTCGGAGGGACGCACGAAGCCCGAGACCATCTATGCCAACAACAGCCGTCCCGACGTGGATGCCGTGGCAGGTCCCACCCCACCCTTCGGCATGCCGGACCAGGGCTGGGGCATGGGCAACCGCCCTGCCATCACGATGACGCACTATGCCGCAGAGACCTTCTGTCAATGGCTCAGTCTGAAGACAGGACGCCACTACCGCCTGCCGACAGAGGCTGAATGGGAGTACGCAGCACGAGGCGGCACCGACACGCCCTACTTCTTCGAGGGCAAGCCCTCAGCCTACTCAAGCATGGGGCTGTGGAACAGCATCTTCGGCACAGACACAACCACCATCAACCGCTACGCAGTATATGCCCTCAACAGCAAGAGCCGCACTCAGGAGCCGTCGCGCGTGGCCGCCAATCCCTTCGGCCTTCGCAACATGCTGGGCAACGTCATGGAGTACTGCCAGGACTGGTATGCCGAGGATGCCTACCAGAAGGCCGGCACCTCTGCTGTCGATCCAAAGGGCCCTGCCACCGGCACGGACTACGTCGTGCGCGGCGGCTGCTATCAGGACGATGCCAGCGAGCTGCGATGTGCCGCACGTCGCCATAGCGACTACGAAGCCTGGCTCAAGACCGACCCGCAAAACCCCAAGAGCATCTGGTGGCTGAGCGACATCAAGGGCATCGGCTTCCGCGTAGTCTGCGACGCAGAGCTAAACCAAAGAGAATAGACAACCTAGAGCTTCTAGACAATCTAGATAATATAGAACTTCTAGAGCTTCTAGGGCAGAACCCCAAAATACCAAAACCCCAATAATAAACAACCAAACTCCAAAAACATCATGAAAGAAGAAGGATTAAGCAGGCGCCGCTTCCTGACAGGCGCCGCAGCCGTCGGAGCCGCCGCAGTAGCCGCTCCCACATTGCTTGCCAGCTGTTCTGGCAGCAGCAACAAACTCACTCCCCTCAGGAAGGAGGGCGAATACTATGTGCCCGAACTTCCCGACAAGGCCATCGACGGCCCCGAACTGAAGGTTGGACTCGTTGGTTGCGGCGGACGCGGCAGCGGAGCCATCATCAACCTGCTCGACGCTGCCGACAACATCAAGGTAGTAGCCCTGGGCGACGTCTTTGCAGACAGACTGAACGACGTGCGCAACCGGCTCATCAACGAGCGCGGACAGGAAGTGCCCGAGGACAAGTGCTTCGTCGGCTTCGATGCCTACAAGCAGGTCATCGACTCCGGCATCGACATGGTCATCCTGACCACCCCGCCCGTGTTCCGTCCGGAGCAGTTCAAGTACGCCACGGAGAAAGGCGTACACTCCTTCCTCGAGAAGCCCATCGCCATCGACCCAAAGGGCTACCGCTCCGTCATGGCCACCGCCAAGCAGGCACAGGCAAAGGGCCTGAGCGTCGTGGTCGGCACACAGCGTCACCACGAGCGTCGCTACGTAGAGGCCAACAAGCAGATTCAGGCTGGACTCATCGGAGAGATAACCGGCGGCAACGTCTATTGGAACCAGGGAATGCTCTGGTACCGCCAGCGCGAAGAGGGATGGACAGACATGGAATGGAACATCCGCGACTGGGTGAACTGGAAATGGCTCAGCGGAGACCACATCATAGAGCAGCACGTCCACAACATCGACGTCTTCCTCTGGATGAGCGGACTCAAGCCCGTATCAGCCACAGGATTCGGCTCGCGCCAACGCCGCGTCACAGGCGACCAGTATGACTTCTTCAGCACCGACTTCACAATGGAGAACGGCATACACATGCACTCCATGTGCCGCCAGATCAACGGATGCAGCAGCAAGGTCAGCGAGTTCATACAGGGTAGCAAAGGCAGCTGGGACAGCGAGACAAACGAGATAAAGGACCTGCAGGGCAACGTCATCTGGAAGTTCGACGAAGAAGCCGTGCGCAAGGAATTCCAGCAGTTCGACCCCTACACACTGGAACACGTCGATTGGGTGAACCACATCCGCAAGGGCACAGCCCACGAAGAAGCTAGCGAATGCGCCATCTCCTGCATGGCAGGCATCATGGGTCGCGAAGCAGCCTACACGGGGCAAACCGTCACATGGGACGAGATGACGCAATCGCCCCAGGACTTCCTGCCCGAGAAGCTCGAGCTCGGCCCCCTCGACCTCGCAGCCATGACCGTGCCGGTACCCGGAAACTAAGAAGCCTCACCCCTCTAACCCCTCTCCCAAGAGAGAGGGGAAGAGAGGCTAAGCAAATAGCCAAATTACTAAATAGTAAATAAATAGTAAATCGTAAATTGTCAAATAGTAAATGAGAAGGCGTAATTTCCTATTAACCTCCATGGCCGGTGCAGCAGCAGCAACACTGGCCCCCGCCACACTACTGGCATCGTGCGAACCCAAGAAGGTAGTCAACACAACCCCGCTGAACCTCTGCTTCCAGGAAGGTGTCACCCCGGGCGACACACTCCAGGAGAAGCTGGACTACTGCGAAAGCCTCGGCGTGACAGGCTTCGAAGTAGGCGGGCGCGGACTGGCAGGTCGCGTGGACGAACTGAACAATGCCCTCAAGGGACGCAACATCCGCATGGCTGCCATCTGCGCAGGCTTCGACGGATTCATCCTGGCCGAAGACGAGCAGAAAGATGCCTTCGACCGCACCATGCGCGAAATCATCGAGGCAGCAGGCAAGGTAGGCTCCTGCGGCGTCATCATGGTGCCGGCCTTCAACGGCCAGCAACCCTGCCGCCCACACACCCTGGACACACGCAACTACCTCTGCGAGCAACTCCACGAGCTCGGCGAGTTCGCCGTACAGTGCGGCACAACCGTCATCCTCGAACCACTGAACCGCGGCGAATGCTTCTACATGCGCCTCGTGGCCGACGCCGCAGCCATAGCACGCGATGCTGACAGCAAGGGCGTAAAGTGCATGGGCGACTTCTGGCACATGCAGGAAGAAACCTCCGACTATGCCGCATTCATGGCAGCCGGCACCGAATACCTGCAGCACGTACACATCGCCAGCCGCGGACGCCGCAAGACACCGGGCGAAGACGGCGAAAAGGACGACTACCGCGACGGCTTCCGCGCACTCAAGGAGCTGGGCTACCAAGGCTTCGTCAGCTTCGAATGCGGATGCGAAGGAGACCGCAAAGTCGTTCTGCCCGCAGCAGTCGAACTGCTCCGCAAGCAGTGGGAAGAAGCATAAAGAGCTTACCCCGACAGCCCACAAAACCAGACGACTGAGTCATAATTAACAACAACGGATTTAACGGATTAGACGGATTTGTATTACGTTGATTAATCAACATATAAAACAATCCGTCTAATCCGTTAAATCCGTTGTTGTATATACATATAATCCCAAATCGGTCATTAGAACGAAGGACTCAAAGATATGAATCTACGAACTTCTATTTTAGTCCTCACACATTTCTTCTTGGCATCTTTCCGCCTTATGTGCGGTCACAATGCCCGCATTGCTCCCTTACATAAGACGAAAACCTGCTCTAAAAAGAAATGCACGCTGACTAAAATTCCAATGACCGATTTGGGATAATGATATTTTGTTACACCCTCGTCTCCTGTTATGTATCCCGAAGCAGGTTCCGTTGCACGGCGGCATGGAATCCATGACACAACGTCGCGTTGATTGCTTCATCGCGATGAAGCAATCACTCCATCGCGATGAAGCAATTGCACATACATGTACGTGCAACGAATACGACAAAACAAAGTTCGGTGAAAGCCAAAAGGCATATCGTCAAACATAAGTTCTATGAAAGCCCAAGAACATGTACCGAAACAGCCCTGCAAGGGCAGTAAACCCATAGCCCAGGGCATCGCCCTGGGTGGACCATGTGACATGAGGCACGCCCTGAAGGGGCAAAAGACTTTCCTGTACTATTCTTTTGCCCCTTCAGGGCGAAGGATGATATACGCTATCCCCCAGGGCGGTGCCCTGGGCTATGGGCCTACTGCCCTTGCAGGGCGTTGGTGGTACGCCCCGGGATAATCATAAAAACTTCGGCGAAGAAAGAGGATGAGAGAGGAGAAAAACAAAAAAAGCCCCCGACGGGAGTCGAGGGCTTTAATTATATTCAGATAGGGGAAACTGCTTACTTCACAGCAATCTTCTTACCGTTCTGGATGAAGATACCCTTCTGAGCCTTGCTTACGCGCTGGCCAGCTACGTTGTAAACAGGAGCATTGCTGTCAGCAGCATTGATGCTGTTGATGCCGGTACCGCCCTTGATTGTAACATTAGCAGCGAAGTCAGCAACTTCGTAAGACTTAACAACCTCAGACTTGTCAGACATTGCAGCCTTGATGAAGTTCACTGCATACGTGCCATTTTTAGCGTCCTTAGCAGCAACGATACCAATCTTTGCTACCACGTCAGTAGTTGTTTTGAATGCCAGAGAGGATTCACCACCGAGATAAACCATGTAACCATCAACGGATTCCATGATACCAACCTGATGATTTTTCTTTGCGATGGGGAATGTAACATCATTAAACCAATCTTCTTCCTCCTCATCGTAAACCTTAGCAATGCTTACACCCTCGGGGAGACCAAAGCTGAACTGAATACCGGAAATAGCTGTAACGTCTTCAGCGCTCACCTTTACTTCGAGATAAGCGGTTTCACCACCTGCAGTCACCTCAACGTCACCGCAAGATAATGTACCAATACCCTGTGCCATTGCTGCAACACCGCACAGCATAGCAGCCATTGTCATGTAAAACTTTTTCATTTTTAATAATTATTAAATGGTTAGTACTTAAGTTTCTTTAGAGTGAATTACTGAGCAGCCATGACGTTCAGGATAGAAACGAAGTCGGCAACATCAACCTTACCGTCACCGTTCATATCAGCTTTTGCGTCATACTCACCTTTAGCCATGATGTTCAAGGTTATAACGGCATCAGCGATATCAACCTTACCATCGCCATTGAGGTCACCAGCCACACCGGGGTTCTCACCCTGCTCGATTGTCCAGCTGAACTCTCTATCCTTTCCGTCGTTGTGAGTGGTCTTGTCGATTTCCTCGAGGACAGTGCCTTTCTTAATGACTACGGGATAAACACCGGGTTCAACGTCGCCGGAGATAGCTACTGTAACAGTAACGATAGCACCATCTGTGCCGGTCATGGCTACGCCCTGTTCACCTGAGCAAGAGAACTTAACGCTATTGTCAGCCTCGTTGGGAGTAGCAACGAACTCTGCATTGTATCCTTCGGGGAAACGTGCGGGAACGAGTTCAGCTTTCTGGAATGTAACGCCAGCGGGGAGGACGAGAGTACAGCTCCAAGTTCTGATGGTGGCGTTCTTGTTCTTCATGTTCAAGGTCAGTTCTGCTGTACCGAATGTCTTGCCAGTACCTGCTGTCACATAGATTTGGTAGGCATCAACCAGTGATGCCCACATGGTTGTCATTGCGAAGAATGAAACCAATGAAAGTAAAATCCTTCTTTTCATAGAATTTAGTTTTTGGTTGTTATTAAATGTTTGTTTTATACTTTTCTGCTGCAAATTTAGTGCTTTTTTCCTAACTGCCAAAACATTTTTACTTTTTTTTTCTCCTTTCCTCAAAAAAAGTTTGCCTAAGCAGAGGCTGTAAGCACTAAAGCCTGTCGTTACATATATATTATAGGCCTCTGGCCCGCATGATGGTGTCGTGTGCCTCGGTTATTTCGCGGAACTTTTCTTCTGCTTGCTGTCGGGCTGCCTCGCCTTGTGCCTCGACATGGTCGGGATGGTAGCGGAGGGCCATCTGCCGATAGGCTTGTCGCACCTCTTCGTCGGTGGCCGTGCTGGGGATGCCGAGGGTGCGATAGGCTTCCTCTAGGGTGACATCAACGTATGGCTGCCACTCCTTCTCCTGCTTCTGGTAGTCGGAGAAGTCATCGGCGGAGCTATGCCGGTAGGTGAAATGGAAGGTGGGGCGCCGGTACATGGAGTCGATGAGCCAGCCAAAGAGGAATCCCCAAAGGAACCCTCTGCCACCGCCTATGCTGTAGCCGATGATGCCGAATATCCATTTATAGCTTAGGAGACAACCCATGATGAGTTTAGTATTTAGGGTTTAGAGTTTAGTGTTTAGAGTCAGTTGGGAGTTTAGAGTTTAGAGTTTAGAGTCAGTTTAGAGTTTAGAGTCAGTTTAGAGTTTAGAGGTGATTATAGCACTTGGCGGAGCTTGCCGGAAAGGTCCTCTACGGGGATTATCTCGTAGTCGGCATCCTTTAGCCAGACTATGCAGCGGGAGATGATGGGGATGCCGATGTCCTCGAGCATGAGGGAATAGAGGGAGAGCTGAATGGCGTAGAGCGACAGGTCTTCTTCCGTCAGACGGGCAAAGGGGTCGCGCAGCATCCTGCCGTACCTGCGGTTGTAGTCGCTCTGCAGGCTGGCATTGGTCTTATAGTCGAGGATGACGAAGCCTTCCTGCTTTCCGTTGCTGCCATCACTATAATAGAGCATGTCGAAGGTTCCTGCTATCTGCTCCCTGATGTTTTTCTCGGCGCACGGATTCTTGCCGCTGTAGGCCCTTGCCTCGTTGAGCACAAGGTGCATGCTGGGCGGCATCTGACTGAAGAACCGGAGGACGGCTTCCTCCTTCGGGTGGAGCGGTGCCAGGTAGCGATACTCGGACATGTACTGTTTCCGCATAGAGGGACAGATGCGCTCGGGCAGTCCGGCACGGATATAGCCGAGGCTTTCGCCGTAGGCATGTGTCTTGCTGCCAAGGGTTGTGGCACGGAAGGAGTTCTGTCGCCACTGCTGCACCCAGTACTGCGGTGTCTGGCCGTGCCGCATGGCATAGCGCTCCGCCTGCAGTTGCTCGTCGAAAGGCTCGCGGATGAAGCGATGGGTGACGTTGGAGACGGAAGGAAGCTGTTTGCCATGTAGCAGATAGCGATGTCCTTCGTCGTAGAACTCCAAGTCCTCGAATTCGTCGAGCACGCGTCTGCGCACCTCTGCTACCACGGCTGGCTCGCCGGGAACCGTGAAAAACTTATCCATCTGTCACTTGCTGCTATACAGAAGTTTCTTTCCCTGACTGATGTTGATGCCTTGGACGGGACGGCTGAGTCGCTGCCCTGCAAGGTTGTAAGCCCCCGTCTCTCCCCGAAAGGGCTGCGAAGGAAGAGCCCCTATCGCATCATCCGTGTCGGGAACCGGAATTTCAACCAGCGCATCGCTGTAGGTGGGACGGAACTCGGAGACCTGAATCACTCCGTTACCGCCGCCGCTGCGTGCCGTAATGACCCACTTGAAGCTCTGGTAGGCTTTAGCTGTCTCGGCGGGAAGATTGTAGGTAAAGGTAGTGAAGTTCACGTCCTTCAGCTTCGTATCGTTGCTGACGGAGGCGATGACTTCCCATGAGGCATCGTCCACGCCCGGATTGCTGTCGGCGGTAGAGCCGTAGAGCGTCCACGACTTCGGGTTGCGTCCGGCGTAGTTGGCGTTGTCGTTGGCCGTCGTAATCCTGTAGCCTGTCACGAAGATAGGATGAGAGGCATGGAAGATGCTATAGACGGCATTGCCGTCGCCACCGTTGAGGCACCACTTGGTGGCAGTGTTGTCATCGACGATCTTGTCGAAGTTCTCGCCGGAGCTGAAGCCTGCCGAGCCGTCGTCGGGAATGAAGAAGACATCGGCAGCGGCCCTCTCGTACTCTTTCGGCTGAGGTGTGCCGTATCGGAGACGATTGGTGCTTTGTGCCAAGTTGTCCATATTGTTCTCGCCTCCGAGCGGGGCGTATATCTCGAGGCTGGACTTGAGCATCTTGCCGTTGCAGACGGCAGTAACCTCGTCGGGTGTCATGCCCGAGCGCCAGAAGAAGAGTTCGCTGGCCTCACGGCTGTTTGTGCCGTCGCCTACGCTGACCGTCTCGATGCGGCCCAGGCGTTCACCCACCTCACCGGCTTTTGTCTTATCGACATAGAGGATGGTGCGGCGCTGTGCATAGTAGCTTGTCAGTGTAATGTGGTGCCACTTGTCGTCGTTGACTTTCGTGGTCGAGGTGACGGTAGAACCGGTGGGAGCGGTGTAGGTGACGGTGCCGTCGGCATTGACGCGGACTACGGCCTGCTGCGTGCCGGCAGCCTGACTCAAGCAGATGACCTGTCCCTCCGTTCCCTTGACGCGGACCGTCACGGTGAAGGGATGCACCGTTTCCTCGGGATAGAAGTAGATGGCTTTGCCGGCTTCGATGGTCATGCTGTTATTCTGGCTGCGGACGGGCTGCGGCTTGCCGGCCTTGACAGCATCGAAGAGCGAGGGCACCATAGCGTACATGAACTCGGCGTGTCCGGCTGTGTTCTGGTGATAGGTGTCGGACACATAGCCGTCGGCCCATTGTCCGTTGCCCTTGTCGATGGCTCCGAGCACGTTGGTCGATGGCACGTCCCACTCGTGGATGAGCAGGTTGAGCCGCTTGACGTAGCTGTAGTCGCTGGCGTTGTAGTCACCGCGTGTGTAGTTGTTCATCACGACGGGTATCTTGCCGTCGGCGCGTACCTTGTTGATGAGCTTCAGCATGTTGTCGCGCCACTGATTGAAGACTGCCTGCTGGTCGCCGGCTCCGTGTATGCCTTCGTTGCCGAGCGAGAGGCCGAAGATGACGTAGCGTCCGAAGTCGCGCATGATATCGTCGTAGCGGTTCAGCAGGTTGACCGTCGTATTGCCTCCGATGGAGACATTGGTGGTGTAGAAGGGAGTCTCGCTCTTTCCGTCGCGATAACGTGCGATGAGCTGCTGTCCGTAGAGATAGCGGTAGCCTTTGTAGTCGTTGGCTCCTTGTCCGTTGGCTACAGAAGAGCCGAAGACGGAGATGCGATTCTCGTCGATGGGAGCAGAGATGTCGTAGCGGAGCTGGTTCATATCGACGGTAATGGTGTAGGTGCCTGCATTCTGGTAGATGTTCTCGGTGCTCTGTCCCTTTTCGACCTCGCCGAGGGCATAGCGCGAGGATGCTCCCTGAAGGCGCTTGATGGCGTAGGCGTCGCTGTTGTTCAGGGCGAAGTACATTGTCTTGTCAACCCATTGCTGGGAGGCTGTCTCGGGCAGTGTCACCTCTCCCTGGAAGACGCCGGCGCCCTTGTAGGGAATGGAGGGATTGCCGGCAGCGATGTTGCCGCGCACGTTCATCGTGACGGGCATGACGGTGACGGTGGAGGCTGCTGTGCTGACCGTGATACGAGCCACGCAGTCGCGAGTGACGGAGAAGGGGGTGCTGCCCTTGGTGCTGAAAGTGCCGTCGCCGTTGTCGGAGAGGGTGACGGCTTCACCGTCGGCAGTGCCCGCGAGGATGAAGGTGCCGGCGTTGAGACGGGCGTATGTCTCGTAGAGGTTATCGCCTAAGGGTTTGAAGGTCACGTCCTCTGCATTGCCGCTCAGCGACAGGCTGGTGAACTCGACAGGTTCTTCGGGACGTGTGCCTCCCTCGTACTCTTCCACCCTCATGGCGCTGATGTGTGCCATGCCGAAGAGACGTTGCATGGTGATGAGGATGTTGCCGCTCTTGTCGGGATAGATGTAGTCGGACTGCAGGATGTTGCGCAGGTTGCCGTGGTAGCCTTCCGAGCCGATGTCAGAACCCGAGGTGGTCTGTCCGCCTGTCCAGGTGCGCTGGCCCTTGATGCTATAGAGCGTACAGCGGTTGTCGGTATGGTTGCGTGAGCCGTAGATGAAGAACCGGTAGCAGTGGTCGGTGTTCAGGCGGGTCAAGCGGAAGGAGCGTATGTCGGCATTGTCGATGAAGACGTAGTCCTCCGTAGCCGTCTTGACGGCGAGGTCGGCCAGGTCTTCGGCAGAAGGGTTGTTGTTGCCGCCGGCATCAAGGCCGTTGGTGTAGGTCTTCTCCACCACGATGAACCGTGCGCCCGTCGTAGTGCCTTCGCTGTTCTTTATCGCAACGGTCTTGTTGGCGGGCACGACGTTGCTGCTGCTTGTCCCCGAGGAGATGTTGTTCCACTTGTTGCCGTTGGCATCGGTTCCCGACGTGGCATGACCGCGCGAAGCGTTGCCAGTCTCTCCAAAGTCGAAGTACATCTTCTGGGCAAGTGTCAGCTCCTGGTTTGGCCGTTGCAGGCCGGACACTTCCTCTATCTTCATGCAGTTGAGATAGACCATGATACCCGTGCTCTTCTTGATGATATTGAGGTCGATGCCTCCCGAGCGGTCCGGGAAGACGAGTCCGGAGGTGAGGACCTTGTCGTTGTTGCCGTTGTAGCCACCGTTGCCAATGCCGCTGCCCGACATCGCCATCTCGCCCTTCCAGCTGTTCTCGCCGGTCAGTTCGAACCAGGCGGCACGGTCGTCGGTTGCAGTCCGCGAGCCGAAGAACGAGAACCGGTAGGCTTTCCCGAGGTCAAGTCCCTGGAAGCGGATGACGCCGTAGTCCTGTCCGCCCTCGAGGAAGATGTAGTCCTGCGTCGCACTCTCTATGGCAAGGTCGCCGAGCAGGGCCGCCGAGGGCTTCTGCAGGCCGCCATTGGTGTAGCCGTTGGTCGAGAAGCGCGAGGAGAGCTGCAGCCGGCAGTCCGTAGCCTTGTTGTCGGAGGTGACGAGGCCAATGGACTGCGGGTAAGCCTTGTCGGGAGCTCCCGTCCCCTTGCCGGAGATGTTGTTCCAATAGTGACCGTTGGCATCCTTGCCCACAGTCTTGTAGCCTTGGTTGGGCACGTTGTTCTGACCGTAATCAATGAAGAACGTGCGTTCCACGGTCTGTGCTCCGGCGCCGAGAGAGCAAGCCAGCAGGGCAAGAACCGGCAGAATCATAGAAGTTTTCATAGGTAGAGAAGATGATGTATCCTGATTGTTATACGCGGCAAAGATAGTGCAAATTCTGTTAATACGCAAGCTTTTCAGCAGAAAAGTTGAGAAGCCCGAGGCAACACCTCGCGACGCGTTGCCCAACACGTCACGAGCTTTTGCCCAACACGTCGTGAGCTTTTGCCCAACACGTCGTGAGGTTTTGCCCAACACGTCGTGAGCTTTTGCCCAACACGTCGTGAGGTGTTTGCCGCTACTTGACGGAGAATGTTTCGCCGGCTGTCTGCGATTGGAATTCGGGTGCATAGAGACAGGTGAGCCGGGCCGGTGGCAGCAGGAAGCTACCTGAGCGACTCAGGAACCACTCTTCCTCAATAACGTAGGTGCCACGCGGCAGGCGGTCCATGAAGTACTCCGTGCTGGCGTCGCGGATGGCCTGATAATAGCCCAGACCGTTCTGCCAGCGGTAGCCGGAGAGTTGTCGGGCAGGCTCTGCCGTCGCCGGACGCGGAGCACGCAGGCAGACGTACTCGTAGTCGCGGTCGGCGGTGATGGTGTAGCGAACCACGCATTTACCCATTGACCATTTACCATTTACCATTTCGGTCTCCCTGCGGATGGTCATGCCTTCACTGTGGCTTTCTGCTTGTCCGGCAGGAATCTGGTACTGTGCAATGACGGAGCCCCAGGAGAGGACAGCCCCATCCCTGCTCACCCCTTGGGGGAGTGTTTGCTGCGCGATGCGGAGTTCCTTGGGCTTTGCGATGGGGTCGATGCGCTCGCGAACATAGGCCGCAAAGGGTTGCTGTGCCTGTAGCTTCCTTGTCTGACCGTCGTATGTCACGGTGCCGCTCCAGCTTCCCTTGCTCCCAACCTCGGGGGAGAGGTCGGAGGTGGAAGCTGTCAGCGCATAGACGGCATCCGCCGACTGCACGGGCTGCTCCCATTCCTGCGTCCGCTTCTGCTGGATGAGCCATTCGGCCATTCTCGCGAGCAGGTCGGTTTCCTTGGGTTCTACGGTCTGCACGGCTTCCATGAGCGTGACGTGTGTCTCCACCTTGCGATTGATGCTCGTAAACGAGCCGCCCGGATAGGCCAGGTATGCACCGTCCTTGTGGTTGAGCAGCTCGTGGATGCGAGGCATCAGGGTCTGTGCCTTCTTCTCCTCGCCCGCCCGCTTCAGGACAATGGCAGCCAGGGCACGCAGCTCAAGCGCCTCTCTGTCCTCCCAAAGGGGAGAGGAACCGCCAGCCTGCTTCTTCAAGAGCGACAGGAGGTAGCGCGACGTCTCCTCCCCCTCGGGGGAGGTCGGGAGGGGACCTTCCTTACACATTATATATATATATAGGTAGCGGAGCTGGGAGAACGACAAGGTGGGGTTCTTCTCCTTTCTGAGCGCTTCCACATCTTCGTGCATCTCCTTCGCGAGGAACGTCATAGCTTTGTTCAGGATTTGACGCTCGGGCACCGTCCATTCGCCCTTGATGGCACCGAGGCGCACAAGGAGGGTGGCAACCTCACTGGTCATCCAGACGCTGCCGCTCATGCCGGGGAACCAGCCAAACGAGCCGTCACTGTGCTGACGGGCAGAGAGGGCGGCGAGCATCGTCATGCGGCGCTGCTCCTGCTCCATTTCGTCAAGGAGCGTCAGAAGGCGCTGTCGGCTGGCCTTCTGCTGCTGTGCCTCCACCATCCACGGGGTCTCGCTCAGCAGGATGTCGGCCAACTGCTGGTTCCTCGCGAGCGGACTCTCCAAGGTCCGCGAATCCTCATCCTTCGCCCAACGCTCGATGACGGGTCGCAAATCATATTTGTGGGCAAGATGGTAAGCGACGCTGCCGCCATAATAAGCCGAGGCGACGGAGAGAACATCGTTGCGTGTCGGTGCCGTCAGGGAGGGCAAAGCCTGAAGAGCAAGGTAGAGCGGCTCGGCCACATGCTCGACGGTCAGGGTCTTGTTCCTTGCACCTTGCTCCTTGCTCCCGAAGAGATTGGAGAGGTCCATCGTGAGCGTCGTGTCACCTTTGAGCAGGTAAGTCCTGGTCTCGCTGACGTTCTGCATGTCGGAGAGCACAGGCAGGTAGCGCACTTCGCCGTCGCTGCTGCCCTTGCCAACGGCTTTCCACCGCACGGCAAGCACGGGATGGTCGGGCGTTGCCTTGAAGGGCATCTGGTGGACAGCCTCCTTGCCCGGCTCAAGGTCGAAGCTGACCTTCATCTTCTTCAGCAGTTTGTTACTTTCCGCATCGTGCACCTCCAAGACAGCCTCGCCCCGCTGCCTCGTCTCGGAAGCGTTGCGGATGCTGGCCGTCAGGCTCACTTCGTCGCCGTTGCGCAGGAAGCGCGGCAACGTCAGTTCTGCCATCAGCTTCTTCTTCGCCACAACCGTTTCCTGCCACTCGGCAGTCATCATGTCCTTGGTATGTGCAAGGCCGTGCAGGTGCCACGAGGTGAGGCCCTCGGGAAGGGTGAACTCGATGGACGTCTGCCCCTTGCTGTCAGTCCTTAATTGCGGGTAGAAGAAGGCGAGCTCGGAGAGATTGGAACGGACGTATGTCTCGTCCAGTGCCTCCTCCTCTTCCTCTGGTTCCTCCGGCGTGCCCAAGCCGCGCAGACGCATCGCGCTGTCGCCCAGGTCGTCCGCACTCTCCACGATGTCGAGCCCCGCAATCGTGCCATTCAGAGCTTCCTGGTCGGCAGACGCGAAAGCCATAGTCTCCACGGCAGCCTTTGCCACCAACGGAGGTTCCACCATTTCGAAGACTCTTTCCTCCTGCTTGTTTGCTCCGACTCCGCGCACACGCATCGTCTTGGCACCTCTTGTCACAAGTCTTTCGCCCTGGAACAGCGCTTCGTTCCACCTTGCAAAGTCGTAGTCTTCGACGGGCAGATACCGTAGCGGCATATTCAGCCAAGCGGTTCGCGTCCTTGTGAACCAGTCGAAGCAGTTCGCAAAGAGCGTCATGTTGCGGCTACAGCCACGGTAGATGTTGTTGGCCGACATGCTGTAAGGAGACAAGGCATCGAGCGAGGCGTCGTACATGCCGACCATGACGTTGGCGGAGGCAGGACTGCCGTCGGGACGTGTCAAGGTGAGTCGCCACTGCTCCTTCTGCCCGGGCTGCAGGTGGTCGCGGAAGGTGTCCCAGCGCATCGTGAGCTTTGTGTCGGGCTCTTCGAGCCTGAAGTCTGCCGATTGCTGCCGCAGTTCGCCTTCGTGCATGAGCAGTAGCGAGACGCCCAGATGGTGGCGGAACCGCTCTTCGTAAGGCATTTCGAACAGCGTTGCCTCGTTTGTGAGATGCAGGATTGTATCGCGGACGATGCCGTTCTCGCCCGTCAGGATGCAGTAAATCCAAGCTTCGGGGAGGGTCGTACCCACTTGGAAGCGGGCCGGCTTCTCTGCCGACATGACGTCGCTGGGCGTGTAGAGCCACAGGTCGTGACGGCCCTGCAGACGCTTATCCACGATAGAGAAAATGGTGAAGCTCGCTTTGTACGAAGCCGTGTCGCCCTTGACGTCGGCTTTCGCCTTGAGTTCATAATGGCCGGAGGGCAGGTCTCGGAGCACGTCGGGAATGGTGTCCTTGCCTGCCGGGACGAAGAAGTTCTTCACTTCCCTGCCGTCCTGCGTGAGCATGCAAAGCACGTCGCCCTCCAGCGGCTTGTCGTTGCTCGCATAGAGGTCGATGCGCCACGGCTGCAACTTCTCGCGACATTGCTGCTCCGGCACGTCCGCCGTCATGCGCAGCGGCGTGCTGCAAAGCGTCAGATGCGAGCTGCCTTGCTGCGTCTCGCCTTCCGCACTGAGCACTTCGACGCTGAGTCGGAGCGTCTGTCCCCAGCGCAACTGCTCCTCGGTGAGCTCTTTCGAGACGGGAACGGTGATGCTGAAGCGGCCTTCCTCATCGGTGTAGAGGGTGTCGATGCTGTGTTGCCCGCTCGGGGCGAAACGCTTGTACCACCAACTCTGCTGCCACTGATAGGTTCCCGTGACGCGTGCTCCGGCCACCGGCCACTGGCTGTAGGTCAGGGCACGACCCGTCAGGGTGATGCTATCGACGGGTAGCGAGACGGCTGGCGCCTCGTCCATCTTGACCTCGAAGGTCGGACGGCGATACTCCTCGACGCGGAAGCCGTGCCAGCTGTCGCCGACGCGAAGGCTGTAATGACCGGGCAGTCCCGATGCGGGCAACAGCAAGCTGTCCTGCAAGGAGCCGTAGTCGTCGGCCTTCAGCGTGCGAGTCAGGACCTCCTGGCCGTTGGCGTCCTGGAGCGTGAGGGTCAGTTCCCTGCCCGCCTCGGCCTGCGGTGCTTGGTCGTGGCTCTGCGTGTAAGCGAAGCCGCCCACATAGACGGTCTGCCCCGGACGGTAGATGCTGCGGTCGGTATAAATGTTAAGATGGTGCGCGAGCTTGTTGTCGAAGTCCTGCTGATAATGCCACCCGACGCTTTCCTTCCCGTGGGCATTGTCCTCGCCGCGCGAGAGTTCGACGTACAGATAGTTCCTCTTGCCCTCGTATGCAATATCAGCAATGCCGCGCTCGTCGGTCATCGTTTCTTCGAGCAAAGTATAATCTTGCCTTTCCCTTTTGTAGAAGCTGACCCTGACGCCTTGCTGCGGTTCGCCCGACACAGCGTCTGTCACCATCACGCGCTGCTTGCCGTCGGGCAACGCAACGGACATAAACGTGAGGGCCGACACGGAGAACTGGCGAAAAACACTTGAAGACCCTTCCCGACCTTCAGACCCTACCCGTCCTCCAGACCCTACCAAACCTCCCCTTGAAAGGGAGGCTTCCTTGGCTGAGCCTTTGCCCGGGTTCTCCCCCTTTACGGGGGAGTTAGAGGGAGTCTTCTCCTGCGTCGTGCCGTCGAGGACAAAGGCATAGCACCCGCAGCCGGGTGAGTGCCAGCGCAAGGTGTCGTCCTTCGTCTCAAGGGCCTCCACGCCCTGCATCGGGATGGACAGCGTCTCGACGAGCGTCCCGGCACGGCGGACCTGCTCGGGCCTTGTGCCGTCCTTCTCGTCGTCGCTGAACTCAAAGTCCTTCGGCAAACGATAGACGGCGAGAGTGCCCGTCTGCATGTTCTTTATCTTGAGCGAGATGTCGTAGTCTCTGCCGGGATAATACATCTGACTGAACCTGGCTGAGAGGCTCGGATGCCGCAGCTCGGCGATTCTGTTCCGCAGCTCATTGGCCTGCCGGCTCTTGGGGTAAAGCTTCAAAGCCTCTTCCAGGAGGTCCTGCTTCTCCCGGTTCGTCTTCCCGGGCAGTCCGGCAAGCAACATATAGACGTCGGCACAAGCATCCAGGTCGGCGTATTCGTCGCGAAGCCGAAGCAAGGTCCTCTCCCTCGCTTCCTCTCCCGAAGACGAGGGAAGATTTGCATCTGAAAGCTTCCCCCCTCGTGGGGAGGTTGGGAGGGGGGCTTCCTCCAGCGAGTCGATGCGAAGCAACAACGTCGCCTCGCGAAGTCCGTGCCTGCGATAGACGTTGATGATGTCCCGGTAACGGGGCACTAAACTATTCCGCCTTTCACTTTGAGAAAGGTGGTCGTCCAAACAAGCCTGCCAGACGAGATGAAGAACATCGCTGCCAAACACGTCGTCGTGCTTGCCTTGCAACGTCAGAGGCTTCGTGTCGGCAAGCCTGACGGCATGAAGCGCCTCGACATCCTGCAAGGCCTGGGCGTATAGACGGGCCGCATGCTTGCGGTATTCCTGATGTCCCCACTCCTGTATGCTGTCGGGATGGCTGCTTGTCTGCCTGCCAAAGCCCTGCGAGCGCCGCTGGTTCTGGAGGAGAAGATGGGCCATCGCAGCACGGTAGATGGCTTGCGCCGTCGGGTCCTTCTCGGCGAGCATCTCGGCCTTGAGGTTGCGCCAGTCGCAGAAGAAGCTGTCGGGCGTGATGTCTTCCCGCTTCAGATTGTCTTCCAGGACGGCAGCCAGCCTTTGTGCTGCCCTCTGGCTGGCCTTGCTCCGCTGCTTTGCGCTCTGCAGGATGCCGCTCCAGACGGCACGCTGCAGGTCGCCTTGCTCGTTGTCGTCGGCATATTCCCAGTACATCGCACCTCGCAAGCCTTGCTCCTTGATGTAGGCACACTTCATGGCTACGGACCGCGGACTCTCGAAGCCGATGACAAGCTCGTTGTTCTTGTCTGCCAAGAATGATGCCTTCGAAGTGTTGCTCCACACTTCCTTCTCGGTTCGCTTGTCGCGGTCACGATACTTCATATAGATGCCGCTCTTGCCCCTGCCGTAGAAGGGCATGCCGAGCACGATCTTCTCGTCGGGCACGCCGGCCTTGCGATGCGCCTCCACGCATTCCGAGGCACAGAGCCAGCCGACAATCTTCGAGCGGAAGAGGGCCGAGTGGTGCTTGGGCGCACTGCCCATGTCGTAGGCCATGACGTTGACCAGGTCGAGGTACTGCTGGCAGCTGCGGAAGTCGATGTACTGTGCACTGCCTACGCTCGCCAGGGTGAGCCAGAGCTTGCTGCCCAAGGCCCGCCGGAGGTCGCGCATCAGGAGGGTGAAGTTCTCGGTGTCCTGCGGCGAGGCACTGATGCCGGCACTCGTCTGCGTAGGGTACTCCCAGTCGATGTCGATGCCGTCCAGCCCCAGCTCGTCGCACAGGCGGCGGCAGTCGCGGGCAAAGGCCGTGCGGTTCTCGTCGGAAGCTGCCATCTCGCTGAAACGGCCGCTGCCCCACCCTCCGATGCTGAGCATGACGTGCAGTTTCTTGTTCTGCTCCTTCAGGCGAATGATGTCGCGCAGGCGCTGCTCGTTGTCGATACGCACACCGTTGAACTGTTCGTTGACGTGTCCGAAGGCATAATTGATATGTGTCATTACCGTCGGGTCCGGCACGACACGCGTCCAGGACGTGACGTAAGCCACTACGACCGGCTCCGTCTTGCTGGCGACACTACTCAGTCCGCAACATAAGGCGACGAGGAAGGCAAGGAGGTGTTTCATACCTAAGCGTGTTAATTTGTTTGATTGTACATGTACGTGCAATTGCACATACATGTACATGCAATTGCACGTACATGTATATGCAAGCTATTCGGCTGGGTGCATTGACGGACTTTAGCTGTTGTCTTGAGCGTTCCGGCCTTAAATCTCTTCGAGAAGCGCCTTGAGGAAGGTCCAGAACTTCGCTACGCTGGGGATGTTGCAACGCTCGTCGGGCGTGTGTGGGCTGCGAAGCGTGGGTCCGAAGCTGACGAGGTCCATCCCCGGATATACTCCGCCGATGATGCTGCACTCCAGTCCTGCATGGCAGACCTGCACCTTGGCCTCCTCGCCGAAGAGCTTGCGGTGCACCTCCACCATCTTTGCCACGATGGGGCTGTCGAAGTTGGGTTGCCAGGCGCCATAGTTCCCGCCGTACTCCACCTTCATGCCTGCCATCGAGAAGCAGCTTTCCTGCATCTCCTGGATATACTCCATCATCGTCTCGTTGCTGGAGCGTGCCAGGATGAGGATGCTTGCCTCGCCGCCGCCGATGTTGATGATGCCCAGGTTGGAACTCGTCTCCACTACGCTGGGGATGCTGGGGATGTTGCGCAGGACTCCGTCGTGACAGGCCATGATGGCATCGACCAGGTTGTCCTGTATCTCTTCGGGGACACGTCCAGCGGGCATGGCTGTGGTCTCTACGGTCAGCGTGATGTTCTCTTCCACGCCGCGGAACTCGTCGGTGAATACCTGCTGACAGTACTCTGCCAGCTCGCAGAAGTCATCGTAGTTCTCCAGGGGGACGGCCAGCACAGCGGTTGCCGTGCGGGGAATAGCGTTGCGCATGTTGCCGCCCTGCCAGGAGCAGAGCCGTGCCTCGTCGTCGGCAATGGCCTGTCGCACGAAGCGTGCCATCAGCTTGTTGGCATTGGCGCGGCCCTCGTTGATTTCCAGTCCGCTGTGGCCGCCGCGAAGTCCCTTGAGCGTCACCTTCACGGCGATGTCGCCTTCCTCGAGTTCCACTTCCTTGTACTGCATCGTGGCATTGATGTTCACGCCGCCGGCGGAGCCAATCACGAACTCGCTCATCGTCTCATTGTCGATGTTCAGCAGGATGTCGCCCTTCAGCGTATCGGCAGAGAGGTGGTTCACGCCGTACATGCACGTTTCCTCGTCGGCTGTGATGAGAGCTTCCAGGGGGCCGTGCTGGATGTCGTTGCTTTCCATGACGGCCATGATTGCTGCCACTCCCATGCCGTCGTCGCTGCCCAGGGTTGTTCCCTTGGCCTTTACCCAGTCGCCGTCGATGTAGGCCTCGATGGGGTCCGTCTCGAAGTTGTGCGTGCTCTCGTCAGTCTTCTGCGGCACCATGTCCATGTGAGCCTGCAGGACGGCGCACTTATGGCTCTCCCTGCCCGGCGTGGCCGGCTTGCGCATGACGATGTTCTCGGCACCATCCTTGAAGGCTTCAATGCCGTGTTCCTTTGCCCAATCGAGCAGGAACTGCTGAATCTTCCCGAGGTGTCCGCTGGGACGGGGCACTTGCGTCAAGAGATAGAAATTCTTCCAAATAATTTGCGGTTCGAGGTCCTTAATAAGCTTTTCCATAGTCTGTATTCTTTTAGTTAATGATATTTTGAGGTCAAATTTACAACATAATTGTGAATTATGGATTATGAATTATGAATTATTTAGGTTTTTTGCCTTAACTTTGCAAAAAGAACGACGGGAGACTTCGTGCTCATATACATTATATATAATATACGCGCGCAAGGATGAGTTTGATGACGGACCTGAAGGAGCTGCTGCTGCCGAGGCTGTGCCCGGTCTGCGGGAAGCTGATGATGCAGACCGAGGACATCCTGTGCGCCTACTGTGCCATCGGTTTGCCGCGATACCGCGTCGTGAGCATCAAGGACAACCTGCTGCTGCGAATGGTATGGGACAGGGCCGACGTCAAGTGCGCCACGACGCTGCTCGCCTACAATCAGCATTCGCCCTACCACAATCTCATCACCGAATTCAAATACCACGGAGCGAGCGACCTTGCCATCAGGCTCGGGCGCTGGGCTGCACTGGAAGTAAAGGAGTACGGCTTCTGGGAAGGAGCCGATGCCCTGGTGCCCGTCCCCCTGACCTGGTGGAAACGCTGGCTGCGAGGCTACAACCAGGCTGAGGTGCTGGCCCGCGGCATGTCGGAGGTGACGGGGCTGCCCGTGCTGAACCTGCTCCGGCGCACGAAGAACCGCACTTCGCAGACGAAGCTCAAGGGCGAGGCACGCATCAAGAACGCGGAAGGCATCTACAAGGCCATCCGCATCCCCGACGAGTGGAGCGGCAAGCACCTCGTCCTGGTGGATGACGTGATGACCACCGGCTCCACCATCGCCGCCTGTGCCAAGGCACTGCTCGACGCCGACCCGGGCATGGAAGTAAGCATCCTTCCCCTCGCCTTGACACGCGACTAAGGGTAGGGGCAAAGGTGGCCCCGCACAGTCCCCAATAACATATATATGCACTGGACGTGACAAAATGCGGTTTCTTTTGAACTTTTTCTTTCAAAAAGTTGCAAGATTCCGCATTTCTCTGTACTTTTGCACCCGGATAACAAACACAAACGTTAGCTTAACAAAATTAACTCTATGGACGCAAAGAAAGTTTTGGAAGATCTGAAAAGACGCTTCCCCGGTGAACCCGAGTATCATCAGGCAGTGGAAGAGGTGCTGGGCACCATCGAAGAAGAGTACAACAAGCACCCCGAATTTGAGAAGGCGAACCTCATCGAGCGACTCTGTATTCCCGACCGCGTATATCAGTTCCGTGTGACCTGGATGGACGACAAGGGACAGATTCAGACGAACATGGGCTACCGCATTCAGCACAACAACGCCATCGGTCCCTACAAGGGTGGCATCCGCTTCCACTCGAGTGTGAACCTGGGCATCCTGAAGTTCCTGGCCTTCGAGCAGACCTTCAAGAACTCGCTCACCACGTTGCCCATGGGCGGCGGCAAGGGCGGTTCCGACTTCTCTCCCCGCGGCAAGAGCAATGCCGAGGTGATGCGTTTCTGCCAAGCCTTCATGCTGGAGCTGACACGCCACATCGGTCCCGACACGGACGTTCCCGCCGGCGACATCGGCGTAGGCGGTCGCGAGGTCGGCTACATGTTCGGCATGTACAAGAAGCTGACGCGCGAGTACAGCGGCGTGCTGACAGGCAAGGGCCTGGAGTTCGGCGGCTCGCTGATCCGTCCCGAGGCAACAGGCTACGGCACCGTCTATTTCCTGCGTGCCATGCTGAAGATGAAGGGCGAAACCATCGAGGGCAAGAAGGTGCTCATCTCCGGTGCCGGCAACGTGGCTCAGTACGCAGCCGAGAAGGTGCTGCAGCTGGGCGGCAAGGTAATGACCATGAGCGACAGCGACGGCTACATCTATGACCCCGACGGCATCGACCGCGAGAAGCTGGACTACATCATGGAGCTGAAGCAAGTCTATCGCGGACGCATCAAGGAGTACGTGGAGCAGTACCCGACGGCCAAATACGTCGGCGACGGCGCAAAGCCCTGGTTCGAGAAGGCCGACATCGCCCTGCCCTGCGCCACACAGAACGAGCTGAACGAAGAGCAGGCCAAGGCCCTGGTCGCCAACGGCTGCATCGCCGTGGCCGAAGGTGCCAACATGCCCTCTACGCCCGGCGCCATCCGCGTCTTCCAGGAAGCCAAGATTCTCTACTCTCCCGGCAAGGCATCGAATGCAGGCGGCGTGAGCGTCTCGGGGCTCGAGATGTCGCAGAACAGCGAGCGCCTCAGCTGGAGCGCCGAGGAAGTAGATGCCAAGCTGCTCTGGATCATGGAGAACATCCATGAGAACTGCGTGAAGTACGGCACCCAGCCCGACGGCTACGTCAACTACGTGAAGGGCGCCAACGTAGCCGGCTTCATGAAGGTTGCCAAGGCAATGATGGCTCAGGGCATCGTATAAGCACGGCCCACGGCATCGTGTAACACTTGAATCCCCCCACACCACGAGAGAGGATGCATCCCCCCGAAAGGGAAGAAGCATCCTCTCTTTTCCGTATATAAACCTCCCCGGCAACGGGACAGACCCCCCGAGCGACACGTTCATAAAACTATTTTCATGACGTGAAAATTAATTTTCAAAGCGTGAAAATATATTTTCATGACGTGAAAATTGATTTTCAAACCATGAAAATAACTTTTGCGTCGCGAAGGCTGAACTTTCACTTCGGGCAGTAAGAACACTCCTGTTTCATTCATTCATCCTTTAGCAGAAAAAAAACGCCGAATCGCTTGGCAGTTCGGAGAAATCTTACTAACTTTGCCGCATCGCGCTGTTAGTCCCGAAGGTGGGCGGCGGGCGGTCTCTTATATAAGAAAGGACGTTTTCGGACGTCTGTCCGTGCGGAACACGAATCTCGCAAATTCACTTCCACCGCAGCAGGCAGATGGCAACGATACGTCTGCGTGGTACGGCTCTATATACATTATTATATATATAGTTCGTGCTGGCGTGGGCTAACTGCGTTGTCTATCCTGTGTGGTGGAGGCAATGCGAGAGCCTGTGTTCCCAGGGTAGGCGAAAGAACAGACACCTACGCCTTTTTTTGTATATCAGCATCTTAACGGAACACGACGACACTGCGCACATCCACTTCCCCGTGGAGGGAATCTACCTATTAACCAAAACAGTTAACAATATGAAGTTCAACATTCGAGCCACGCTACTTACCGTAGCAATGATGTTGCCCCTGCTGAGTGCATGGGCCGACAGCATCACCCAGGAACAAGCCAAGGCGAAAGCCCTGGGCTTCCTACAGGCATGGCACCAGTCGCCGGGCAGCCGCCGCCTTGCTCCGGCGCAAATGCCGGCAGAGTTGCAAAGCACCCCGACGGGCCAGGCCGGCCTCTTTGTGTTCAACATCGGCCAGCAGGACGGCTTCGTCATCGTCAGTGGCGACGACCGCACCCGCCCCATCCTCGGCTATGCCGACAGCGGCACCTTCGATGCCGACCGCGTGCCCGCAGCCCTGAGCGAGATGCTTGCCATCTATGCCCGCCAGATAGAGATGCTCGGGCAGACGGAGGCGAAACCCGACTCTGTCCGTCGCACACGCCGCCGCACCAGCGGCATGATGGCCGACGTAGCGCCACTGCTCACCACGTCGTGGGACCAGGGCGACCCCTACAATGCCTACTGCCCGACGCTCTCCGACCAGACAGCCCTCACCGGCTGCGTCGCCACGGCAATGGCTCAGATTGCTTACTACCACAGATACCCCACTACCCAGGTGCCCAGCCTTGAAGCCTACACCTCGGAGACCAACAAAATCAACGTGTCGGCATGGGGAGCGACCACCTTCGATTGGGACAACATGCTCCCGAGCTACAGCGGCTCCTACTCCAATGCCGAGCGGACTGCCGTCGCCACGCTGATGCGCTACTGCGGACAAGCAGCCCGGATGGACTACGGTTTCTCCTCCGGAGCCTACAATGGCGACGCCCTCTATGCCTTCAAGGAGAAGCTGGGCTACAACGCCAACGCCGCCTTCCGCAGCGCCGCAGGCTACAGCGCAAACGGATGGGAGGACCTTATATATAAGGAAGTTTCCGAGAACCGCCCCGTCTATTACTCCGCCCTCAACGGCGACGACGGAGGCCCGCAGTGCGGCGGTCATGCCTTCGTCATCGACGGCTACCGCGCCGACGGCAACTACTTCCACGTAAACTGGGGCTGGGGCGGTGCCTGCAACGGCTACTTCAATCTCTTTGCCCTCGACCCGAATGCTCCCGAGTCTCCCGTCACCTCCACAGGCTGGCATTATCAGATGCTGGCCCTCGTTGGTCTCAGCCCGGAAGAGGTGAACCTCGCACGGCTCACCAAGGATGCCTCCGGCAGCTGGCTCATCACCAGTGCCGATGACTGGAACGAACTCGCCAACAATCTCGATGCCTACAACGGCGGCTCGTTCAAGCTCACCCAGGACATCAGCGTCACCACGATGGTGGGTTCGCAGGATCAGCCCTTCAGTGGAACATTTGACGGACAGGGGCATACGATATCAGTCGGCTACGTGGTGGAATCATTCGACTCAGGACGTGGACAAGCACCATTTAGTAAAATTGCCGGTGCCATGATAAAGAACTTACGCACCACAGGAACCATCACAATTGGTGCCGCGATAAACGACGACATCAATGCTGCCGGAATTGCTGGTTATGCATACGGAGAAACCTCTACTATACAGAACTGCTGGAGTAGCGTCAACATCAATGCTCAGGATGCATCTGGCGACGTTGGTATTGCTGGTATCTTAGGAAGTCAGGAATCCCAAGTCATTATTGCCGACTGCTTGTTCGATGGCAGCCTTACGGGGCCGAACACATACTGGAACGGAGGTTTCGTGGGTTATGTAAGAGGAGGCGATGTTACCATCGTCAATAGTTTGCAAGCAGGAACTTTCAATACAAACACCGATCATTGCGGTACCTTTGTCGGACTAGAAGGCGAATATAAACGCATTGAAAACTGCTTTTTCATACATAAATACGGAGAAAGTCAGGGCATAGCCGCTACCACAGAACAGTTGGCCGACGGCACCATAGCCCGCAAGTTGCAGGACGGCCAGCGCGACTGGACAACGGGCCTGGTGTGGGGGCAGCTGATAGGTACCGATGCCGTGCCCGTGCTGACCAGCGATGCCGGCAAAGCCATTTATAAAGTGTCGTTTGTAGTGAGCGGTCAGGTAATGAAGACAATTTTCACCAACAACACCCTTGGCGACAAGATGCCCGCAGGCGAGGACTTCGGACTGACAAATGCATCCTTCACCAGCAATGGTTCAGCTTTTACCAGCACTACAGTCATTAACAGCGACATAACCGTTACCGTGACAGGAACGCCATCCTATGCGATGACGCTCGGCACACCGACAAACGGCACTATCAGCATCAACAACACCCCCTGCATACCTGGCACCTTGAAGAAAGTCACTGCCACACCAGCCGCTGGCTACGTGGTAAGCGCAGTCACCGTGACCGATGCTGGCGGCAAGGCACTGCCCGTGACACCCGTATCCAACGCCTCAAACGAATTCGTCTTTACCTTCCCCAAATCGAGCGTCATTGTAAGTGCCGAGTTTGTCGAGGGTGAAGCCGACCCCGTCCGTTTCATCAACGTCGGCATGACGCTGCCCTCGTCGTGGCGCAGTGGCAACCAGCCCTGGACAGCCGACACCTGGATGATATGGGGAAAAGAGTACGACGGTACAGACAACGTGATTGTAGGTGCACCTCCCGTAGATGCTTTGGGACATCAATGGTACGAGGAAGGCTATGCACTGACCAACAGCGATGCCGACGTGCTGCCCAATGGCAACAAGATTGTCTGGGAAAACCATGCAGCTTCCTTCCGCGATGGCGGCAACTACGACTACTTCCAGCAAAGTGGCGCTCCGGGCGGAGATATTAACGGCGACTTCTACATCCGTCGCATCTTCACCTTCAACACGCAGGCGGTTCCCACAAAACTGTATATGTCGTGTAGCTATGACGACGCCCCCGTGGAATACTACATTAACGGAACACTGGTCTATGAGGACCAGCGGGCACAAAGCTGGTTCGACGACAATCACGAAATAGAACTGACTCCCGCCCAGATAGCACTCATCCACACAGACGGGACACCAAATGTATTGGCAGTCCATGCCTCACAGAACTGGGGCGGCTACCATCTGGACTGCGGACTCTACGACCCCACGGCCCTGAGCTATGAGGTGAGGGGCGAAAATACTGTGCGCGTACAGGCCAATCACTTCCTGACAGGCGATGTGGTCATTCCTGAGATTGTCAGCTACAACGGCGTTACTTACACCGTGACGGAGATGGAAGACGATGCCACCAACGACCTCCCGTACGTAACCTCCATGAGCCTTCCCCGCACCATAACAGGCATGGGCACCAGGGTGTTCGCCAATCTGCCACAGCTGCAGTGGGTGAAGAGCTACTTCCCCGTCTATCAGGTCTATGACCGGAAAGTGCTGGTGGCTGCACCTGTTGAAGCCACGGAATTCGAGGTCGATGCAGATTGCCAGCATATTTGGAACAACGCCTTCAAGTTCACAGATAGACTGACAACCCTCACTCTGCCGCGCTCGCTGACCTACATCGGCCAAAACGCCTTCATCGGTTGCATGTCGCTCACAGAGATGTACTCCTACGCCCGTCCCGTACCCGAGACGGAGGGGAATGCCTTCGATGGCATCGACAAGTCGAAGATTACCCTCCACGTCTATGCTTCTGCCCTTGACAGCTACAAGCAGGCTTGGGGCGAGGAATTCCAGTACGTCACCATGCCCGACCCGCAGCCCGTCACGCTCACCGTCAATGTGACTGATATGGGTACCCTCCGCTCGCTCATAGAGACTGCTGTCGAAGAAAAGAGCAGCACTATCTACGACGTAACAGGCATCACCGTCACGGGCAACAACAACCAGGGTGACCTGCGCACCCTTTCCGAGATGTGTACCGGAGTCTATTCGCTGGCCTCCATCGACCTCAGCGGAGCAAGCATCGAAGGTAACTATATTGACAACGACATGTTCCGCGACCGCGAGAAGCTCACGTCCATCATCCTGCCCGAAACGTTGGAATACATCAATCCTGACGCTTTCCGTTACTGCAACGGCCTGACATCTATTGATATTCCTGCCTCGGTAAAGCGCATTGCAAGATGGGCTTTCGACTGCTGCGAAAACCTTGCCACAGTGACAGGCATGGAAGGCCTCTCGGAGTGTGACAGCTGGGATGACTGGGACCCCTTCTTTGGCACAGCCATTACAGAGCCTGTCTATGGCGGCTCGGTGTTCCTCTACATGCCTTCCAATGTAACGGGCGAATTCGAGATGCCTGCCGGCATCAAGAAGACTGCACCCGGTTCAATCCGCAACTCGCAGATTTCATCCATCATCCTACCCGCCTCGCTCACAGACTTAGGCAACGCTACCTTCGAAAACTGCCAAAACCTTACGGACATCTATTGCTATGCTGCAACACCTCCCACCTGCTACGACGGAGTGTTTGGCTTCGACCGCGCAGCCTGCACCGTGCATGTACCCGCCTCGGCTGTTGAGGACTACCAGAACGCCGACGAGTGGCGCGATATGGGTCGCATCGTAGGCATTGTGACCGGCGAACTGGCCGACATGACCATCAACGTCGCTACCGCAGGCACGCTCGATGACGCACTCTTCGACGCTGCCGTGGCAGCAGCTCAAATCAGCGACAAGGTGCTCATCCGCAACCTGACCGTAACGGGCAGCATCAATGCCGACGACGTGGCCTACCTGAACGCTCTGCCCGGTACATTATATAATATGTATATGCTCGACCTCAGTGGTGCAACGCTTGAAGGCAATGCCGTCACCGAGCATATGTTCTATCAGACGCTCTACAAGACAATCAAGTTGCCGACAACTGTCACCAGCATTGCCAGTGAAGCCTTTGCCGAAAGTCGCCGCCTGCAGTCAGTCTCTATACCAAGCGCCGTGCAGACAATAGAGCTGAACACCTTCAGAGGCTGTTCTGCCATTTCGGATATATCTTTCGGCGAGAACAGCTCCCTGAAGAGCATCGACGAATTTGCATTTGCCGGACTTACCTCGTTGAAGAGCATCACACTGCCCTCTACCCTCGAGTACATCGGTCCCCATGCTTTCGAAAACTGCGGCCTAACCAATATCACCATTCCCGACGGAGTAACGGAGACGGGAGACAGAGTCGTGCAGAGCTGTCGCGCCCTGACCAACATCACCATTGGCAATGGCATGGCATACATTCCCGATTGCTGGGCCGAGTTCTGCGACAACCTCAAGGAGGTTACTATCGGAAAGCGTGTAACCTCTATCCACTGGCGAGCCTTCCCCGCCTTCAACCTCAAGAACGTGACCTGCTATGCCAAGACTCCTCCTTCGTGGAACGATGCTTTCTACGACGGCATCAACTCGGAAGCCGTGCTGCACGTCTATTCCAACTGTGTGAGCCGATACGAGAATGCCAACGGATGGAAGGACTTCCCGTCCATCGTGGGCGACCTGGGCACATATCCTACCTTCGAGCTTGCCATCAATGTGGCAGAGACGGGCACCTTCAGCCAGGCTCTCGCCGCTGCCATGACCGCCGCTGGTTGCGAGGACAAGATGGACATCACCAAGCTGACCGTCACGGGCACTGTGAACGAGGATGACCTCTATTACCTCCGTGACAATCTGGGAGCCACGCTCGATGCACTCGACTTAGGCGCAGTAACGGTGGATGGCAACAATCTGGGGCACGAACAACTGGCAAACTGTGCCTTCGAAGAAATTATCCTGCCAGCATCGCTCGAAAGAATCGATGGATGGTATGTACTGCAGAATTGCACTAATCTGAAGACTGTCAACATTCCGAGTAATGTAAGATATGTCTGCCCTGCTATGCTCAATGGAGCAACATCGCTTGAAACGGTAACAGGTGGCGAAGGAGTCACAGAGATGGACGGCGGCAACGGAATGTATTTCGACAATTGTCCCAATCTGAAATCGTCTGTTATCCTTGGCAACTTCTTCTTCCGCCTGCCTCTGAGCACGGAGGGCGCTTACGAAGTGCCGGAGAATGTTACGGCCATTGCCCGCGATGCCATGTGGAACGTTAACGGTCTGACAGCCCTCACACTTCCGGAAAGCGTTACAGCTATCTACGGTAATGCGTTTGCAAACGACAGGAACCTAAAGGATATCTACTACTATGCCGTAGAGTTGCCTTACACCCACGATGAAGCCTTCAACGACTTCAACCGCTCGGCCTGCACCCTGCACGTCTATGAAGAGATGGTGGATTTGTTCAAGGCCGATGAGAGGTGGAGCGGGTTCAACATCGTTGGCGACCTGGGTGCTATGCCCGTCACCACGCCGATGAACGAGGCTGACTATGCCGACCTCTGCAACATCGCGGGTGCCCTCGGCGGCGACAGCTGGCACACGAAGTGGATAACAAATACCAATGTGCAGACGGCATCGCGCTGGCGCGGTATCACCTTCGACGCTGACGGCTACGTCACCGGTATCAACCTGCGCGAGAATGGTTTGAGCGGCGACATCAGCAGTCTCACCTTCACGGGCATGACGCGCCTGGAGAACCTCGACCTGAGCGGCAATGCCATCACGGGCGACATCCGGCCCCTTGCAGCTACACTGAAGAGCGGCTGCAACCTCAACATCGAGCGTCTAAGCCTCGGCTACGTAGGCGAGCTTACACTCTATGAGGCTTGCCGCCTGTCGGAGGGACTGCCCCCCATTGCCTTCTATAACAGTCAGAGCGGCACAATGGCATCCACGCTCATCGGCTTAGGCGGCTACTGCCAGTTCTACCACGAAGGCACCGAAGGCAGGCAGTATTGGGACTGCTACATCTATGCCGACGGCAGAACAGTGAACAACAACAGGTTCTACTGGCCGTCGCCCACTACGATAGAATGCTTCTATCCGCACCGCTTTACCTTCACCTACAAGTACGAGATGGGCGATGCCAACATGGACGATGCCGTCGATGTGCTTGACCTGCAATCGACGCTCAACTTCAGCAACAATCAGGAGTCGGGACTCTTCAACTTCTGTGCCGCCGACACCTACGGGCCGGACGATGAAGTCAACGTGCAGGACATCGTTTCGACGGTGAACATCCTGCTCCAGCAGGAGGACGTAGAGCAGGGAGCAAGGAGCATGAGGCATGGAGCGAAGGGCATGGAGCAGGAAGCGTGCCTGACCATTGAGGACGGAGAGCTCGTGCTCTACTCCCTGAAGCCCGTGGCAGCCCTCGACCTGCGACTCTCCGGCATCGCCCCCGGCTCCGTCAACTGGACCGTAGGGGACATGGGATTCGCCGTGGCTACTGCCGACACCGCCCAGGGCGGCACACATGCCATCATCTACTCCCTGCTGCCGCAGCAGACGGCGGAGGGCCGCACCGTGCTTGCCACCTTCGACGCTTCGCTCACCCCGCGCCTCGTCCGCGCCGTGCTCAGCGACCCGGCAGCCAACCCCGTCAGCGTAGGCGAAACCCTGCCGACAGGCATCATCAATGCTGAATGGTTCATGGCGAATGGTGAATGCTACGACCTGCAAGGCATCAAGGTGAACACCCCGCAGGGGAAGGGCATCTACATCGTGAACGGAAAGAAAGTGGTGATTAAATAACAAACAGAAAACACATATATCCTATGAAGACAAGAATAATGATGCTGCTAACGCTGCTGCTCCCGATGCTGGGGGCAGCGGCTCAGAACACCGTCAAGGTGGGCAGCGCGGAGATGAAGTATCTGTCGCTGGGGCAGACGGTAAGCCTTCCCGTCACGATGGAGAACACCGATGACATCGTTGCCGTGGAGCTCACCCTGAAGCTGCCGCGCGGCGGGAGTATCAATGCCGACGGCTGCCAGCTCGCTGCGGCCCGCGCCGACGGACATCAGCTGAGTGCCGCCTGCATCGACAGGGATAACAACCTCTATAAGATAACAGCTTTCTCGGCACAGAACATGCCCTTCAAAGGAAACAGCGGAGAGATGCTGACGCTCGACGTGGGGACCTCGCAGGAATGGCTCGACGGACGTTCATACGCCGTCACTGTCACTAAGGCCCTTCTCTGCAAGGCCGACGGCACAAATGTCTGCACGGGCAGCACCAACGGAGCCATCGTCATCCCAACCACGCCTCATGCCAGCATCAGCCTCGATGTTACCGGCATTGTCACTACAGTGAAGAAGGACTCCGTCAGCACCTACATGCTCGGCATTACCAACACGGGGACAGCCACGACCGGCCCTATCTCGCTGCAGCTGCCCGACTGGATGAGCCTGCAGGGAGCCTTGATGCCCATCGAGGCGGGGCAGACGGCCACGGCTGTCATCGCCATGTCCCCCGCGGGCGAAGCCAACACGCGCTACGACGGATACATCGGCATCAACATCGAGAACGGCAACAACCAGATACTGCCCTATCAGGTGACCATCGTCTCGGATGCCAAGGGAACGGTCGTCTTCTCCGTCTGCGATGAATACACCTACTACGAAGCCGATGCCCCGAAGGTGCAGAACGCCACCATCGAGATGCGCAACGCACTGACGGGCGAAGTCGTCTGCACGCTCAACACCGGCACCACCGGCACTGCCTCCACTACACAGGTGGAGGGCTACTACGAGTACACCGTGACGGCTGAGGGGCACGAAACCTACACCAACAACATCCTCATCTATCCCGGACAGACCACCGAGCGCACCGTGAACCTGAGCATAGGCGACGGCATCAACATCGAGTACCGCGTGGTTGAGACAGAAGAAGGCGACGGCTACGAGATTGTGACGGAAGCCACGCTGGAAGTGGCCGTGCCCGCACCGCAGGTGACCATCTCCGCTCCCGGTCGCGTCAAGGTGAGCGACGTGGCCGTTGGAGAACACGTCGATGTGCAGGTCACGCTGACCAACCGCGGACTCATCAAGGCTCGCGACGTGACGCTCGAAGTGCCCGAAATAGAAGGCTTCCGCTGGGAAGCACTCACCCCCATCGCCTTCGACCTCCGTCCGCAGGAGACGAGCTTCATACTCATCCGCTACACCCGCGAAGCTGAGAGCGACGAGGGCTGCAGCATCAGGTGGAAGGCTGAATACACATGGAAGTGCGGTGACGAGCCGAAATACCGCGAAATCTTTGCCTACACCTCCATCGGCAACAACTGCAAGCCCATCCTGCCTGGCAACTGCGTAATAGCTACTGTCGTAGAGGACGAGGACGTCATCGTCACCGTCAAGCTGCAGTTCAGTCAGCTGCTCACACTCACCCGCCAGGCCTTTGAGGGAACCCTTACCATAGACAACGGCAGCGACAAGCCGATGGAGGACATCCTGCTCAACCTCACCGAGCGGATGCCCAACGGCGAGCTGGCTACAGACCGCGAGTTCGACATCAGCTATACCGAACTCACCGGCTTCACGGGCGGAGTCTCCGGTCCTTGGACACTCGATGCCGGACGCACCGGCGTGCTGAAAGTGAAGTTCGTGCCCACCAAGTATGCGGCCCCCATCGTCAGCACGGACTACGTCTTTGGCGGTAGCCTCACCTTCACCGTCGATGGCAAGGAGCGGCATGCCGACCTCACGGAACAGCTCATGACCGTGAAGCCCACGCCAGAGCTGAACCTGGACTACTTCATGCAACGCGACATCATTGCTGACGATGCCATCACGAAAGACATCATCGAACCCGCAGAGGAAGCAGAGTTCGCCGTGCTCATCAGCAACATCGGCTACGGCGACGCCGAGAACCTCCGCATGGTGACGGCACAGCCCGAGATAGTCGATAACGAAGAGAGCCTCTTCCTGCAATACAAGATTACCTCGTCGCAGCTGAACGGACAGGAGAAGTCGCTCGCCTTCGGCAAGAGCGTCACCACCGACTTCGGCACGCTGCCGGCACACGGACATGCCTACGCCCAGTGGTGGATGACGTCGAGCCTGCTCGGCCACTTCATCGAGTATAACACTGGCTACACGCAGCTCACCCTGAGCCAGAACCCCAACCTCTCGCTCCTGAACAAAATCAGAATCCACGAGCTCATCCGCAGCATCGTCGTGGAAGGCAACGCCAATGCTAACTACGGTTGGGCCGTGAACGGCAAAGAGGATGCCCAGAACCTGCCCGACACGCTCTACCTCAGCGACGGCACCCAGGAGCCCATTGCCATCGGCACGGCCTCGGTGGTTGAAGCTTCCGCCTACGAGTACACCCTCACCGTCGATGCCGCAGCCGGCGGCTGGACCTACGCCAAGGTCGAAGACCCCACCGGCGGCAATGCCACCATCACTGAGGTGGTGCGTCAGGACGGCACCATCCTTCCCCTGCGCAACATCTGGCAGACGTGGGCCACACTGCCCGACAAGAAGCGTGCCACCCACGAAGACCTCATACACATCATCGACAACTGCCAGAGCGGTACGACCAGCTACACCGTCCGCTTCACGCCCAAGCCTGCCGCAACGCTCAACATCATCTCCGTGAAGCTGAACGGCATGGAGGCCGAAAGCGACGTGAGCGTCAGCAACACCGAGGTGCAGTCGGTTGAAATCACCTTCACCGACGCCATCCGGGAGCTGCTGCCCAAGGCCGTCACACTCGTCAACCAGGGAGATGTAGTGGATATGTCGGAAGTCCGGTATGACATTAACGACAAGAAACTGACCGTTGACCTGAGCCGAATTCCGCATAACGACGGATTCTTCTGCCTGACGGTCAACACGGCCCTCATCGTCGATGTCGATGGTCACGTGGGCCTTACCGCCACTCCCATCTCTTGGATAGAGCAAACCGACAAGCCCGTCCAGCTCAACCTGGCATACAACTTCCCCGAGGCAGCAAACGTCGTAGTTCTCGCCGAGGAATATCATGGCGAAAAGACCGTCTTCGACACTCCGCAGGCACCCCAGCCGTCGTACAAGTACGGCACGACGCTCACCCTGAAGGTGATACCCTCCTACGGCTTCATCTTCAACCGCTGGAGCATCGACGGCAACATCCTCTCCACCGAGACGACCTACGACTACTACCTCTCGGCAAAGAAGGAGCTGAAGCTCTTCTTCGACCGCGAATCCTTCAATCTCTCCGTCAGCAACATCGTCAACAACGATGGCGGCACCTCAGCCGGCGGCACAGTCAGCGGCGGCGGATCGGGTTACTACGAGTATGGCGAGGAAGTCGTGCTGACGGCTGAACCCGAGCGATGCTGCAGGTTCGAGGGATGGTACACCGATGCCGACACCTCCTCTCCCTCCGCCCGACGCCGGGCCAACGCTACGGACGGACTGAAGCTCCTCTCCTCCGACCCCACCTTTACCTGGATTGTCGGTGCCGAGACAAAGCTCTACCCCGTCTTCCATCGCTTGGGCGACGTGAACGGCGACGGCAAATTCTCCATTGCTGATGTCGTACTCGAAGCCAACTACATCCGCGACGGCTCAGCCGGCAACTTCTCGGCGGACGAAGCCGATGCTAACAACGACGGCGCGATTACCATCTCCGATGTGGTCGAGATAGCTAACTCAGTAAAGACAAAATAAACAACAACACATACAACTATGAAACGTAAACTCATATCATTCTGCCTCCTTGCCCTCTTCGGCATAGCCGGGGCCAGAGGCGGACTGACACTGACCGTGCCCGAGGTGAGCATTGCCCGGGGCGGCACGTCCAATGTCGTTATCTACTTCGACTTCGGAACCCAGCCCTATACGGCCTATCAGTTCGACATCGCCTATCCGGAGGGAATCAGCTCCGTGGCGGACGGCGAAGGCTGTCCCTCCTTCATCCCGGGCGACATCTACACCACGGAGCACGTCGTCAGCTCTATCTACACCCCTCAGGGGCTGGACCGGTTCCAATGCTTCTCGCCAGGCAGCAAACCGTTCACAGCACAGAGCGGTACGCTGCTGATACTGCCCGTCAAGGCACAGAAGAACCTGGCCGAAGGAACTTATCAGGCTACCATCTCGCCCATTGAGTTCGTGCAGACCGATGCCACACCGGACAGGCCGGAACCCGTCACGTTCAACATCATCGTGAACTCGCAGGTCGTGCTTGACGAGACGTCAACCCTGTCTCCTGCTGCAGCCTCCGGTGTCGAGGCAGTGGTCCGCCGCACTATCAAGGCCGACGAGTGGAGCACGCTCTGCCTGCCCTTCGCCATGACGGAGGCCCAGGTGAAGGAAGCCTTTGGCAACGACGTGAAGCTGGCCGACTTCACCGGCACGGAAACAGAGCATGACGCGAGCGAACACGTGAAGGGGATTACCGTAAACTTCGAGAGCACAAATGCTATCGAGGCGAACCATCCCTACATCATCAAGGTGTCGCAGCCCGTTTCGGAATTTACGGTCAACGGTGTTGATGTCGTTCCGGACGAAGAGGCGGCCTGCATCGAGTTCGACAACGGTAGGACTGGCTCCCGAAGGGTTGTGTATAGCGGCTTCTACGGCACCTACCGCGCAGGGACCGTGCTCAACAAGTACACGCTTTTCCTCCATGACAACTTGTTCTGGTACTCCACGGGCGAGACGAAGATGAAGGCTTTCCGCGCCTACTTCGACTTCCTCGACGTACTGACGGAAGTTGAAGAGGCGGGAGTGAAGATTCTTGCCGTAATCGACGGAATGGCAACCAGCATCGGAAGCCTCGCCCCAGCCCTCCCGCTGGGAGAGGAAGCCACCTACAACCTCGCAGGACAGCGGGTAGGCAAGAGCTATAAGGGAATCGTGGTAGAAAACGGAAGGAAAACAATAAAATAAAGGCTATGAAGAAGTCATATATCATTCCGCTCATGAAGCAGGAACAGGCAGAGGCCGAGCAGATGCTGGCCGTAAGCGGCATCGGCAACGACGGCTACGGCATCGGTTACGGCGGCGTAGATAAGGGCGGCAACTTGGACCCCTCTGCAAAACAGATAACCGACGTCAAAGTCTGGGACAAAGAGTGGTGAGCAGTCCCACCCCCGACGGCAGACAGATTTCAAAGGCGCAGGGCCGCCGTCCGCGGACGGCTCCCTGCGCTTTCTTTGAACGCCTCTACGTGTTCCTGATGGTCATCTACATGGCTCAGATGACCCCCGGAGCGGGCCGCATGGTGGGGCGTCTCTCGGGCGACCCCGTTCCGTTGCTCGCCCCTATCGTCATGACCTTGGTGCTGCTCGTGCGCCATCCGGTCAGCTTCCTCCATCGCAGGCTGTGGCTCTTCGCGGGCATCATGCTCTGCTGGACCGTGGCTGTCTGCTATAAGCTCCACGACTTCAGCTCCACCCACCTGTCCTTCTACTTCTTTCTCTTCTACGCCATCTTCGTCGCCTTCATCCATGTCAGGGTGTTCGGGCACGAGCTGCTGCGTATGTACGAGCGCATCATGGTCATCCTGTCCGCCGTCAGCCTGGTGCTGTGGGGACTGGCCGTCCTGCTGCCCGACTCGGGGAGCTTCCTCTTCCGCATGTTCCCGCAGACGTCTTTCGGCAACAACGTGCTGTACCTCTTCAACTGGATGGACCCGCTGAAGGGGCAGACGTATGGCTCCCTCATCCGCAATGCGGGCTGCTCGTGGGAGCCGGGGCGCTTTGCCATCATGCTGGTGGCGGCTATCCAGGTCAACCTCTCGCGCTGCGGCATCCGGTTTCGCCGTAACAAGAGCATCCTCTGCCTCCTGCTCGCGCTCGCCACCACCGTATCGACCACCGGCTACAGCATCGTGCTGCTGCTCTACGCCCTCTATTCGCTGCGCCGCAGAAAACTCAGCAGCGTCCTCACCTTCCTCTTCGTCGTGCTGCCCGTCTCGTGGTACGTCTTCTCCTTCGACTTCATGGGCGACAAAATCCGTGACCGTGCGGACTTCGACGGGCTGACGCGCGAGCAGATGGAGGGCCTGGACTATCGTGCGCAGGAACACGGCGACGAGTATGTCGGCTCGCTGGACAGGTTCGAGTCGATGTACTTCGAATGGCTGAACTACCAGAACGACCCGCTGCTCGGCTACGGACGCGACAACGACAACAGCTGGTTCCGGCAGGACATAACGATGAACTATGCGCTCTCGGGCGGCCTGGTGAAGATTCTGAGCCAATATGGTATCTTCGTGGGAGTGCTGCTTTATGCCATCCTGTTCTATTCCTCCTGGCGGATAAGCCGCACCTGCAGGTACAGCCAACCGCTGGCCGTTGCCATCGTGCTGCTGCTGTCCTCCGTCTCCTACCCCGTCTTCTGCATACCGGTTTACACTGCTTTCTGGCTCTATGGCCTCTTTTGCCGCGAGGCGGACGAGGGAGAATGAGCCGGACAGGTGTCGCGATGACTTCATTGCTTCATCGCGATGGAGTGATTGCTTCATCGCGATGAAGCAATTGCTTGTTCGCGATGAAGCAACGAAACACTCGTGGAGTGAGGAACGTTATTCGCAGGTGCGGCAGTAAATTCTTCACTCTTCATTGATTTTATCGAGCTAAAGCTTCCTCATTCTTCATTTTTTATTCGTACCTTTGCAGACGGATAGACACATAAGGCATGAACCGAAGAGAATTCATTCTGCGCACCGGTGCACTTCTGCAACTGATGCTTAGATGCTAACAGCCAATAAACGTTAAATGGTTAAATGGTAAATGATTAAATGATAAATATATGATGATGAACAACGTTGAATCAATCTTTGCAGCCAAGCTGCTCGAAGTGAAAGCCATCAAGTTACAACCCGCCAATCCCTTCACATGGGCCAGCGGATGGAAGAGTCCCTTCTATTGCGACAACCGCAAGACGCTCTCCTTCCCCGGCCTGCGCAGCTTCGTCAAGGTGGAGCTCACGCGCCTCGTCATGGAGCAGTTCCCCGAGGCAGAAGGCGTGGCCGGCGTAGCCACGGGAGCCATCGCGCAGGGAGCACTGGTGGCCGACGCACTCGCTCTCCCCTTTGCCTACGTCCGCAGCAAGCCAAAGGACCACGGCATGGCGAACCTCATAGAAGGCGAGCTCAAGCCAGGCATGAAGGTAGTGGTCGTTGAGGACCTCATCAGCACGGGAGGCAGCAGCCTCAAGGCTGTGGAAGCCCTCCGGGAGGCAGGCTGCGAAGTGGTAGGCATGGTAGCCTCCTACACCTACGGCTTCCCCGTGGCCGAAGAAGCTTTCAAGGCCGCTGGCGTCAAGCTCGTCACCCTCACCAACTACGAGGCCGTCGTAGCCGAAGCACTCAAGACGGGCTACATCAAGGAGCAGGACATCCCTACCCTCCACGAATGGCGCAAGGACCCCGCAAACTGGGATGGATTAGGGATTAGAGATTAGAGATTAGGGATTAGGGGTTAGAGGAATGTTGTGGATGCAGATTAGGGCCCAAGGGTATTCTCTAACCACTAACCTCTAACCTCTAATAAAACACAAATGGCAAATAGTAAAATGGTAAATGCAAGATGACTGAATACAAAAGCGAAGTAAAGAAGATATACGCTCCCATCGGACGCGTCTATGAACGTCTGTCCGACCTCAACAACCTGGCCGTCATACAGCAAGGCCTTGACAACCCCGAGGCGATGGAGCGCATCAGGCAGCAGGCCGGCGACAAGGTGAAGCCGGAGCAGATGGAGCAAGTCGTCGAGAAGCTACGCGAGTTGCAGTTCGACCGTGACTCCGTCTCGGGTCAGACACCAATGGGCACTGCCACGCTACGCATCATCGAGCGCGAGCCGGAGAAGACCATCAAGTTCGTAGCCGAAGGGATGCCCGTGGCTGCCAACATGTGGATTCAGCTCCTGCCCTCGGGCGACAACGAGTGCGCCATGCGCCTCACCGTCAAGGCCGACCTGAGCTTCTTCATCCGACAGATGGTGGGAAAGAAGCTCGAACAGGGCGTGGATGGCCTGGCACAAATGCTGGCAAGCCTGCCGTACTAATAAAAGGTGAAAAGGTGAAAAGGTAAAAAATTAAAAAGCATTTTCACTTTTTATCCTTATACTCTTTATCTTTTTCAATTTTTCAACTTTTCAATTTTTCAACTTTCAATGAAGCTTTGGGACAAAGGATATGAGGTGACGGCGGAGATTGACCGCTTCACCGTAGGACGCGACCGCGAGATGGATATGTACCTGGCCGAGGCGGATGTGCTCGGCTCGATGGCACACATCACAATGCTCGAGAGCATCGGACTCCTTGAGAAGGAAGAACTACAAGCGCTGCTGGCCGAGCTGCGGAACATCCTCTCCGAGATAAGGGAAGGACGGTTCGTCATCGAGGATGACATAGAAGACGTGCACTCGCAGGTCGAACTGCTGCTCACCCGTCGGCTCGGCGACATGGGCAAGAAGATACACTCCGGACGCAGCCGCAACGACCAGGTGCTGGTCGATCTGAAACTCTTCATCCGCAAGCAGCTGCGCCTCGTGGCCGAGGACGTGAAGGCACTCTTCACCGAACTGCAACGGCAGAGCGAGCGCTACAAGGACATCCTCATGCCCGGCTACACCCACCTGCAGGTAGCCATGCCCAGCAGCTTCGGCCTCTGGCTGGGTGCCTACGCGGAAAGCCTCGTCGATGACCTCGTCATGCTGCAGGCTGCCTACCGCATCACCAACCGCAACCCCCTCGGCTCTGCGGCAGGCTACGGCTCGTCGTTCCCCCTGAACCGCACCATGACAACCGAGCTGCTCGGCTTCGATGCCCTCGACTACAACGTGGTCTATGCACAGATGGGACGCGGCAAGACGGAACGCAACGTCAGCTTCGCCCTGGCCGGCATAGCGGGGACAGTGAGCAAACTGGCCTTCGACGCCTGTCTCTTCAATAGCCAGAACTTCGGCTTCATCAAGCTCCCGAAGGAATGCACCACCGGCTCCAGCATCATGCCACACAAGAAGAACCCCGACGTCTTCGAACTGACACGCGCCAAGTGCAACAAGCTGCAGGCCCTGCCCGGACAGGTGACACTCATCATGAACAACCTGCCAAGCGGCTACTTCCGCGACTTGCAAATCATCAAGGAAGTCTTCCTGCCCGCCTTCCAGGAACTGAGGGAGTGCCTGCAAATGGCAACCTACATCATCAGCCGCCTCGAAGTGAACGAGCACATACTGGACGACCCGCGCTACGACCTCATCTTCTCCGTCGAAGAAGTCAATCGCCTGGCTGCCGAAGGCATGCCCTTCCGCGATGCCTACAGGAAAGTGGGACTCGACATCGAGGCCGGACGCTTCACGCCCCGCAAAGAGGTGCACCACACCCACGAGGGAAGCATCGGCAACCTCTGCACCGAACAGATTGCAGCCCTCTTCCGCGGGGTATGGGAAGGCTTTAACTTCCAAAAGGCGGAAAAGGCGGAAGAAGCCCTGTCAAACACACAGACCCTCCAGAACTCACAGACTCCCTCTAATTCCCCCCAGACCCCCTCTAACTCCCCCTTAAAGGGGGAGGACCCGGGCGAAGGCTCAGCTAAGGAAGCCTCCCCTTTAAGGAGAGGTTTGGTAGGGTCTGCCTTGAAAAGTCTTCTTATCCTTGTTTCCCTACTCCTGTTCTCCTGTAAAGAGGGCGAAGTGACGAACAAGTACTTCAATCAGCCGGCGCGTCTCACCGTCGAGAACGTACAGCAGTCGCCCGTGCTCTTCACCGCTTGCGAGAGCATGGGCGAGTTCTGCACCTGCACGAATGACGGGCGGCGCCTCCTCTTCACCAATGCAGCCGGGAAGACCGACCCCATCAACATCTCTGCCTCCGGCAGCTACAGCGGCTTCATCATGGGACTGAGCAGCGGCTTCATCATAGGCAAGCTTACCATCCCCGAAATGGGCGAGGACTTCGTGCGCGTAGTCTGCTACGACCGGGCCTGCTCCAACTGCTATCTGAACTACAACATTACCAAGCCCCTCGTCCTCACCCCCGGAGGCTACGCCAAATGCCACAGCTGTCAGCGCACCTACAACCTGAACGACACGGGCAACGTCTCGGACGGTGCAGGAGGACGTCCCCTCTTCCGCTACCGTGTCAACTACATAGGCTATGCCCTTGTCATCAACAACGGATAGAACGGAAGGGGGGACGTGAGACTTCTTTACTTCAATATCTTCTTGCCGCCGACGATGTTGATGCCCTTTTGCATCTTACTTACGCGCTGGCCGGAGAGATTATAGATTTGACCATTGTCTGATTGTTCAATTGTCCAATTGTTCAATTCGCTGAGGCCAGTCGTGCCTTCACCGGCGAAGTAGAATGCCTTCACGCCAGCCTTGCCCTGATAGTAGGCCTTGCCTGCAGGAATGGTGCCTTCGGCCAGATAGAAGCCAACCTCTTCGCCTTCGGGCTTGGCAAGGACGTACATGGTGCCATCGGCAGAAGTCTCGGCATCAGTGCCCTTGAGGTCGTTGGCGATATTGATGGCAGGAAGGTCCTCCGGCAGCATGTTATAGTAGGAGCCTTTCAGCACCACGGGTGTACCTGCGGGAACGTTATCGATTTCGGTAAGCTTGAGCCATGTCTCGCCGACGAGGGTGGCAACATGAGCCTGAGCACCGTTGAGGACGTACCCACTTGTAGCATCATACATGGTTGCATAGCCGCATTCTCCTACATAGTAAACCTCCGCGCCGTCGAGTACGGGATAAGCATCGGTGCCGATGTACTGCCCGAAAGCGTCGCCCAGCTTGTAGGCAATCTCGCCCGAGGCAGCCTGCTCTGCAGTCACGCCTTCATAACTGTTCGTCATGTCACCGCCCATAGGATAGTCGCACGACATCTTGGGCAGCGTGGTGTAGCAATTCACGAAGTGACCGCCGGCACACTCGCCCGCAACAGCATCCTTCTGTGCATTGGTCGTGACGAACTCAATGTTGCCGATAGCATAGCAGTTCTGCATGATGGCATTGTCGTGGTGTTCACCGGCGATGGCTCCGCAGCGCAGGCCTGCCGTGCTCTCGATGTAGGCATTCTCAAGGCCGAGGTTGTAAATCTTGCCGCCACGGGTACGGGAGAAGAGGCCGCCTTCGCACTCAGTCTTGACGAAAAGATTGCGGATGACATGGTTGTTGCCATAGAATGTTCCCATGAAAGGCTTCTGCCATGAGCCGTCATTGTTGAGGCCGATGGGCTGGAAGAGTTCGCTGTTCTCCATGTCGATGTCGGCAGTCAGGAAGCCATTGGCACCTTGTTCGCCGCCATTGACGATTTGCGAGAAGCGAATCAGCTGTCCGAGGTTGCCGATGGTGTAGGCGCTTAGTTCAGTGCTGTAGGCAGGCTCCTCGAATTTGCCGCATACCGTGCAGATGCCATTCTCGTAGTTGTGAGTGCAGACGAAGTCATCGGTCTGGATGAGTCGCACCTTGGCATTCAGGTCCTCGGTGCCGTCGCAATTGATGTGCAGGACATAGTTGCCATCCTTCTCGACCACGCTGGCGTATGTGGCATTCTTGCCGGTGAGCTCGAAATAGTGAGCTGCGCCGCCGTCGAAGCCATCCTCCATCACGACGTTGGGGTTGCCCTCAGAGTCATACTCCGTCAGCTTTACGTTGTCTATATAGACACTGTGCCACAAGCCGTTGCCGGCATCGACGCGGATGCCCATCTTGCCGGGGTTGAGCAGGGCGAGGTCCGTCATGTCGCACTGCGTGAAGGTATCCTCCAGCTTGCCGTCGATGTAGGTATAGACCACGTTGCCCTTCACCTCAATCATCACGTGGTGAGTGAGGTCCCAGAAGTCCTCGTACCCGAAGTCGGGGTAGTTGGGTCCTGCTGCATGTGCCTTCCAGGACTCGCCTCCATTGTCGAGGTGATAATAGTTGCAGACACCGTTGTCGTTCCTGAAGTTGGGCGAAATCTGCCACATATAGTTGCTGCCGCCATTGCTCTCGTCAAGGCCGAAGATTAAGGAGACATAGCCACTCTCGATGGCTACGTCGGCTTCGACGGTGTAGTGCATATCGACAGCATCGAGGAACATATTGCCGGGGAAGTACCTGACCTCGCTGAGGTTGCGGCCTTCTACGGTCAGTGTGCCCTCGGCCTCGTTCCAGATGGGGTCGCCCAGCCAACTGCCGTTTGAAGCATCGAAGTCCTCATAGTAGAGGTTCTCGCCCGTTTCATTGGCTGTCACCTTGATGTAGTCGAAGGTTGCAGACTCGTTGGTGTTGCCGTCGTGGTCCTCGCGTGCACCGACAAGGCCATAGCGGAACTCGCCTGCAAAGCGGCTGTCGCGCGAGTCGATGAGCACGTCGGTGTCGTCGTCGGCACGGCGCAGATAGGTATCCACGTGATTGCCGTTGTTGCTTACCTCGATGGTCGTTACGAACCAGTCAGAAGTGTTCAGCGTAACGTCGCCGGTTCCTTTCTCTTCGAGCAGGACTCCGCCCACGCGCCAGTCATGCGGGCGGAACTTGGACTGGTCGCCGCCTATGCCCACGTTGTACTGCCACATGGCGATGTTGCCTCCGAAGCCTTCGTAGCCGGCAAAGGCAATGCCTGCGCCGATGGCATTGATCTTAAACTTTACTTCAATGGTGTAGTTGTCGGTAATCCTGTAACTCCACGCATTCATGCTGCAGACGATGAGAGCCAGCAGCAAAAGGGTAATCTTCTTTCCACGCATTTTGTTTTAGCTTTTAGTTAGTGACTATATATATAAATAATGTGTTATTTACTTGTCAGGTACTTCTTGCCGCCTTGGATGACGATGCCGGAAGCGTGTCGGGAGGCGGGAGTGCCGTCGAGCCTGTAGCACGCTTCGCGTTTGGGGCGTGAGGCAGCGGCGAGGTTCACGGCATCGGGAGCTTCCCGGAGCCATGCCAGGACGTCGCCCTGCATCTGACCCGACACTCTGAGCCTGCCCATGACAATGGAGCCACCGGAGAACGGGTTCCGGCCAGAGAAGTCCTCGGAGAAGACTACGCTGGGCGTGCCGTCTCCGCTGAGGACGCTGATGCGTATGTTGTCGAAACGTGCAGTCTCCACCTTCCCGTAGGCATCGTCATGAGCCTGACGGAACCCGATATTGCCGAAGGGGAAACGTCCGCTCCGCTCGTCAACGAGCACATCGTCAATGTAGGTCTTGACGTAGGACTCGTCCTCCACCTCGAGTCTCACCCTGAAGGGGACACCCGTTCCGATGGCAGCCGTGGCGGGGAGGTCAACTTCCCCGAGCAGGGAAGCGCTGCCGCCCATCCAGCGATGGGGACGAAGGCGGGGATGCTGAGGGTCGGAGGCATTGAACTGCCACATGCAGAAGTTCTGCTGGTCGGTGCCGGAGAAACATACGCCCGCCGACAGCTGCTCCACCTCAGCTTCGAACTCAATCGTATAGGAGAGTTTCTGCTGCGAAGGGATGACCGGCGTGCCGTTCTTGAGAAGCAGGTCATCGTCGATGATGAATACCGACTGACAGGGACGCAGGGTGAGGGAGAAAGTCCCTTCTCCCCCCTCCAGAGGGAGGTCATCGTATCTGCCCGTATGAGGGTTGAGCAGGACCAGCTTCGAGGCAGAAGTCCTGAGGCGGATGGTGTTCGTGGCCGACGTGGCATCGATGTTGCCGATGTACCAGACGTCGTGTCCGTCAATCACCTTGTGCAGGTAGTTGAACGGATGCTTGCCGCCGGAGAAGGTCACGTCGCGATCGGGCAGGCACTCATTCATCACCCCGGCCAGCGTCTCGACAGAGGGCGTAGGCAGGAAGTAGGCTTTGTTCTCTTCTGCACCCAGCATCCGGGCTACGATGGCCTTCACTTCGGCATCGCCCCCCTCCACGTCGGCAGCCAGCTCGGGACACTGAGTGGTGAACACGACCTTGGCGCCTTGCTGCCAGGCCTGCTCTATCTTGCGCAGGCCCGAAAGCGAGATGGCTTTCACCCCGGGAAGCAGGATGACGGAGAAGTGCTCGTGGTTGACGGGATTGTTCATGTGGAGCTTGCCGCCGCTGACGGTGCAGCGGTCATCGAGAACCTCGGGATGGAGATAGGTGAAGTCGATGCCGAGGTCGTCGGTAAGATAGTGGGATATCTGCGGATAGTCCGTGCCGGGCACCTCCACGCCGCCCTCGTAGTAGCCCTTAGGACCGTCGAGGACATGGCCGGCATATTGCGTCTGGATGGGATAGAGCACACAGACGTCGGCCACGTGCCTCCCCTGTCGGGCCAGCACATAATTCAGGCGGGAGAGGAAGGCATTGAAGGCCGGCAGGTCGGCATTGTAGAGCGGATTGCGCCAGGATAGTTCGGGCAGGAAGGTCACGTCGCGGTCGTTGTACCAGACGGCATGCGGGATGAGGTGGTTGATGCCCTTCGTATATTGCTCGATGGCCACTTCGTAGAGCTTCTCCACCGAGATGTTTCCCATTGCACCATACGTTTCGGACATGACGTAGGTCTTGTCCCAGTTGTTGGCCGAAGAGGAGACAACCTTGTAGAAATCCTCAGTGGGCCGTCCGCCGCCTATCTTGTCGATGCCGGGCATGGTGAGATACTTGCCCACGAGCATCAGGTCGCCGGCCACGCTGGTTGGGTTGGCTATTTCCTCCTGGTCCTGGTGGCCCGTGGCCAGGATGTTGTGGGCTGTGGCCCATTCGCAGATGGTCTTCATGAAGCCTTCGCTGTAGAGTGCGGAGTGGAGGCTGAAGAGGAGGTTGCGTGCACGTGCCGTCGGCTCGCCGATGTCGTACCATAGTGCCGGATAGAGCGCTTCGGGCGAGAAGCCGTAGCGCTGCTCGAACTTCTCGTTGAAGTCATAGGTCCACATGCGTCCCTGGGCCCGGTACATCGTGGGTTCGTCGAAGAAGGTGGAGACGATGGTCTGCCCGAAGTCGCCGGCAAAGCGCTGGTAGTACGCTGCATGCGTGTCATTGACGAAGAGGCTGACGGCTTCGGGGGAGAGGTAATCGACATTGGGGTCGCCGTCGATGACGCACTGGCACAGCATCACACGCCATCCGCTGCCTGCCGGTGCCTTCCATGTCAGGCGGCCCGACGCCTCGTCGTAGTAGTCGCGAAGCGGAATCACCTCCTTCGTGTTCGTGTTCCATGCCACCAGCGACATCAGTTTGCCGCTGAGGGAGAGTTGGCGGTCGAAGGTGGCTCCGCTGCCAACGCGGTACTCTATCTTGTCGAGTCGCTTGACGGTCTGGCCCGGATGATTGTTCATGAAGGTGGTCACGCCCGAGCCGTTGATGGCTCCCATGCTGCCGCTCGGGAAGCCGTACTCGTCGTAGATGGACATGTGAGCGCCCAGGGAACGTGCCTTCGCGATGGCAGCACCGTAGAGACGGAAATAGTCGTCGGACAGGTAGGCCGGACGGAAGCCTGTGCCGAAAGGCAGGATGGCGCAACCGCCATAGCCATCGGCCTCCACCATCTTCTGGAGCTGCGCTTCGAGCGTCTGTTCGCTGATCTGTGTGTTGTTCCAGAACCAAAGAGGGATGGGGCGCCAGGGCATGGAGGGGCTGGCGAACTCTTTCGTCTCGAGGCGGGCAGGTTCCTCGCCGTTGGTGTGGCATGCCGTGAGCCAAAGGCTGGCACAGCACAAGAGGTGGAAGATGAAAAGACTGGAAGTTTTCATGGGTCGTAGGATTCAGAATTTCGGGTGATGCAACACGATGTGTTCGTTGCTTCATCGCGATGGAGTGATTGCTTCATCGCGATGAAGCAATTGCTTGATCGCGATGAAGCAATGAACTCGACGCGTCGTGGGTTATCTTTTGATTATTTTCTTGCCGTCGGAGATGACGATTCC